>CAMOEI010000004.1 GCA_946612115.1 uncultured Caryophanales bacterium | reverse complement strand
TTAGCGTTTAAATCAGGTAATTTGTACTCGGCGATCTCTTTGAGTTTGGCTCTAGAGATATGTCCAACAACAGTGGTCTTACTGTTTGGTGAACCTTTTTGAATTCCAGCAGCCTTTAAAAGTAAAGGTGCAACTGGAGTAGTTTTGATGACAAAATCACAGGATTTGTCTTCATAGGCAGTAATAATGACTGGAACGACTTCACCACGTCTATCCGCGGTTTTAGCATTGAAGTCAGTGCAGAACTTCGCCATGTTGATACCAGCACTAGCGAGTTTTGGTCCTGGTTTAGCTTCGCCGCCAGGGAGTTCCATCTTTAGTACTTTTGCGATTTTTTTACTCACGTGACTTTCCTCCTTATTTCTTAGATTGTCCGTGCCGTGGTCTGAGGGAATCGCCCCTCTTCCACAGGACTTATTTATCATGTATAGCTCTCACGCTCTCTCATGTACGTGAAGGCAACATGCTTTAAAAGAATATCAAATGTACATATACGAGTGCAAGAAGAAAATTATTTTTTTGTTTGTTTGGCCAAATTTATGAATTTGTGGGTTGTTTGATTTTCTCGATTTAGTGTGTATAATACAAGCAGTTTATGAAGAAAGCAAAATCGGTCTCACCGTACCTATTAGTTCTCTTGTCATTTGTTGGTGTCATCCTCCTTGGAGCACTTTTACTTTGCATGCCTTTTTCTAGACGAGCAAATAACTGGGGAAGCTTTATTGACGCCTTATTTACCGCGACCAGTGCGACATGCGTTACTGGGTTATGCACTTACGTTAATGGAATAGGTCAAGAATTAACCTTCTTTGGTCAACTCATTGTCCTAGTGATGATCCAGATTGGTGGACTTGGTTTTATTACGATTTTAACATTCTTTATTTCTTTATTTATAAAGAAATTGCAGTTCAAAGATCGTCTATTTTTATCTCAAGCAGTGAACTCAAATTCCGTGTCACAAGTCGGGGTATTTGTTAGACGTGTTGTGGCGATTGTTACAGTCTCTGAATTAGTCGGATTTTTACTCGGTTTACCAGTGTTTTTAAATGTTCCAGGACTCTCAATTGGAGATGCGATTTGGAACTCAGTTTTTATGTCTATTAGCGCTTTTAATAACGCTGGATTTGATATCATGGGAGGCACTTCTTTAATTAGAGGAGCTGGCAATAGCATTATTGATAATATGCCTTTGTGGGCGTATTACTACATGCAATCCTATTTAATGATTTTAATTATTTTGGGTGGTATTTCATTTATCACAATTATTGATGTCATCGTTTTAAGAAAAAGAGCGAACCAATGGAACGCTTTCGTGAAAATTGTTTTATTAACCACTGGTTTCCTCCTTGTTGTAGGATTCGCTTCCTTTATTTTAACCGATGTCACAAAAGGTAATATTTCAGTGTTTAATGCTTTGTTCCAAAGTGTTACTTGTAGAACAGCAGGATTTGCGACATTTAATGAAAATGACTTATCAATCGCCGGAAAGACTGTTAGTTGTATTTTGATGTTTATTGGTGGTTCACCAATTTCCACTGCTGGTGGTATTAAAACCACCACAGTATTTATGCTTGTCTTAAGCTTAATTAAATTCTTACAAGGTAAACAAATCGTTGCCTTTAATAGACAATATTCAAGAATTAGTATTCTTAAAGCAATGGTCTTGGTTTTATTATCAATCTTCACCATTGTTATCGCATTTATCTTAGTGAAGTCTTTTGAAGAATATCGCAAAGATCCATTTGATAGCACTGAAAACATCTTCTTTGAAGTGTTCTCAGCCTTTGGTACGACTGGTCTATCAACTGGCATTACCCCAACTTTAACAATTGGTAGTAAAATTGTTTTATCAATCGTTATGTTCTTTGGAAGATTAGGACCAATTACTTTGTTCCAAGTTTTCCAATCAAATATGGATAAAGAAGAAAACACTCATTTCAAATATGTTGAAGCTGACTTAATCGTCGGATAGGAGAAAATATTATGGCACACAAATCATTCGCAGTTATTGGATTAGGACAATTCGGTCGTTCTGTTGTCAAAGAATTAATCGACAACTCTATGGACGTTATCGCAATCGATTCTAATGAACAAATCGCAAAAGAAGTCGCTAACGACTTACCAACAACCTTTATCGCAGACTCTACTGATGAGAAAGCTCTTAAAGAGCTAGGCATTGGAGATGTCGACGCTGCTATCGTTGCTTTTGGTGATAACCAAGAAGCTAGTGTTTTAACCACAGTCATCTTAAGAGAATTAGGCGTCAAAAACATTATCGTTCGTGTCGATGATGATTATTACGTCCCAATTATGAAAAAATTAGGTGCCACCGAAGTCATCACTCCTCAAAAAGCCGCTGGTGCTGCTTTAGCAAACCGTATCGGTAATGAAGATTTCCAAGACTATTACAAGTTAGATTCTAAGTATTCAATCGTCTCCATTATTATTAATCCTGGATTTTTCCCAGCAACCTTAAAAGATATGAACCCTAAAAATGTTTATGGAGTTAATATCGTCTTAATTAAAAGAGGAAATAGATCTTTCGTTCCTGGTGGTAATGATTCATTACTTCCAGATGATACCGTCTACGTAGTAGGAACTTCTAAAGAAATCGCTGCGTTTAGAGAAGCAATTAACGGAAAGAGTAATAAGAAAAAATAATGAAAAATAAATCAGTTTTCGTCTTATTATTATCATCTTTACTTCTTTTCTCATGCGGTAGTTTATCTAAAGGAAGTGAGACTCCATCTAGTGGGGGGAATCAGGAGAACACTCCAAGTGAACCTGGTGAAACAGATCCAGGAACCGGAGGAGGTTCCACGAGTGGGGATTCCACCGGTGGAGGTTCGTCTACTATTATTGGCGAAGACCCTGAAGAAGGTAGTGAAGACTGGCAATTAGGAAGAGTCAAATTACCTAATTACGCGGATGGATATGAATTATATTCATGCGGTAAACCAATTAACTATAATTCTCCAATTGAAATGCCAACGACATTCACAAACACTGATGACCAATGGTTAAAAGGTGATTGGAGTGAAAGCATTCCAAGTAATTGGATTTATTCAACAGGAAATAGCTATTCAAACGGACCAAGTGGTACTATGTTGGATCTCCAGACTTCTACCCATCTAATGATGGATATGGCGCTAAATTCACTAAAGCAAACCAAGGATTCTGCACTCCTAGATTCTCTCATACCGGAGAAAAGCTAGAAATTAGATTCACCATTTCCACTGTAAGAAACGCTAACGGAAGCGCCGAAAAAAATACTAAACCATTCAAAGTCTATTTCTTCTCAAGTGAAAACAAAGTTATTGGAATGTGGGAAAGCGAAAAAGATGTTATCCCCACTAAAACAACCGAAGTGAAATTCTATTGGACCACAAGCGCTAGCCAAGTTGCTTGGTTTGAGGTTCGATTAGCTGCGCAAGCTCATAATGGAACTCAACAATATAACTTTGGTTTAAAAGAAGTAAAGATTAAATCCTGGCCAAGAGCGTAATTTACAAAAAAATTATAAAGAATTAGACCTACTCTGTAGGTCTCTTTTTTTATACAAAAATAAAATTTAAAAATTTTGAAAAATTTCCCTAGGAAATACTATGTATTTCCATATATATATGAGGGGACTTTCAAAATAAAAGTCTGAATTTTGATCCCTAGTAAACATCTTAACTGGTGCTTACTATTCGTTCTTTCTATGGTTTCTGGTCTAGTAAATATCGCTAAGAATTACTAGGGCATAGAAAGGGGGACAATAGATGGTTGATCTCATTGTCGTTTTGCTTATAACTTTAGCAATTATATGTAAAATAAAAGACTAGGCGAAGAGCACTAGTCAAACCCTAACTATAGTAAACCATGGCGGATAATATTTGTCAACCAAAGGACCCTCGATTATTAAAAAACTCGGAATTTTTCTTTCCGAGTTTTAGTTTTTTTAGATCTTATCAATTTCAGAGAAATCAACTTCAACCTTGGTGCTTCTACCAAAGAAGATAGTTTCAATTTCAACAGCGCCGGTTTCTTTATTGATAGAAAGAATTGTTCCTTCTGTTCCTTCAAGAGTGCCGTGGATGACTTTAACATAATCACCAACTGCGTAGCGGTCATACATGCTTTCATCAACCATACCCATTCTTTTAAGGACTGGTTCAATTTGCTCTCTTGGAACTGGGAATGGTTTTGTACCTTTACCAGCAGATCCAACGAATCCGGTAACGCCTGGAGTGTTTCTAACAACATACCAAGCATAGTCAGTCATAATCATTTCAACAAAGACATATCCAGGATAGAGGTTTTTCATTCTGGTTTTACCAGTTGGAAGACCATCTTTCATCACTGGAACTTCTTGTTCGACAACAACGATTCTGAAAATTAAATCATCTAAGCCCATGGATTCAACACGTTTTTGTAAGTTGAACGCAACTTTCTTTTCGTGTGTTGAATATGTTGAAACAACATACCAGGCTTTATCACCTAATTTAACTTCTTTTGGTTCTCTTTGTTCAGAGATATCAGTATTAGTGTCACTGAAGGCAATTTTACTATTATCTACCATTGTTATTTTCTCCTTATCTACCTGCGAAAGCGTCAGACAAGATATCAATTAATTTCTTACCCGCTAAATCTTCCGCGAACAATAATAATCCAACAATGATTGCGATAACTAAAACAACAATGATTGAAGGGATTAAAATTTCTCTTTTTGGCCAACGAACTCTCTTGGCTTCTTTAACAACACCTTTGGCGTATTTTCCAAGACCCATAAGTGTACCTCCGTTTATTTACTTGCCTTATGAAGAGTTTGTTTTCCACATTTTGGACAAAACTTCATAAGTTCAAGTTTCTTTCCACTATCTCTTCTAATAGTGGTGACATAATTTCTAGATAGGCAATCAGAGCAAACTAAAATAACTTTTTCTCTCATCTTTACCTCCTATGAAATTTCAGTGTCATAACTCTATCATTATTTTTTATTTTTGTTAAGATAAAAAAATCCCTTTTTGAGAGATTTTTAATAAAAATGATTTCTTGAGGGTTAATTACTTAATCAATTTTCGATTCTTTAAAATGTATAAAACGCTTATCGCGGACATCCCAACAATAGAGATAACACTAGCAATAATTATAATAGATCTTTGATCTAATTTAGGTTTCTCATCTTTAATTGATTGTTGATTAGGATAATATTTGTTGACTAAAGTTTTGATAACATCCCCAATTGTGTAGCCTTCTTCAAGGTCATTAACTATGTTAACTTCGGCTTGTTCGTCTTTAGTTAAGTCTAAGTAACGATCCATCATCTCAAGATATTTTTCTTTTGAGATATCACACGCTCTAACGCCTTCTGGTTTGAACTCACTTTTCCAATAAGAAACAAATGAATCTGTTGCAGAATTACGTAAAATAATAGGGTTTTGCACCAATTTTTTCGTAATTTGAGTATTTTTTATATTATTTTGTGATGAGGAAAAACAAACTGTACTAGCGAGTAATAAGCCTAAGAATAATAGTTTCATTTTGTTTGTCCTCCTTTTATAAAATTTTAGAATATTTCGTATTTCTAATATGTGAGTTAGTAGGTTATCAAATTAATATTCTTCTTTTGCGAGAGATCTTTCAACATCACGTTTTTTAATGGTCTCTCTTTTATCATATATTTTCTTACCTTTTGCAAGAGCGATTTCCACTTTTGCCCTACCACCTTTGAAGTAAATTTTTGTTGGAACAACCGTGTATCCGCCTTGTTTCATTTTGTCTTCAAACCATCTGATTTCTTTTTTATGAAGAAGAAGCTTTCTAGTTCTAAGTGGGTCATGATTGAAGATATTACCTTGCTCGTAAGGTTTGATATACATATTTAGTATTTCAGCTTCATGAGCTCTAATAACGATATAAGAATCTCCAATCGTCGCTCCTGACACTCTTAATGATTTAATTTCAGTTCCTTTAAGTTCAATTCCACATTCAGTGAAGTCAGACAAAAAATAGTTAAAATGAGCCTTTTTGTTATTCGCGATCACTTTAATTCCTACTTGTTTCATTTTGAAAGCCTCAATTTTTCGTCTAACACGGCGTCCTTCATTCTAGATGCGTCTACGTCATTATAATATTTAACGATCTCTTTGACATCCTTAAATGGAACAAAATACGAGAAGATGAAGTAGATTAGTAAATTAAACACTCCGATTACAATAAGGGTGAGAATTGATAATTCTAAATATGGTTGAATAAAATAAACCGCTAAAGTGGATAAACTCACTCCAATTAATCCCATGAAGGAAAATTTGCTTATGCCAACAAATGTCATACCAAATTCACTTGGTCGTCCTTTTTTAGCAATTGAATAAATAACAAACTCCATTAATAGAATTACACCCAATAAGATTGGGTAGAACATATTTCTAAAAGAAATATCATCAAACAATTTTGTCTTATTCATCAAAACATAAAGAGTGATAAATAGGCTAGTAGAAATAAGTATATTTATAACCGCTCTAATAACAAATCTAGTTCTTGAAGTATTTTTGCTCCATAGACCAACGATGTAAGGTGCAAATATTGTTAATGCTCCTAAAGCCACTAAAATATTAAGCAATATATGTTGATATTCTCCATCTCTAACTTCGTTAAAAACAAATAATGAGGCAATGGCTGCACTACACCCCATAAACACTTTAGCGAGGCCTTTAATTCTTAATTTAACATCAAGCATATCAACAGGAGTTTTAACATTTTCAATAATCGCTAATTGGAGTTTTTCTTTTCTAACATGCTTATAGTGAGAAATGACAGGAAGGAAGAACATTAAAAATGTTAAAAAGCCTAATGTATTTGGTAATAATGGGAAAATACTCATTGTTATTCCAGAAGCAATAACACCTAATCCCACAAATAGACTAACAATCGCAAATCGAGCTTCTTTTTTTGCTAATCTAAAGACACAGAAAACGAAATAGATAACAAGTAATGAGAATGTTAGAACTCCAAAATAACCGAAGTTAACAAGAATTTGTAATCCAGCATTTTCACTAGTAGCGAGTCCGTTATAGACAATCGCTCCATCAAAATATTGATGATATAGACCTAATAGAGGCCCACTATTTCTAAAGCCATAACCAAATAGAATAGAAATTATGTTGTTATTTGATATCGCTACAGAATCATTCCATAACTGCATTCTATTTAAATAGCTTGGATAATCCGCCACTAAAACGACATCATGAACATATCTAGCAAAGTTAGAGAACGCTCCAAAGTTATATTGTTGAGCTAATGAATACATGATGAAAATAGAAGCGAATATGACTATATAGCTTGTTAATGAAACTACCCCTAAAGCAACTTTCTTTTTAAAATCGAAAATCGTTTCAACAAAGAAATAGACTAATAAGAAGAACACGTCAATCAAGATAAATGTTTGCGATCCGATAAGAATAAGCGCTAAAGAGAAAATAACAATTGTTATAAATGAGAATGGATTCTTCTTAATGGAGTTCAAACTTACTGATGAAAACATTCCTAATAGCATCAATAGAGCGAAGAAATCATTATCGTGAAATAACGATAATATTGGCTCACTAGGTGAAACACCATTCAGTACAGATAGATATTTTGAAAATTCTGTAACTAATGAATGTGCTAATAATCCATAGCAAAGTAAGATAACAATTAGATAGACGCAATAGATTCGTTTATAACTTGGATGATTTTTACTAAACACAAATAAGAACGAATAGATTGCAAAGAAATAAACAAAAGACACTAAACTTTGTTTAATCTTTTCGTAATCAAACAAAGTGTATATAAATGACTTACTTGGATTTATAGCGTTTTTATAGTTAAATTCTTTGAATCCCCAAATCGCTACCATTGTCGTTGCAAAGCAAATCAATATAATGGCGAGCAAGAATTGATCAGCGTAACCTTTATTCAATATTCGATCAAATATGTTATAGGCAATTAACGCTACTAAAGAGACAGCTAAAAGAATATAAAAGTAAGCATCAGACAAACTTGATGTTGGATTAGGAGTTAATATCGAGATGTTTTCAAGTAAAAACCAAGTCGAAATAATTCCAACCCAAAATAGAATATTCTGAATGGTAAATTTAAATTTACTCATGTTGAATAAATTATAATTGCATAATTTCGTTCTTGTCTAATATTATTTATAAGAGCTTTGTTAAACAAAACTAATTAAAATATGACTTTAAACAAAAAACTATTAATCTTCGACATGGATGGCACTTTGTTCAATACTTTAAAAGATTTGAACAACGCGGTTAATTATGCGCTTGAAAAATATGGTTACGATTTAGTTACTCTAGCTCACACAAAAAGAGCGATTGGTAACGGCGTTCCTACTTTAGTGGCTAGAAGTGTTCCTGATGGACTAGAAGATATTCACTATAAAGAATGCCTTGAGGCTTTTAAAGAGTATTATCGAATCCACTATTTTGAAAATACCTTCCCATATGAACAAATTAAAGAAGTCTTAATCGAATTAAAAAATCGTGGATATTTACTTGCCTGTGTCACTAACAAATTTGAAGAGGGCGCTAATAAATTAATCGATTATTTTTTGCCTAATATTTTTGACACAGTTCACGGAGAAACAGAACTATATCGTAAAAAACCAGAGCCAGATATGGTAAATATAACTCTTAATGAGTTAAATATTGCAAATAATGATGCAGTTTATATCGGAGATACTGAAGTTGACTACCAAACTGCAGTCAATTCAAAAGTTGATGTTATTATGGTCTCGTATGGTTATAGAGACAAAACCCAAATTAAACAAATAACAAAAGATGCACCAATCATTGATGCACCTGTTGATTTATTGAAATTATTTCCTAAGCGATAAGTTCTGCAACTTTTTTAGCGACGTCTTGTCTATCGCATTTAAACGATAAAGCAAACTCATCGAATAAAATTGATTCAGCGTCTTTAAGCATTTGTAAGTCGGTTGGTCCTAATTTTACAACTTGACCATGTTCATTATAGTAGTTGAAGAAAAATAACTGTCTAGCTAAGTACGCTAAATCTAAGACATCTCCAGAAAGAAGTCTTTTTTTGTACTGATCTCTTCTTTGTTTTGTATTGGAGATGAAATTAGCGTCAACAGTCTTCATATAGTCGATAACTTTTTTCGCTTCATCATAATTCATGATTGGACGAATTATACTATCGGTGCGATCAAATAAGACGTAAAAATTTTCCTTTCCATCCTTTAACTTACGCACGACATAATAATCCTTGTCACCAATCTTTGTGACATCGGCAATGTACGATAGTCCTTCTCGAGAATGGACGACTGTATCATTTATGTTATATTTCATAACATTATTATCGCAAAAAAAATGATTTTTCTCAAAAGAAAAAAATATTTAAAATGTTCAAATTATAAAATTTTTAAGGAAATTTATTTGGGACAAATTATAAAAAAGTTATTAATATTTAATAACCTATTTTTGTAGCAATGATTTATAGACATTTAATAATTCTTTGCTTGCTTCTTCAATATTAAATCCTGCAGTTGTGATGTCTTTATTATGATTTTGATGTTCTTTCTTATTCGAAATTGCATTAACCCACTTATTGATATAGTTTGGCTCGATAGAAATAAATTCGCCATAGTCAGATAATAAAGACTCTTTAGGGACATTATTTGAATAGATTACATATAAACCATTTGCCTGAGCTTCAATGCCAGTAACTGGAACTCCTTCATATAAACTTGGCAAAATAAATGAGTCAAAAGCGCTATAGTATCTAGCGGTGTTATTAGTGACTCCTGCTAAATGAACATTAGATAATTTATACTCTACAATTTTATTTTTAAGTTCTTCTTCTAGTGGTCCTCCACCGACAATTACAAAGTGAACATCAGGAAGTTTTTTAGCAATCTCAAGAATAAACATTTGATTCTTAGTTTCACATAATCTACCAATGTTACCAGCAACATTAGCGTCAAATGGAATACCGAGTTCTTTTCTAACTTCTTCTCGATCACTACTAGAGAATTTGTAATTAGATAACTTAATCGCATTTTTAATAATTTTGACTTCGCCTTTTTCAAAAGCTTGATTACCAAATTGATATCTGCCAGCAACTTCTCCACAAGCGATAAAATAAGTCGCGTATTTTTTAGAAAACTTCTTCAAGAAGTTCTTGATCATATTTCTCACGAATTCTTTTTTACTACTTTGAGAATGTGAATGTGCGATTCTTATTTTATAACCACACTTTTTAGCAACTTTTAAAGGAAAAACACTTAACGTGTTTATATGACTATGAACAATATCAAATTGGCCGTTATTTAACACTTTTGTTAATGCTTTGTTAAAAGCACCTAAGTGTTTAACGTGAGGAATTATTTCAACCTTTCCTCCAATAGCGCCAATTTCTTCAAAAGGAATATATTTAGAGTCTTCAAAGCAAACAAATGTTGGACTGACATCATCTTTTAATTCTTTTGAATAAGATAAAACAACGGATTCTACTCCACCTTTATTCATTGATCCAACAATATGGCAGACTTTAATCTTTTCCATTATTTAGATAACTCCTTTAAAAGATTTACATAATAATCTTGCATAAATTTAGCACTGCTAGAGATATCGAATCCACTTTTGATAACTTCTTGATAAGTATCTCTTCTTTTATAGTTCTTGGTGGCGATTAATTTATCAGCCCATAAAGATGGTTCAACCTCAATACTCATTGTGGACACTAAGTCGGTAATAATTGTTTCTTTAGCGATAGTATCACTCATTAATACTTTTAATCCACTAGCTTGAGCTTCCACTACTGATAGAGGTAATCCTTCATTAATTGAAGGGAAGACAAAATAATCAGCGGCTTGTAAATAATCCCAAGGGTTTAAAACAATTCCTTTAATGATGACTTTTCCTTCTAAGCCTAAATTAGAAATATTGAGCATAATTTCGCTTTTAAGTTCACCTTCTCCTAAAAGGAGCAATCTACTCTTAGGGTCTTTTTTAAGAACTTCAGCGAAAATTTTAAGTAAGTATTTATGATTCTTTTGATAGGTAAATCGCCCAACGTGAGCGTATAAAGTAACATCATCATCCAATCTTAATTCTTCTCTAATAGATTTTCTAATTTCTGGGTTATATCGGTAATTAGAAGAAAGCACTCCATTATTTAACATAGTTAATCTAGTTGGATCATCAGCGACTTCTTTTCCAAACGCCGCAACAGCAGCAGGATGAGAACAGGTAAAGAAATGGTCTGCTCTTTTACGTGTTTTCTTCGTTAAACTTTTATGTAGTAAACCCATAAGACCGCTATGATTAAATCCAGCGCTGTGACTATGGGCTATGCAATATAAACCGTGTTGTTTAGCAATCTTTAAAATAATTGCAACACTACTAGAGTGATGGGTGTGGATAATTTTATAGTCTGGATGTTCATTAAAGAATCTTTCCCAAGCTTTCTTAAAAGAACCACTGTTGTAGATTTTATATTTTGGTAAATGATAAACATTAGAACCTAATTCTTTAACTGTATCTTCATATACCCCATGCGCTCCATCATCTAAACAGACGAAGTCGAACATGATGACATCCCGATCAATGTTTTTTAATAAGTTAACAAGTAAGGTTTCTGCTCCACCCATTCCTAAAGAGCCAACGACCATCAAAATTCTTTCCATAATTATCTTCCTTTCGCTAAGGCTTTGATTTTGCCAAAAATTTTCTTAAACATTGGGATTGCTGTCTTTCTTTCAAAGACAAGAAGTAATCCAAAATATATAATCACAAAGGCAAACCCTTGTGAAATAAATCTTAGTGTTAACGCCATTGAGTTAGGGAGGAACTTTCTCATAACTAAAGCAACTGCCACTCCCGCTCCAGCGTATAAAGCGTGTTTAAATAAATTGAAAGCTAATTTACCTATAGGTAAACCAATCTTAACTTTGTTATAAATATTTAGAATAATCCAGTTACCAACTACTACTGAGAAGGCTGTGCCGATAAACGCACCCCAAATCTCATAACCTTTTGGTAAGACCTTAATAAGAACAACAGATAAAGCAACATTTACTAAAGCGAGCCCAATATATAAGAACGCTCTAAATTTGTGCTTGTTCATCGCTCTTTGGATTTCAATACAAGTATTGTAGCTAAGAGCAACCATATCTAAGGCAATTGGTATCAAAGCGTAATAATAAATATATTCTTTTTCCATTCCAAGCCATAAACCCATGAATTCTTTACCAACCGCAAAGAACCCACCACCAACTAAAAACATCACCGCCATTTGAGAAGTAGATACTTTCAAATATAAAGCATTTAATTCTTCTTTTTTATTATTGGCAACAAGCTCATGAATCTTAGGGACAAAGGTAGAAGAAATCGCAACAGATAAAGTTAATAAGTAAGCATTGAAATATTTCGCTAATGTATAGTCGGTAACCGCTTCAGCATTCACCATGATACCTAATATAGTTTTATCGAGGTTAACATTAATTTGGTCAACTACCGCATTAAGCAAAATAAAACTTGAGAAAGTAATGATTGCTTTAATAAGTGTAGAAGTCTCTTTTCGATCAGAACTCCTAGCAAAAGTCATCTTTTCTTTCTTAAATGCATATAAAATCGTAATCGCACTGCTAACTGTAGTAATACAAACTGCGGCAATGGAAATCGATAAAACATTCTTTGTTAAGAAAGAGAAAATTAGGTTACAGGCAAACGTTAAAAATGAGACTGCAAGAGCGACAATTCTAATGAAAATAAATTGCTTTCGATAAGTTAAGAAATTGTTAAATACCGAGAACAAAACATTAAGTGCGACGTTAACTCCAGAGATGAGTAATAAAGATAAAATTAATCTATTTTCTTCCCAAGAATATTGAGGAAGTTTGATATCAAAAGCAAAGAACAATCCGACACCCACTCCGATAATTAGGAGCATGATTCCGGCAAGTATTCCAAATATCTTAATATAGGACCTATTTACAAGTCCTTCATCTTTACCTTCTTTATGTCTATCACTAGCAAACTTAATATAAGAAGCCGCTAAAGCACTAGAAATAACTGTTAACCAGGCGGTAATAGAATTAGCAAAGCTAAGCAAACCATATTGAGCATCGCCTAGATTCTCTAACACTCTTGGAGTAACAACAAACGCTCCAATAATAGAAACGAATAAAGTGATATAAGAAATAACAATTCCTAATTTGACATTACTTTCTTCACTGGCGTTGCCGTGATGTTTAGCAAAGATATCCCAGAAATAATTAAATACTTTGTTCATCACAAACGCTAAACCAATAGTGACTATGAAGCTAACTGCGAAATAAACATATTTATATTCAGTAATAAAGCTTATTCTCTTCAATAAGAGAATTGGTAATAAATGTAATAAATAAATCCAGAACGCATTAGCGCCAAAGAAATGTAAAATCTTGCTTCTAATCTTAAAGATTGATGTAAAAGAAACGATAAATACGCAGATCAAAAGCATCGGGATAATCAAAAGCAATTCTTTGTTTTCTGTATATGGAACATTTAAATAGTAGAAATGGAAACCAACAAATAAAGCAGCAGAGCCTAGCAAAGTAACATATCTAAGGTATGGCCTTTTTTCAACTTTTGCGTCTATTCTATCTTTAAGATAGGCATACCAAATTCCAAAGAAATAAACAAATAGAGGATTGGTCACATAACTTGGTGACCCTAACGCCCTCATTCCAAAAGCCACAAAGATTGCACCGACTAAGTTAATAACAACCGCAGTCTTTTTATCAGCAACTCTAAAAGAAATAAATGAGATAAAATACATGATTAACATAATCATCACGTACCACGCACTATTTCCTATCGTGTCTAAACCTATAGAAGATTTTAAATACACATCTAAAGAATAGTTAGATTTATAAGCTAAATTAATAATGACGAAAATAATCCATACGATAAAGAAAGATAAATAGTGTCTTAATATTTGCTGAAGCGGAATGTGCTGAGCGTACTTTTTACCTTTAATAATAAACTTTTGGAATATTCCGTATCCAGAATAGAAGAATAATGGGGCATATAATAACTGGCCATAACCATATAAGCCAAAAAGATTATATAAAGGGCGATCAAAATCATTTAAAGCCCCTGGTCCAAGAGTGGACATATAAGAGGCCATAACGATTAAGATAATAAAAATACCCCTAACAGGGAAAGTTGACACTTTTTCTAAATAAACACTACTTCTATCTTCAGGCTTTTGAAGTCTGATTCCGAATATTAATAGTAACGCAATTGCGGGCAATACAAATAGCATGCGAATATATTAGTAAATAAAAAAATATTTTGCAAGTTTAGTAAAACTAAATACAAAACAATATAGACTTTATTTGAGAGTATATTAAAAGAAGATTAGATGTATAAGATATAACGGATTTTATCCTTCAATTGCAAATTAAAGAATTCGCTAATCGATAAGTTTGTTACAACTTGAACAACTTCTGCGTTTCTAATCTGTTGAAGCAACAATTTCTTTTCTTTTCTTGCGATATTTTTTGTTTTCTTAACTGAATGAATTAATCTTAAACAGGCTTTGAGATTGCCTCTTCTAAAAACATTCATTTTATCGCTATAAGAGGATTTGACAATTTCATAACGCTTGTTGATAACATATAAAGAATCATTGGCGTTAGATACGTTCATCTTTGACTTGTGCCAATTCTTAGCCATATAGTACTTATATAAATTTTCATTCAAAATACCTACAAATAAGTCGGTTTTACTAACAATTTCGATATATAAATTCAAATCTTCTGTAAATGATAATTTAGGAAGTTCATTAATTTTAACGTGATCAAAAACTGTACTTTTATAAACATGAGTAGAAGTAAATCCAAAATCACCAAATAATAAACTTTCTAAATATGCGCCATATGTTCTAACATGATCAAAAGATGATTTAGCAATTAAAGTAGATGTTTTTTTCTCTTCTATAACATCACAGTTTATTAAAAGAACATCGAGCTTTTCGTCTTCCATTTTATTAATTGTTTTTTCAATAAACTCAGGGACTATTTCATCATCAGAATCAAGAAAATAAACATATTTACCTTGAGATTTTTCTAAACCTACAAATCTTGTCTTTTGCACTCCAACATTTTCTTCTAATCTAATGGTCTCAAAAATACAGTTGTTAGGCTTGTGTCCTTTAAGTTCATTTAAAACCTCAAATGAATTGTCACTAGAGAAGTCATCAACTGCGATAATTTCATATGTTTTATTGGTTGGATTAAAAAAGACGGAGTGAATGCATCTTTCTAAAGTCTTTGCAGAGTTATGAACCGGGATAATAAATGAAATATCAACCATACCTCATTACTATAATCGATTTGTTGATTTGTTTACATCTTTTTTCTTATTTTTTAAGAAAACTAGACAACAACGCTTCAAGATGATTTATACTATTGCTGTTATGAAAGCAATTGAAAAAATTTTATTTGGCTCAATTAGAGCAACAACAAAAAAAGAAGATAACTACATTATTTTTGAGTCATCAGATTATTTTTATGATAACTCTTATGAACTTTTTAAATATGTTAGAGAGAATTACAAGAATTACAAGATCAAGTATATTGTTACTAATAAAGCCCAAAGGGAATTTGGCCTAAAGATTGGCTTAAAGAATAGTGACATGATTTCTTATAAAAACAAGGTCGCTCTTTATAAATATTCGTTAAAAGCGAAAGTCATCTTTTTCTCTTATGACAACTATTGGAAAAATATGAAGTTAAACGAAGGCACTAAACTTGTCAATTTAGGTCATGGTGAATTCCCAATTAAAGATTGTTCAAAATACTATGACTATATTCTTGGACCACAAGTTAACACTGTCGAATCCATTTTTGGAGGAGATAAAGCTAAAGAAATTCTAGAAGCTAAATATCCTCATTTTAAGACTCATCCAATCGTGATTAACGGATTCCCTAGAAACGATGAAATCTTTAAAAATTCCTGCAAAAAGGCGGATTTTCTTAAAGATTTAGGTATAAATGAAGATTTAGATATCATTTGTTCTTTATGCACTTTTAGAAACGAGCACAAACAAGATGCGAAGTTTTTCCAAGATGAATATCCAATTAATTTAAGCGACGAAGACTTAGTCAAACTTAATAATTTACTCAAAGAAAATAAGCAATTACTCTTAATCAAAATTCATCACGCTCAAAAAGGAACATCTATTCCAGAAAACTTATCTAATATCAGATTTATTGAAAACGAATATCTTATTGAAAAAGGTATTTCTAATTCAGTTATCTATTCCTTATCTAAAGCAATGTTAACAGACTACTCAAGTGCGTTTTACGCATTCTTATTATTAAATAGAAAGATAGGTTTTGTCACTGTCGATAAAGCTAGATATGAGGCCAATAGGGGCTTTACTGTTAAAGAAGTCGATAATTATTTACCAGGGGAAAAGATCTGGAACAAAGAAGAATTGTTTGATTTCTTCAAGAACCTTGATAAAGAAGATAGGTTTACTAAAGAAAGAGAAAATATTAGAAAAGGTTTTGTTGGTGATCACCGCTACGATAACTGCAAAGCAATCTGTGATTATTATTTATAAATAATAAAACCCTGCGTCATCCTCAGACAACATGCAGGGTTTTAAATTACATTTAATCTTAGTTAGGTAGGCCAAGTTAAATATTTTGCTGTATCTAAACAAGGTGTTTTTCCTGTTTAGTGTGGATAGTATAGCAAACAATCTGTCACAAAAGTGCCACACTTTTCAAAATAAAACCCCTCAACATTTTGCTAAGGGGAAAATTTTGATTTTGGTGGATCCAACCGGGCTCGAACCGGCCACCTCCTCCATGCCATGGAGGCGCTCTCCCAGATGAGCTATGGACCCAGGCGCTTAAATAATATAAACAAATAAGATTTAAATATCAATAGAAATATTTCTATTATTAGAAGCTGCCCTTATAGCCTACGCCATATTCTGTAGCGTAGTAATCAATTCTTTTTGAGTGATTGAAAATAGGCTCGTAAATATTATTTTTGATACCCGCTAATTTTACCATCTCTTGATGGCATCTAATAGTTAGGTCTCTTGCTCTTTCTTCTTGAGGAAGAGATTTATCAACAAAGATCGGGTTTCCAATTCTTAATGTGAATAAAGCAATTTGACCAAAGATCTTTCTTCTAATCCAGCCAGGTTTACGGTAGACATAGACCATTGGAAGGATTGGTTTATCTGCTTTCACTGCGTAATTAGCGGCGCCAACTTTAAAAGGTCTAATTGGTCGATAATATTCCCACATACAAGCCTCAGGATAAATATGTAGCCATCCTCCACTTTTAAGGAATTTATCTACTTCACTAGAAAACTTTACTTGTCCTTTTAAATTATTGGTAGGAATTGGGACTCCTCCAACCATTCTAATTAATCCAGCGTTTTCTCCGTTGAGGTTTTTATCCCAGGCCAATAAACGAGGATTAAAAGGAATGATACCTCTCATCACTCCGATAAAATCCCACATATGAACGTGATTGCAGAAAGAGACAACTCCTTGCTTAAGCAAGGCTTTGTTGTTTTTTAGATGCTTTCTTCCTTCAATTTTTAAACCCATTCTGATTCTAGCTAACAAGAAAACTAAAACATATAAGAGGATTCTAACTAGTCTTCTTTTAAACCTAAATGAAGGAGAGTTATCAAAATATGGATAGTTTTCATCAAAAACTACTCCGTTATCTTTTTTGAGTTTCAAATAATGTTGATCAGTATATTCCGAATAAGGAAATTTTACTGTCTGTGGATCATATTCAGGTTTTTTCATATTGATAGGATACCAAGAAAGATGACTTAAATAAAGAAAAGACTGACGTTGCCAGTCTTTAAGTATTATCTTGGCGCGCTCGGAGCGATTCGAACGTTCGGCTTCCACCTTAGGAGGGTGATACTCTATCCAACTGAGTTACGAGCGCATCCCTATAGACTACTTATCGTAGCCTTTTGGATTATTCTTTTGCCATCTCCAAGAATCGCGACACGCATCAACGATATCTAGTTTTGCTTTCCAGCCCATCTCTTTATAGGCTTTAGTAGCATCTGCGTAGTTTTCATCAACATCGCCTGGACGACGGTCTTTAATTTGATATTCAATCTTAAGATTGTTAGCCTTTTCAAAAGCGTGAACTAATTCTAAGACAGAAGTACCTTTTCCAGTTCCAAGATTATAGATAACTAATCCTGGTTTTTCTTCTAATTTCTTTAACGCCGCTAAGTGACCACTAGCTAAATCGACAACGTGAATATAATCTCTTACTCCGGTTCCATCAACAGTCTTATAGTCGTTACCAAAAACAGATAAGAATGGACGTTTTCCAACCGCAACTTGAGTGATATATGGCATTAAATTATTTGGAATACCTTGTGGGTCTTCTCCAATTAATCCGCTTTCATGAGCACCGATAGGGTTGAAATATCTTAAGATTGCAATATTCGCATCTTTATGTGATTCAGCATAATCCTTTAAAAGATATTCAATTTCTAATTTGGTTTGTCCATATGGGTTTGTGCATCCACCAATCTTGTCATCTTCTTTAAGTGGGACGTGATCAGGAACGCCATATACTGTCGCACTACTAGAGAAGACAATATTGTGAACATTGAATTCATCCATGAGCTTTAATAAAACTAAGCTGCTTCCAATATTGTTTTTGATGTATAAACCTGGTTTTTGGACTGATTCACCAACAGATTTTAATCCAGCAAAATGAATGATATCAGTGATTTTTTCCTTCTTGAAAAGTTCTCTCATTTTGCCTTCATCGCAAACATCAATTTCATAAAATCTAGGCTTTTTGCCAGTAATTTTCTCAATTCTATTTAAAACTTCTGGTTTTGAATTGACGTAATTATCAACAATTACAACATCGTAATTATGGTTAAGTAAATCCACTACTGTATGGCTACCAATATAGCCTGTTCCACCTGTAACTAAAATTGCCATCTTATTATCTCCTTCCAATTTCTTCTAAGATGATTTTATTTGCTAAGGCAGGGTTTGCCTTGCCTTGAGTTTTCTTCATAACTTGACCAACGATAAATCCAATCGCACGTCCTTTTCCGTTTTTATAATCGATGATAGATTGTTCATTAACATCAAGGATTTCAATGATGACTTTTCTTAATTCATCTTCATCACTAACTTGAGAAATTCCAAGTTTGTTCATAACGGCTTCAGGATCCTCATTGGTGTTCACCATTTCTGCAAAGATATCTCTTCCTTGTTTATTGGAAACTTTGTTACTTTCTATAAGTAAAACAAGTTTTCCTAAGTTCTCTGGAGTAATTTTAAATTCCTTAATTGAAATACAATCACGATTAAGAACTGATTGGACATCTCCAATAATCCAGTTAGCTAATAGTTTTGGAGAGCAACCGCTTTTAACGCCTTGGTCATAGTAATTAGAGATATCGTGATCAGCGATAAGTAAATTAGAATCGTAGTCATTTAAGCCAAACGATTTATATCTTTCTAATTTTGTTTCAGCGAGTTCTGGAGAAGTTTTAATTGCATCTTCAATAAACTCTTTAGAAAGCTTAATAGGAGCGATATTACTTTCAGTAAAGTATTTATAATCAACCGCGTCTGTTTTAACACGCATCAAAACAGTTTCTTTGCTTCCCTCATCAAATCTTCTTGTCTCTTGTTCAATTTGTCCACCGAACTCAAGAATAATTGATTGTCTAGAGATTTCAAAATCGATAGCCTTTTGAATGTTATTAAGTGAGTTGAGGTTTTTAATTTCAACTTTAGTTCCAAATTTAGTTGCGCCAACTTCTCTTAAAGAGATGTTGACATCACATCTTAAAGAACCTTCTTCCATTTTTCCATCACTAACATCTAAGAAGGTGACAATACTTCTAATCTTTTCAACGTATTTAGCGGCTTCTTCCCCGTTTCTCATATCTGGACGAGAAACAATTTCAATAAGAGGAATACCTGCACGGTTATAGTCTAATAACGAGAAATCCCAACTATGGAGTTGTTTGCATGTATCTTCTTCCATATGTAGACGTTCTATTTCAATCTTTTTAGGACCATTAGATGTTTCAATGGTTAGATAACCATTAGAGCCTATAGGTCTAAATTGTTGAGTGATTTGATAACCCTTAGGTAAATCGCTATAGAAATAGTTCTTTCTTTCAAAAATCACTGTGTCATCAATATCCATGTGTAAAGCATTAGACACTCTTATCGCGTTAATAACAGCTTGCTTATTAACAGTAGGCATTGTGCCAGGGAAAGCCATATCAACAGGGTTCACTCTAGTATTTGGATCTTCACCAAAACTAACAGGTCCGCTAGAGAACATCTTAGATTTGGTTTTCATTTCAACGTGGATTTCTAATCCGATAATTGCTTCAAATTCCATGATTATCGATCCTCCGCGACTAAGTCTTTTAAACCGGTAACACTTTCAACAGCATTAGCGATATTTAATAAGTTAACTTCATCAAATGGTTTAGCGGTTAAGTTAATACCAAATGGTAATTTATCTTTAAATCCAATAGGTAAGGTAATAGAAGGATATCCTCCCATATTGCCGTACGCCATATAGTTATCGGCGATTAAATATTCATTATCTAATGCATCACTTTTATGAGCAAATTCAGGAGCAACACTAGGGGCTGCCGGCGCAATTAATGCATCATAAGATTCAAACGCCTTATTAAATGCATCAACAATTAATCGGCGACATTTTTGGGCTCTAATGAATAATTCATCAGCGTTTTCTCTTAAAAGAGAATACGCTCCAATAACAAATCTTCTTTTAATTAATCTAGAGAAGCCTTTGGTTCTTGTATTAGTCATCACTTCTTCAAATGAATCGCCTTCTACTCTAGCACCAAATTTAATGCCGTCTAAATTAGCGTTATTACTAGTAGATTCAGCGCAGGAAATAATGACATAAGTTGGGAAGATGGCTTTGAGAAGCTTTTCATCGATTTCCACTTCTTCAACAATCGCACCTTTTTCTTTTAAACCTTCAGCTGTTTTATTAAAGACAGCGATGATATCTTTATCACTCATTGAATTAACGACGCCTTTAATAATTCCAATCTTCTTACCTTTGATAGAGTCGGTAAGATGTTTACTATAATCAGGAACTTCTTTAAAAGAAGATGAAAAATCTTTATCATCATGACCCGCTAAAACGTTTAAGGAAATAGCAGCATCAGAAACATTACGTGTGAAATACGCAACATGGTCTAACGAAGTCGCAAATGGGAATAAACCATATCGAGAAATTCTTCCCCAAGTTGGTTTGAAACCAACTAATCCAGCATAACTAGCAGGTTTTCTCACACTATCACCGGTATCGCTTCCTAAAGCAAATGGAACAATTCCTTTGGCAACACTAGCAGCACTTCCACAGGAAGAACCACCAACTAATCTAGTTTTACTCTTATCCCAAGGATTAAAAGTAGTTCCTTTATGTCCACTTGTACCGGTTCCACCCATGGCTAATTCATCTAGTGTCGATTTAGCAATGACAATGGCACCTTGAGCCTCTAATCTTTCGACTACTTCAGCAGAAAAAATAGGGACATATCCATTTAAGATATTGCTACTAGCGGTAGTTGGAATATCTTTAGTGGAAAAGTTATCTTTGACAACAACAGGGATTCCGTAAAATAAATTATTCTTTTTAGAAGAATCTAAAGATTCAACCTTCTTTAATGCTTCTTCATCACAAATATATTCAAAAGCGTTGTTATCATCTTCTTTAGCGAGTTTAATAGCTTCTTTAACTAGCTCTAAAGGAGTGACTTTATCTTCTAAAAGAAGATTATGTAATTCGGTGATCGAAAGATTACGATAATTCATCTTACTTCACCACCTTTGGCAAACGGATTTGTCCGTCAACAACATCTTTAGCGTTTCTTAAGGCTAATTCTCTATCAAGAGGCTCACTAGCAACATCTTCTCTTAAAAAAGTAGATGTTACATCAAAAGGAAAAGTCATCGGAGTAGTCTCATCCACTCCTTCGATTTCACCAATTAAACTCATTTGTTCTTGAATAACACCAAATTCATTAACGAGTAAGTCAAGATCTTCATCGCTCATCTCAAACATTAATTTTTCTGCATTACTCTTCAATACTTCTTTTGTTACTTTTTTCATTTAACTTCACCGATTTTGTATTTTATCAAAGATAATTATTTATTCATAGTTTTTTAAATAAGACAACAACTAAAGTTAGTGTCCTATTTGATAAGTGCAAGGAATTCTTCCTCGTTTAAAACAGTAATTCCTAAAGCCTGAGCCTTATCTAATTTAGAGCCAGCCTCCACTCCTGCGATAACGCAATCCGTGGCTTTACTAACTGATCCAGTAACCTTTGCTCCAACGTTTTCTAATAACTCAGTTGCTTCTTTTCTTCCCATAGATGAAAGAGTGCCAGTTAATACACAAGTTTTACCAGAGAAATAGGAACTAGCTGCGTGAACTGTATTACCGATAAATTTGAAGTTCAAACCTCTTAATTTTAGTTCAGTAATAAGGTTAAGATTTCTTTCATCATTAAAGAAGCTAGTTAATGACTTAGCAAGGACTGGACCGACATCGCTAATCTCAAGAAGTTCTTCTTCACTAGCGTTCATTAAATTATCAATATCACCATATTTTCTAGCCAAAACCTTCGCGGTTTTTGCGCCAACTTCTTTAATACCTAATCCGAATAAAACTTTTTCTAAAGAGTTTTCTTTACTCTTTTCGATGGCCTGTAAAAGATTATCAATAGATTTATCTTTCCATCCATCTAGGTTAATAATATCTTCGCGATATTGACTTAAATCGTAGATATCAACAATGCTCTTAATAAAGCCTTGGTTAAAGAATTGTTCGGCGACTTTTTCTCCTAAGCCTTCAATGTCCATTGCGTCTCTACTAGCAAAATGAATAAGTCCTTCGATCTTTTTGGCTTCGCAGTGTGGATTTAAGCAGAAATGCATGACATCAATTCTAGTAAGTGGTTCTCCACAAACAGGGCAAGTGTCAATCATCTTATATGGTTTAACATCTGTTCCTCTTCTAGTAAGAACTGGTCTAACTACTTCAGGGATGACATCTCCTGCTTTTCTAATAACAACATAATCTCCAACTTTTAAATCTTTTGAAATAATGAAATCCTCATTATGAAGGGTGGCTCTTTGAACAACTGATCCCGCCACTCTAACAGGTTCAAGAACTGCGTTAGGGGTTATCTTTCCAGTTCTTCCAACTGTGTAGATGATATCAGTTAACTTAGTTATCACTTCTTCAGGTGGGAATTTATATGCGATCGCCCAACGAGGAGTTTTTGATGTATAGCCTAACTTATCATAGGTACTCATATCATCGACTTTTATAACAATCCCATCGATATCATAAGCGAGGGTTGGTCTTTTTTCGGTATATTCTGCGATGAAGTTGATGACTTCTTCTATGCCGTGGCAAATCCTTCTTTCCGGATTAGTTTTAAACCCAAGCTTATCCGCCATATTTAAAGCATCGCTATGATAGCGAAGTCCAAAATCTTTAGCGTTTACGAAGTAATACCAGAAAGCATCTAGTCCTCTAGAAGCTGCAATTTTACTATCTAATTGTCTAATTGAACCTGCAGCTGCGTTTCTCGCATTGGCGAATAATGGTTCTCCAGCTAATTCTCTTTCTTTATTTAATTTTTCAAGAGACTTTTTAGGCATGAAAACTTCGCCACGGATTTCCATCTCTTCTTGTAAATCGATATGAGACGGGACTGATTTGATAGTGATGACATTACTAGTAACATCTTCTCCAGTAGTGCCGTCTCCACGAGTGGAGGCATAAACGAGATTTCCTCGATAAACTAACGAAATACCAAGTCCATCAATTTTCATCTCCGCCATATAATCGACAGAATCTACTTTTAAGACATCTCTAATCTTCTTATCAAAATCTCTTAAATCAGCGTCATTAAAGGCGTTAGCTAAAGAAAGCATATTTCTTTTATGCGTAATCTTTTTAAATTCATCTTGTACTTGTCCACCAACTCTTTGAGTTGGGCTTAAAGGGCTTTTTAGTTCAGGATGAGCTTCTTCAATCGCCATTAATTCTTGCATTAAGCGGTCATATTCGGCATCACTAACCGAAGGGTTATCTAAGACATAATATTCGTAATTATATCTTTCTAATGTTTTAGTAAGTTCTTCAACTCTTGCTTTTGGGTCCATATTACTTACTTCCTTTACTTAAAAATTTATGATTTCCAAGAAGTGTTTTACTTCCGTGATTTTCAAATTCAACAACGATGATGTTATCTCCTTCTAAAGAAGTGACAACACCTCTACCAAATTTGACGTGTTCGACAATATCTCCAACTTGCCATGAAGAGACATTATTGGTTTCTTGAGAGAAATCTTGTCTAATTGGTTCATCATCAAACTTGGTGTCTTCGTTTCTAACATCATCAAAATCATATTTATATTTCTTCTTTTGAGTTCCATAGGAATTCGAATAGAAATCTTTGATTGAAGTAGGACGATTCATCATAGTGTGTCCGGCTTCTTTGATAAATCTAGATTGAGTTAATTCACCTTTTAAGACATAACTATATCCGTGACTTGCAGTTAGATATAATCTTTCTTTCGCTCTTGTCATAGCGACATAAGCAAGTCTTCTTTCTTCCTCCATCCCCATATAGCCTCCATCATCAAGAGCTCTTTGGTTAGGGAAAATACCTTCAGACATTCTCACCACAAAAACAACGGGGAACTCTAATCCTTTAGCGGTATGAACAGTCATCAATGTGACATGATCTCCATCAATGATGTCATCTTGGGCGGAGACTAAGGATATATTTTGAAGATATTCTTCAAATGTTGCATTCTCGTTCTTTGAAAGATAATTTCTTAAATCATCAAACAAAGATTTAACGTTATCTAATCGGTCATCTCCATCATCTAATAATTTAAGGTGATCATAATAACCGATATCATTAATCAAATCTTCGAGGTTTTTCGCAAACATTTCATCTCCCTCTTTGATTTGATTTTTTGTCACTTCGATTCTGGCAATCATTGTTCTTAACGATTTAATCGCTTTTGGAGAACATTCTCCTAAAGCATCATCAGTTAAAACATATTCATACATGCTAAGATTTGCGTTAGCCGCTCCAGTTTTAATTTCTAAAGTGGCTTTATCTCCAATTCCTCTTTTAGGAACGTTCATGATTCTTTCAAAGGAGACATCATCTTTAACATTGTTAATCAATCTAAAATAAGCGATGACATCCTTAACTTCCATTCTTTGATAGAACTTAACTCCACCATAGATAACATAAGGGATTCTTCTTGCCATTAACGCTTTTTCAAAATCGAGGGTAACATAGTTAGAGCGATATAAAATCGTTATATCGCGATATTGATAATGTTGATTGTTTCTTAAATATTCAATCTCTTTAGCGACATAATTAGCTTCTTGAATTCCAGAGTCAGAATAATTTACCACGACTTCGTGTCCTTTAATGTTATTTGTGTACAAATCTTTTGGAACACGATATTTGTTGTGAGCAATTAATCTATTAGCATCATCTAGGATGTTTTGAGTAGAACGATAGTTTCGGTTAAGAATAATCGTATTTACATTATGGAAATTCTCATTTAAATCAAGAATGATGCTTTGATTAGCACCTCTCCAGGTATAAATAGTTTGATCTGGATCTCCAACAACATATAAAGAAGTTGAAGGTTTCATCAAATTCTTAATCATCTTATATTCAGTATTATTAGTGTCTTGGAACTCATCGATAAGAATATGTTCGTATTTACTTCTCCATTTTTCTCTAATAATTGTGTAGTTATTTAATATCTCATTTGTTTTTAACAAAAGGTCATCAAAATCTAAAGCGTATTGCCTAGATTTAATATCTTCATATCTTTCATAGATTTCAAGGCACTCTTTTTCGCCTTCAAATCTTTCATGAACAATTTTGACATCTCCAGGATATTTTTCATCTAACTTGCAGCTTCCAATATAGTTAATGGATGTCTTCACAATTGGATCATTTTTCTTATAACCCATCTCACTGACGATATCTTTGATAATCTTCGTTTGATCTTCTTCATCTAGGATTGTGAAGTTCGCTGGATAATTTAACACTGAGATTTCCTGTCTTAAAAAGAATGCTGCAAAACTATGGAATGTTTTAATCGTTAAATCTTTACGGCATTCTGGGATGATTTGCACAATACGATTAACCATCTCATTAGCAGCTTTATTTGTAAAAGTGAACGCTAAAATCTTCCAAGGCTTAATTCCTAATTGGCTTATTAAATACGAAATACGATATGTAAGAACTCTAGTTTTTCCACTTCCCGCTCCTGCGATAACTCTAGTGAATTGAGAATCGCTTTCAACCGCTGAAAGTTGAGTTTCGTTTAATGATGAAATGAAATCTTCATATTGCATAGCAATATACTAACACAATATAGATAGGCATTCAATTTCAAAAATGTTTATTTCATTTTTGCATTGCTTGTTCAAGATAATTCCTAATAGAAGTTAATCCAGCGTATGCTGAAAAGACTGTTTTATTATTGATTTCCACTAGATAAGGTGTTCCAAGAATATGAAAGTCATCAATATTATTTACGCCGATGATATCACCTCGAGCAAATACTGCATGTTCATCTGTGCAAACAAAATACAGAGTCTCCAAACCTTTTAAATAATATGAAATGATTTCGTCTTTAAGTTCACGGCAATATCCGCACGAAAGACTATAGAAATATACCTTGTAAGAATCTTCTTCTTTAGATAAGATTTCACTCCACGAGATTTTACTATTCTCAATTTCTATATAATCGTAAGAAATTTTCTCTTCAACAGCAGGTGGAGAAGCAGCCGCACAAGAGCTTAAGATGGTAGCAGATAGTAAGAATGATTTAACTTTTTTCATAAAAGTCCTCCTATATATAATGGAAATCCAAAGGATTTCCTAGGGCACTTTTTGGAAAAATTTAAAAAATTTCTTAAAAAACTTTTATAATTACACTGAGATGGAACTATTTAAAAGAAGAGAAACTCCAGTAGAAAACATTACATATTTAGCAATAATGGCGGCTATTAATGTCATCTTTGTTTTGCTCACAAACATCCTACCGGTTTTATTTTTTTTAATAGTCTTTGTCCTTCCTTTAACAAGCGCGGTAGTAACTTTATTTTGTAAGAAAATTTATTTCCCAATCTACTTCATAGTCACATTGCTACTTTGCTTCCTTTTAAATCTAGGCTTTAATATTTTTGATACATTCTTATATGTTTTACCTTCTTTAATTACTGGGTTTTTATTTGGATATTTAGCAGAGAAAAAATGCCCAGTTATTTATATCATTATCCTTGTATCGCTTATTCAATTCGGATTTAACTTATTAACCTTCTTATTCATCGATAAAGTTATTGGTTCAGTAAACTTATACGAATCTATAATGACTCTATTTGGTTTACAATCTTTCCTATTTAAGACAACATTTGCGCTTGTTTTCACCTATTTAATTGCAGAAATTCAAATTATTTTCACTTATATATTAATTTCTACACAAATAAAAAAGTTAGGATTTGAGTTTAACCTAGATGATGATTATCACTATTTGCTATATATTACTTTAGGAATCTTTGTTGTTGCTATTATATTAGGATTATTTTTCTACACTGATTTTGTCTTAATTTTCCTAGTTGCAAGTTTACCAATTCCTTCCTATTTATTATTTAATTTAGTGCTTAAAAGAAAACTCTGGATCTACATTGTTTTAGGTATTGGATTATTAATTTCGATTTTCGTATTTGCGTTTTTATATAAATACATCTCAGCACCAAATCAACTAGTCCTTTTATCTAGTTACTTCCTAGTAATTGTTGGTGTAGATGTAGTCTCGAATTATTGTTTTGATAGCAATAATTCAAATCAAAATATAGAATAGTTATATGTCTAACGTATTTAAAAGTATTGGTAGGGGAGTTTTATATTTCTTTTTATTACCACTAATTTTATTAGCGACAGCTATTTATGCAGTATACGGCATAGGTGTATTTCTATTTGAACTTGTTAGAGTCATATATTTATTTTTCACTGGAAGAACTTTAAATAGTGATCTTCCTGAAGATATCCAAGTAAAAAGCTTGGTGAATGTTCAAAAAGAAGAAGAGCCAAAACAAGATCTTTCATATGTTGTCTATAATGGCTCTTATTCTTCTCCAATTGAAGAAGAGCCTAAAGAAGATGAGATTATTGATAATCGTGAGGAGGACAATCTATGAGCTTCCTTACATTAATTCAATTAACTGAAAATGATAAGAGATTAATCTTTGCTATTTTGCTCATCTTTATCCTCGTTGTTGTATTAGTGGGATATCTTGGATTTTTACTTACTAGATTAATGAAATGGCAAAGTAAAAAGATGGATAGTCTAATTCATGATGTTGTTTACTATCGAGTTATCACCGATAGAAAGCATTTACTTAAATATGGTAGAACTAAAAACTACGCCTTATTCTTTAAACAATCATATATTCCAGTCATCATTATTGCTGTTGGAGTATTAGTTTTACTAATAAGAAACGCTATATATAGAGATTGGACTTATAATTTATTCTCAACTGAGAATGGTTTTGGAACTATTTTCTGGACCTGGAAATTATCAAACGAATTTGTTGGAGGCGAATTAATTAGATTCAATAAACTTGTAGTTGATAATACACCTCATCTAGTCGCTAGTGCCTGGGCGGGATATATTTCCGCACCATGTCTACTTGTAGGTGGAACATGGTATTTTATCGTAGTCTTAAGTTTCTTAAGTAGAACAATCATGCTATATAAACGCAGTAAAGAAGTATTTGAAAAAAGCCTCGAGGGCTTTAATCAAAATAAATTAAATAACGAACAGGTTAATCAAGAAAATAATTCTTCTATTTAACGCCTGCTAGTAAAAAGATTTGAATAACGATTAACGCTATTAAAGCAATATCTACAATAAGCAAAAACCAGAAGATGCGACGTCTCGCAACTTCTTTTCTTTTTTCCTTTTCGATTTGTAGAGCTTCTTTTTCGTCAATCATAATTAATATTTAATCGCGTTACTTGTACGTGGATATGGTTGAACATCACGGATATTTTGCATACCGGTGACATACATTAATAATCGGTCAAATCCAATTCCAAATCCACTATGGACACAACCGCCATATCTTCTCGTATCTAAATACCATTCAAGCCCTTCGGTTAAACCAAGTTTATCCATTTTTTCTTTAAGGACTTGATAATTTTCTTCTCTTTGAGATCCGCCAACTAATTCACCAACTGCAGGGACTAATAAGTCACAAGCCGCAACGGTTTTGCCGTCTTTATTTTTCTTCATATAGAAGGCTTTAATTTCTTCTGGATAGTCAATTAAGAAAAGTGGTCCATTAACAACTTTTTCAGTTAAATAACGTTCATGTTCGCTTTGTAAATCCATACCCCATTTAATATCAGGATTTTCAAATTTCACGCCACTTTCAACGGCTTTTTTGAGAATTTCAATGCCTTCTGTATAGGTCATTTTCTTAAAATCACTATTAACGACATGGTTTAATCTATCTAATAAGGTTGGGTCAATCATAGTGTTGAAGAATTTCATTTCTTCTGGGCAAGCTTCCATGACATAAGAGATACAATACTTAATGCAGTCTTCAATAACATTCATATTGTCATCTAAATCACAGAACGCCATTTCAGGTTCAATCATCCAGAATTCACTAGCGTGTCTAACTGTGTTACTATGTTCCGCTCTAAAGACAGGACCAAATGTATAAACATTTCTAAAGGCTAAAGCAAATGGTTCAACATGGAGTTGACCAGTGACAGTCAAATTAACTTTTCTACCATAGAATGAGAATGGATCTTTTGTGTCATGAGTAGTGACATCAAAAACATTTCCTGCTCCTTCTCCATCGTTAGTGGTAATTTCAGGAGTGTGGACATAGATAAATCCTCTTTCTTGGAAGAATTGATGAACTGCGTAAGAAAGAACACTTCTAACTCTAAAAACTGCTTGGAAGGTATTTCCTCTAGGTCTAATGTGAGCGATATCTCTTAAGAATTCAAAACTGTGTCTTTTCTTTTGGAGCGGATAGTCTTCATCACAATCCCCTAATAAGCTAGCGCCAGTTAATGAAACTTCAAATGGTTGTTTATTTTCTGGAGTAAGTTTTACTGTACCAGTAACTTCAATCGCACATCCGTTTCTAAAAGAAGCGATTAAATCATGATCTTTAGTTTCTGGGGTATAGACCAATTGAACATTCTTAAAATATGTTCCATCGTTAAATTCAATGAAACCAATTTGTCCGTTATCACGGTTAGTTCTAACCCAACCTTGAAGACTGATTTCGCTTTCAAGTAGTTGTGCTTTTTCTTCTTCGTCTCCACTTAAGACGATGTCGAATAATTCATAGTTTGTAAATTTGATAGTAGCCATAGTTTTATAACCTCTTGATGTAATTATATCTAACTTTATTGAAATCATTTAATAAAGATTTCAGAATTTTCTCCATTCTTCAATTGACCAGTTAGGATCCACCCCTAAATCTAAAGGTGCAAAGACTTTTAAGTCATAAAGTTTTTCTGCAACTTTTGCAATCATTGTAGCGTTATCAGTGCAGCACCACATCGGTGGAATATGAAGATTAACTTTTAGTTTCTCCATCTCAACGCTCATCTGTTCTCTTAAATAAGAGTTAGCAGAAACTCCTCCAGCAAGAATGACTTGATTAACGTGATATTCTTTAACTGCTTTAATTGTTCTATCGATAACTAAGCCCACTGCAACATCTTGGAACGATTTACACATATCAGCAACATTAACTTTTTCACCTTTTTGTTCTAGATTATGAACTAGATTAATAACGTTAGTTTTTAATCCAGAATAAGATAAGTCTAATGTCTTTTCTCCTTTTAAAGGAGTTGGAAGATTATATGTATGTTTTCCTTCCTTAGCGAGCTTATCAATAGGAATTCCTCCAGGATAAGGAAGTCCAAGCACTCGAGCAACTTTATCGTAACATTCTCCAATCGCGTCGTCTCTAGTCTCAGCGATAATTTTGAAATCTAAATGATCATTCATTAAGACAAGTTCAGTATTTCCTCCACTTACGACAACCGCTAGCATTGGAAATTTAAATTCACTGACATATTCATTAGCGTAAATATGACCCGCTAAATGGTGAACAGGAATTAATGGAATGTTATATAACATTGAGATAGTTTTCGCGGCTTGTAAACCAACATGTAACGCACCGATTAATCCAGGTCCTCGAGTTACTGCAACGGCATCTAAATCTTCAAATCCAATTTTCGCTGTTTCTAACGCTTCTTTGATAACGATTGAAATATTTTCAGCGTGAAGTCGACTTGCTATTTCAGGCATCACTCCACCATATTTACGGTGAACATCAATTTGAGTTGAAACGATATTGCTAAGTAATTGACCATTATCAATAACACTAGCAGCGGTTTCATCACAACTAGACTCAATTGCTAATATTTTGGCCATAGACTTTGTTCACCTCCAATATCATATATACTGCATCTTCCCCATCGACATAATAATGTGGCTTGATGTGAGAATATTCAAATCCAACTTTCTTATAGAAAGAAATCGCAGTTTCATTACTCGCTCTAACTTCTAAAGTTAAATAATTTACCTTTTTAGCGTAAGCGTCTTTAATGACTTCTTTCATCATTTCTTTTCCAAATCCTAATCTTTGAACATCTGGATGGACACATATTTGACAAACTGTCCCACTATCGAATGTATTCCAATAGATAACAAATCCACAGATTTCATTTAAACCCATTGATGGATTACTAACTTCTAATACAAAGACGTTAGAAACTGGATTCTCTTTTAATTCATAAACTAAATCAGATTCTTTCCATGGATGTTTAAAACACAAATTCTCTAACTCTAAAAGTTTAGGAAGATCATTTATGTCTGCGTCTCTAATTTCTGTATTTAAATATTTCATCTTAATCCTTCATATAAATAGGTTTTAGACCTAGTTCGTTTTCGCATTTGTCTAATACATCCATAAGTCTAATCATCTGTAAACAAATGTTTGTGTCATTATTTTCAAAACCTAAATATCTAGCATCTCCACAGATAGAGTAACTAGGGTGCTCTTTGATATATTCAAGTACTTCATCGTTAGTCTTAATCACATCGCTGACAATCGTCTTGTTTCCTTCATAAACAGCGAAATAACTTCTCCCACTTCTCGCATTAATCACACAGATGGAAGGCTTATCAAAATCCTTTAAAACTCTTAATGAACTAACTGGAAAAATAGGGCAATTACACGATAAAGAAGCGACTTTTGCAATAGTTAACGCAATTCTGACACCTGTATAACTACCTGGTCCAATAGAGACAACAATCTTTGAAATATCACTTCTAGAAATATGATATTCTTTCATCAATTTATCGATTTCAGGAACCATATGTTCGGATTGAACTTGCCAAGCTTCATAACTAGTAAAGCACACTAGTTTTCCTTCTTTTTCAAACCCGACAGATAATGAAGTATTTGAACTATCTAATAACAAACTAACCATTATTTTAGTTCCTCCACAAGTGAGTCATTTTCACTATAGCAGTCGATATGTCTAGAAGTTTCTCCGGTATTAGTGATTTCAATCCACAAAGTATCTTTTGGCAATAGTTTTTCAATATACATTGGCCACTCAATCATTGTGAGTCCTGTTTCATAACCAATATATTCATCTAGTCCAATATCGGTGTTAATATCTGCAAGTCGATAAGCATCGATATGAATTAATGGTTTATCACCTTTTAGATAAATCTTCATGATATTAAATGTTGGAGATTGAATGATTTCATTTATATGAATGGCCTTTGCAACACCTCTAACAAAGGTAGTCTTGCCCGCACCTAAATCACCTAATAAACCAATAACCGTGCCATTAGGTACTTTATTTGCTACTAAGTTAGCAAAAGCATTCATCTCTTCTAGAGATTTAATATCAAATATTAAATGTTTCATTATTTATCCTTACCAACTTCGCTAAGGAATTTGTCGTAATACGCTCTAACGCGATCTTCTTCAAATGGGAAAACACGCTTATTCATCCTACGTAATAAACAGTCCATTTGATAACGAAGAACTAGATCTAATTCCTCAGAATAATGATATAGCTCTTTATGTCTTTGATATTCTTTTTCATCAAGAATTCTAACTTCTCCTGATGGGAATAATTTAGCGTCTAGATCATAATCAATATATTTGATTGTGGTCTTATTCACTAAGGAAGGAGAAGCAATATTGCAGTAATAGCAAATTCCCGATTCTTTAAGCATACAAATAACATTCCACCATTCTTTTTTAGAGAAGATGGTGACTGCAGGTTCTTTTGTGAACCAGCGTCTTCCATTAGCCTCAACAACCTTTGCTCTTTTTGTTGCGACAACGATATATTCATCATTATTAGCCAAGACTAAACCACGGTCCCAACATCTATGTAAGGAACCATCGTGTTTATAACATTGAATGGCCAACCAGTGTCCGTATAAGCTCATAACAATACCTATTATATTTTTGTTAATAATCCTAAAACATCTTTGATGTTCTTTTTAAGTTGAATGTAACTATCAGCGTTGATTGGTTTATCAAAAGGAATCGCTGCAATATGATCATCATAAGATAAATACGCTGCAGTGTGTCCTGCCCATAAAGCAATATTTACATTAAGTAAACTACCTACACAATCAATCGATTTAAGGTCTTCAATAAAGTCTTTACCTAAATCTTTTTCTGGGTTACTTCCTTCTTTTGCCCAAATAACAAATCTATTTACTTCATAAACTTTAACTAAATCTTCAACATCAGTAGGTAAATCAGTGTTCTTTTCTCCTTGAATGTTGATGATGTAACGATCTTCAAAATGAAGTTTGTTTTCTAAAGTGATGTATTTTCCAACGAAAAGAACTTTCTTTTGTCTAGCCTTTTCTCCTTGGGTGTATAACGCTAATTCACCACAAGTGAAATCAACACCATCAAATTTACCAGAAACCAAGTTTCTACTAGCTAAATCAATAACATTTTTATAAACTCTATCCGGTAAAGAATCCGCTAATGCATATCTTTTTTTAAAGAAAAGTTCACAATCACTATATCCTTCAGCGTCAAATACATAATTGTCAGAAATATGGGTGAATGATTCAATATAATCTTTTGTAGTATTTGGAAATAAATTTCTAGTTAAGATGTAATAAATAACTAATCCAACAATTGTTACACCGATGAGAACTCCACCAGCGATTTTACCCCAACTAAATTGAGTCATAAAAATAATGGAGACAACAAAGACTGCAACAATCGCAAACATAATAATGTTATTGATTAATCTAGTCTTACGATAGACCTTAAAAATAACACTTCTTTTGTCTTCTATTTGTTGATCGAATGTTTGTTCGCCTTCTAATTTTTCTAACTTATAAGTTTCTAAACTAGCATCAAGCTTTGCTTTTTCTTCTTCTGGTGATACAACTTTAACTTCTGATTCGCTTTTAACTTCAACTTTTTTTCTCGCCATGAGATTTTCCTCGCTATCGTGTTAAATAATAGCACAAATATCTCACATAAGTGAGAATAATTGTGATTTTATTACTATTTATTGTTATCAACTTTTATTGGAAATATATATAATTTTAGGTGGGAGCTGAAATAATCGGCTGAGAGGACTCTTCTTTGAGTCGACCAAACCTGATCTAGGTAATGCTAGCGGAGGGAAGTTTTTTATTGAACGACTTTCTTCTCCGTCTATTGATGGAGTTTTTTATTAGGAGAGTATTATGAAAACTAATCAAACAATTAGAACTATAGTTGAAGTAGCATTATTTGCTGCGATCGGCTATGTATTAGACGAAATCCAAGGAGTCTTCGCAGTTAGTTTCACTAGCGGAGGATCAATCGGATTTGCGATGGTGCCAATTATTATTCTTGGATTTAGAAGGGGCGGAGTTGCCTCAACTTTGGCAGGATTAATAATGGGTTTACTAGATTTCTGTACAAAAGCATATGTCATCCACCCTGTTCAACCACTACTTGATTACATCTTGCCATACGCTTTAGTTGGACTAGTTGGCTTTTTAAAGCCACTATTCGATAAAGCATCTACTAAGGGAATGCATGTTATGTGGATAGTAATAGCAGGAGTCATTGGTGGTTTATTAAAATTCACATCTCATTTTTTTGCTGGTGCAATCTTCTGGAATGACGCAGCATATTTTGCTTGGGGTTTAAATTATTTAAATCCATGGGTTTATTCGCTTGTTTATAACATAGCTTATATTGGTCCATGCATTGTATTAAGCGTTGTTGCATCAGTCATTTTATATCTTAGAGCGCCAGTTATCTTTGCAGCCAAAGATGTTGTTATAAAAGAAAAAGAACTAAATAAAAAGCCACTTGAATACGCACTTACAATTACCTTCTTTTTAGGAGGAACTGCATTATTTGTTGTCTACTTAATAAGTTATGTTAAAAGCCATGTTTGGAAAGAATCTTCAATGAAATTTTCTTTCGACAAAGATAGCTTAGTTTTATTCATTAGTGGGTTAGCAATAATGAGCTTATCTCTCACTTACTTTATCAAGGCAATAAAAAACAAATTCCTATTAAGAAGATTCATCTTGGAATATGGAATTGTTTCTTTGTTAATATTTGGATACTCATTATCAAATGTAATAGGAATGTATATTGATCCAGAAGGAGTAGTTGAAAATAAATACTGGCTCTGGTGGAGTCTAAGCTTGTTTACAACATTATCTTGTGGAGTTATTTACACTATATTATTAATTAAAGATAAAAAAGCTAAATCTTAATCCAATTTATCGGTTCTACACCATTTTTGACAAGAAATTCATTGGTTTTAAGGAAAATATCACTATTAAACCAACCACCATGATTAGCGCCTAACGGGGAAGGGTGAGTCGCTGTTAAAATCAGGTGGTTTTTGTTTGTTAAGTGTTCCGCTAATTTTTTAGCAGGACCTCCCCAAAGAAGAAACACTATAGGTTGATCTAAATTATTTAATACTTCGATTATGTCTTTCATAAATAAATTATATTCTTTAATATTATGGGACATTGGAAGATGTTCTCTAACAGTTAAAATAGTATTCAATAGCAAAACTCCTTGCTTTGCTAAATAGGTTAAGTCTCCACCTTTATTAAATATGACTGTATTATATTCGATCTCAATCTCTTTATAGATGTTGATGAGACTTGGAGGAGTCATAATATTGTCAGGAACAGAAAAAGCTAAGCCCATAGCTTGGCCTTCTTCGTGATATGGATCTTGCCCAAAGATGACAACCTTTACTTTGTCTAAAGGAGTCAACTTAAAAGCGTTAAATATATTCTTTCTTTCAGGATAAATCTTATGAGTCGCGTATTCTTTATTTAAAAACTCGTTTAGTCTAATCGCGTATTCTTTAGATTGAATAGTTTTAAATACTTCTTCCCAAGTCATAAGACAATAATATCATCTTTCTACAAAAAGTAGAAAAAGAGTATAATTGAAATATGCGAGTTCTTATCGTCTTTAATCATCCTGCTCCTTATAAAGTTAAGATTTTTAATGAGCTAGCGAAATATGTTGATTTAACAGTGCTTTTTGAAAGAACAAAAGCCGGAGATAGACCTGATATTTTTTATCGCGAGAATAAATACGATTTCAATGTAGAATTTATCAAAACTGGCTATGTTGGTAATGAAGGATCCATTTCTAACAAAGTTAGAAACTATATTAAAGAAAATCATTCTAAATTTGATGTAATCATCATGAATGGTTATTCTCATCTAGCAGAGATGAAAGCCATTAAGTACATGGTTAAAAATAATATTAAGTTTGGACTTATGATTAATGGCGGAATCGCTAATACAAAAGAATTCTTCTTAAAGAAATGGCTTAAAACTAAATACATCTCAAGCGCTAGCTATTACTTATCCAGTTTAAAAGAATCAAATAAGTATCTTGAATATTATGGTTCTGGGAATAAAAAAATCTATAACTACGTCTATAGTAACTTCTCGAAAGATGAAGTCATTGATAAACAATTAGATAACGTAGATGAATTAAGAGGCAAATATGACCTTCCTAAAGGTAAGAAACTATTTGTTTCTGCCTCTCAGTTCATTGAACGAAAAAATAATGTTGAATTAATCTCCTTATTTAAAGATAGAGACGATGTATTAGTCTTATATGGCGAAGGGCATCTTAAAGAACAATATAAGTCTTATATAATTCACAATAACATTAAAAATGTTATATTAAGACCTTTCGTCGATAAGAATGATTTATTTGAAATCTTTAAAGCCTCTGATGCATATATAACTTTATCTAGAAAAGATATCTTTGGACACACTATCCTAGAAGCTTTTGCGTGTGGACTTCCTGTTATCTCTTCAGATAATGTTGAAAGCGCTATTGAATTTATAAAAGACGGAGTAAACGGTTTCCTTGTTAATTTAGATAATGAGGAAAGAATCCTTGAATGTATGGATCTCATCAATAAAGACATGGGAAAAGAAGCAATCAAAACAGCGAAATATAACACCTTTGAAAACGCTGGATTATCAATTTATGAGGCGTTAAAAGAAGAATATGGAAAATAAGATTTATTATTTTACTAACGCCTTAGATAACGAATCGTTTAAAAACTATTTGAAGGACTGGAAAATTTCTCCAAATCTTTCTAATCAGAACTTTCACAATAAATTAATTCGTTCATTAGCCATAACAAATAAAGTTGATGTTATTTCTATTAGAGCTATTAATAAATACTTTAATTGCTTAGCGTTAAGAAAACTGATTATTGAAGAAAATAATGTTACTTGGAGATATCCTTTTGTTTCTATTTCTAAGGTCACTAAATTATTATTTTTAAATAGTCGAATAAATAGGGTTTTACCTAAAAAAATCGAAAAAGGAACCGTTTTTGTCGATGCTTTAAATCTTTCTTTAGTCAAATCTGCTATCAAGTTTGCCCATAAAAACGGACTAGAAATTTGTGGGGTGTGCACTGATAATCCTTACAATATTTCTTTCGTAAAAAAGTCCTATACAGATAAACTAATCAAATTAGCAAATAGTTTTGATAAATATGTAGTGTTAACAGAAAAAATTAATGAAATATATAACACTAGCAACAAACCATATGTTGTCATTGACGGAGTTAACGAAGAATTATCTAATCCACTTCCAAAAGATATTGAAGGAGATTATATCTACTTCGGTGGTTCGTTAATGAGAAGATATGGGGTCTATAATCTTATTGAAGCCTTCAAAAAACTAAATCGCAAAGATCTTAAACTTGTTTTATGTGGACATCATGTAAATAAAGACGAACTATTTCATGCAATAAAAGATAACAAGAATATCATTTATCTAGGTCCAGTTTCTTACGAAGAAAACGCTTCCTTAGAAAAGTATTCAATTGTATCAGTAAACCCTAGACCAATTGATTCATCTTTAGATGAATACTCTATTCCTTCTAAGTCTCTTGAAGCATTAGCAAATGGAACATTAAATATTACTGTGGATAATAAGCTATTAAAAAATAAGTATAGCGATATTATTATCTGGTCTAAATCTGGAGAAGTCGATGACTTATATGACGCTTTAAATGTAGCGATAAATATGAGTAAATCTGATAGAGATGCTTTAATCAAAAAGGCTAAAGAAAAAGTGATGAATGAAACATCACTATCCTCAATAAATAAGAAGTTAATGTTTTAATTCTCTCTCCACTAACTCAGCAACACGTTTTTTAGAGAAGTGAGAATCGTAATACATTTTATTAAGAGCACCAAGTCTGCTCTTTTCTTTTTCACTCATATTGTGAATGGCTAAGATAGCCTTAGAAACACTTTTAGCGGTTTCATCTGCCAATGCCGCACCACCAGATTCAACTAAAACATCTCTTCCATCACCTTGAATAACTCCAATAATTGGTTTAGCAAACGCCATAGACATCATTAATTTATTTGGAATAGTTTTACCAACAGTTCCTTCATTTTTTAAAGAGACATATAAAGCATCCGCACTCTTATAAAATCCTGCTGCTGTTTTAGCAGGAATTGGTCCGTGATAAATCACTTTATCTCTTAACCCACTACTTTCAATATTTTTAATCAAAGTATCGCTCATCGGACCCATTCCAATGACATGGAAATAAATATCGTAATCCCTTAATAAACTCATCGCTTCGGTAATTAAAGGAATTAGTTGAATTAATCCTAAATTACCACAATAAAGAATGTGCGTTCCTTCACCATATTTATATTCAGCAGTGTCACTTTCTTCGATCAATGAACATTGAGGAACATACACTAAACGATCTCTAGGAATTTTATGGATTTGCACAAAATAATCGGTAAATGATGGACTTCCAACAAGAATTTTATTTGCTTTTGAATAAATTACTCTGCTCCATCTATTTAAGATTTTATATGTAAGAGAATTCTTCCTAACGGCCTTAGTAACAACTACACTTTCTGGCCAAAGATCAACACAATGTATGACATGCTTTACATCATGTTTTTTAGCGTAAATGTTTCCAGCAGAACAAATTGTTACAGGAGATAAACTCATAGAGTAAACAACATCAAAATGCTCTTTAGTATTTCTAACCCACTTTTTACTATTTCTCCAGAATGATAAATAGTTTCTAATAATCGATAATCTAGATGATTTTCTCGGATAGATATCTACACGATGAATGTTGACTCCATTAATCACTTCTTCACTGATATTTTTATATTGTGGAAGGATATATCCATAGCCGTAATTTGGTTTTCCGGTAAGTACATGAACTTCATGACCATCCAAAACCATCTGTTCAGCAATCTTACTGACAGTAAAGTTTTCTGGATAATAGTATTGGCAGATAACTAAGATTTTCACGAGACTATTTTAACAAAATAGAAATAAGATAGATATAACTTGAATAAATTACTTTGAAAATTTAAGTTTTCAAAAATAAATTGTGTTTGCTTATAATATACCTAATGGAAGATAAAACACGTACAAATGTACTCATTAATATCTCGCGAACTTTAGTTTTGACGATATTATCCTTTATGACATTCCCTTGGGTTTGCCGTTATTTAGGTGCGAATCAAGTTGGTGTTTATACTTGGTGTAATACCTTTGTTTTATATTTTCTGGTTTTAGCAAAGATTGGTATACCTAATCTAGCAATTAGAGAGTGTGTTAAAGTTAAAGATGACAAAGAAAAACTTTCAAACAAAGTTCAAACATTCTTTATCATTCAATTAATCACTACAGTTTTATCTTTCGCTCTAGAAGCTTTATTAGTATTAACAATCACTGAATTTAAAGCTAATAGCGAAGTTATTTTCCTTCTTTCAATTAACTTTTTAAGTGGAGCGTTCTCCTTTGAATGGTTATTTATTGCTTTGGAAAAGCAATTTTATATGTCAGTTAGAAGTGTTGCTATTTTAGCACTTTCAACTTTATTAATTGTTATCTTTGTTACTTCTCCTGATGACATTTATATTTATGCTTTAATTACTGCTTCTGTCACTTTAGTGACAAGTATTGCAAATATAATCTACGCAAGGAAGTTTATTTCGTTAAAAAAGACGATGTCTTATTCGTTTAAAGAGTTAGTTAAACCTCTTGCGGTACTATGTTCTATTTCTCTTATCATTTCTTTTTATAATCAAACCGACACATTCATCCTTGGATTTATCGATGAAGGAAAAGGTGAAGTTGCTTCTTACTCTGTTGGAATTAAAGGAATTGATGTCATTATTGGAGTGATCACAGCGTTAAGCACTGTCTTTATTCCTCGCGCGGCAATTTGCTACGCTCAAGAAGATAAGAAATACTTTAATCGATTAACCGCCTATTCAATAAACATCTGCTTATTTATTGTTTTGCCTGCAATTGTCACTATGGCGATTTTATCTAAACCAATCACGGGGTTAATTTCGGGTAATTATTCTTTCGTTGAAGAACTAGGATATGTTAACGCTCCAGTTGTTTTAATCATATTATCAAGTATGATGTTAACTTATTCAGTGAGCGATATTATTTATGGTCAAATTCTTCTTCCAATGAAGAAAGAAAAATATTATTTATTCGCTTTATTAGGTGGAACACTTTTAAATATTGTTCTTTCCATTGTCTTTGGTAAATATGTCTTTAAATCTAATCCTTCTATTGGAGTTGCCATTGGTACATCAATTACTGATTTAATCATCATGGTATTCTTAGTGTCAATAAGTTGGAAATGGATCAAAAAAGCTATATTTAATTTTAATAATTTAAAATTATTAATCGCTATCGCGTTAATAATCGCTTCAACTTTCTTGTTAAGAAAACCTTTATATAACTTAGGATATAAGCTAACCGGAGTAGAAAGTTATTCAATGATTATTGAACTCGTTTCAGTAGTCTTAATTGATGCGGTTATTTATCTAGTAAGTTTAGGTCTATTAAAAGAAGACCTTGTCAGCTCATTTATTAGGAAGAAAAAAGATGCTTAATAAAAATCTCAAAGAAAATAAATTTAAAAGAGCGATAGTCTCTCCTTTTAGAGGTGTGGTTAAACTTATTAGTAAAAAAGCGTATATCACTTATCAATATAAATATATTACCCACCATAAGCTAAACTGGAATAACCCAACTAGATATACAGAAAAGCTCCAAGTCTTAAGACTATATCAATACCCAAAAAATGATCTAGTCAGCAAATGTGCTGGAAGAGTGGGTGTTAGAGAATATCTAAAAGAAAAAGGATATGAAGAATTGCTTATCAAATCCTATGGAGTTTACGACAAGTTTGAAGATATCGACTTTAATAAATTACCAAATTCTTTTGTCATGAAATGTAGTCATGGCTGTGCGATGAATTACATTTGCTATGATAAATCTAAAATCGATCTTATTTCTTTAAAAAAGAAATTTAATAAATGGCTAAAGACTAATTACGGTAAAAAAACAGTTGAACTCCACTATAGCAAAATCAAACCTCAAATCATTATTGAAGAGCTACTATTAGAGAACAACAAACTACCAATTGAATATAAGATTCATGTCTTTAATGGAGTTGCTAAATCTTTATATGTAGTCACTAATAGAGGTAGTGATATTAGATATAACAACTACTATATTGATTGGACTAATTTTGATGGAAGTCAATTTAACGGTTGGAAAAAAACTGACTATCCATTAGATAAGCCAGTTAACTTTGATAAGATGGTCAAGATTAGTGAAGATCTTGCTAGTCCATTCCCATTTGTTAGAGTGGACTTATATAACATCAACGGTAAAATCTATTTCTCTGAAATGACTTTCACTCCAGCGAAAGGAACACTCATTTTAGATGATGATAAATGTGACTTTGAAATGGGTGAATGGCTTAAGATTTAATGCCAGACTGTATAAGGCAAGAAGGCTTCGTAGATAAATAGGGCGTGGGTAATATCTACGCCTTTATTTTTATTCCAATTAATTAATTCGTCATCTAAGTTATCGTATGTAATAGAAAAGCCGATACATCTAGATAAGGAATATTCTTTTAAATCAAACGCAAAGAAGGTATATACATTTCCATCATTTGTTTCTTTATTGTTAAAAACAATACTAGAAGTAAATTCGTGGTTAACGATCTTTTCATCTTCTTTGGTGTAAACACCAATCTTCAATCTAAAAGAAGAATTATGGAAGATTTTCTTATCTCTAGCGTAGCCAGATAAACCTAGTTCATCTAGAGTTTGATCCTCTCCTACAGGATAGCAATTAACTGTGCTATCGGTGGTGGTTTTAAAATGAAGGGCGAAATAGTTTAAATCATTACTTTCTTTAGAAAATCTCACTGAGAATCCATTCCCGTCAGATTGAACTCTACTACGTTGATATAAGCCTCCGCAGATGACTCTTCCATCAAATAATTTAGATTGATAACCATATCTAAATGAATCATCTAAATTAGTCATCTTAAAGGCTTGTCCATATTCTTCAACATCACTTATGGATGGATCAATTAAGAAATTAGGGTCAACTTTAGAAATATCGTTAAAGGAAGTAATCTTCTTATCAGTGACGTCCGCGGATATAACTGAAGCAGACTTTAATTCTTTATTCCAATCTCGATAATAGTTCTCTTGGAAATCGCTAGAAATATATCGATTACCTTTAACTAAATAACCTAGTGAATAGCCACAGCTAGATAAAGCAACTACAGGAAGAATTAATAAATATTTAAGCTTGTTTTTCATTATTAACTACCTCCTTATTTTCCACTTTTGGATTACTCGAATAGATATAAGCGCAGATAAATAAAACAATCATAAATGTCGATGTTAAATATATTGGTTTACGGATATCATAGAAGATTCCATATTGACCATCGCTAAATAAGAATGAATATCCAAAATAGAAAGAAACCAATGTAAATAATGTCGATTTGATGGAAAATTCACCTTTTTCGCTTAAGAAATATCTCTTAAAGCCAAAGATTGAAAACACCATCATTGCAATAAAAGCAATATTTCCAATAACTCCACTAGTCATGAAGTTATCAAAGAAGAAACTACCACTTAAATCATATAAAACAGGGTCCATTCCTTCTCCTGGAATGTAGTAAATAAAACCAAGGAATTTATCAGAGAATAAATGATTAATAAGTGGATTATAAATACGAACAAATCGATTCGTATTGAAGAATTTATTAAGTAATGCATTATTAGAAATAAAAGAGATATTAGCCTGTTGATTAATAAACATCACTAGGAATAATAAGACTCCTAAAACAAAAATTGCCCCAACAGTAACTTTCACTATCTTTCGACTTGCAGGCACTTTCTTACATAATAAGACTAAGCCAGCTATAACTAGATTAAAGATAATCGCGAATAATCCAATTTTAGAAGGTACAAGAATTAACGCTAATAGACCAACAAAAGCGAATACTCCATAAATAACAAATTTCTTTGTTTCCTTTTTAGGAGATAAAAATGGGAGCGTCGCAATCGAAGAGAATAATAATCCAGGATATAAGACGTAATGAGACATCTTCACTTCGATAAATTTAAATCCTTCTAAGGTATAGGCCATATCTTTAACTAATGTCGAAGATAATTGACCGTTATAATACATCGAATAATCTTTATAAATAACTGTGTAGAACGCTCCAAAGTTAACTAAGTTAACAAATAGATTAATAATTGTAATTGCCATTAAAGCGCCATAGATAACTAATAAGAAAGTTGAGATTTTAAATGTTTTATCAATAGATAATAAATAACCGCTAAAAGCGATAGGTAATAATCCTAATGGAACAAAGATGATTTCTGCGATAGAGAAATTGCCTAATAAGACATGACCTCTAGAATAAATTCCTAAAGCGGTTAGTAAGGTATATAAAAATACTGGAATCATAAATAAACCAATCGTAGAAACTCCACTAGATTTTATTTGTCCAATATTAAATAACAAAAGTAATAAGAAGACCGCTAAAGATAAAGAACCAAATAAAACGTAGCTACCACTAAAAGAGAATGCTAGAATGGCAAAAACTTCTAATGATAAAAAGCTAATCGCTGCACTATATTTATTAAGTCCTTTGAGTTTATCAATAAACTTCATACGCTTATTATATAATAAAAAAACGAGCGTTAACTCGTTTTTTATTTTCTAGAAGTAAGTATTAGAACTCTTCCTCTAGATCGTAGTAATAATTATCGTCGAGATCGGAATAATCATCTGCTTGTTCGATGACTTCGACAACTTCCACGACTTCTTCATCTGACGTTAATGCTTTTGTACCTGGACCTAAAGTTAAGTTCATGATGTATTACTCCCCTTAGGTTACTTATTAAGTAACTTGGAAATAATATACACATCTATATAGTAATATGGCAAGAGAAATTTTCAGAACTTTGGACACTGTCCAGTTTCAGCTATTTTAGCAAATGAAAAGAGCCTTTATTTGGCTCCATCATTCATGTATAAGATTCCTAAGCATTTAGGACCGCAGTGAGAGGTAATTGTCGCTCCTGCTTTGGTTTCAATAATTCTCTTAAATCCTCTTTCTTCAAGTTGTTTTCTAGCGATTTCCACCATTTCTGGAGTGGCGCTACTATGAGTAATGAAGACTAGCGAGAGATCTGGAGTATTAAACTGCGCTAAGGTATCGCGGCAATAGGAATCAACACAGTTAGTTTGTTTTCCCAAATATTTCTTTCCTGGGCCCATTTTTCCGTTAGTGACAAGAATTTGTGGTCTAATTCTAAATAATTGAGCCCCTAACATCGCTAAAGCACTACATCTACCACCTTTATACAAATACTCAACTGTGGCTAAAACGAAACTAGTTTGATCGCTTGGAATTCTCGCCTTAACTTTTTCAACAATCTCTTGTGGTTTTAAGCCTTGATCTCTTAATTGAGAAGCATAGATTGCTTGTAAAGCAATACCAGTAGATAAACTTAATGTATCAATAACAAATACTTTATCTTCTCCTAATTCTTGAGCAGCAATGCAAGCGTTATTATATGAAGAAGATAAGTCACTACTTAAAGAGAAATGGATAATCGCATCATATTCTTTAAGAAGATTGCCAAAGTATTCTTCATATCTTGCTTCGTTAACCGCGCTGGTCTTTGGCAAGATACCAGTTTTATCAACGTATTCGAAGATATCTTCTGGAGTAACTACTCCATCTTCTTGAGATTTATCGCCTAAAATAACATTAAAAGCAATTGTTTTAATTTTAAATTCATCGAGTATTTCGCGTGGTAAATCAATTGTAGATTCCGCTGAGATACAAATTTTCATTTAAATATTCTCCTTTGTATTGATATATAAATAATAGTTTCTTTTGGTGGAGCCGGTGGTATCGAAACCACGTCCGAAGATGGCCATACAATAACGTCTACAGCTTAGACGATATTAACATTTAACATAGATTCATATATCGACTCAATTCTCTATGCGAGATTAACGAATTTCATGACCTAGTAACCAATCAACTCTAGACCACAATCCTTTTGTTATGACACTTACTTTAAGCGTGAAAGGCTAAAACCTTAAAGAGCGCTCTGCCCCATTAAATAATGGGACCCTATATCGGGTAAATTAAGCTAAGCAGAGAGATTGAGCACGAGGTGCTCTCATATAACTGTTGTCAGTTATTTTTGTTTTGGTTTTTGGTTACCAACCGCTGCAATTAATGCCCTGCACATCTCCGTCGAATCCATTACGACCCCAGAGTGTTGCTTCTTCTTTTAGAAGCGTGAGATATTCTACCACGAAAAAAACATTATGCAACAAAATCGAATAGATAAATCTATATTATTTAAGAACTAATCGACCTTTTTCTTTTTGAAAATAAGGTAAGAAAATACACCCGTAATTGAGACAATAGATGAAACAGCAACTATTAAAATAGTTCTATTATCATCATTATTGAAAATGGAGTTTATGACACTTGGTTTATAACTAATTGAATTCTTTCCATCAAATGGATTTGCATCATGATTAGCCTCTGCCCAAGCAAGATATCTTAAATAAGCATCGTTGAACTTCGTTTGGAAAATAGTTTGTAAATCAGTATGTGCAGCATGAGCGCTCACTAATGAGTTCCACGCAGTCTTTGCGGTTATATAATAACCATTATTTCCTCTACACGCTCCAGTATCGCTTGTATCAGTAGTTGGGATTGTAGTCATTTTCATGTTTTGACTAACAAAAGTAGAAACTAAATCATAAGAAGTAATTAATTTGAAGAATTCGATATCATAGTATTCATTTGAAGATGAAGAAATATTTGAAGTCATATAAGCTCCAAATAAATTATATGTTGATGTTCTATAACATATGCCTCTTGTTGATACTGTTGAACAAGTCAATCTAACTTTTCCATTATCGTTAGTTATGATATTGAACGTATATGGATTTGCACTATATTTAAAGTTTGTACTGGCATCGTAGGAAATGTAATTGTTTTCTGATTTAATTGTCGTTGTTTGGCTAGAAACAGTAAATTCAAACACATCATAATCAGAACTGTTATTTGTAATGACACCATATTCGTTAACTGATAATGTTGCATCCTTAGAAAACTTACCATTTGATAAGATGTTACTCATAGAGTAATAAGTAGAACTAACTTTAACCGCGATAACATATTTACCTGTTGTTATATCATTAACATCATTAACTACTGTGTAATAACTTTGTCCTTTATCTTCAGGTTCAGGATCAACGGGTGAGGAGGAATCAATAACTGTGACTGTACATGTTGCAGTTTTATTTCCATCTTCAGTTGTTACTGTAATTGTTGCTACTCCAACCCCTACAGCTTCGATATAGCCATCATCAACTGTGGCAACACTGTCGTTACTACTTGTCCATTCAACATATTTATTAGTAGCGTCACTAGGACTAATGGTTTCAATTAAAGTAGCAGTGTCTTCTCCGTTTATATCAAGTTCAAGACTAGATTGATCTAAAGATACACTAGAGACAGGTAAAGAATAATTAACTGTCATCGAGCCAAAATATAATGAGTTTTGAGTAGAATTAATAGTTAAAACTATTGTTTGGTTATTACTAATAATTGTCTTGATAATATTTAAATTGATTGGAACATAGGATTGAGAATACGCTCCATTCCAACTAGCGTTACTAAACGAAAGTCCTGAACCATTACCAATATTTGCTAATGTTGTGGAACCAGTTTTTAAAGTTAAATATCCAGAACCACTAGTTTTGTTTGATTTCATGGAAAGAATTATTTCTTCTATACGATATCCACCATACCCAGAAAGAGTTAATGTTAAAGAATTACAATCAGTCATTTGATTTTGGCCATAAGTATTATTATATGTAGCGCTTGAACCTGTAGGTGCACTACCTGAAGTAGATATCGAGGTCTTGGATGTTGGTGTATATATCGCCTGTAGTAGAGTGGAAACACTATTGACTGTTACATCACAAGTTGCAAATACACTTTGATCGCTAACTGATTTACAAGTTATTGTTGTCGTTCCCTCAGAAACACCCATAACTATTCCGCTTTCAGAAACATCTGCAACATTTTCATCAGCGGTTGACCAGGTAACATTTGTAGTATAAGAACCTGTGGCTGTGACAGTTGCAGTTATAGTTTCTGCTGACCCAACATCTAAAGCAAGAGTCGTTGGGTCTAATTCGATCGTAACACTATCAATAGATTGATCAACAACCTTTACTGAACAAGTCGCGCTAATTACTTTATTATCAACTGTTATTTGTGCAGTAATTGCTGCAGAACCAGCATTTTTTCCGTTAATTCTAATATTTGTACCAGTACTTGATGATGAGCTAGAAACAGTAGCAACATTTGTGTCACTACTCGACCAAGAAACAGTGTAGCTTTTACTATCTGAAGCAGTTGCATTGATGTTTACATAACTTCCTTTATCAACATTTGTTTTTGTGGTTGAAAGGGTTAATTTTACACTTTCGAATGTTTCATTAATTACATCTTTAGTTGGATCCGCGATACCTGTTGGTGTAGATGAATAACTCTTCCCATCAACATTTGAACCCCAGATATATTCTGCCCACTCTGGGAAATCAATAAATGGATTTCTATTGTTTGTGTAATTTCTATAAAGAAGATTGTTTCTATGAATCTCATAAGTATCAACAGGGTCTAATCTATTCCATTCAAGTAAATCCTGAACTAAACCTAAAGAATAAGCTTGGGTAGCGGTAGATTCACCTGTCACAGCGGTATCAGTAATTGTTTCTGCTAAACATAGATTTGGATTTCCACTATCAAATGTTTCTTGTGAAGCAGTCTTTCCAGCGTAGTTATTGTATCTAGCAACCATGTAGAAAACTGCTCTAGCGATATCACCTTTGTCTTCATCTTGAGGTTCAAATACTGTGCCAGATCCAATGGTTTTAGAAATTCCTTTATAATTTCTTTTTGTATTATCAAATTTTGTCCCGCAGTCAGTAGATATCTTTCCAACATTTCCATAGATTTCATTGCTGTGGACTCCGTTAACATAGCCGTTGCCAGCTTGTAAATGCATTGGATCACCCATTGCACCCGCAGCTTTTTCATCATTAAAACCATGTGACTTAGCCCAAATATGTTCTCTTTCAATTGTCCATGCATAGCCTCTATCATTGTGGCAGTACCATGCTCTAGCGTTATTTTCAACATCTCTATTGTTATATAAAGCATGAACATATGGTCCAGGGTTAGATTCGTCGCAACTTTCTAAATATGTATATGAAGAGATAATTTTTGTTGTCGAATTAAAATTAGGAATATCTTCCGCTGGAGATTTAATCCAATCTCTATCAGTGATTTCATACATTTGCCAAATATCAGAATCATATTTATGGTATTGTTGTTCATTAGAAAGAATAGGTTTTAAATTTTTTAATAAATTTGTACCCTGTCTTTCACTATCGTCTAATTTATTCAAGTCGGAATAATACGCTATTATTTCTTCCGCTGTGCAGTCATTAAGGTTAATATTTGTTTTTCTTAAAGAGGTTTTACTATAGGCTGCATCAGACTTTTTTACTTCGTCTTGATGAGTAATGACAAAAGCCCCACCAGTAAGTAGAGACATAAAAACGATACTTGATAAGACTCGACTAGTTATTTTTTTCATCGGCAAGGACTTATTATAAATAATAACTTTTTAAAATGCAAAAATATTAATTGTGAATAAATGAAAATAAATCGAAAGTCTTTTAAATGACTTTACAACCTCAACAAATACCTATATCATTTATTTTGCTATCTTTGATAGGAGGAAATATCATGGGGAACAAAGCTAAGAAATTACAAAAACCAAGAAAACCAATGAGCCCAAAGACTAAGGCGACATTAATAAATCTATTCAAATCACTTTTCTCAAACCAAGCAGCAATTGATGGAGCGAGTAACAGTGCCTGGTGGATTGCCGCTATTTTCTTAGTGTTTTCAGTTTTCATCCCATTAATTCCTAACTATGTTACTTTAGACAAACAATATGGTTCTTCCTTCATCTCCAGTGCAACTTATGATCTTGATAGAGGTCTTGCTAACGCGACTGTTGAACTAAAAAAAGATGGTTATAGATTTGAAGTTGAAGGTGGAAAGATGTCTTTCTACAAAGGCGAAGATGAGGTAGATTTATCTAACGAACCAACTGAAGATTACACCCCAACTCCTATTTATAGTTTTGTTAGAACAAACGCTGAAGCAAAACAAACATATAGTCTTCAAGTTTATATCACTGCTAGAAAAGGCAGCAATTTAATCAATATGATTAATGGTAACAAAAAGAAGAATATTGTCGGCTTAGTTAACACTCAATATGAAAGTGGCTCATTAACTCCTAGAAAATATGATGAAGAAAGTGTTGCTAAATATACTGCAGAAGGAACAACTTTCTACACCCCTAACTTCATCGTCTTTACTCCTAACACTATGGCGGCAGCCTTATATAAAGCAGGCACCACCACTAAAGCTAAAAACACTCAAGGTGGACTTGATTGGACCAATACTGAAAAAGGTGATTTATTAGAAGCGATGTTAGGTGGAATTAATCCTACTGATTTCTCTAATATTAACAATGAACAAATCGCTTCCATTTATAAAAACTGGAAGGGTACATTCAATGAAACATTTATTAGACAAAAGAACCAAACCAAATGGAATACAGTTCTCATCTATTTAGGTGTTTATGCTGGTTTAATCGTCTTCCTTGGATTTATGATCTTCTTACTAACTAGAGGAAAGAACAATCCATTTAGAAATCTCAATTTCTGGATTTGCCAAAAGATCGCCTGGTGGTCAGCAGCATCTCCTGCTATCCTTGGCTTAATCTTAGGATTTGTCTTAAGTGGAAATATGATTGGTTCAATGGCGTTTGTCTTACTTGCCTCACTTAGAATTATGTGGTTAAGCATGAGACAACTTAGACCAGCGGCCTAATAATTATTTATAAAATAAATAAGCACTTCAAATTGAAGTGCTTTTTTAATCTCCATAATCGCTTCCGCGACTTTTATCTTCCACGAAGATTTTAAGTGGATCAGTGATATCTTGAATCTCTAAATAGATATATCCATCTTTAGGTTCGAAATAACTTTCGTAATCTGAAATAAAATATACTTTATGATTTCTTTTTACTCTAGCGATTAACGCATCAATAATTGTTTGATATTGATCTTTATGTCTTTCTTTAAAACCCTGCAATTGAGAATACACGAGTGGTTCTAAATAGAAATCATTATCTTCATCAATAATGAAATGAGGAATAAATGGATCATCCTTTTCATAGACTAATTTAAATTCTTTAAATTCTTCGTAACTCATTTGTGATAGGTCTCGTTATTAATAATTTTAAACGCTCGATAGATTTGTTCAAGAAGAACTAATCTCGCTAATTGGTGAGGGAAAGTTAATGTTGATAAGCTAATGCGGTCATTACATCTAGACTTTAATTCATCGCTAAGGCCATAACTTCCTCCAATAACAAAAGAGATATTGGAGCCATTATTTACAATCTTCTCATTTAAATATTTAGCGAATCCTTCGCTAGTGAATTCTTTTTTAGATAAATCTAAACCAATTAAATATTCTTGTGGTTTTAAAAGTGATAAGACTCTTTTACCTTCATTATCTTTAGCTTTAGTGATTTCACTATTAGAAGGATGCTCACTAATCGAGTCATCTTTTAATTCGATAACTTCCACTTTTGCATAACTAGATAAACGTTTAACGTATTCTAAACATCCAGTTTGATAAAAGTCTTTAGATTTACCAATCACGTAGATTTTAATATTCATAATCTCCTCCAATTAGAGCAATATGTTGATTGGCCACTCTAACTTTATATCTATTAATATCAACATGCGCATGCTTAAAGACTTTATCATATGCTTCTAATGCTTTTTCAGGAGTATTAGCCTCTTCTGAAATATGAGCTAAAACAATTTCTTTAGTTTTATCTCCAATGATTTCTAAAGTAGCAAAGGCACTATCCTCGTTACATAAGTGTCCATAATCAGACATAATTCTTTGAATTAACTCTATTGGTCGATTGGTGTGTAAAAGCATTTGAATATCGTGATTAGATTCAATAATTAAATAATCTGGATTACTCAATAACGGAGTGTTTTTAGATAAGTACACTCCAGTGTCAGTCATATACACTAACTTAGCGGATTCATCTTTAATGACAAACCCACACGGATTAATCGCATCGTGAGATGTTTCAAAGGCCGTTATTTCAGTGTTATTCACCTTAAATGGAACGTTTAAAGAAATGACATTACTTAAACTTCCTGGGACAGTACCTTCTAAAGAATAAATCTTTTTAGGAGAAAAAGACTTAATGCTTCTTAAGTGATCAGCATGATTATGTGTGATTAATAAAGCATCGATATCTTTAATAGTTTTATTAAACTTATTGAGTTCTTTTTCTAATTCAATATGGGTAATACCCATATCAATTAAGATAATTGAGTTAGAAGAAAAGACAAGTGTTGCATTGCCTTTTGATCCAGATTGAACAACGTCAAAATACATTATTCTTCAGCGATGGCGTTCATCGCATCTTCCCAGTCTTTACTTGGTTGAGAGAACTTCAAATAATTCTTATAGAAGAATAATCTAACAGTGCCGGTTTGACCCGCTCTATTTTTAGCGACGATAACTTCAGTATAAGAAGCATCTCCTGGAATCTCTGCACCGAGTTCTTTTTCTTTCTTTTCTTTGGCAAGTTCATATTTCTCACTATTGGTGAGTTGACTGCCTTTTTTATTTGCTGCAGCATTTTCTTTCTTTAAAGCAGCGTAATAATCTTCTCTATATAGAAGCATAACGATATCAGCGTCTTGTTCGATATTACCACTATCACGTAAATCAGACATCACAGGACGTTTAGAGTCACGCTTTTCAACATCACGAGATAATTGGCTAACAGCGATAACTGGTACATTTAAGTCTCTAGCTAAAGCTTTTAAGGCAAGAGAAATACGTCTAACTTCTTCTTGTCTACTATCAGGAGTTCTTCCACCTTTACTAGCGACTTGAACTAAACCTAAATAGTCGACAACGATTAAACCTAAATTAGGTTCATGTGCTGCTAATTTAGTGGCTTTAGTGACAATGTCGTTTAATTTAATTGATGGAGTGTCATCGATATAGATTTTAGAATCAGCAATTTCTTTAATTCCGTTCATGACTTTTACGCGATCACTCGCACTAGGGATTCTCCCGCTGTTGATTCTTTTAGCATCATATAATGATGACATGGCGACCAATCTATTAAAGAGTTGCTCTTTACTCATTTCAAGTGAGAAGATAGCAACGGCTTTTTTACTTTTAGTAGCAATGTTATACGCAAAGTTTAAAACAAGAGCGGTTTTACCAACTGCAGGACGAGCAGCAACAACAATCATTTCACCTGGTTTAAATCCTTGGGTGATTTGATTTAATCTTTCATAACCTGTAGAAACTCCGATAACATCACTATCGTTTTCAGCATCTTCTAATTTGCTTAATGCTTGTTCCACTTCAGGAGCAATTTCACTAGTTAATTTAAAAGTAGAGATATGTCTTTTAGAAATGCTTTCTTTGAATTTAGTTTCACTAGCAAGAATGAAATCATTAATATTTTCAATTTCTTGAGTTTTATATTCATTATCAATTTCTCTAATAGCAAGAAGCATCTTTCTTAAAACTGAATTATCTTGGATGATTCTAATATAGAAATTTAAAGTACTACTAGCGACAACAGTGTTAGTACATTCCGCTAAATATTGCGCTCCACCGACATTTTCTAATTCTTTTAATTTATCGAGTTCTTCTGCAACTGTTAAAACATCAACATCACTGATTTCGGCTAAAGTTGAAATGGCTCGGAAAATCATTTGGTGTTTTCCAAGGAAGAAATCATCTTCTTCAAGGGAAGTAAGAATATCAAGGCAATAGTCTTTTGAAAGCATCGCCATACCTAAAACTACTCTTTCCGCATCAGCGTTATATGGTAATTCAGTAGCGATAGATTTATTAACTTGTTTTTTACTAGTAGCCATCATTACTCCTTCCCTGAAACATGAACTTTAATCTCTCCAATAACTCCTTTATGAAGTTCGATTCTTAATTTATAAAAACCAAGAGAGGACATCGGTTCACGATCAATAATCTTTCTTTTATCAATTTCAATGTTATGTTTAGCTTTTAATTCTTCTTCAACTTGCTTTGGACTAACTGAGCCAAAAGTCTTACCGTCTTTACCAACTTTTAAGTCTAATTCAACGGTGACTTCTTTTAATTTTTCAGCAAGCTTTTGAGCTTCTTTTTTAGCGTTTTCTTCCGCAATTCGGGCATTTTCTTGTTGATTTGCTAAAATTTCAACGCTTTTTTTACTAACTGGTACAGCGAGTTTATTTTTGAATAAATAGTTATTTGCATAACCATCGCTAACTTTGACAGTTTGGTTCTTTTTACCAACCTTTTTAACGTCTGCTAATAAGATAACTTCCATATTAATCCACTGCTCCTTCTGGAATTTGTCTTCTAGCGTCTGCTTTAGCTTCGCTTAAATGTTTATGGATGACATCGACGAGTTGTTCTTCAACTTCGTGGACATCACTTTTTAAGAATGTTGCAGCAGCGCTGGTGAAGTGTCCACCTCCACCGAGTTTTTCACAAAGTAAAGAAACATTAACAAGTCCGTCACTTCTAGCGGAAATTTTTGTTTCTCTACCACTAGTTTTACCAATGACAAAGGAAGCATGAATTCCTTTCATTGATAAACATGTATTCGCGGCTTTTGCGATACTAGCAGTGTCATAAATCTTACTAGGATCCGCAATCGCATAAACCACTCCATAGGCCACAGTTTTGATATTTTGAACGATAGAGTTGATTTCAAGATATTCTTCATAATCATCTTTAAGTAAATCATCCGCCATAGAGTTATCAGCACCATATTCTTTTAAGATGGTGCTAGCTTCAAATGTTCTCATACCAGTGTTTTTACTCTTATAGAATCCACTATCAAGGAAAATACCAGCGAGCATAATAGTCGCATAAATTGGGGAGAGTTCAATTCTAGGAGAGATAGACGCAAATCTAATAAATTCAGTAATTAATTCAGAAGCACTAGAGGCCGCTGGATCAATATAGTTAAAGACAGGAGATTCAATATATTCTTCCGCTCTTCTATGATGGTCGATAACAACTACCTTACTAATCTTATCTAATAAGTTAGGAGCCATAACCATGCTTGGAATATGTACATCACAAACAATTAATAAAGAATCTGGTTTAACTTCGCTTAATGCATCTTTACTAGAAACGATTAATTCTTCTAATTCTTCTTTACTAAAAGAAGATGTAATAGCGGCTCTTGTTTTAGATTCTGTCGCTCTTAAATCAACGACAATCTTAGTAGGGATTTTCACTCGATCACAAATCGCTTTAACGCCTAAACACGCGCCTAAAGCGTCCATATCCATATTTGTGTGGCCCATAACTAAAACGTTAGAAGCATTTTTAATTAATGAAATTAATGAGTCAGCGAGGACTCTAGTTTTAACTTTGGAACGTTTCTCTTGAGCTTCAGTTTTACCACCATAGAACTCCATTTCTTTTCCGTAAACGGAAACAACGACTTGGTCTCCACCTCGAGACATAGCAATTGATAAAGCCGAATTAGCGAGTTCATTAAGTTTAACAACGTCAGGGAAATCTCTAGCAATACCAATAGATAAAGTTAATGGAACATCTTCTCCAATAGAAATATTTCTAACCTTATCGATAATAGAGAAGTTATCATCTTTAATTCTGCAATATGAATCATAGTTAAATAACATTAAGTAGTTACTATCTTTGAATTTACGTAATAGAATGTCGTGTTCGTTACAATATTTAAAGATTTCATCTTTAGCTTTGGTGATCGTGTCATTATAATCATCATCACCTTTAATAACTTCATCATAGTTATCCATGGATAAAATACCAACGACTGGGGCTTGTTGTTTACTATAGGTATAAACAGCTTCATAGTCAGTTGTATCTTTGAAAATCCATAATCCCGCATCAGCGAGGAATTTACATTCAAAGTTTCTATTGGAAATAATGAGTTTCGCTACTGCATCTGGATCGCCTTTTTCTTTAAGTGTCTTTAAAGACTTTTGCCATTCAAAGATATTTAAATCAATGATGTCTAAGTGACGATCTTTAAATAAATCGTTACACCAAATAATTGTGTCGTTTTCATCAGTGACCACTAAACCAATCATCGCGAAATTATAAGCTTCTTGAACGTCACTACCAATAACTTGAGCGGCTTTTAAATCAGTTTTATGACGATAACTAGAAATACTTACTAAGTTAGTCCATAAAACAATAGTGTCTAAAGTTACTAAGATAACCGCTCCTGCGACAACAAATTCAGGACGAATAAGCATCTTGGTGCTAAAAAAGTTATTGAAATAGATAATTGCGAAAGCCGCAATCGCTAAAAATTGAATGATAATAAATATGTAATTAAATACTCTTAAACTGTTAATCTTTTTCTTCATAGTATTCTTATTATAAATAATAATTTATTTAACAAAAAGAAAATTACATATTTTTCTAGAAAAGTATGTAAGAGAAATTGGAGCAATAAAAAAGACTAGAGATAAATCTCTAGCCCTTTTAGTTTGTTAATTAATTACTTGCTCCAAGAGACAACTCTATATGATTTATAAGTACGAACAACTGTTGGTTCTTTACCTTTTTCTTGTTGAACGTAAGAAGCAATTAAGTTTGCTTTCGTTAATAAACCATTTGAGTTATATACCGCTTCATAAGAATAGGCGAAAGAACAATTCTTAATGTCATCACCTAAATCTAAATCGCTAGCACCTTCAAATTGAACAGTGGTTGTCGCTCCAGAGATGGTATAGGTAATATCATCTTTATATGCTTTAGCAAGTTCTTTATCTAAAGCGTTTCTAACAGCGAAATTAACAGTTAAATATGTCCATGGCGCTACTAAAGAAGTTTGGGCTTTTAAAAGACCATATTGAACAAGGAATGCAGCGCTTTCAGCACCATCTTTTCCAACCTTTTTGTCTTTGGAATCAACTTCCTCAAGTTCTTTAGATTTATTTTCATCAACAGTAGCGACATAGCCGGTAACATCTTTATTTTTGTAAAGTTTTTCAGCATCTGCCTCTGTTGAAGAAGATGAACAACCTGTGAGTAATAAGGCGGTAACACCAATTAATGCAAAATGTTTAATTTTCATATTTTGGTCCTCCATTACGCTGCTTGAGCGACTTCTGCTTTAGCAGCGCCCTCTTTTTTGGCGTTTAATTGAGCAACGACTTCTTCAACTTTCTTCTCATCTAATGAATATTTAAATCTGAGCAAGAAATATGAAAGAAGGAATGCCACTAAAATAACACCGATAATAATCGCACCAAAGGCAATTAATTGGCCGTTATTAACAGCTGATGTAGCGTTTTTAATATTTTCACTAACGACATTGTTAACCGCTGTTTTTTGGGCAGCCGCCATATTTGGATCTGCATTTAAAGCATTACCAATACCTTCCCAGTTACTAATCGCGTTAATTGCGATAACTGTTCCAGTAATACCAAATGTTGCGTATTGTAATCCTCTATTTAATCCTGATGCAAGTTTGACATCTAATGGTCTCCAAGCAAAGCAAATAGATTCTTTTCTTTCTCCGGTAGTTAATTCACCATAATCAATCGCATCTTGGAACATAACTAAGCATGCGAGATAGAAAATACCAGAGGCACCGAAGAAGATAAAACACAAGATATAAAGCAAGAACATTGTTCCACCAAATACCCAGGCAAATCCATTTGTTGGATCAGGTGTATTCCAGGCGAGTGGTTTACCAAAGATTGGGAATGCGACAAAGAAGAATAATAAGTAAGAAACAACAATAACAATTGTGACAATAGTTAATATCTTCTTTTTAGAAAGCTTTTTCGCCATACTTGGATATAGTGCTTGCGCAACGATTGTACCTAAGACATAGAATACTGAAATAACGGTTGCGACCATTCCACCTTGGTTACCACCATATCCATACTGGATATAGAAATAGTTTTGACCAATTCCGGTAAGAATAAAGCTAGCAAAATAATATAAGAACATGCCAATCGCGGCGTAACGTAATTCCTTATTTTTTGCGACAACTCTAAACAAATCAAGAATCGATGATTTTTCAGATACTTCTTCTTGTTCAGCATCACGTACACGTTCCTTACAAAGGAAGAAAACAAGAGTTTGCGAAGCTAAGAATAATAATGCAATTGCAACACCTGCAATAGCGTAGACTTGAATTGTACTACCTAGACCAATACCAGGAAGAACAAACATTGCGATATTCATAAAGAATGTACCGACAGAAGCAGCAATAGCCGTACTTGTGGTTAACTTAGCTCTTTGTTGTGGGTCATTTGTTAATGCAGGAAGCATTGACCAATAACCGATATCGTTCATAGTGAACGCTGTATCCCAAAGGATATACATGACAATCATGAACGCAACATATCCCCATCCTCTTAATCCAGTAAAGATTAATGGGCAAAGGAACATGAGTAAGACAACGGCAGCGTTGCCAACGGCACCAATCTCAATCCATGGTCTAAATTTACCAGCCTTGAAATGACATTTTTCAAGGATGAATCCCATGATTGGATCGTTAATACCATCCCATAATAACGCAATCATCATCGCAATAGTAATGACCGCATATTGGGCTTTGAAATCTCCAGGATTACTGCTTAAAACGCCCGAAGTTATTGCGTACTGCATTAAGAAAGTGCCGATTAAGGCATAACATGCATCACGGAAAATTCCACTCCAAGGATATAGGATTTTCGTTAACTTAGGAACATTATTGCCAGTAAAGGTAGAGCTTTCCGCTTTTACTTTTGACATTTTTATGTCTCCTTTATGTATTCGAAATACTTAATAAGTATAGATTAAAAAAATATGAAGGACAACAAAGAAAAAAACATAATTAAAAAAGTCACCGTTTCCGGCGACTCATTTATCCAATTAAATAATTCCAAGTGGAATAAGAACCACTAATAATATAGCGACAAGCGACCATTCAGAGATTAGGAAAATCTTTCTAGTCTTAGGTTTCATATCAGGAACATAATTACTCGCTAAGAAGAATGGAATATAAGTGGTAATAAATACTGGTAAGACACCCCACCATGGATATACCCAAATAAACTTTAATCCATTTCCAGTTGCCGCTAAGAAAGATTCGACTAAAGCGAACAATAATGCCATTGATATCGCACCAACTAATCGACATGGAATTCCTTTAAATTTACCAAAGGCAAACCATCTCTTATTCCTATCTTGAGGAAGCATCTTTAACGAAATGATTCCTGCAAGCATAAACATCATTGATAATTCCCAAGAAACACCGATGAGAAGAATAAATGATGTTGTGTCATTACTTACTGCCCATAAAGGATAACCACTGACTTTTGCGATAACTGCGTTACCGATTTCATATAGCCAGTGAACTCCATATAGAGCTAATCCAGCGAAAACCATATCCCAGTTTTTCTTGTGGATTTCTGACCAGTAGACATAAAAGACTACAGCCAAAATGAAGATAAATGTCCAATTGAAGTTTTCTGTACTTCTAACAGCGATACCTTTGACTGCCTCTTTGACAGCCTCGCTACCGTCTCCCCAAAATTTAAACATATGTAAACCTCTATTAACATTTTAACGCGCATATATACGAATTGCCATAATAAAAACGTCACTTAACAGCGACGTTTTTATTCAGCAATTACTTAGCTTCAACTGATTTTGCTTTGTTGTTAACGATGAAGGACAATAATAACCAGAAGAATATTCCACCTAAGATGGTCCATAATGAGATCCAACCATCAATAGGTTCAATTTCAAATGGATTATTACCTTCGGCTGCTGTAAAGATAACATCGATTAACCACATAACTGATGCAGCACCAAAAATAATGGTTAAGAAATCTAGATGTAAACTTTTTCTTTCTCTAAAGAAGAACCACAAAACAGCGGCAATAGCTGTACAAACAACTGAAACGATGAAATACATTATTTTGCCTCCGCGGATAAGACCTTGTTTTCAGCTTTCTTATGCTTTCTATATTTAATGTAGTCAACTAGAAGAACACCAATTCCCCAAACGGCCACTAATGAGACGAGCATAATAACTCCAACAGTGCCCATTTCTGTTAACATTTCTCTAACTCCTTCCGGACCTTCTCCGGCTTTAGTTAGGTATGGTGGGAATGGAGTAACTTCTCCATGAAGGATGTGCTCACCTGCTAAAACAAATGAACCAGCCCAAAGCATTAATTCCAAATAAGCTAATTTTTTGCTCCATTTGACTTCAGAACCGAATTTGTATTCTTTTGGTTCTTTAACGACTAATTCGTTTTTCTTCTCGTTATGTCTAACGATGTATTTTGCTGCGGTAACACCAACTGCTGCGGCAGCGGATACTAAGAAACATGCCATAAATAAATCTCCTTTTTTAAGTTAAATTCATTGTATCTCTATGAGTTTACTATTTCAAAATAATTATCAAATAATATTCGAATTTTTGTTCGATATTTATTGTTAACGAACACTATGTAGGATTATTATTTATTCGATTACTAAATATCGAACGAGGTGTATATATGGATAAAAGAGAAGAAAAAACAATTAATAAAATTCACGAAGCCTTTGTAAAGTTGATTAACCAAAGAGATTATGAGTCTTTGACCATTCAAGATATTTTAGAAGAAGCCAAAATCTCTAGATCAACTTTCTACGCACACTATAAAACAAAAGACGAATTGCTTTTGAAAGTTTCTCATCATATTTTTGAACACGTTTTTTCCAAATCTCTAGAAGAAGAAAAATCACACGACTTCTCTAAAGATACTTTCTATAACTATCGTCATTTAATTGAACACATCTATTATCACGTTTTAGATGAAAAAGAACTCTTCAAAGGAATCCTTAAATCTCGAGGAAGTGAAATCTTCATGAAAGAGTTTAGAAAAGAACTTCTCAAAGTCGCTGATTCATATTACTCAAATTATCATTATCAAGGAGAGATTCCTCTCGAACTAAAAAAATCAATTTCAGTAGAAGAATTTATTGTCATTTTGAATTATTGGATAAAAAACGACTTCCAGGAATCACCTGAAGAAGTCGCTGATTATTTTATCAAATCTTTTATTAACTAATTATTGCATGAGGCTGCGGATAACTTGTTCGCAGTCTTTTTCATTCATAATCTTTGGAACTGGATATCCAGGGTTACCTTCTTTTAAAGCACGCTTCACTAATAAAGGAATATCTTCTTCCTTAATAAAGTCGAATTTTTCTGGAATATTCATCGCCTTATTCATTCTTCTAATATCTGCGATAAAGGCCTTTGCTTTTTCCTCATTTGTGGCGTTTTTGTCGCAAATTTCAATTAAATCTGCGAGTTTTGCTAGTGTTTTATATACTGAAGGACCATACCAATCTAGTACATAAGGAAGGATAACTGCATTGGCTAAACCGTGTGGAGTGTTATACATTCCGCCTAGATTATGAGCGATCGCATGAACATATCCAACAAACCCTCTAGTAAACGCACTACCAGCGTAAAATGAGCCTTTAAGCATGTTCTCTCTAGCTTCAATATCTTTACCATTTGTATAGGCTTTTTCTAAATTAGCGCGGATTAATTTAACTGCTTCTTCAGCGTATCTAATCGTCGACTTAACATTACTTTTTCCAATATAAGATTCAACAGCGTGAGTATAAGCATCCATACCTGTTGTGGAAGTAATGTGAGGTGGTAAACCAATTGTTAAATTAGGATCTAAGACCGCAAATTTTGGTCTTAAACAAGTATCTGCGATGGCGTTTTTCTCGTGCGTAGTTGGGTCAGTAACCACTGCCGCTAAAGTTGTTTCTGAACCAGTTCCAGCGGTAGTAGGAACAGCGAAAAATGGAGGTAGTTTTTTATGGACCTTGAGATATCCTCTCATCTTTCTAACTGATTGATGAGGTTTGACTACTCTTGCTCCCGCTGCTTTAGCGCAATCCATTGGGGAGCCTCCACCAAAGGCGATAATACCTTCACAATTATTGTTTATATAGGCATCCTTACAACTTTCAATGTTATCAATTGTGGGATTAGGTTGAACTTCAGAAAAGACAATAAATTCAATCCCTTGATTTTCAAGTTCATCTAAAAATGGATCTAATAAATGTAAACTCATTAATCCTTTATCGGTGACCACCATGACTTTTTTAATTCCTTTATCTTTGATAAATTTAGGGAGTTTTAAAACTGAGTTTTCACCTTCAAATAACATTGGTTCTCTCCAATCCATAAAGCACATCGCAATCATCAAGACTCTTTGAGCGATACGGTAACCAATTTTCTTAATTGTCCAAAACATAAGATATCTCCTATATAAACTACAATTATTCTTCTATTTTTAGTCTAACACTATGAATAAAATAGTTAGAATTCTTTTCTAATTATCCTTACTAATTTTTATATAATAAATATATTGATTATGGAAATAACAAAGCAAATTATTTTACTTCTTACCGGTTTAGTTGTTTTTGTTGTTGGGATGAACATGATGTCCCACGGATTAAAAAATAGCGCTGGTAAATATATTCGTAAGCTCTTTAAAAAGATTAAAGATAAAAGAATTGTTTCCGCCGCAATTGGAGCAGGAACAACTGCAATAGTTCAATCTAGTGGGGCGACCACAGTTATGACTGTTGGTTTTTTAAGTGCTAATGCATTAACTTTTGCTCAAGGCTTTGCCATTATGCTAGGAGCCTTTTTAGGAACAACAGTTACTGGATTATTTGTATCTTTATCTTCATTTTCATTTTCAATCTTCTTAATGGCGATTGCCTTTATCGGATTTATCATCGGATTTTTTAAAAACGCAACCATTAAAAATATCAGTGAAATCCTTATTGGATTTGGTATTTTATTCTTTGGCTTAGAGGCGATGAAAGGAGCGTTTAATTATCCAGATATTCAAAACGCTTTAATCGATGTAGTTAGTAAAGTGGATTTCCCATTCTTACTAATGTTAATAGGTGTAGTTATTACCGCGTTAACTCAATCTAGTAGCGCCACTAATAGTATTGTCATTATTATGGTGGCCGCTAATCCGTCCTTATTATCTTCTGGATTCTATTTAGTAATTGGCGCCACTATTGGAGCCTTATTGCCTGCTATTATCGCTTCGTTTAACAGCAACACTTTAGGAAAAAGAGTGACTTATTCCACTTTAGTGTGCCGCATCTTAATGGCGGTTCTCGCTACTGGAATTATCTGGGCAGTTAACACTCCTTTATTTAATTTTTTAAATACCATTCCTGAATCTAACGTCGGAATTCTCCTAGCGGTGTTCACAATTATTTATAACTTCATCTATTTGATTATCTTCTTACCTTTAATCACTCCAATTGAAAAAGTATCTAATAAACTTATCAAAGATAAAGATGATGAACTAAAAAAGAAATCATTGCACTATATCAATGATAACTTGTTAAACACTCCAAGTGTGGCGATTATTCAAGTTCAAAAAGAAATCGAATACATGTTTGAATTATCTCGAATCAATTTCAATTTAGGAGTGAATGATATCTTATCTTTAGATGTATCTAATGGAAAAGAAATTGAAGATCGTGAAGAATTAATCGACTGCATTAACTCCGCGGTCAGTGAATATCTCATCAAATTATCAAATAAGGCTAGTGAAGAAGATGAAACTAGAATAGGTAGTTATTATCACGCGATTAACGATATTGAACGTATTGGAGATCATGCCTATAACTTCCTAGAAATGGCGAGAAAACTAATCAATGAAGATTTGAGTTTCTCCTCTACCGCTAAAGAAGAATTCAAAGAATTCATCCAAATGTTAGACGAAATGTTTGTGGTCGCAAGAAATACATTTATTGAGTATAACGAATTAGAGCTGCAAAGATTAAAAGAGTTAGAAGAAGAAACTGATAGCTATAAAGATAAACTCGCTGACGCGCACTTCAATAGAATCAAAAAGAACGAATGTAAAAATGAACTCTCTCCTTTCCATAGTAATTTACTCGCGGAACTAGAAAGAGTTGCAGATCACTTAACAAATATCGGTTATTCATCAATTAACCCAACTGGAGATGAAATAAATCACAATAAAAGCTAAGGAAAATCCTTAGCCTTTATTTTATTCATAAAATAAGCAATTATTCTTCAACGACCTGAGTCTTTAAATAAGAGATATACATCTCGTGATAATGAGCAGGAGCAAAGAATGAAATTCGATCAATAAATGTGAATGCGTTTTCAAGATCGCTAGCTAATGAATATTCATTTCCTGGATTAAATAATAATGTCACTAACAATTCTCTAAATGTATCTCCATGAGTTGCGATATATTCAGCGTATTTTTCACTTCTACTTGTTTTGCATGATCTAATTAAATCTGCGATTGCTTCATTAGATGCTTCTTTAAGTGACTTACCATTAAGAGCATAGGCTAAAACTTCTCCAACTACTTCACTTACTTTATTAGGAGTATTAACAACCGGCTCACTACTTTCACCATCTCTAGTTCCGTTAGCGATTAAGTCACATAGTTTTGGACAATCGCTTAAAAGAAGTTTTGGGAACTGAGCAATTGTATATCTTATTTTATAAGCATCAGCAGTGCCTTTTTTACTGCCAGTAACGCAGCATTCAAGTAAATCTAAGACAACTTCTTTTTTCACTTGATCTTCAGGAACTTCAGAATAATCTCCTTCAGTGATAGAAGGGAGAATATAAAACGCTAAATCAGGGATGACACCCGCAAGAGCTTGACCAACATTTTGAACAGCTTCTTCATTTCTATGTTCTCTAACGTATGAGCCTAATAAAAGGAATAGGTCATCAAATGTTTCAATTTTCATCGTGTGTTCTTTAGCGTAATCTAACACTCCAATATATAAATCATCATATGGAGCAGGGATGATAGATTTTAATTTATTTGCGCGTTTTATCGCGTCTTCACTATCGACATAATCATTAATTAAATAATCAAATAAAACTTTTAATAAATCTTGGTCTGTATAGTTTTCTCTATCATCGATATTTTTACCGGCAAGTTCTAAGACATCCATCAAAAATTTACTGACCGCATCAGCGTCACTTAATTGTTGTTTTTCTGCGGCGTAAGCAAGATATGCTAAAACGCCAGTTTTTGCTAAAGAGCCGACATTTGACGTTAATTTATCAATAAAATCAGTAGAATCAACACCATATATTGAGGTAAGCGAACCTAAGATTTTATCAAATCCTTTTGTAGCAAATCCACTTCTATTTCCCGATAAAGATTCAAGCGCTTCAAAGCGTTCATCAATGAGTTCGTCAGCAGATATTTTTTCATTTAATTCAACGACTTCAAAAGTCTTTAAATCAAAAGTCTTTTTGCTCTCTTCGGTGGAGTAATTTCTACCATCACTAAATTTATCTGCAGTCTCTTGAGAAAGTACTTCTAAGTAATCTAGCATCTCTTCACTGCCATAAGTGATTTCTTCGGTATTGCCGTATCTAGTAAATCCCCAACTTTCTGGTGGCAATTTAGTAACATAATCTCCAACAGCGACAAAGTTATGAATTCCTTTATATTGATCTCCTGCTAAGTTAATGTTTCCTTCTCCGGTATAGGTATACGCTTCAACAGGCGTATCGTAATATCCTTCTCCACGAGGTCCAGAAACACTTAAAACTTCTTTTTTAGATAATTCATCGATAATACTTGCAGGAACTCCGATGTTATAAGAGAAAATGTTTTCAGGAGTTAGATTAATATTCTTTCCTAAATAACTTGGGTTATCAGCTAGATATCCACTGAATAGGCTAGCTGCAGCGGAACCACGGCTATATCCGGCAGTCCAGAGTTTGATATTACCTTTAATCTTGTTGTCCGTAATATATTTCTTCGTAAAACGAAGCATCTCATCTCTAGCTTGTTTAAATCCAGAATGAATTCCACTATCACCCATGGTGAAGTTGCCCATCCATTCCGCTCCATAGCCAGCGTTTCTAGGGAAGACAGTTAATAATGTATAAACTTTATTGTCGTTATCTTTAATCTTTTTATGAGCAGCGATTACTCCAAGGGAGTCTTCTAATCTAATGCTATTTTCATAATATTGGTTTCTTTTAATTGCTTTATAACCAACATCGTTTAAAAAGGAGATAATTTTATTACCATATTCATCTTTTTTGTTGGTGTAAGACATACCTCCAGTCATCGCTGACATGACTGCGAGTTCATAATTAGTGTCATTAGAGTTATTTAAAAACCAATAATCGCTATATTTCCAAGCATCTACATATTCGCCTTCGCCAAAATCGTCTCCAAATAAAGCAGCCATGGTGACATCAACATCTTTATCCACCATCGTTATTTTTTCTGGCTTGCTACTTGGAGTGCAGCCACTGACGATAAGTGAGCTAATTGCAAGAATTACTAAACCTTGATTTTTCATAAATAATCTCCTCCTATATTATTCATCAAAATCTGAACGAGTTTTTTCATATGATTCTTTAATCATTTTATTAAATTTTTTACGAGTTTTCACTTCATTAGAATTTTTAATTCCTCTTAAAGAATCCTGAACATCATTAGCGAGATCTATTTCTTCTTTATTCGCTTTTTGACGTTTTTGTTCATCTTGAGGATTAACAGTGATTTGGTTAAATGGAATTTGAATATCGTTTTTCTTAAATAGGAGATAGAATTCTCTATTTAAATCTCTAGTCACTTGGAAACGATTATCTTCCTTTGTAAAACAAAGGACTAATAAGTTAATTGAGGAATTACCAACTGAATCAATTCCTTTATACCAAGGGCCTTCAATGATATTTGGAATCTTCTTTTTGAGTTCTTCACATTCTTTGATAATTAGAGCTTCCACTCTTTCTATATCTTCATTATATGAAATTGATAAAACGACTTTAGCGATGCTATTAAGTCTAGACATATTCACAACAGTGTTAATCGAACTATTGGTGATAGATTTGATGTTTCCACCATAATCTTGTACTTTAGTGGACTTTAGTCCAACTTCAACGATTGTTCCTCTAAAGCCATCAATAATAACAGTTTCTCCAGCAGCGAAATAATCATCAAAAACAATGAATAAACCAGATACAACATCTTGGATAAGATTTTGACATCCTAATCCAATGATAAGTGTAATGACTCCAACTCCTGCCACTACGCTAGCGACATCAACACCCCAAACTACTAAGATGAAGCAAACCGCAGCGATAATAACAACATATTTGAGTAATGATCTAATTAATGAGGCGACTGTCTTAACTCTTTTAGTGCCGTAATCAAATAAGTGGGTGATAAAACTTCCAACAAAGGAAATAAATATCGCAACAAAGATAATGATAAATGTCAAAATCCAAGATGGAACATCGCTAACTATTTTTTGACCAAGCATTTCCCATCCACCGGCTTGACCTTCTCCATAAAGCATGTCGCCAAGTTCATTTCCTAAAAATCTTCTCGCATCCATTAAAACAATAAATAACGCCAAGAAAATTAATAAGAAAAACACTCCAACGATAAAGAGAATTTTTGAAGATGTTCTCTTTCTAGTCCACCAATTTAATTTCTTTGGTTCAACTTGTTTTTCTTTCATTGACTAATACCTCCAACAATATATGTCGTTTGATGAATTACCTTATGGTAATCAATCGAATTTGTGAAATCGATATGAAAATAAATCTTATCTCCGTTAGATACAGGAGAATAAGTAAATGAATAATGTTTGCTGCTAGAAACAACATCACTAGAAACAACTTTATCGTTCAATTCAATAGTATATGTAACCTTATATCCTTTTTTATTAGTGATTGAGAATTCATAATAAAATGTATCTCCATCAACCTTAGTTGATACATTACTAACAGTAGGTGGATTTTGAATAAAGACATTAGTCAACACCGCACCTCCAGCAATCGCAGTCGCGGTAAAGGCTAAAGAAATACCGACAATGTTAACTGTTTTAGAGACTTTCTTTCTTTGTTCAACCTTAGTGTTAACTTGATAAATTGGATCCATCAATAAAACATCTTCACTATAAGAATTATTAGTGTCTCCAGTAAATGTGGTCTTAATGTTATCGTAATTCAATGAATTGAATTCATTATCCATATAAAACATTATTGCATAATAAGTAGAGATATAAAAGAATTAATAACGGCAAAGTCGTTATTATTTATATCTCGTAGAACAAGTTAATTCCTAAAAATTGACAATTCATTAGTTTGTAAATAATATAAGGCTGTATCTTATGAAAATTAGAAATCTATTACTTTTATCGCTAGTGGCGTTATTCACTAGTTGTTCCTCAGGAAAAGGATCTTCTCTTGCCCCAGGTGGATCAGGAGATTCAGGTGGTTCATCAGGAGGAGGAAGTGAACCAACTCCACCAACCCCACCATCAGGAGAAACAAAAATTTCTGTTCCTGCGCATACATTAAGCGATTCTAATCCACCAATTAATGTCAACGCTAAAGGAAGGCAAGTTACTCAGACTGAATGGAATAATTTTAAAAATGGTTCCGCGTCTTATTATAGTAATCATTATAATTTCACCTATAAAGCTTATGCTTTAGGTAATTATACCGTGGAGAAATTCACTAAAAATGGCTACTATATGCAGTCAAATGTTGGAACTTTATATTATGAGAGAAAAAGCGGTAATACTTTTTATCAATACATCTCTACAAGCGAAGGATATGAAAGAATAGAAACATCGCTTAATATTCAAGATAAATATACTTCAAGAATCCTTAATGAATTATATGTTCATTTAGATAACTATAGTGACTATGAATACGATGAGGATGATGGAATATATCGTTATCAGACAACAAGTTTTTCTAAACAAGTGAAGTTTGTTGGCCAATATCTCACTTATCTTCACTTTGGACAAACTGGTGTATTTTACGATATAGAAGCTAGTTTTGAAACAACGATAGATATCCCTGCCTCTTACTATTACAAATAAAAAATCTACCATATAGGTAGATATTTTATTATTTCCAAGAATTAATAATCAAAATGGAAATCAGTTTTTTCAACATTATATCCATAGATGGTTTTGAAATCATCTTTCATGGAAATGATGTTGTAATTATTATCTTCCCAAGACTTTTTCCTTTTTGCAGTTTCCACTAAGTCAGCGTGGTCTCTAACATCATCATCAGCGATTAGCATAAAGACTTCGGTTTTATAGTTGCCATTACTTTTACAATAATTGTGCATCGCGCAGTCCCCGCTACTATTGCCAAATGAGAGAACTGGAACTTTACCAATTTCTTGAGAGATTTGGGTAACCTTATTAGTTTTTAAATTTTTGATGATAAGTTCACTTGTTCTTTCTAATTCCTCATCGCTAGACATTGTATAGTCCACTCCTGCAGTGTCGCCTTGATTGGTGGCTTTTAATTTAACATCCATTCCAATAACTCGATTAGATTCAATACCAAGAGATTCAGTTAAAGCGCGACAAATATATCTATCAGAACCAGAGACAACATAACTTGTAAATTGATACGCTTTTAAATAGTCAAAAACTTGTAGCATTGGTTGATAGAAGGATTCAGCATAGGTCATATTCTTAAATCCGTTAGCGTCTTGCTGTGCAAAATTTTTAACATACTGATCAAATTCTGAAAGTGTCATTCCTTCATAAGCTTTAGCGGCCGCATAGGCGTGAGTCATATCAAAATGATCAGGCCATTGTGTGATGATACCTTTATTATGATCTCTAATAGTTTGAGCAGCTTCTATAACGGATTCAGGAGCGATATCTTTATAATTTTCATCCTCAAAAACCCGATATTCTAATAAATTATATTCAAAATAAGTTGGATATAATTCTCCAATAAATGTTCCGTCCATATCAAAAGTCGCGATGCGGTCTTTTACAGGAATATAGTTTTTTGATTTTTTGTTTGTGACATCTTTAACGTAAGCTTCTAGCTTTGCTAAAGCGGTAGATTTATCCTTATTCCATAAAGTGAAGTATTCCTTTTTAGGGCAGACTTTTATACAAGAACTCACCAAGAACACTAATGGAAGGATAGATAAGATTAAGCTATTTCTTTTCATAAATTTTCCTCTAACAAATGATACATCATATTTAAATAAAGAAAAAGTCGCTACTACGGGCGACTTAATTTTTATTAATTCAAAGTTTTCCTTTAATGGTCTATTTACTGATAACGCCTATTTATAAAGACCACTCGTAACCACATTGATTACATTTATAAACTGAGCATCCACTCACTTGATAAACAGGTAATTTTCTATAATCTTCTGAGCCACAACTTGGGCATTTAAAAGTCGAGAAGCATCCACCACCATTGACAGCTTGTAATTGCTCATCAGTGAGTTCGATACCTTCTTGTTTAGCAAGTTTTAATAATACTTCTTTGTTTTTGCACTCTTTAACTTTAGCGATTTGTTCTTCGCTTAAACCTTTGAGTAATTCTTTTTTCATATTCAAAGTTCTCCTTTGTTAGCAAAATTTTATCACATCATTTGTCACAATTGTGCCACAAAAAAGCCGCCACTAAGGGCGACTAAATATTTATTACTTTTTTAGGAGTTAACCATAAGTTTTGACTTGTAAATAGAAAAGACCGGTTTCCCGTTCTTCTCTAATTATCTCCGTAATGTGACCACATTGAATGAACAACAACAGTATTGATATCTTCGTGAACTTTGTAAACAAGCCTATGTTGAAGATTAATTCTTCTCGAATAATAGCCTTGTAAATCACCAACAAGTTTTTCATAACTTGGTGGGTTTTGAAAAGGGTTTTTAGCGATAAGGTTTAATAATTTCTTTACTTTATCTTCTAATCCAGCACTTTTAAGTAGTTTTTTATCTTTCTCAGCGTTTTTAGTGAATTTAATAATCCACATAACTACCACTCTTCATTTGGATTATAAGTAGACATTTTAGAAATATCTTCTTTTTCGCCTTCTTTAATCTTTTCAACAAGACCTTTCTGAGAAACTAAATAAATAGTTTCCAACATAGCGTTGTATTCAGCTTCAGAGATAATAACTGCATTACCATTTTTGGTGCTCACAGTGATAGAGTCATTGTACTCAATGACATTATCAATAGAACTAAAGAGATTTTTTCTCAAAACAGAAATATTAGTAACTGCCATAAGTATTTCCTCCTGATTATATTATACAAATAATGCGTACGTAATCAAGTACAATTGAACGCTTTTATGTGCAATTAGCAATAAGAAAAAAAGCCACCCTATATGAACTTAACCCCATTTAGTTCTTAGGAGGACCTTTTAACTTTTTGATTTATTATTTATGAGCGATACTTCTAATAATGTAGATGATTAGTCCAATCACTAAAGTGAGAAGAGAGAAGACCAAAGACATCGCTAAGATTAAGATGAGATATGTCTCTCCAGTAATCATCACACTATTGAAGGATTGATAGGCACCTTTATTTATAAAATAAATAACATAGTTAACGATAAGTAAGATCATAACGATAAATGGAAGTGAGATTAATGTTCCTTTTAAATCTGCAGTGCTTAGGTTCATGTGGATCGCCACTAGGATGACAAAGATTAAATATAGCCACCACTTCCAATCAACATATCCAGAAAAGAACGCTTTAATTACCGCCCAAAGGCTTGGGAAGATATCCGCATAACCCATATTCAAAGATAAAACTCCAGAGACACTTCCAAATGTTGTTGGAGAAATTAAGAATAATAAGAGTATCAACAAAGTTGTTCCCACTAAAATAGGAGCGGTGCCAATAAAGAAATTGCCTATTACTTGGTAGATATTAAAACGGTTATAAGAATGCTTAACATAACCAAGAGTCCCATCTTCATCACTGATTTGGAAGAGTTTGATCTCTTCAATATGATGGAAGAAAATAACACAGAAGAAAGCGTGACTTAATTCATGAATTGGAGTACCAATGATTCCAGTTCCATAGACCACCGCTTTACTAGTTCCTGCTAGATAATAGAAGAGTCTATTTATCAAAGAAATGATAAATCCCACTCCAAAAACCGCACCGACAAAGATGCCAATTTGGATTAAGACATTAATTAATACATCAAGCATTAGGCTTTATATCTTGCTTCGTTATCCTTAAGATTTTGCATCATGATTTTAAATGCATCACCATAGAAGTTTTTGATGAGATAGATTGCCTTATCAGCAAGCTTTTTCATATCATTTGAAGTCCCGGTTAATTCCATGACGATGTCTTTCATTTGCATTGCCATATCTTGGAGTTGATCTATTAACCACTGCGCTCCACCTGGATAATCATCAGTGCCTTCAGGAAATCTCTTATCGTATTCTTTTAAGTCTTCAACAGAACTCCAGATGACACTTAAAGCGTCTTGATTTTGGAAATACTTAATAAAGACATTAGCCTCTTTGACCATGACTCCTGATTCACGAAGCCATTCATCATCTGTTCTAATATTAAAGTTATATCTTTTCATTTTTTTGCTCCTAAATTCGATCTATTTTTGAAAAATAAGTTTTTTTAGCACCACACCAAGACTAAAGAAGCGACTAATAAGATAGTAGCGTGGTAGCCTTCAATAAAGCACCAATGATAAATCGAAATTTTCTCATCTGTTCTAAGAAAATCTTATAAGATATATTTTTAAATGTTAAGAAAAAGCTGCCCGTTATGGACAGCTTAATTTAGATTAATATAAATCCTGTTTTGGGACTTTGATAGTCCACTACTTCACTTTTAAGCTTTTCAAATATGTTTTGTGTTCTTCACTCACACGATATGACTCTACTGCTTTTTGAATAGCCTTATTATGAGTAAATTTATCAAATTTTTTCTCTTCTATTGCTTTAATGAACGAATCATAGTTCTTTGCTAATCCAGTGGCAAGATACCAAGCAACCATCATCTTCACATAATATTCATCGAGTTTAATTTCTTCTACTCTTAGTAGATGTCCTTCTTTAAATTCATCGCCTAAATAATAATTCATTAAACATTTAACTGCATATCTTACGCGATACACTTCTTTGCTTTTAAGCCAAGCATATATTTCTTTAATTAATCTATCTAGATGTTTGTATAAGTGCTTATTGCATATCGTATCGCACACTGACCAATTTGAAACATATGGAAGAAAAACATCAACGCGTTTAATGAATTCATCATAATCTTTTATGTTTGAAAGAATAAAAGCGTGTAATACATTTTCTTCATGATATTGATGAGGTAAAGAATTTAAGAATTCTTCTCTGTCTTTAACTTCTAATTCTTTGGCGTATTTCTTTAAAATGGGTAGACGAACACCGATGAATGTTTTTTCATCAGTATTAGGAATCAAAGGCAAAGTAAAAACACGGTATTTTTGATCCTTTTGAGATAGTAAATATTTTTGAATACTAGTCATATAAAAAATATATCAAAAATTAGCGTAATCAGATAACTTTCCAATAGCCATATCTTTTGCCATTAATTCTTTTGATTTTATTATTTTTAACCAAGACAGCAGTGATGTTTTTAATGGTTCGTGGAGATACTCCAATTCTATTTGCCAATTCATCGATGCTTATTTTTGGATTTGCTTTAATTAATTCGACAACACGCAGCTCTCTTGGTAAAGGTTTATCATTCACCTTATCAACACTGATGCGTAAATCTCTATTTCTCAATATGTTATGTTCGTTAAGAAGCAAATTTCTTAAAAATAAAATCAAATAAGATTTGTCATCATTAATCCCTTTTCCAATGAATCTAAAGTTCGCTCTTACAAGGGCGTTTCTAAAATACCACGCATTTTTGGCAAAGACATCATTAGTAACGTCGAAACCCAAGCTTCTTAAATATTTAATAAAGAATACCGCAGTAGTTCTAGTGTTGCCTTCTTGAAATGCATGAATCTGCCAAAGATTAGAAACAAAGGTTGCTAAATGTTCAATAATCTCATCTTTTGATAAACCAACATATTTAAATTTTCTTTCAGATTCAAAATCGTATTCTAAAGTCGATTGAAGATCATGATAATCGCCATAAATTACAGATCTTCCATCAAGAACCCATTCCTTTTTAATAAAATTAAAATCTCTTAATTTTCCAGCGTGATTATACACACCATCAAACAAACGTTTATGAATACTAACCAACTGGCCTACTGTAAATGTGAAAGAATCATCTGAAATGATTTGAGCAATTCTATTTGAAACAATGTCGGCTTCTTTGGTTCTTTCATCTTCACCTGGTTTATTTTCATAATATGAATTAACAATTTTGTCTAACTCATCCAAAGATATTTCACCATTAATATATTTGTCTGCCTGTGACAAAAAATAAGATGAGTTTTTTAAACCGTCAACATCTTGAAGACCGATTCCTGTCTCTATAAGGTATTCATTTGAATATTTATTTTCCATAGGAAAATATTAGCATAATTTGTCTCAAAGTGCAATTCCAAAGTGCAATTATTCAATTTTGCCCTTTGGGATAAGGTTTTTTGTCACAAAAAAGCCGCCCTTCGTGGACGACTTAATTCAGCCTAAATGCATCTTGCTTATCGTTTTTTATAAGAGATGGTCGGTAGTCCATATTCTCCATATTCGCAGCCAACATTATAGACATTAATATCATCGATAAGTTTGCCTTTATGAAATAGTTGAATACGCCCCACACCATTACCACCATTAAATAAACGGTTATGTAATTTCTTTCCGTTTGGGGCTTCATAATTAACAAGAAGCATATCCTCTTTTAAACAAGTTATATCAGTAATCATTTTATTATTCCAAGTCTTCTGTTCGACATGCCACACTATGTGTGTATCTGTTTCATAACAATCAAATTTTGTTCTAGTATTTGTCCAGAATTTAGAGAAATTAAATTCATAGCATTTGCCTTCATAGTAGAAAGCACTTAGTAATTTGCCTTCTAAGGCAATAAATCCAACTTTAGGACGGCCACCACCGATATCAAAGACACTGTTTTCTAGTTTTTTATTAGTGATATTACTTACCATATTGTTGCTAGATAACCAAACCCAAGGAGATGTAAAATCTTTGCCCCAGTTCTTATCGGAATAGCCATAGCTATCTTCTTTTCTAACAATGTATTCTTCACCGTCCGCGATTATTGTACCTGAGAATCTAGATTTCATTCCTTCAGCGTGCCAAAACATTTCAAAAAGTTGAAGATGTCTAAACAGCCACCCCGCTCCATAACCAACATTAAAAGCGATATCTTTTTCTATTTTTAAATCCCATGAAATGGAACCATAATCGCACATATATTCAGGATGTTTCTCCGATTCTTCTTTAGAAATGGAGACATTTCCTCTACTTTGATACTCATCTAAATAACAATCATCCGCGCTTATTGAAAATGGTGCTTTATAATTAACTTTTATCTTTTTCCAGCCAAAGAAACGATGGAGTTGCTTAGCACCTTTCCCCCAGTAGCCGATTTTGACCATAAGGTATGATGGTTTGATACCGGCTTCTTGATTTTCTTTTAATTGACCAAATACTGGTTCTTCTCCACCTCTTTTTGGATTGATTAAAAAGAATTCTAAAAAGAATGGGCGTGGTTCACCTGTTTTTGCGTTATAGGCTGTAAAAGAATGCCACCACCAATCATAGCCTTTCTTCCCTTGCCCACCATATAATTGGCATCTATTTCTTTGTTGTGATTTTTTGTTAAACATAGCTTTACCCCCGATTCATTATAACAATTATTTGTTATAGATGACATAATGTCAAACACATTGAATATATTATAATATGGAGCAAAAGAATCTTAATTGATATTAAAAAGCCGCCCATTTGGACGACTTAATTTGTATTGCTGTGCTTTGAGTGTTTATTAGTCAGCAACGTATGGGAGAAGAGCCATAAATCTTGCATTTTTAATAGCAACGGCTAATTCTCTTTGGTGCTTAGCGCATGTTCCAGTTGTTCTTCTTGGGGAAATCTTTCCATTAGAAGCAATGAACATTTTTAACATTTCGACATCTTTGTAATCGATGTGGGTAATGTTATTTTTCTTGAAATAACAGACCTTCTTGTGTGGTCTAACTTTTTTAAATGCCATTTTAAATAATTTTCCTTTCTTAGAATGGTAAGTCGTCGTCGGTAATTTCGATGCTATCTAAGTTTTTTGCTTCGTCAATGGCTGGTCCATCATCAAATGGTGGAACATCCATTTCTTCGTTAGCGACTGTTTCTTCTCTTCTTTCTAAGAATTGAACAGAATCACAGATAACTTCGATGACACTAGCTTTGCTACCATCAGCTTTGATATAGCTTCTTTGGTTTAAGCGGCCCTCGACGCCTACGAGTAAACCTTTACGGGCGTATTTGCTTGTGGTTTCTGCAGTGCTCATCCATGCGGTACATGGAATGAAACTTGTAGATTTGCTACCATCAGGATTCTTTTGACGATTGTCAATAGCAATGGTAAATGTACAAACTTGATTGCCAGATGTGGTTTTTCTTAATTCTGGGTCTCTAGTTAAGCGACCCACTAAAACTACACGATTAATCATGAGCGTTGTCCTCCTTATTTGTGTGCTACAGTGATAAGATGACGTAAGACACTAGCGTCAATTCTGACTAAACGATTGAATTCATTGATACAAGCGTTGTCCATTGATGCTTCGAGTACAACATAATAGCCCTTAGATTGACCATTGATTTGATAAGCGAGTTCGCGTAATCCCATGGATTCATCAGTCTTTTCGACTTTACCACCATTAGAAGTGATAATGCCTGCTAATTTCTCCATTTGTTCTTTGCGCGCTGCTTCTTCTAAGTCAGCTCTTAAAATGTACATAATTTCGTATTTGCGCATTTTCTTTTCCTCCTTGGTCTAGCGGCTGTTAATCTATTTAACAGCAGAGTAATTGCTTTTCAGCGACATTAATTATATTAAATCGCTTCTAGCATGTAAAGAAATACTTACGTCAATAAGAAACTCTATAAATGGCGAAAACAAAGTTTCTCTTATCGTTCGAGGACACTCATTGACAAATGTCTAGAGCCATGGTTTACTATAAATAGGTTGGGCCCTAATTAGTCCTTAGGGTCTTTTATTTTGCTTAGTACTGCGAACAGTAATAATAATAAAAGTATCAATTCATTGTTCATAAACTGATCCTCCTCCTAATTATCTCGCTCCAGCGTTACTCCAATCGGATTATCGCTAGACCAGAAACCATAGAAAGAACGAATAGCGAGTTCTCACTAGGAGACCACGCTAGAGATCAAAAGTTGGACACTTATTTTCGAGTGTCCTCATTTATTAATAGGGCGATTTTTCGGAATTTTTAAAAAATTTCCCAAACTTTTTTTCTATATATAATTAGACCTACTTTGTAGGTAGTGATAAATATAAAAATCTATGAATTTTTAGCAAAAGAGAAGCAAAAACCACTATAATAGAAGTGGAAAACTGTTTTATTTCAAACAAGATTAGAGGTTTTTAATATGGAAAATAGCAGAATCGGCATTAGAAAATGGTTATCTTTTATTGTTGCAGGACTAATTGGTCAATTAGCGTGGGCAATCGAAAATAATTATCTAAACGTCTATGTTTTTGATGTCACTGGTGATTCTAGATTTATCACCTATATGACAGTCTTTTCTGCGGTCGCCGCAACTATTACAACCTTATTTATGGGAGCACTAAGTGATCGGTTAGGAAAAAGAAAGCTATTCATTTCATCAGGTTACATAATCTGGGGAATCTCAATTATCTTATTTGCTTTCTTAGATCATCGAAAAGAATATAACATCGTCGCTCATAGTGCGATGCTTTCTGGGGTCTTTATTGTCATCGCTGACTGTTTAATGACTTTCTTTGGTAGCACTGCTAATGATGCTGCCTTCAACGCATTTGTTACTGATAATACTGAAACCTCAAATAGAGGTAAAGTCGAATCTGTTTTGTCTATTTTGCCGCTTGTGGCAATGATTGCGGTTGTGTTACTTCAAGGAATGCTTGTTGGAGAGAAAAAAGAAGGAGTTGAACTCAACTGGCTTTGGTTCTTCGTGATCTTTGGAGGAATTACTTCTTTAAGTGGATTAGGATTAATCTTCCTTCTTCCAAAAGATGTTAAAGGTCCAAATAGAGAAGAACCATATTTAAAAAATATCATTCATGGTTTTAGACCAAGCGTTATTAAAAGCCGTCCAAATCTCTACCTCGCTTTATTAGCGTTCATGGTTTTCTCAATTGGCATTCAAGTCTTCATGCCTTATTTTATGGTCTATGTCCAATCAGTTAGAGGTTTTGAATTAGTAAGCACTGCTGGACCAATTTTAGGAACAGCCTGTGTTTTGACAGTTATCTTTGGAATCTTTATGGACAAGATTGGTAAATATAGACTCGTCTATAGCGCCTTAATCGCCGCGGTTATTGGAGCAATTTTACTATTTATCTTTAAAGGTCAAATTCTTGTCATTATCGGCGGTATTATCTTGATGACTGGATACTTAGTAAGCACCGCTGTATTAGGAGCAAAAATAAGAGACTACACGCCTGAAAATGAAACCGGATTATTCCAAGGTGTCAGGATGGTGTTCGTCGTCATGGTTCCAATGGTTACTGGTCCATTTATTGGTCGAGGAGTGTCTTATATTAATGGAACATTCAAGCTAAATGATTATGGCGAAATGGCGATTGTCCCAAATGAATATATTTTCTTATTTGCCGCAATTATTATTGCTTTAACTGTTATACCATTAATTTTATTAATGAGAAAAGAAAAAGAGTCTGATGTCCAAGCCGCTTAGTGAACATATAAATCCTCAGTTTTATCGAGAATCATATCTCTCACTTAATGGAGAATGGGATTATAAAATATCTTCCAAAGAAGATTTACCCGAAGAATATGACGGTAAAATCTTAGTGCCTTATTCTCCTGAATGCGATTTAAGTGGAGTTAAAAGAGTCTTGCAGCCAAACGAGTGGCTCTTTTATCGTTTGAAGTTCAATTTAAAAGATTTTGAAATTCAAGATAAAGTCATCCTCCACTTTTTAGCGGTGGATCAAATCGCTGAAGTATTTTTTAACGGAGAATATCTTGGCAAACATATCGGAGGCTATCTCCCATTTAGTTTTGAAATTCAAGATTATCTAAAAGATGAAAATGAATTAATTGTTAAGGTTAAAGATTATTCTGATACTTCTTATTACTCTAGGGGTAAGCAAAAGCTAAATCATTCAGGGATTTGGTACACTCCTAATTCTGGTATCTATTTACCAGTTTATATCGAATCTGTTCCAATTGATTATATCAAAGATATAAAAATTACACCTGATATCGATAAAGAGGAAGTTGTTATCAATATTTCCACAACAGCGAAATACGCTGAAATACATATATGTGGAAGCGATCGACCAATAAGTCCAAACGTCGATAATCATATCAAAATAAAAGATGTGCACTTATGGTCTCCTGAAGACCCATATTTATACATCATCAAAATCAGTACAGACACCGATGAAGTAACTAGCTATTTTGCGATGAGAAAATTTTCAGTCGTTAAAGACGAAAATAACATCCCTAGACTAGCGTTAAACAACAAACCTTACTTTATGAAAGGTGTTTTAGATCAAGGTTATTTCCCTGGAGGATTATTAACTCCAAGAAACTATGAAGATTATCAAAATGATGTAAAACTAATTAAAGATTTAGGATTTAACACAGTAAGGAAACACATCAAGATTGAAGCGCCAAGATTTTATTATGAATGTGATAGGCAGGGACTAATTGTCTGGCAAGATTTTATCAATGGAGGAACTAACTATAAATTCTCCACGATTGCCTTCCCATTAATTACTGGAATTCATCATAATGACCATAACTATAAAAAGTTCGCTAGAAGTGATGAAGAAGGAAGAAGATTTGCCTTAGAAGAAATGGAAGGAATTATCCACTATCTATATAACTTTCCATGCATCGGTTTATGGACAATTTTTAATGAAGGTTGGGGTCAATTTGACGCGAAAGAAGTCTTAGAAAAAATGAGACAAATTGATAATACAAGAATCTATGATCACGCCTCTGGTTGGCACGATCAAAAAATCTCAGATACTAAATCACTTCATGTCTATTTTAAGCGTGTAAAACTGCCAAAAATTCAGCAAAGAGCCATTATTTTATCTGAATTTGGTGGTTTTTACCTAAAAATTGAAGGTCACGAGATGAAAGGAAAACAGGTCTATAAAGGATATAAAACTCCTGAGGAATTTATCAAAGCGTATGAGGCTTGCATAAATCGTGATGTAATTAAAAATGTCCCATTTGGATTAAGCGCTTCAATCTACACTCAATTAAGTGATGTTGAAGAAGAATTAAATGGCTTTGTTACTATGGATAGAGAAGTAGTCAAAGTCCCAAAAGAAAAGATAAAAGAAATTAACGATAAGATTCATCTTTAGACATAAAAAAACAGGTTAGCGTTTGTTCCGCTAGCCTGTATTTTTTTATTTTCCTTTGACCGCCAACTCGACAGCTTTATATCCGCCGTCGTAATAGCCCATCTTCTTCAACTTAATTATTTGTTTATTTAAGTGAATGAGTAATTCTTTATCGCTTGTTAAGCGATCAAGCATCTCAGTCATGCTCTTCTTATCTGGACATTCAAATGTTGAATCACCAATCTCTTGAGCGTGAACTGCGCCATAGACTTCGTGTCCGCCAATATGTTTCATCATAATCTTCACAACAGGATAGAAAGCTAATTCACTAGGTTTAGTAATTAAGATTTCTGATTGTCTCATTAATAAGTTGGTGCTATAAACTGCTTCAAAGATGTTTTTGTGATAGAAGACGTGAATTCCTTCAACAACTTCTTTTTCCATCTTCTTAACAAATTCCTTTGTCGAAGCATAATCATCAAAATATGTCTTTGACATAGAATCGAATCCAGGGATCTTCTTACAAATGAAATCATACATATCTTTGTGATCGCCAAGATTGATAAATAAAGCAACTTTTTTCTCTTTAACCATTGGAATGAGATGATTAACGATCTCTAAGAAACTCTTAGATCCTGCACCCGCTCCTCCAACAGAGGTAAGAATTCTAATTGGTTCACCTTTTTGAATTCTATTAACTCTTGCTTCAACGTCTTTTTCTACGTTAGCAACGAGTTCGTGGTCAACATAATGACCAACTTCATATAAATCACTTTCAGGAATTCCGTTAAGTGGTTTTTTAGCCATGCCGTTAAGCATTTTATATCCTAGATAGGCAAATGGTGTTTGAACAACGTGAATCGCACCTTCTGAAAGATGTAACGCCATTGGCCAGTTATCAGGAATTGCGTTAACTACGTGAGTTAAGCCTGCGTGAACTGCTCCTTGAGAAGGCCAAACGTGAGTGGCCACAAAAGGAACATCCTTAGGAAGATCATGATATAAAGGAGCTAATAACTCACTATTTTTTTGATCTGCCGCATTATAAGTGATTTGTCTAAAGCCTTCACTATTAAGTGGTTCCCAGAAAAGTTTGTTAAATAAAGCAATCTTTTGAGAAAGTCTAGAAGCCATAGAATATAAATCGTTTTGATATCTAATCATCTTGCTTCCAGTCGCATCAAAACTAGCTAAATCCATCCAAACTGGATTATAGCCTAACGCTTTCGCACAGCTCGCTAAAGCAATAGAAATACGATAGTGACCAAAACCCATTCTTATGTTACCAACAATAACTGGTTTTTCTGGTAACTTAAGAGGCTTATCTGATAACACTAAATTTTGTGTTCCAATAAAGTCTAAAGTTGGAATCTCTTCTAGACCAAGGTGATACTCTTTTTGAGTGTCATCACCAAACTTTTTTATAAATTTCGCCTTACTTTTGTTGGCTTTTTTGATAGTTTTCTTATCTATGACGTTATTAAAAATGACAGATGATTTGTCCTTGATATCCATAATCTCTCCTTAACTATTTTATCAATTAGTAGTTTTCTGCACGTCTTTCAAAATATGATTTAGGATGCGCACATGTTGGACAAACTTCAGGGGCTTCTTTTCCAACGTGAATATGTCCGCAGTTACGGCATTTCCAAATGACCACTTCTTCGCTAACAAAGACTTTATCTTTCTTTAAATTCTCAAGAAGTTTTAAATATCTTGCTTCGTGTTCTTTTTCAATTTTTCCGACGAGCTCAAATTTAATCGCGAGTTCATTAAAACCTTCTTCTTTTGCGACTCTAGCAAATTCGGCGTACATATCAGTCCATTCATAATTCTCACCATCAGCTGCATCTTTTAAATTCACCTCTGTGGTTGGAACTTTACCATCATGGAGCGCTTTGAACCAAAGTTCAGCATGCTCTTTTTCATTGTCAGCAGTCTCTTGGAAGATGGCCGCAATTTGTTCGTAGCCTTCCTTTTTAGCTTTGCTAGCATAATAAGTGTACTTATTTCTAGCTTGAGATTCTCCTGCAAAAGCAGTTTGTAGATTCTTTTCTGTTCTACTACCTTTTAATTCCATATTTTTCCTCCTAGAAGGCTTTTGGACCTTCATTCCTTATAAAAATTTCCTTAACATTATTATAACCATATTTTTCTCTCATTATTCTAATGACTTTATCTAAATATGGTGTTTCTATTACAGCAATAACACTTCCAGCAAATCCACCGCCATTAATTTTAATAGCGCCTTTACCTTCGCTAGCCTTTAAAAATAAGTCACAAGCTTCAAGTGGAGAACCAGCGTATTGATTTTCCACCATCATGTTTCTTAAGTTATTAGTAGAACTAACTCTAGATTCATTAATTGCATCTAGGAACATCTTCTTATTTTTAAGTTCAAGAGCCTTAATGGCTTTTTTCACTCTTTCATTTTCACTAAAGAAGTGAACCGCTCTGTTATATTCCATTTGAGTTAATTTATCTTCAACTTCTTCAACTTCTTTCATATTTGTTTCCATTAAGAAATTATGACCAGTCGCTTTAGCGGCGTTATGCATATCTAATGGAATTTGAGAATATAAATCACTTAATGAGGAATGATCTCCACCAGTATTAATTAAAACGAAGTGCAAATCATCAAACGGGAATTTAATTCTTTTTACTTGAGGATTATCAATATTGGAGAAATCAATACCAACAACTCCTCCATAACCAACACCGATTTGGTCTAAAAGACCACTCTTCTTGCCAAAGAACTCATTTTCAGCAAATTTACCTGCCTTACAAAGTTCTAATAAAGGCACTTTACCTTCGTTATATAAGTCATTAAATATTTGACCAACAAGTAATTCAAAAGCTGCGCTAGAACTAACTCCTGCTCCTTTAAAAACAGTAGAAACACTAAAAGCATCAAAAGCGCCGACTTTATAGCCATTCTTAACTAAATAATAAGCAACACCTTTGATTAATCCTTTACTAGTTGCATATTCTTTTTCGCTTGGAATAAGTTCGTGGATATCAACAATATCTTCTTCAAATCCTTCCGATTTAAATCTAATTGTTAATCCTTTAGTTTTCTTAACACCTGCTGAAATTGCTAAATTGCAACTACTAGCTAAACATAAACCGTGATTATGGTCAGTATGATTGCCAAGGATTTCAAATCTTCCTCCGCAAGAGAAATACTTTTCTGGTAATTCTCCATAATAGTCTTTAAATAGACTATCTAATTTTTCTTTCATCTCTTCTTTTTTCATGATGGAAAACCTGTAATTAATATGCCTTTCATATGTATTATTTGGCTCTAGCATATGTAATTCATCAAAAGGATCACTAGGTTCAATAGCGACACTATCACGAATATCATATGTAGTTGGCCATAAAAGTTCTTTTTCTTTAAAATTCGAGGTATAGATCTGTACACCTGGGAAATCAGTTGTTATATCTAATCTATATTTTTTATTAAATAACGTGCACTTGCGCTCGTTATCAAAATAGAAATAATGATCGTATCCTTTTAACCTATATTGATTAATTGACTTAGAATTAATATCTTCAATTAGTCTTTTAGGATTTCTAAAATCAAGAGTCTTTGTGATTCCTCTTTTTTCTCTAGCGATTAAATCTTTTGGATCAGCATCTAAATAATATCTTGAATCAACTTGGAAAAATAAATTTTCAATAGTGCGATCACCTAAAGTAAAGTATGTATGATTAGTTAAAGAAATAGGAGTCTTCTTATCAGTGTTAGCTTTATAGTAGACATCAAAATTATCAGTATCATCTTTAAAAACATATCTTACTTCAAAATCAACATTTCCAGGAAAATCGCCTTCGACTTCTAAACTCCTAAAATTAAATAAAACTTCAACTTTTTCGTAATTTTGAACGATATTTGATGTAAAAATTTGATTTGATAAACCATTTTTTCCACCATGAAGTATGTTATCTCCTTCATTATTTTGAATATTATATTTTTTACCATCAATAACAATTTCATGGCCTTTAATTCGATTAGAAACTCTTCCGATGGTTTTACCGTAATAGATGTTAGGATGATAATAATCTTTATAATTCAAAACATTTCTGGTTAGTTCATCATTATCGTAATAAATCTTAAAGATGCTTGCGCCTAAATCTGAAAGGACCACTCTTAAATGAGGACCATTAAAAACTTCAATAAAATTTAGTCCATCTTTGGAGTAAGTTTTGATTTTCATTTCTTTAGCCTTTCTTCAAATTTCATTAACCTATTACAGAATTCTTTAATAGTGGTTTTATTCGTCGCTAGATTGACTCTAAAGAAGTTTGTTCCACTATCTCCATATATTTCTCCACTACAAACTACGACACCAAATTCTTGTCGTAATAATTTAGTGAATTCTTTGGACGATAAACCATAATAACTAATATCTACCCACAATAAATAAGTACCGTCATTATCAATTATTTTCAAATTTGATTTTTTCTCAACAAAATATTTTTTTAGTAATACTCTATTTTCCTTTATGTATTCATTTAATTCATAGACGTATTGTTCACCTAATGTGTACGCTTTGATAACTGGATCAATCGCAAAATAATTTGGCTCTCCAACATCATCCGCATAAACACCGTTTTGAATCAGCTCTCTTAAATTATCATCTTTAATATAAATTACTGAAGAATGTAATCCCGCAACATTAAATGTTTTGCCAGGAGAAAATAAAGCAATCAATCTTTCATAATCACTATCATCTATTTTTAAAACTGAAACATATTTCTTTTCGTTATAATCGTAATCGCAGTGGATTTCATCACTAATTAAAAATACATTGTATTTTTTACACAAAGAAACAAATCTATTTATCTCTTCTAAAGAGAACATTTTTCCAATTGGATTATGCGGATTACATAAGATAAACACTTTTGATTCTTTGAGTTTATTTTCAAAATCTTCCCAATCAATTGAAAAGGAATTATTTCCATAAACATATTTGGATTCATTTAGTGTTAGTCCATTATTTTTAATGCAGTTAAAAAACACATTATAGATTGGAGTTAACATCAATACTTTGTCGCCTTTTGAAGTAACTCTTTTTAATACCACGTCAATTGAGGCCACAATTGAACTACAAAAAATAAAGTTCTTTCTTTCTAAATTGACATCATATCTTTTCTTCCACCAGTAGGAATAGGCATCAAAATATTCGTCTGGAACATAAGTATAGCCAAAACAAGAATCATCAGCTTTACTTAGTAAAGATTTTTTAATTTCAGGGAAGCAAACAAAATCACTATCAGCGACACTTAAAGATATTTCATTATCCTTAACATACCACTTATAGCTATGAAGTTTTCTTCTATCGACTATTTGATCGAAATTATATTTGTTTGCCATCAACTAAAATCTCTGTTTTTCTTTTATCGATAATTCTTTCATGTCGAATTATTTTCTCTAATCCTTTTACTGATATTCTTCCAGAAATAGGATTTTTAATAGACTCAACTTCATTTAAGATAGTCGCATCAATATTTGAACAAAGTTCAAAAATTAAATCACTTACGCCAAAAGTGCAGTTCACTAATTTAAGATTATCAATATAGCAAAATCCTTGATGTGAACTAATCTTGCAGTTGATTAAGGCCATATTTTTACTATTCCAACCGATATATTCACCATCGATTTGACAGTTAATTAAAGTGACATTTTCAGTATTCCAAAATGAATCTTTTGATCTTAAAACACTGTCTCTAACGATGATATCTTTTCCTCCATCAAAAGCATAATCACCATCTAAATTTAGATGGTCAATCTCTATTTTAGAGGAGTTCATTCCAAAATATGTCCCTTTTGCATTTACATTGATCAATCTAATTCCTTCACAAGCCCAAAAAGTCTCTTGAGCGTGAGGCATATCGGTATTGATTAATGTAATATTCTTTGATCTTCTAAATGTTTTAGGAGCGGAGATATTCGAATCTATAAATTCAATATTATCTGTATACCAGATTCCACTTCTAGCGGTTTCCAAAAATGTGACATTTCTACACTTAACATCTTTTGAATACCAAATTGGATATTTCCATCTAAATTCAGTTGATGAAATATCTAGATTTCTACTTTCTTTTAGCGGAGATTCTCCATCTTCAAAAACGGAATTTTCAATCCTTGCGTCAAAACAAGCATATAACGCTCGTTCACCAGTATAAGTCCCATTTTTATATAATTTCATTTCAAAATGCTTCTTTTATAAGTTTATCGATATATGTCGCTAATTTATCAACGCCAATATCGTTTAATGCTGATACTTCAAAGATTTCCGCGTTTGGGTTTCTCATCTTAATATTTTTCTTACATCTATCAACATCAAAATCAAATATTGGAGCGACATCTAATTTGGAAATGACCGCGATATTACTGACTTGGAACATAAGCGGATATTTTAATGGTTTATCATCACCCTCCGGAACTGATAAAAGCATCATATTGATATTGCTTCCTGTATCAAATTCAGCAGGGCAGACTAGATTGCCAACATTTTCTAAGAAAACAAGATCTAGTTCATCAACTCCAAATGCTTCGATAGAGTCTTTAGACATTTGACTAGTCAAATGACACGCTCCACCTGTGTGGATTTGAATCGATTTAGCGCCTGTAAGTTGACTGATTCTTTCAGCGTCAACATCGCTATCGATATCAGCTTCCATAACCCCGATGCGATATTTATTTTTAAGTTTATTGATAAGATTAACTAATAAAGTGGTCTTTCCACTGCCAGGAGAGGCCATGACATTTATAAAATAAATATGTTTATCTTTTAATTCTTTTCTTAATTCTTGAGCTTTGAGTTCGTTTTCAGCCAAGATATCTTCTTTAATTTCGACTATTTTGTAATCCATAATTCGCTCGCTTTTTCTATTATACAAAAATATTCTTTGATTTTTAATTGATAATTATTAAAATTATCTTATCGGTAAAATTTACCCCTAAAATTGTTAAAAATTCATAGAAAAAAGGCCTAATGGTCTTTTTTTGTTCAAATTATTTTTTTCTTACGTGTATAATACATATATATGAATGATGTGCGCACTATTCTACTTCACCGCTCAGTCTATGCGGATAATGATTTAGAAGCGGATGCATTACGGGAGTATTTAAAAAGTAAAGGGACATTTGTTGTTAATCTCATGTCTTCTCCAGGAGCGGGGAAAACCACTACTCTAACAAAACTCATCAATTATCTTAAAGACAAGTTGAGAATAGGAGTAATGGAAGCTGACATCGATAGTGATGTTGACGCTATCTCAATCGCTAAGAATACCGGAGTTAAATCAATTCAGTTACACACCAATGGGATGTGCCATCTCGATGCTGGGATGACCAAAGCTGGACTTGATGCTCTAGATATCAGTGATTTAGATCTCGTCTTCCTTGAAAATGTTGGCAATCTAGTCTGCCCTGCCGAATTTGATACTGGAGCGAGCTTAGATATAATGATTCTTTCAATCCCTGAAGGAGATGATAAACCGCTCAAATATCCTCTTGTCTTTCAAAAGAGCGATCTCGTAATTATCAATAAAATTGATGCTCTTCCTTACTTCAACTTCGATTTAGAAAAATGTAAGGAAAGAATCAAATACCGCAACAAAAACGCCACAATAATCCCTATCAGTGCCAAACTTGGACAAGGCATTGAAGAAGTTGGGGATTACTTCATAAATAAAATTAAGTGCTGGAAGGAGTAAATTATGCCAGAACAAGCCAAAAAGCCTAGATCGATATATCAAGGCGAAAAGGACTATGACAAAAAGTATGCGAAATTAGGACAAAAGATTACTGATGTCGTCGTCCACAAATTAACCGGAGTGAAATCCGAGGACCCAGAATATTGGGGATTAAAAGAAGTCTTAAGACCAGACCATGTTGATTTCTTGCTCAGAATGAAACAAAGAAAATGGTATTCAATCGAAGACTTAATCGAAATGAACAAAAAGCAATTCAACCCAGCTGACGTTCAACGTCTTGCTGATGAATTAGCGGTCATCGGTTTCATTGAATACGATTACGGAGACAACTATAGTTGGGAAGCACCAATTGAAGATGCACCAAAAATCAAAAGATATAGAATGTCCTACTTTGTTCCAGGTTCAGCAGAACTCATGAACTCTAGTGAAGATAGAATTGCTAAAAACCCAGCGGTTACTAACTTCTTTGAAAGAATGACCTTCGTCCCACTTGCAGGTATTACTGAAATGGTTATGCCAGGTGGTATGGGAATCGGCATGCACGTCATCCCAGTTGAAAAAGCGATTGAATCTGATCCAACTGCGATTGATGTCGAAAAGATTTCCCACTGGTTAAAGAAATATGAAGGACATATTTCCGCCGGTATCTGCTCTTGTAGAGCAAGTAGAAAACTCACTGGTGATGGCTGTATCGATGATGTCAACGATTGGTGTATCCAACTCGGTGATATGGCCGATTACACAGTCGAAACCAATAGAGCCCACTACATTAGCAAAGAAGAAGCTTTACACATCTTAGAGCTCAGTGAAAAGAACGGATTCGTTCACCAAATCACTAACATCGATGGTCCAGATCATATCTTTGATATTTGTAACTGTGACGTCAAGATTTGTAACGCTTTAAGAACATCCATGTTATTTAACACTCCTAACCTTTCTAGAAGTGCTTATACCGCTAAAGTCACAACAACTAACTGTGTTGCTTGTGGTCAATGTGTCAGCAATTGTCCAGCTGGCGCTGTCAAATTAGGTCAAAAGCTCTGTAAGAAAGATGGTAGTGAACAAACTTATCCACAAGCACCTCTCCCAGATAATCTCAAATGGGGTAAATATGCTTGGGATGAAAACTATAGAGATACCGCTAGAAGTAGCGATACCTATGAAACAGGTACAGCACCTTGTAAAGTGGCCTGTCCTGCTCACGTCCCTGTCCAAGGCTATTTAAAGAAAGCCCACGAAGGAAAATATCAAGAAGCTTTAGCTTTAATTAAAACTCAAAACCCATTCCCAGCAGTTTGTGGCCGTGTTTGTAACAAACGCTGTGAAGAAGAATGTACAAGAGGCGACATCGATAGAGCAGTCTCTATTGACGCAGTCAAAAAATTCGTCGCTGACTTTGACTTAAAGAGCGAATCTAGATATGTTCCAGAAAAGATCATCGCCAAAGTCCATGGTGAATTCGATGAAAAGATCGCTATTATCGGTGCTGGTCCAGCCGGATTATCCGCTGCTTACTATTTAGCCTTAATGGGCTTTAGACCAACTGTCTTTGAAAAGAATGAAAAGCCAGGTGGAATGCTCATGTACGGAATTCCAAGTTATAAACTTGAAAAAGATGTTATCGAAGCTGAAATCGAAGTCATCAAAGAACTCGGTGTTGAAATCAAATGCGGAGTTGAAGTTGGTAAAGATGTCACAATCGAAGAGCTCAAAAAACAAGGTTATAAAGCTTTCTACGTCGCCATCGGATGTCAAGGTGGTCGTAGACCAAATGTTCCAAATGACACTGCAAAAGGAACAGATATCGCTGTTGATTACTTAAGAGTGGCCTTAGATAAAAAACCACAATTCAAGGGTGATGTCGTTGTCGTCGGTGGTGGTAACGTCGCTGTTGACGTTGCTAGAACCGCTCATAGATTAGGCGCAAAATCAGTCAAGATGTTCTGTTTAGAAGATCGCGACCACATGCCTGCTAGTAACGAAGAAATTAAAGAAACACTTGAAGAGAACATTGAAATCCACAACTCCTTTGGACCAAAAGAAGTTCTCGTTAATGAAAAAGGCGAAGTCAAAGGTATCGTCTTTAAGAAATGTGTTTCTTGCTTAGACGCTGATGGAAGATTCAATCCTCAATATGATGAAAATGAAACCATTACCGTTGAAGCCGGCAAAATCGTCTTCGCTATCGGACAAGCTATCGTTTGGGGCGACTTATTAAAAGACAGCAAAGTTACTTTCTGGAGAGGAAATTACCCACTCGCAGACAAAGTTACCTATCAAACCGCTGATGAAGATATCTTCGTTGGTGGAGACGTCTTCACTGGTCCAAGATTCGTTATCGACGCGATTGCCGCAGGACACGCTGTTGCTGATGCTTTAGCTAGACACGTTAGACCTCTTGCTCACCCAACCATTGCGTATAACAAAAGAGGATTTACTCCACTTAATAAAAAAGATATCACCTATCCAGGATACGATGATGTCGGAAGACAAGAAGCAGGAATGGATGAATCTATTGATTACAAGAATTCCTTCAAAGACGCTCATAAGACCTTAACTGAAGAACAAGTTAAAGTTGAAACCGGTCGTTGCTTATCTTGTGGTGCCGCTGTTGTTGATCCTCATAAGTGTATTGGATGTGGTGTTTGTACAACAAAATGTGAATTCGACGCTATCCACTTAGTCCACGATCATCCAGAATGCTCTAATATGAGAATGGCAGAAGATAAAGTCACAGGACTTCTTGGCTACGCTTTAAAACGTCAATTCAAGATTCTCTTACATAGTGGTTCTAAAGAAGCACGTGAAATGAGAAAGAAGAGAAGAGAGTACAATAAACGTTCTAAAGAATTCCATAAGACCAATCCAAATACCGGTAACTTTATCGGTGAAAAGCTCAACGTTCACGAATAATGCACGAGCTTGGAATCGTTGTCCACGTCATCGATCAAGTCGAAGAACTTGCTAAACAAAACAATGTCAAAGAAGTAGTGGAACTCTCTTTAGAGATTGGAGAAGTTTCCGGGGTCATTGAATCCTATTTCAGAGATTGCTTTGAATGGAGCAAGAAGAAAACGACTTATATGCAAAACTGCAAGCTCAATTGGATTTCTATTAAAGGAATCACATATTGTGAAAATTGTGGTAAAACATATGGGACAGTAGAGCACGGAAAAACCTGCCCTTACTGCGGAAGTGAAAAGACTTATCTACTCACTGGCAAAGATTGCATGATTAAGGACATCAAAGTCATCTAAAAAAACAAAATCCTTGGTTCTACCAGGGATTTTTTTATATTATTTATGTATGTTTGAAGAATATCCAAAGTTTGATATGGAGATGAAACCTAAAACCCCTAAGTTAAGGTTCCTCTCTTATTTAATCGCTGCTCCAACAGTCTATTCACATAAACCTAAGATGAGAAAAGTAAATATGAAGGGCGTTAAACCTCCATATATTCTTTTAGGTAACCATAACGCTTTTTTAGATATTCAAATGTTAAGCGTCATTAATTTCCCTCACCTAATGAACTATGTCATCGCTATCGATGGGTTTTTAGGAAGAGAAATGTTTTTAAGACATATCGGTGGAATTTGTAAAAGAAAATTCACCACAGACACTAAACTTGTCGAGCATATTGAAACCGTTATTAAAAATAAGCACATCTTAGCGATGTTTCCGGAAGCGAGATATTCTTTATGCGGAACGACCGCAATCATTCCTAAATCGCTCGCTAGACTATGTAAACACCTAAATGTCCCTGTTGTGACTCTTATCATGCATGGTCATCACATCAATTCTCCGTTCTGGAACCTTCATAATCGCAAGATTAAAGGAATTGAAGCTGAACTTAAGTGCTTGATCACAAAAGAAGAACTTCAAGACATGTCAATCGATGAAATCGATGAGAGAATCCAACACGAGTTCATCTATGATGAATACGCCTGGCAAAAGAAAAATAAAATCCCTGTCACCTATGAAGGTAGAGCGGAAGGATTACATAAAGTCTTATATAAGTGTCCTCACTGTGATAAAGAATACTATATGTCTTCTAAAGGACACACACTCAAGTGTGACGCGTGTGGAAAGACTTGGGACTACTCCATTTATGGAGAATTAACCGGAGATGATGGAGTTACTGAATTCTCACATATCCCAGATTGGTATGAATGGGAAAGAGATGAAGTTAGAAAAGAAGTCGAAGCGGGAACATATCACTTTGAAAGCGAAGTCCATATCGACTTACTTCCAAAAGATAAATTTATTCCATTAGGAAAAGGCAAATTAGTGCACGACTTAGACGGATTTAAATTAACTGGAATACATAAAGATCAACCATATGAAGTGGTCTTACCATCTAAATCAACATATGGAGTTCATATTGAATATGAATATCTAGGAAAATATGGGGACTGCGTTGATCTAAATACAATTGATAATACATACTATGTATATCCAGAATGTGAAAGATTCTCCGTCACTAAGATTAGCTTAGCAACTGAAGAAATCTATAAATACAAATTTAAAGGGAAGATTTAACTCTTCCCTCTTATTTTATAATTTCATCGCCACATCCCATGCTCGCCAGATGACTGTGCGTAAATTACCAACTACGTTACAGTCTCCAACAAGGTGGACATGTTTACTTTCTTTAAATAATGGTTTTGGAACATATCCAACTGAAAGGATAACACTAGATCCATCAAGTTGAGATTCTTTTCCCTCTTTATTAACAATCACAACACCTTTATCGTTAATTTCTTTGACAGAGGTTTCTAAATATACAGGTGTCTTATGTAAATCAAAGTAATCTCTTAAATAAGATGAGTTAGCAAGGCACACTCCCTTAACAGCGATTAAATCATTTTTCATCTCAACGATTGATGGCTTTTTACCTTGAAGAGATAATTCATAGGCAATTTCACATCCAGTTAAACCTCCGCCGATGATAACAGGATTATTACCAACGTCTTTCACTTTACCGGTTAAATAGTCGCAAGCTTCAATAGCTTTTTCATTTCCTGGAAGTCTAAGTTTACGAGCTTCACTACCAGTAGCGATAACGACTTCATCAAACTTTCCACGTTTAGTTAAACACTTCTCACAGTGTATCTCAGCGTTAAACTCAACTTTGATATTTGGATACTTTTTAATCTCGCGTTTATACCATTCAATAAGAGCCTTATCATTCTCCTTAAATGACATATTACTAGCAGCGATAAAAACACCACCTAATTGTTCAGATTTTTCAAAAATTGTGACATTATGACCGCGTTTTGCTAAAACAATTGCGGTTTCCATGCCTCCGATGCCTCCTCCAACAACAGCGATATTTTTAATCTTTTTAGCTGGGACAATCTTGTACTTTTTAGACTGCATTGTCATTGGGTTAAGAGCGCATCTTGCCATATGTAAAGCATCAGTTAAAGATTGATCATTTGGCACTCCTTTATAGTGAGCCATATTGAAACAACCATTATGACATTGAATACATGGGTGTATATCTTCTTCTCGATCTTCTTTTAACTTAACAACCCATTCAGGATCTACTAAATATTGTCTAGCAACTCCCATGGCGTCAATCTCACCTTTTTTAATGGCTTCCGCGGCCACTTTAGGAGTCATTCTACCTGCGCAGACAACTGGGATATCAACAAACTTTTTAATATGTGCAACATCTTCTAAATTACAGTTATTAGGCATATATCCTGGTGGGTGAGCCCAATACCAAGCATCATAAGTTCCATTATCGCAATTAAGCATGTCATAGCCGGCATCTTGTAAATATTTCGCGGCCTTTTCACTTTCTTCCATCGCTCTACCGACCTCTAAGAACTCTTCTCCTGGCATCGCGCCTTTATTGAAGTCTTTAGTTTTACTAACGACTGAATATCTTAATGTGACTGGGTAATTCTCTCCACAGACTTTCTTAATAGCTTTAACGATTTCAACTGGGAAGCGGTATCTATTTTCAAAAGAACCTCCCCATTTATCACTTCGTTTATTGGCGTAAGGTAAAGTAAATTGATCTAATAAATATCCTTCGTGAACCGCGTGAACTTCAATTCCGTCCACTCCAGCATCTTGACAGAGTTTAGCAACTTTAGCAAAAGCGTCAATTAATTGAAGGATTTGTTTCTCACTCATTTCTTTTGTCATGACTTTGTCTGACCATCTATTTGGTGTGACACTTGGAGCAGCGTTAATCCACGCCATGTTAAAGATTGGTTTAAGTAAAGCACCCATCACTTTATTAGTGCAGGCTTTTTCCATAATGTCATTAATCGCCATAGATCGACCAAATCCAGCGGTCAATTGGACAAAGAGTTTTGCGCCTGTCTTATGGAATTCTTCCATATACTCTTTAAGTTTTTTATACATTCCTTTATTAGAGTATAACCATCCACCTAACATTGGGTTTTTAACTGGGGCAATGCCAGGAAGAATTAATCCTACTTCATTCTTTGCTCTTTCAAGCAAGAATTTAGCGGCTTCAGTATCAAAATGAGCAGGTTCCATCCAGCCAAATAGGCTAGTTCCACCCATTGAAGTCATCACAAAACGATTCTTAATTTCAACGTCCCTAATTTTCCAACTAGTAAAAAGGGGCTTGTAGATTTCTTTCATATCTTTACCTTCTTTCACTAATATTTTACACGCACTAGCGTAGAAAATGATAAAATATTGTTATCAAACGAAAGGAAATTCCTCATATGTATGAACCTAAAATGGAATTAACCTTGGAACAAAGAGAAATCCTTGAAGGCAAACAAGGACCAACAATGGCGAAGATCATGGAGACTGTCGTCATGTTTGGTGATATCTTTGGCGCTCCAAGATTAGTGAAAGTCACTCACGATGATGGTCATTTAGTGACCAGCTTTGGTATCAAACTATTAAAACCTTTATTCTCAACGATGGAACAAATCAATGAAGCGGGAATAAAAACAAAAGGACATTTTACAGTGGATCCTCGCCCAATTGATTATGAAAATGTTAAATGTAATTTATTAGAAAAACTTGTCTTCTCTAAAATCATGTACGCCAAACAAGAGATGTATGAAGAACAAATGATGAAGGCTGGTTTAAAAAATAAAAACGCTTTCTCTTGTGCGGCTTATTTACCAGAAGTAGGAAATACTCCAAAAGAAGGAGATATCTTATCATGGGCAGAAAGTAGTGCGGTTGTTTACGCTAACTCAGTATTAGGCGCTAGATGCAACCGTAATAGTGGAATGCTTGATTTATTCGGTTCCATCCTTGGTTATGTCCCTGAATTCGGATTTATTACTGATGAAGGAAGAAAAGCCAAATGGAAAGTCATCATTAAATGTAAAGAGCTTCCAGAAGCACAGATCCTTGGATCTGCAATTGGAATGAAAGTCATGGAAGACGTCCCATATGTCATCGGATTAGATAAATGGTTAGGTCATGAAATTAATGACAAAGCCATGGGCTATTTAAAAGATTTCGGTGCTGCAACAGCATCTAATGGAGCGGTTGGTTTATATCATATTGATGGACTCACTCCAGAAGCAAAAAAACTAGGTCAAAAACTCATTAGAGATGACGCGCAAGAATATGTCATTGACGATGCAGAAATCGAAAGAGTTTATCGCTCCTATCCAATCATGTGGAAAAAGCCAGAAAAGAAAGGAAATCTCGTCTTTATTGGTTGCCCACATCTCACCTTTGAACAATGTAATTCCTGGACCGACAGAATCGTCGCAGGATTAAAAGAGACAGGTAGAAAGAAAGTTGTCGTTAGAACAATAATGACAACCGCTCCTGATATCGCTGATAAATTTAAAGCAACTCCTAAATATCAAGAGCTTCTTGCTACCGGAGTTAAATTAACTTCTATTTGTCCATTAATGTACACAAATAACCCATTAACAAAATCTAGAAGAATCTACACAAGTTCTAATAAATTAAGAACTTACAGTAACGCTAGATACGCTAAAGACCAAGAAATCTTAGATTTCATCGTCGGAAAGGAGAGCAAGTAAGATGAAAGAATTTAAAGGTCGAGTCATCGCTGGTGGAGCTTGGAAAGGTGAAGCCGCTGTCTCTCATCAAGGATTTAATACCTTAGCTTCTTTCCAAAAAAGCGCTCTTAAAAACGCTAAACAAGTTTATGTTAGTGATCAAAATAACAAAGACTTATTTGGAGTTAATATCACTGGAAAAGCACTATGCTTACCAATCACCATCGGAAGTACTACAGGTGGATTAGTTATTCAAACAGTTTGCCAAATGGGTATCGCTCCTAGCTGTTTCTTATTCTCAGAATCTATTGATTCTCTCGCCGCTAGTGGAATTGTTCTAGCAAAGGTTTGGGAAAATAGTGATGTCATCGCTATTGATAGACTTGGAAAAGAATTCTTAGATACAGTTAAAACTGGTGATCAAATCGAAGTCAAAGAAGACGGCACAGTCATTATTCTCTAATCTTTGAATAAAAAATAAAGAGGGCAACTCAATGTCCTCTTTTATTATTGTCAGCCAGGGCAGTTATCATCCTGGATCACCGTACCCACCAAATGGTGCGTCGTGGTCGTGCACTGGTTCTCCACCTCTGATAATAGTATTATAACAACTTCTTTAGAAAATAAAAGGATGACCGAAGCCATCCTAGTTAATTCAAATTTATGCTTAGGCAGCAATTCTAGAAACTGTGAATCTATTGTAATAGTCACAAACGTACTCAACACAGTGTTTGTCACTGTTAACAGGGTACTCTTCTTCGACCGCCAAGTTGTAGAGGTAGTGTTTCTTATAGTACTGGAACATATAATTGATCGCATCGTTTCTACTAGCGAAGTAGTTCCTTTTAAGATTGACGCTATTGCCATCTACAATTGCATCTAATTTGTATATTTTCATTTCGATACCTCCTTTTGACCTTTTAACGTCTTGCCTAGGACGTAGGGGTATTTAATGAAGATGCCTATATTCTATTCCTTTTTATACTAAAGTCAATAGGTGCTTGTAAAAAAGTTATATACTTTAAGTATATAAATTAAATTTTTGAAAAACATTTTATTTTTTTGTGTGAAAAAAGAGCCGATTTCTCGACTCTTATCAATTAATAAATTAATTATGACCACACGCACAGGAGAAGTGTGACGTTATTCTTCAAAAGGTTTGGTTTCCTCTTGCTTATTATTTAAGAACTTAATTGAGTAAATAAGTTCAATAACTCCAAGGATTAAAACAACTGCCCCTACAGAGCCATACATCACTTGAGTGGATTCATATCTAAACACTAGGGAAAGGATTCCTAAGGTAATTCCAACTACTGCAGCAGCGATATAAGCAATAATCCAACTAACTTTATATTTGAATTTAATTGCCACAATTGCTTTAGCAATACCAATAGCGGCAAAAGCAAAGAATAATGTTGCTAATAAGATTGGTAAAAATCCTCCAATTAAATCTGGGAAGACACATAAGACCACTCCGATAGCGATAGCAAAGCTACCAACCACTAATTCAGCTGTAAAGAAATCTTGAGTGTTCGCTACTAATGAAGTTACGATGTGCATTAAACCAATAATAAATAACGCAACCGCAATAACATAAGAGGTAGTTCTAACGACTGCGCCTAGATTAACAATAGCGAGAATAAAGGTTGTAATACCTAAGGCAATTAATAACACTGAATAGACAATTAACATCCATTTATGTTTATTTCCAATTTTCATATTCTTTCTCCTACACTTTAAATTACGAATATTTTACAATATTACTCACAAAAGGAGAAAATATACTTTTATGGATTTATCAAAATTACAACAATACGCCAAATTATTAGTAAAAGTCGGTATTAATGTCGAAAAAGATGAAGAAGTTTGGATCAATTGTGGATTAGACCAAGTACCATTTGTCAGAATGGTTGTGGAGGAGGCTTATAAAGCCGGCGCTAAAAAAGTCAGAGTGAGATTCTCTGATAATAAAATCTCTAGATATCACTACCAATATATGAGTTTAAGAGAACTACAAAAAGTTCCTGAATATTCAATCGCTGAATATCGTTATATGGTGAAGCATTTACCATCAATGTTACATATCGTTAGCGATGACCCTGATTCTTTAAAAGGAATCTCTCAAGCTAAGATTGCAAAAACTAGCATGAAGGTTTCTAAGAAGGTCAAACCATATAGAAACAAAATGGATGGAAACTACAAGTGGTGTATCGCTGCTGTCCCATCTGCTCCATGGGCTAAAAAGGTCTTCCCAGGAGTAGAAGAAACTGAGGCAGTTGAGAAATTATGGACCGCTATTTTAACAGCATCAAGAGTTAATGAAAATTCCGTCAAAAATTGGGAAAAGCACAACAAAACCCTCATAAATCATAAAAATTTACTCGAAAAACTCGATTTACAATATCTCGAATATAGCGCTTCTAATGGAACAAATTTCAAAGTTGAATTAATGAAAAATGTCGCCTGGGGAGCGGGAATTGAAAAGACTAGTGATGGAAGATTTTTTAATCCAAATATTCCAACTGAAGAAGTCTTCACTTCTCCAAAAGCAGGATCTTGTGAAGGAATCGTTTATTCTTCTAAACCATTATCATATCAAGGTCAACTCATCGAAGATTTTTGGGTGAAATTTAAAAACGGAAAAGTCGTTGAAGTCGGAGCGAAAAAGAATCAAAAACAATTAGAGAAAATGGTCAAGATGGATGAAGGTGCTTCAATGTTAGGAGAATGCGCCTTAGTTCCATATGAATCTCCAATCCAACAAACTGGATTATTATTCTATGAAACTTTATTTGATGAAAACGCTGCCTGTCACCTCGCTTTAGGGCATGGCTTTAAAGAATTACTTCCAGGTGGTGATAAGATGACCACTGAAGAAGCAAAAGCGTTTGGATTAAATGATTCGATGATTCACGTCGATTTCATGATTGGCACAAAAGATTTAAAAGTTGTCGGTACATCATTTAACGGAGAAAAGACTGTTATCTTTGAAAATGGTACTTGGGCAATCTAATATTTAATTAGGAGAAAATTATGGTTATTGAAATTGTATCTTTAATTATTTCAGGATTATCACTTGCTGCTGTTGCAATTTTATTAGTGATTTTACTAAGACAAAAGAAAGAAATAAGTCAACCAGTGGACACTAGTAAAGAATTACTCTCTTTAAGCATACAATTTCGTGATTTCGAGGAAAAACTTCAAAAAGATTTAAAATTATCAGTCTCTGAAGAGTTATTAAAACTCTCTCAAGCTGACGCTAGTAATAGTGAGAAAAATAACGAAAAATTAGAAAGATTCCAAAAGAACATCATCGAATCTTTAAATACTAGATTTGAAAGCATTAATTCTCAACTCAATGAGAAGATGACTGCTATGAATAAGAAAGTTGATGAAAGATTAGAGGAAGGCTTTAAAGGTACAACTGAAACCATGACTCAAGTTAGAGAAAGACTTAAAGTTATTGATGAAGCTCAAAAGAACATGGAATCTTTATCTAAAGATATGATCTCCTTAAAACAAGTTATGGAAGGAAATCAAACCAGAGGAAAATATGGTGAATATCAACTCTCTATGGTTTTACATAATGTCTTTGGAGATACAGTAGGATGTTATGAAGAACAATACACAATAAAAAAGGTCAAAGATGGTGATGATGTTAGAGCAGACGCCGTGGTTTATATGCCTGAACCAAACAAGATGATTTGTATTGATTCTAAATTCCCATTTGCAGATTATGAAAGAGTCTTATCAGCAGAAAGTGATGAAGATAAAGAAGAATTCAAAAAAGCTTTTGCTAGAGCGGTCAAACTCCATATCACCGCAATTAAAGATAAATACATCGTTGAAAATAAAACCGCACCTGAAGCCTTAATGTTTATCCCTAATGATGGAGTGTTCGCATACATCCATCAAGAGCTTCAAGATGTCGTTGAATACGCTAGAGAAAAGAAAGTCATCTTAACTTCTCCAAGTACTCTTCCTGCTATCTTAGTTACCATCAATATGGTAAGAATAGAAACCGAAAGAGCGAAAAACGTTAAAGAAATCTCTAAACAACTCGCCTTCTTAGGTAAGCAATTCGACTTGTTTGCCAAGGAGTGGGATAAGTTCTCTAATCAGCTTGAAACAGCAAGTAAAACAAGAGAAAGACTCGATAGTAGAGTTAGTAAAATCAATAGTAAATTTGATTCCATTTCTTCTTCAAATGGAGTAGAGCAAATCGAAATAATGAATGAAAATGAAGACTGATTAAACGGTCTTCTTTTTTTTATCTATTTGAATAGGGGTTGATTTATATCACATACTAATTTAAGATATGGTATATGAAATATAAAATTGATGTTGATTTAAAATTAATCACAAGTAGTCTAGGAATCACTGTTGAAAAACTTGCTAATA
>CAMOEI010000003.1 GCA_946612115.1 uncultured Caryophanales bacterium | reverse complement strand
TGTTTTCGTTATACAAATTAATATTTTTCTTGATTTCTAATAGTTAATTACCTCGCTATCTTTAATTTTAACTTCTTCTAGTTTCTTTTTGAATTCTATTTATCAATATGGGTAGAAGCATATTGATTTAAAATTTTGGATAAATATTGTATTATTTATTCTCATCGAAGGAGGTAGAAAAATGATTAGTAAAAAACTAGCCATTGAAGTATTAAACGAAATGCTCTCTACCGGAGGAGACTACGCAGAAATCTTCTATGAAAACACAACCTCAGAAGGTGTGATGATTGAAAATGGGAAAGTTTCTAGTAGCACAGAAAAAATTGCCTCTGGAGCAGGACTAAGAATTTTAAAAGAGAACCGAAGTGTGTACGGCTTTACTAGTGATTTAACTAGAAAAGGTTTACTCGCTTTGGCGAATTCTTTAAATAAATCCTTTACCGGTGAAAGAATTCTCACCGTTACAAAATTAGATTTCATCAAAGGAAAAAATCGTAACAAAATCTCAAGAAGTTATGATGATGTCCCATTAAGTGAAAAAATCGCTCTTGTAAAAGAAGGAGTCGACGCTATTGAAGAATATCACGATCCTAGAATCGTCAGATATATTGGAAGTTTTGGTAACACTCATAGATTTGTCGCCATTTTTAATTCAAAAGGAAAATGGTTCAAGCGCGATACAGAATTTGCTCGTCTGGCCTTCCAAGTTGTCGCTGCTGATGAACACGGCATGGAAACTGGATTTGAAGGTCCAGGATGTCAAGATGATATTTCCTATTTCAAAAGAGTGGTTTCTCCAAGAAAATCTGCTCAAGAAGCAGTTAGAAAAGCATTATTAATGCTTACTGCTGATGAATGCCCAAGCGGCAAAATGCCAGTTGTTATTGGAAATGGCTGGGGTGGAGTATTATTCCACGAAGCATGTGGACATCCACTTGAAGCCAGCGCTGTTAGTAGAGGATTAAGTGTCTTCTCAGATAAAGAAGGAGAATTAATTGCTTCTCCACTAGTCACTGCTTTAGATGATTCCACCATAGAAAATGGTTGGGGATCAATTGATATTGATGATGAAGGAAACCCAGGAACAAAAAGAGTTCTCATCAAAGATGGTAAACTAGTCAACTTTATGATTGATGACTTTAACGGAAGAAGAATGGGAAGAGAAGGAAATGGTTCCTGCCGTAGAGAAAGTTATAAATTCTGCCCAACAAGTAGAATGAGCAATACATATATCGCTAACGGAAAATCCACTCCTGAAGAAATTATCAAAGCCACTAAATTAGGTTTATACGCAGTTTCTTTCTTAGGGGGACAAGTTGATCCTGCCTCAGGAGAATTTAACTTTGGTTGTTCAGAAGCTTACATCATTAGGGATGGCAAAGTTTGTGAACCAGTTAAAGGTGCGATGTTAATCGGTAAGGGTGAAGAAATCCTTAAAAAGATTGATATGGTTGGTAATGATCTTGCTTTAGCACAAGGTATGTGTGGCGCTGCAAGTGGCAGTATCCGCACCAATGTTGGACAACCTACATTAAGAATTTCAGAAGTCCTTGTTGGAGGAAGAGGAGGCGAGCTTAAATAATGAACTACAAAAAGTTTTTTGAACTAGCAAAAGAAGCTGGTATTGAAGAAGCAGAACTCTCATATACAACATCTTCTTCATTAAGTATTTCTTTGTTCCACGGAGAAATCGATTCATACAATAACGCTAACGATGCGTCTTATATGTTAAGAGGTATCTATAAAGGAAAAATGGGTTCAGTTATATCTGATGTTTACTCAAACGCCCTTGTTCCATTCTTTGTTAAAAAGATCGTTGAAAATGCTTCAGTAATTGAAAATGATGATCCTGTATTTATCTTCAAAGGAAGCAAAAAATACAAGAGAATTAATACTTTTAACCGAGATTTACCAAAAATTCCTGTTGAAGAAAAGTTAAAAAAATTACATGAATTAGAAGACAAAATTAGAACCGGTGATAAAAGAATCATTGAAGTTCAAACAGTTCAATTTGGTGAAGACAGCGCAAGTTCTGTGATTATGAATTCACACGGATTAAAACTTTCTCAAAAGAATAATTTCTTCTATTACTTTGGCGGCGCTGTTGCTAAAGAAGGAGAGCAAGTTAAAACAGGTGGAGATTCGTATTTTGGGAACGACTTTGCAAAATTTGATGTTGATGCATTAGCCAAAAAGATTGTCACTAATACAGTTGATCAATTAGGTGGAGAGGCTTGTGAGACATCAACCTACAAAGCAGTATTGTCTCCAGATGTTGTTAACACATTTATGAAAGCGTATGTTTCAAGCGCAGTCGCTGAAGAAGTTCAAAAGAAATCTTCCTTATTCATTGGGAAATTAGGTCAAAAAGTTGCCTCTAATAAAGTCACCATTGAAGATCGTCCATTAGAAAAAACAGTCTTTGCGAGATCGTTTGATGATGAAGGTGTTGCAACTGAAAATAGATCAATCATCAAAAACGGAGTTCTTCAAACATACTTATATAACTTAACCACCGCTGCTAAAGATGGAGTTGAATCCACTGGTAATGGTGCAGTAGGAGGTTCTAAAGTTTACACCTCTACTTGGTTCTTAATGATGAAACCAGGTAAAAAGAGCAAAGATGAATTATTTGAAGAAGTTGGTGAAGGCGTTTATATCACCGATGTACAAGGAATGCACGCTGGATTAAATCCTCGAAACGGAGATTTCTCATTACAATCTACCGGCTTCTTAATTAAGAACGGCAAAAGAGATAGAGGCTTAGATATCATCACAGTTTCTGGTAACTTAAAGGATTTATTCAATTCAATTATTACCGTAGGTAATGATAGTGAAGACTTCTTTGGTTCCAGATGTCCATCAGTGGTCATTAAGAAACTTAATGTCTCAGGAAAATAATTAACTTAAAAAATTAATAGCGGAGAAAATAAACTTTATTGTTTATTAATTCGCTATTTTTTGTTTATAATTAACGCGAGTATGGAAGATAACAAAAGCGTCTTAAAACAATGGATCCTTTCAGCAATTAAAAATCGTAATGCTGCGGAATTAAAAGAAATCTTTGAAACAATTCCAAACATCGATATCGCTGAAGCAATCGAAGATGTAGATGATGTCAAATCACTACTCTATATTTTTAAAGTGGTTGAAAGTGAATATACTGCAGAATTTTTTGCAGAACTCACTAGTGATCAACAAGAATTAATCATTTCAGCCTTCTCTGATAAGGAACTTGTTGATCTTTTAAACGAATCCTACGCTGACGATATCGTTGATACCCTTCAAGAAATGCCTGCTAACATTGTTAGTAGAGTTTTAAAGACATGTCCAAAGGACATAAGAGGAGACGTTAACCGCTTACTAAACTATAAAGAAAACACCGCTGGTTCAGTAATGACTACTGAATACATCGAAATGAAAGATAATGTCACAGTTAAAGAAGCGATCAACACCATTAGAGAAAAAGGTAAAGATGCTGAAACTGTCTACACTATCTTTGTTAGAGATAACAAAAGAACATTAATTGGTACTGTTGACTTAGATGATTTAATCTTCTCTAAAGACGACGAAGTATTAAACGAAATCATGAACAAAGACTTTGTCTGTTGTAATGTCAACGATGACCAAGAAGATGTCGCTAAAATGTTCAAACGTTATGACTTAACCGCTATGGCGGTCGTTAATAGTGAAAATAAAATTGTCGGTATCATTACCGTTGACGATGTCATCGATATTATGGAACAAGAAGCCAGTGAAGATATCGCTCACATGGCGGCTATTACTGACATGGAGGAACCATACTTAAAGACTCCAATTTTCAAATTAGTTTTAAAATGTTTCCCTTGGATTTTAGTCTTAATGGTCTTACAAGTCTTCTCTACGATGATTTTATCATCGTTTGAAGCTGAAATTACCAAATTTGCCATCTTAGCGGTCTTTACTCCACTTATTATGGACGCTGGGGGTAATTCTGGCGGACAAACCACTACAATGATTGTTAGATCATTATCCCTAGATGAATTCAGCGGAAAAGACTACGGAAAAGTATTATTCAAAGAATTACGTGTTGCTTCTATTATCGGAGCAATCGTTGGAGTGTTTGCCTTTGGATGGTTAATGTTCGAAATGTCTGTCGGTATTGTTAATACCGATTCAGTTAGAAGCTTAGGCGGAAATTATTGGGGACACTTATGTATGATCGCTGGATTAGTTGGAGGGACATTATTTGTCACCATGTTAATTTCTAGAATGGTTGGTTGTTCTCTTCCATTTTTAGCTAAATTAGTAAAACTAGACCCAGCAGTTATGTGTGGTCCAATTACTACAACGATGGTAGACATCGTTAGCTTAATTACATATTTCTTACTATGGACTCAAATCGTTGGTCCAATATTAGGAATTTAAATTACTCAGTTAATTTATATTTTTCGAATTCCCATTTTGGGTGATTCTTATTCACTAAATCAATCGCATCATTATAAAGCACCAATTCAGAATGCTTTCTGTTAGTTGGTGTATTTTTATATGCTTTTTCCGCTTTTCCAATAGCGATTAAACATTCGTTTTTAGCGCGGTCTAATAATCCCGCCATTAAGATATAAGTTCTAATTGCAGGTAAAGAGTTATCGTTAGCGATATCTCTTCTAACTGAAAGAGGAACTTCTTTTTCATAATACTCACTAGCTTCTTCTAATGACATAGTCATTATGTTGATATAAATCTTTTGGATAAGGGCTTGTTGAAGAGCTTTTTTAGAAACATCTTTTTCATTTTCAAACACTAAGTCTAAAAGTTTCTGAGCTTCTTCATATTCTTTTTTATCTAATAGTTCATAGACTTTATTCATGTTAAGTTCAGCAGTGAATTTAGTTTCTTCTTTCATCACTTCTACTTCAACTTGTTCATCTCCGTTTTCAACTTTATGTTGAACGAGTAAAAATTGATTATACGCAGCGCGGTCTTCTTTCTTACTACATTTAGTTAATTTATGGCCGTCCGTTTCAGTTTCTAATTTAAATGGGACTAAGTTATATAATAGTAAGACTCCAGCGACCACTCCCATAGTTAAGAAGAAATAGGCAAGATCACTATCAAATCCAGCGTTACCTCTATAGGTATAGAAAATAACTAAACATCCCGCAAACCAGGCTGCTAAAAAGACTGTTCCATATAATAAATATGGAATTGGATTTGGATTAGGCCTCTTTTCTAAATTTGGAACGATTTTAGTTTCTCCAGTAACTCCATCGAAATTAGAAAATTTAAATTTTGATTTTCCTTTTTCCTTATAGAAAGTGAAATAAAGAATATTAACTGAGAAGATGGTGTATCCTCCAACTTTAGCGCCTAAGATATGACCAAATTCAGTTAATAACGCTCCGGCGAGTACTCCGGCGACAACACTAGCGATAATAAATAAAGCGTAGAATAAAACAGACCCAAGAGCACTTTCTCCACTAGAGAAGTGAACTTGTAACACTGTTAATCCATATACAATAGCGATACCAAAAATCACTAAATAGACTAATAATTCAAAAATCGTTTCTTTTTTCATATTCTTAACCTAAACAAGAAGTAAAGATTTCTCTCATCACTTTTTCATCCATATCTTCATAAGGATGTTTGATAACTCTTGTTCCCTTTCTGGATACTATTTCCACTAATTTATTGATATCTTCTTTTTTAACTCCAACTTCTTTTAAAGTTCGAGGAAGATTTAATTTATCAAAATATTTTTGTAATTCTTCAATTGCCTTTGTTGCGGCTATTTCTTCATTATCATCTTTAACATCAAATACCACTTTTCCTAATCTAGCAAATTTAGAAACATCATACTTTTTATAGTACTTAGCCCAGGAGGGGAAAAGTATCGCTAATCCTAGTCCATGAGCGATGTTAGGAAACGTTCCGCTTAAGGCGTGTTCTAATTGATGAACAGGCATTGAATAGTTCTTGCCAATACTAGTTAATCCGTTATGAGATAACGAACTATCTAACATCAATTTTGCACGCGATTTGTAGTCATTTGGTTCAAAATACGCGACAATTCCCGCTTCTTTTACATTTTTTATGACTGCTAGAGCGAAATCATCAGCGAGTTCATTTTCTTCACTTGGTGAGAAATATCTCTCCAAAGAATGCATCATAATATCGACGATTCCATAAGCAGTTTGTTCTTTATTAACTGAGAAAGTTAAACTAGGATCTTCAATGACAAATTGAGGTCTAACTAAATCACTATTGAAACCTGATTTTGTCTTATCTTCATCATCTTGAATAACACAAGAATTTGATAGTTCGCTTCCCGCTGCTGAGATAGTTAAGATAACTCCAATTGGTAATGCTTTAGTTGGTTTAGCTAAGTGATAATTGATGTCTTTAATATCACCTGGGTAATAATAATTGACCGCAATACATTTAGCGGTGTCGATAACACTACCTCCACCAATAGGGAGAAGATAATCAATTTGATTTTTATTAACAATCTCTAATCCTTCATTAACTTTTTCAAAAGTTGGATTGGCTCTAATACCTTTTAAGATTTCAAATTCAATTCCTTCAGAGGCTAAAGATTTAATGACTCTATCTAATAAACCACTTTTGATAACTGAATTCATCCCGATAACAATAAGAACCTTCTTCGCGGATTTAGACTTTAAAATTTTCCCAACTTCCTGAAGGTAATCGCTTCCAAAATATAGTTCAGTTTTTGATTCGAAATAAAATGAGTTATTCATTGTCTTTTTTCGCCATCCTTATCGCATTAGAAACACTGAGGTTGAAGGCTTTCTTATCTAAGAACATATATGTATTCACTAATCCCTCAAGGGATTTGTGTTTATATGTGCTTAAGTAATAAACTTCACTGCTGCTATATCCGTAAGCATAAAATCTTGCAATCGCTTTTTTAGTGTTTAAAGATAAAACACGATCAACATCTAATCGATTGATAAACTTCATCGCTCCTGAATAGAAGATGTTATAAATAAATTCAGAGAATAATTCTTTACCTGCACTATTAAGTGTTGCATCGATAAACTTTTCATTTTCCTTGTAATACTTAAAAACACATACGACTAAATCGTTAAAGTTTTCAGCATTAGCGGAGTTAGGAACTTTTTCTTCTAAAAATAATTGAGTTAATAAATCGTAGATATCGTGATAGTGATAATAAAACGTTTTACGAGAAATCCCACACTTTGTTGCCAATTCTAAAACAGAGATGGTATTAAGTGGTTGAGAGGCCATCATTTCTTTTAAAGCAACAGTTAAAGCGTGTTGGGTTTTCATAAAACTTTTACTTTCTTAATTTTGCGTATTCTTTAGCGACTTCACTTCCGACCGCCGCATTATTTAAAACTAATTTGATATTACTTTCTAATGAATCTCCACCAGTGAGTTCAACGATGGTCTTTAATAAATATGGAGTGCATTCTTTTCCTTTGACTCCTTCTTTTTCCATCTTCTTAAGAGCGGTTTCAATCGCTTCATTAATCACTTTTGGATCCATTTCATATTCATGTGGAATTGGGTTAGTTAAAAGAATTCCACCTTGTAATTTATTATCTCTTTTAGCTTTGATAATATTGGCCATTTCGGAGGCATTATCAACTTGATAATCAACTTTTAAGCCGCTTTTTGACGTATAAAACGCTGGTAATTCATTTGTTTTATATCCTAAAACAGGTACACCCATTGTCTCTAAATATTCTAAAGTAAGTGGTAAATCTAATATAGCTTTTGCTCCAGCGCAAACCACTGTCACATTAGTCTTAGCGAGTTCTTGTAAATCTGCGGAGATATCCATAGTTTCAGTTGCTCCTCTATGAACTCCACCAATGCCGCCAGTAACAAATACTTCTATACCAGCTTGATTAGCGATAATCATCGTAGTGGCTACTGTAGTTGCACCCCATAACTTTTTAGCGTAAACAACCGGTAAGTCTCTTCTAGAAACTTTTAAAACACCCTTTCTTTTTCCAAATTCTTCAATTTCTTCTGGAGTCATTCCCACAATTGGTTCTCCATCGATAATTCCAATAGTGGCAGGAACCGCTCCATGAGATCTGATAACATTTTCAACTTCTAAAGCTGTTTTAACATTTTTTGGATAAGGCATGCCGTGTGAAATAATTGTGCTTTCTAAAGCGACAACTGGACGACCTTCCTCTAAAGCTTTTTTAACTTCTGGATTAATCTTCATCTTTTTTACCTCTCTCTTTTAAGATTAATTTTGTAATATATGTGGCAAATAAATAAATCGCTCCAATAATAATTGCGACAATTAAAATTGTCATAAGATTTTCCATCGTTAAGGATTCAAAGTTGATATTAAAGATATTCTTTCCACCTTTAATCCAAGCGATTAAGAAACATAAAATACAGGCTAGGCTCGCACCAACAACTATGACTAAACGATATTTAGTAAGCGGAGAACAAATTTGATATAAGGCGACAATTGATAAGATAGAGAACACCATGACACTTATCGCAGTGGCTCCACCTCTTGGGGCGTTAGAATTAAACATCGAGAATCCGAAATCATTAATTCCTGTATACATAATTCCGTATTTGTTAAATACGTATAAAAGCATGATTACTAGTACACTAGAACACACCATAATAGCGGCAGGTACTGCGTTAATAAGAATTTGTCTTAAGAAGCCTCTTTTAATTTGTTTGCTATCAGGTTCTAACGAAACAAAGAAAGCACTCAATCCAATTCCAAATGTCTCCCACACTAATAGATTATTAGTGGAGAAAGGGTACGCCACAGATTTATTACTTCCAATAAAGACGAAGAAGAATCCTAAGGCCATAACCATTGCAAATAAGGTTTTTACTAAGAATAAAGAGCCTGTTCTAGTTAAGTTATTAATAACTCTTCTTCCTTGAGCAACAACATCTGGCATCGTAGAGAAATTATTCTCAAGTAAAACAACATGAGAAACGTTTTTAGCGGAGCTAGATCCACTATTCATCGCAATCGAACAATCTGCGCGTTTTAAAGCAAGAATATCATTAACTCCGTCTCCACACATCGCAACCGTATGTCCATTTTCTTTTAAAGCGATAACTAAAGCTTCTTTTTGTTCTGGAGTAACTCTTCCAAAAACGACATAGTCGTTAGCAATCTTTTTCACTTCTTCTAGGCTCATCCCGTCTAGTGAGATGTAACGTTCCGCTCCATCAATTCCAGCGGATTTAGCAATTTCGCTAACAGTTAAAGCGTTATCTCCAGAGATAACTCTAATAGAGACATTATTTTCTTTAAACCATTCAAATGTTTGTTTAGCATCTTCTTTGACATGATCTTGAACAACAATTAAAGCAATTGGTGTTACCACTCCTAAATAAGATTCTTCTTTAATTAAATCTTTGCCTTTGGCAAGGAGTAAAACACGATATCCTTTAGCAGCGTAGCTTTGACTCTTTTCTAAAAGAAGTTCTTTGTTTTTGATGTTCATCATTTCAGGGGCGCCGATTAAATATGTTAATCCTCCAGCAAAGCTGGCTCCTGAATATTTATTGTTACTATTAAACGCTAAAACTTTATTAGCCTCTAAATAGTTGCCTTTATCAAATTTGTTTTTTAAAGCAATCGCAGTGACGTTATTATCTCCAGTCGCGTTAACAATACTAGAGACCACTAAAGCAACCTCTTCTTCTTTCATATTGTCTAAAGAGACAACTTCATTAACCACCATATTGCCATCAGTGATTGTTCCGGTTTTATCAACGCATAAAACATCACTTCTAGCGAGCATTTCAATTGAGTAGAAATCTTGAACATTAGCCTTTTTCTTATATAAAGAAAGAACACCTGTTGCTAAAGTGAAGGAAGTTAATAAATATAATCCTGATGGAATCATCGCGACCATTTGTCCAGCGGTAGGAGGAATAATCGAAACAAATCCTTTAAAGGAATTAAGTTGTCCCATAATCGCATATGTTCCTAAGACCACTATTTCTATAGAAATAACAATGATACCTAATGACTTAAATAATCTATTTAACGACTTTAAGATATGAGATGGATTTCTTTTAAATGATTTAGCCTGATTGGAAATCTTTTGAATGTAGTTATCATTACCAACCGCGTCCACTTTAGTGGTGACTTTACCAGAAGTGATGAAACTACCCGCATAAAGAATATCGCCTTCTTTTTTCTCGATGTTTTGACTTTCTCCAGTTAACATTGATTCGTTGACTGAGACTTGTCCTTTGATGATGATTGAATCCGCAGCGATTTGTTCTCCTGCTCCAACAATCACAACATCATCTAACACTATTTCATCTACTGATAAAGAAACTTCTTCATGATCTCTAATCGCATTAACCGCACTTGTTGTGACAATTTTTAATTTGCTCATCAAGATTTTAGCTTTGATATCTTGATATAAACCTAAAATGATATTTGAAATAAGAATGAAACAGAAAAATAAACCACTATACCACTTTGTGGTAGGGTTTCCGTCATTGATATTTCCATAAATTAATAATCCAGCGATAATGAATAAGAGAATATTAAAAAATGAAAAGACATTGGTCTTTAAAATTTCCCAAGTCGATTTACCAGCAATAATCTTAGTCTTATTAGTCAATCCTTGAGATTTTCTTAATTCAACTTGTTCTTTAGTTAATCCATTATTAATCGCGGGATTAAATCTTTCGATATTTTCAATATTCTTCTTGTGCATACGCATATAGATATAATAGAAAAAAACTTGGAATTAACCAAGTTTTATTTTCTTACTTTCCCTTTTAGATTTGAAATATTCTTTAACAATTGTAGAACATTCCTCTTCTAATATTCCTCCTTCAATAGAAGGATAATGATTTAAATTCTTTGCCTCTAAGATGTTGATTGAAGAAGAGACCGCACCACCTTTTGGATCACTAGATCCATAATAGACTTTCTTGATATGAGATTGAACTATCGCTCCCATACACATGATACAAGGTTCCACTGTGACAAATAATTCACAGTCCACTAGTCTCCAATTATCTAGTTTCTTATTCGCATTTCTAATCGCTTCAATTTCTGCGTGAGAAGTAACATCTTTTTTAGTTTCTCTTTTGTTAAAACCTCTAGAAATGACTTTGTCATCTTTAACGATAACGCATCCAATTGGGACTTCATCTTTTAAAGACGCTTTTCTTGCTTCTTTTAGAGCAAGTTTCATAAATTTTTCTTCTCTAGTTAACTTCTTCATTATTAGAAAACCGTCGCACATGAGTAAGATATTTAAGGCTGCTACATTCCTGTCCTGACCTGGTTCATAGTTAGCCATCGCGACGGCAAAACTATTTTATTCTCTTAAGATAAATAAATACAATACTTATTTAAGTTTTGTATTGCGGACACTTATAAATAATAAAAAAGATATGTTGTCTAAAAATTCAAAAATATATATAATCTATCTTGCGGTGAAAACAGCACATGGGTCTATAGCTCAGTTGGGAGAGCACCTGATTTGCATTCAGGGGGTCGAGAGTTCGAGTCTCTTTAGATCCACCATTTATATGGCTGAGTAGCTCAGTTGGCTAGAGCAGGAAGTTCATACCTTCAAGGTCGGCGGTTCAAATCCGTCCTCAGCTACCAAATAGTTAATAGCAGTTAGGATGAAAATCATGGCTGTTTTTTTATTGAAAAAAGTTTCCTTAAACACTACAAATATGCATCTTCATGTGTTATGATTTTGATATGGAAATCACAACATCTATCAAGAAAATTGAAGTTGGTAAGTTTTATTTAATTCACGATGGTAGCAAAACCGGACACCCTGGAATTGTTGTCTGGAAAGATGATCTCTGTAATTTATATTTGATTATCAAATTTGGTTCAACAAACAACATCGATAATGTCCCACTCAAGCACCCTATCAGCACAAACGTTAATAAAAGTTATGTATATAAACGACCGCTTCTTTGTAAAAGAAGAGATATTGGAAAAGAACTAATTGTAGATATGGCGATTAACGAAGAGGATATTACATTTGTAATGTCTATTCAGTTTAATAATTTCGCTTGTTCCTCGAGTATTAACAGAAAAGACAAACGACACTTTAATCGCTTAAAAAAATAAAAACCGTCCGAAGACGGGCGTCCCTTTTTCAAGGGCAATTGTCCGACCCATAAGGGCCCTACATGACAATAATAAGATACAGTGGCTATTCATTCTTGTCAAATAAAAAAATAACCGATGGGCCTATTAAGCCAACGCGTACCGGTTATGTGATTATTTAAACAAAAACACGAATTAAATACAATAAATACAGAATCAAAATGGAGTTAGAGAGTATGAGCAACGAATTTGGAGAAAGAATCAAAAAAATTAGAAAAGCAAAAGGCTTAACCCAGCAAGAATTTGCGGATTCTTTAGGCTACGCGCACAAATCCACTATTAATAAGATTGAATCAGGGCAAGAAGATATGTCCTATCAAAAGATTATTATTTTATTAAAAGAATATATGTTGAGCGCGCGTGACTTATTCGATTTTCCAGAAGAAGATATAAATAGATTAGATCAACTGGTAGAAGAATCTAAAAACCCTAATCACGATTCTTGTTTAGTTTATATTCATGGACTATATGGAAACAAAGAAGAAGAAAATTTCTACACATTCTATTCAAATAAATATGATGTTATTGGACTAGATTATAAAGACGGTAATCCATGGGAAGTAAAAGATCAAATCATTAAAGAATTTACAGAAATATCAAATAAATACAAAAAGATTTATGTCATCGCTAATTCAATTGGGGCGTTTTATACATATATGTATCTTTCTAGCTTCAAAATCCAACTAGCGTTCTTTATTTCACCTTTAGTGAACATGAAAAAAGTTATAGAAAAGTTAATGAGAACCAATCGTATCTCTATGAAAAGATTAAAAGAAGAAAAGTTGATTACCTTAGAGGATGGACAAACTCTTTCTTATGATTTCTATGAATCTCTTTCTAATAAAGATACTTGGAACACAAAAACACATATTCTTTATGGAGAAAAAGACAATATTGTAGATAAAGATTCAATATTTGAATTTGCCGCTCATCATAACTCTTCATTAACGATTATGAAAAACACAAAACACTACTTCCACACACCTGGTCAATTGAAGTTCATCAAGAAATGGATGAACGAATATTTGCCTTGTTAGAACAATAAATTTATTAAAGAAACAATAGATGATAGTCAAAAATAGTCAGACTATCATTTTTTGTTAGTGTGCCTATATATCATAAATATAAATATGAAAGTTAACAAAACACAGGCTGTTATTTATATGGCAACTTTGTTGGTTACCAATCATCAATTAAGAAAACAAGATGTTGTGTCAGAACTAGAATTAACAGACATCACATTTTTGAGATACATTCAAGAAATTAGAGCGTTTCTCGCTAATTTTTATCCATATTTCGAATTGATTTACTCAAGAGACAAAAATGAATATCGTTTATTATCACAAACAAGGCAAGGAAAAATATGAAAAAATTATTTGTCACAATAGCGCTTCTATTTTTGCCGTCACTTTTAAATGGATGTTCTAAACAAACCCAGACATTCACAATTACGTGGTTGAATTTTGATAATACTCTTTTATCAACCACCAAAGTAAAAAAGGGGGCATTGCCAGAATATAAAGGGGCTTTCCCAAGAAAATCTGAAGACAGAGAACACACATACTCCTTTGCCGGTTGGTCTCCTGAAATAGCAAAAGCCGAACAAGACACTACTTATACTGCCACATACGACACACATCCACGAAAATATTCCATTATGTGGAAAGACAGCAATACAGGCTTCGTATTGGATTATGAAACATATGAATATGGGCAAATGCCTTCATACAAAAAAAGTACCCCAACCAAATCACCAGATAAAGAGCATGAATATCCATTCTCTGGTTGGTTTCCAGAATTACATACTGTTTATCAAGACGAGACATACACTGCGCTTTATGATACTACAATTAGAAAATATAAAGTTACTTGGCTAGATAATATAGGGAACCTATTGGATGTTAGTTATTTTTCATATGGGGAAATGCCTTTCTTTAGTGGGGAAATAGAACAAACAAAAGAAGACAAACACTATGTTTATCAGTTTGATTATTGGATGCCGGAGTTATCAAAAGTTACATGTGATATCACATATAGAGCCCACTATTCATATTCGCCAAGAAAATATAATGTTGTTTGGAAAAATTATGATTCTTCTATTCTTTTATCTTCGGAGTATACATATGGGGATATTCCATCATACGACGCGGCAGTCCCCGAAAAGCCAAAAGATGACAATTATTATGTTTTTATTGGATGGGACAAATCTATCGAACCTGTAACACAAGATGTAGAATACACAGCAGTATTCGATATTGGTTATAAAGTTACATGGGTAAATTATAATGGGGATATACTATCAACTGACTATGTCAGAAATGGTTCTGTTCCAAATTATAACAAAGCTATCCCAACTAAAGAAACAGATGGTACCTACACTTATTCGTTCCTGGGCTGGAGTCCGGAATTAAGCCAAATATCTCAAGACATGGTGTATTACGCTCAATTCACTCCAAAAATAATATTTGAACTCGAAGAAAACGATGGGGAATACACAATTAAAGATTGCCTTTTAAAGGATGCAAAATATGTGAGTATACCTGACTCATTAAATGGCCTAAAAATCACCAGAATTAGCGCGGCGGCTTTTGAATCATGCACAGAATTGCAATCATTAGTATTGCCAAGTTGTATTAAAAACATAGAAGAAGAAGCATTTAAGAATTGCAACGATCTAGTCAACATCTACATTAGAATTAATTCACAGGAAGACTATCACTATCTTTTTGAACCTTATTCCAATACATTCAAAAATTATAAATATATAAAGCATCTAGTCGATTCAAGCGATGAAGAAATTGATGAAATACGCGTATCTTCATTGTTATCCGCTTTACCAGATTATGCCTTTGCGAACTATCAAGAATTAAAAGGGATAACAATTCCTACAAACATCACATCAATTGGTAGTAACGCTTTTGAAAATTGCAAATCGCTTTTGTCTATAGACATTCCGGAAACAGTTACCAATTTAAAAGAAAAAGCCTTTTATAATTGCAAAGCCTTAGTTCAAGTTAAGTTATCAAAAAATCTTGATCGTACTTATTCCTATTTCCAAAATTGTATTTCTTTAAAAATATTATCCGCACCGGCGCCACACTACAAAATCAAGGTCAGTGGTTATAACTACTATTCATATTCTAGATATTATGCAAAATTTTGTTCATTCTTTAGTGACAAAAGTAATCATTGTTACCCTGGTTACCCTCAATCTTCACGAGAATTAAAAACAACAGATACCGTCTGGGGTGTTGTAGTTGCCCCACCTGGAAGTCCGCAATCAGACTCTATGAATTACTACATTCCAGTGAGCCTTGAACAAATTACTATAACTACGCAACCAGTCATTCAAGGATACAGCCAAAAAGACAACCGATCTTATATGATTGATGAGTTTTTCTGTCTTGGAGGCCAATCTGGTTATATCGGCATAAAAAATGTAACACTCGACTTTGAAGGAAGCTTAGGTGTAGGTGTTTGGAAGCAATCAAAAATCTCAATGAGTATAAACTCGAGCAGATTCGAAAACATTTATATAAAAAGCAATGTCAAAATACGTCCCGGTGCTTGCCTCAACGCCATTAATATTATCGCGGAATGTAATAACGGAACATTATCGTCCTTTGACAGTTATTTTGAAGGAATTACTACTTACGGTAATCTTGTTTTTGTAGAAGCAGGAAATGATAGTCCATTAACAGATATTACATTAACTGACTGCATAGTTAATTTCTTTTATGGTGATTATTTAGATACAACTATTGAGACAATACATCTCACCAACATGATTTCCGACATCACCATAAAATATAACCCTTTTGCAAATTGTTTAAATCTAAAAAGAATAATTGTTGAAGATGACGATGACTATATTTCATCTAATAATGGCGTACTTTTCGCTTCAACTTCAAGTCTGGTTGCATATCCAGCGTCAAGACCTGATCTTACTTACGAAATACCAGAAGATATTAATTATATTAAAGAGGGCGCTTTTAATAAATGCAAATATCTAGAACATATAGTCGTCCATAGTAATGTTGTTAGCAATTTTAGTATATTCACAACTTGCGAAAATCTAAGCAATATTTTTTACAAAGGCACTGAAAGTCAAATTCGAGACGATCAAAAAGAATACGATGAGGAATATGGTTTTATAATTTATTACTATTCAGAAACAGAACCTGCTACTGATGGTCATTACTGGCATTATGTAAACGGAGAACCAACAATATGGACTGCGTAGCATGTGATAATTTAGAAACTGTCATAGAAGAGATAAGAAAATTAGAACAATTACCGCGTGACCAGTTCGTTTTTAGAGGTCAGAAATCTACTGATTTCTTATTATCTCCAAGCGCCTATAGAATCAGGGCTTTAAATCCTGATGATGGTGTTGCAAATGAAATAGATTTAGATGTTGATTATCACTTAGATGAAGCGAGGGAATTGTATAGATTATTTAAAGCTAAAAAGAAATCATTCAGAAAAAAATTCAATATTTATATCAATCTGCAGCACATTGGTTTTAAGACAAAATTATTGGATTTCACATTCTCGCCATGGATAGCCTTATTATTTGCCTGCATTGATTGGGAATGTCCTTCTAACTCAGAAGATTTATATAAAGAAGATGGAGTTATTGATATTGTTGATGTCTCTAAAATGCAGCAAATTAATCTTATGAATTTTAATGAGTCAAATAACTTAACTTTTGAATCTTTTTTTCTAGAAGACGAGACTTCAATTATCGTAGGAACAGACAAAGTAAAAGCGAAAAATTTAAATGATTTTGTTTTTATAAAACCAGACCCAAACAGTTCGACACGAATAAAAAACCAGCAAGGTTGTTTTATTTTGTTCCCTAAATATGGGGAAATGATATTCGAACTTCCTGAAAAATCCATATCCAAGAAAATAATAATTAAAGAAAAAATAAAGAGAGACATAGTCAAATATTTGAAAGACAAACATAATATTGACCGCCATTTTGTAAAACAAATAGGAAATGTAAATTACAAAAGCAACAAAAAGTAAAATAAAAGTATAATGGTTGTGTGGATAGAGGAAAATTTCTTCTCAAAAGAAGAACAGAAAGAGGTTTATCTCAAGCTGATATCGCTAATGAGTTAGGGTATTCACCTCAACTAATTTCATCATGGGAATTATCTAAAAGTTCTCCTGATTTAATTGTGGCAGGAAAATATGCTTCTTTATTAGGTTTGGACTTAGACGGATTCATAAATTGTGAAGTTTCTAAAGACAATGATATTTGCGACAATAAACAATTTGATATCACTAAGTTTGCGTTAAATCTTAAAACTCTAAGAAAGAAAAATAATCTTCTTCAAAGTGATATTGCTAAAAAGATTTCAGTTAATAAGAAAACTGTAGGATCTTGGGAAAATGGAACCTCCACTCCAACAATTGCTAACTTTGTTGCGCTATGCAAATTATACAAGCTAAGTTATAACGAACTATACTTTGCGTATATTGATGAAAAAAATAAAAAGAACAAGCCTTTGCGCAAAAAAAGGGTATTTTTGCCAATAATTTTGCCCAGTTTAATTACATCCGCTGCAGTAGTGACCGCTGCAATAATTATTCCTATTTCGATTAAAAATAGAAAACCAGTAGAGATAGAACATCACTATTCAGAAGAATATAGTTTTGATTCAACCGGTCACTGGCATGTGTGTATAGATGAAGGATATTCTCATCTAAGGACAGAAGTTGTTCCACATACATATACAGACGTTGTTGTTAATCCAACATATGAATTAGATGGATATACATCTCATACATGCGATATATGTGGATATACTTTTAACGACACACCCGTATCGCATTTAGAACATACATATTCCACTACTTATAAGTATGATGAGGCTCATCACTGGAGAGAATGTCTTGACGAAGGATATGAGGATTTGAAAGCAGAATATGAGGAACATATTTATTCAGTAGTAACCACTACAGCAACTTATGAGGCTCCTGGAAAAGAAGTTTATACATGTGCAAAGTGTAATCATTCTTATGAAGTTATTCTTCCTCAATTAGTCCACCACTATTCTGATACTTGGTCAAAAAACGAAACACATCACTGGCATGCTTGCACTGATGAAGGTTTTGAAGATTTATATATTGATAAAGGAAAACACACATTTGAAAAAGAGATTACTGGTAGTGAGGCTATTTATACCTGCTCAGGATGTAGTTATTCATATACTCAGACTCTTCCGTTTGAAGTATTGGATTTAACAGATAATGACGGAGATAACATTTTTGTTGCTGGAGCATTTGAAGATATTCATATTTATTTACTCAACAAAAATGATTTAGATATTGATCAAATCTTTATTAAGATTGGCTATGATTCATTTGATGGATATGAACACGGATTCTTTACTACTTCTGGCGGATTCGTATATCCAACCGATTCAACATATGCTCATCTTGTTTTAATAAAAGAGCATTTTGATACTCAACCATCTTACGCGAATCGAGATACATATAAATTCACTATTACTAAAATCAAAAGCGGATCAAACATTTATGATGTTCCTTTAAAGACATTTACTATTGTTTCCGAATAGAAAAACATAAAAAGTCCAAAATTTTTGAGATAAATCCCAATTGATTGATAACTGTTTTTGTTATGGATATCGAATAATGAGAGTGTGCACAACAAAAGGCCATTAGCCTCAATAACGTTATTGTTCATTTTCTTGATAAAAGGAGATAACAATGAGAGTTAACAAAACACAAGCTGTCTTATGGATGGTTACAGAGTTATTCAAAACAAAAAGACTTAGAAAGGAAGATGTATTATCAGAAATAGAAATCCCAAATATTACATTTCTAAGATATATTCAGGAAATCAGAGCGTTTCTCTGCAATTTTTATCCTTACTATGAGTTAATCTATGTTAAAAGCGAAGATAACTATCAATTAATTGAAGAATAATCAAAATAAAAAGAGGCAAAGCCTCTTTTCTTAATACATTTAATTAGCCTTGATATAATCCGTGAAGGTTGCAGTATTCTAAAACAGCTTCAACCTTCTCTCCAGGAAGTAACGCAAATCTGGCTTCTGGTTTTTCTCCTGGCTTCAAGACCTTTCTTTGATTACCTAAATTTGTTTTTAACATAATCCACTGGATATAATGAGCTTCCATCATTGGATGTTCCACTTCTCCAACTTTAACAGTGACAACATTATCTTTCACTTCATAAACTGGAATGTGTTTTTCATGCGCTCCATCTTGTGTGTTTGGTTGTAAATATTCCATTGGTTGACCACAACACATTGTTGGGACTGCTCTTTCTTCTACCACGGCGATAATTTTGCCGCAAACTTTGCAACGATAAAATTTCATAAATTTGTTCCTCTACTATTAGTCTCCTTTAAATTTAGGTAGATTACAACAAATATTGTTGTGATAATATAGATACGATATGAACAAGATTAGCTTCTTTAATAAAGAAAATCTCGAACTTGAAATCTCAGAAGGCTTTAAAGTTATCGACACCAATGAGTCGATTTTAAATAAGTTGTTAAGGCAAGAAGAGTTAGAAGGACATCTCTTTAAAGTGGACGAAGAAGAGCCTAAAGAGATAACTCAACTATTTCATTTAAAGGTCAATATCAAATATGTTGGAAGTCTTTCCTCATTCTTTGTAGTTGATTCGTTTAATAAAGAAGAGCTCATTCAAAAAATCGCTAATTTAAGAGAAATTAAAGTAATTGATAAAGCTACTGCAACCGAAAAAGTTAAATCTTTGTTCGAAATTCTTAATGAAGTTTCTCCATTATTTTCGGTGTATAAATCTAAAAAAGAAAAGTATTCATTAACTAGTGAAGAACTATGTTCTTTAGAACACAATTTCGCTCTTTTATATCATGAACACAAAGAGGAAGAAGAAATCGTTGTTCAAAAATTACCAAAGATTAAAAAAGAAAAAGCTCCAAAAGTTATTAAAGAGAAAAAAGAAAAGGTTCCGTTTAAGGAATTAGTTAAAGAAACATTTGGCAAAGTAAAAGCTGTTTTAACGTTCTTCTTTGAACCATTTAATAAAAAGAAATTCTATTTCTTATTTATCTTTGTCTCTTCTTTCTTGATTGAATTCACTATTTCTGTTGGCCTATATCACTGCTACGCCGGGAAGATGTTATTAATTTTCTTCTTTGTTGTCTCTTTAGTGGGTGCGGTACTCAACTATTTTGTTATTAAAGATATTAAAAATATCATTATGGATTATCGAATTTATTCGATGGTCATCTTAACTGACTTATTAGGTATAGGAGCAGGTGTAGGTGCATTAGCGATCTTTAATGTCACTCAAAAAGAAGTTCCAGCGAACTTACCTCCATTAGGAAAGCTAATCTTATTTAGTGTATTAATATCTCTTGGAGTGCTTCTATTATCAACAACAGTCGGAATAATCATTCCTTGGAAAAAGAAAAAGAGCGATAATTAATCGCTCTTTATTTTTAAATAATAAATTATTTAACTGGCTTTAAAACCTTAATTCCACCCATGAATGGTTGTAAGACTTCAGGGACTAAGACACTACCATCTTCTTGTTGATATTGTTCTAAGATAGCAGGGAAGATTCTAGAAGTGGCAAGTCCACTAGCGTTAAGGGTATGAACAAATCTTGTTTTTCCTGTTGCTAAATCTCTATATCTAACCATTCCGCGTCTAGCTTGATAATCTCTAGCGTTAGAAGCACTAGATACTTCTTTATAAATTCCAATTGATGGAATATAAACTTCAATATCATAGGTTCTCGCCATGGAGTGAGAAATATCTCCAGCAGCTAATTTAGAAATTTGGAAATGTAATCCAAGTTTTTCCACTAAGTTAGCGGCTTTAGTGACTAATTCTTCAAAAGCTTTATCGCTTTCTTCTGGTTTAGTATATTGAACCATTTCAACTTTATCGAATTGATAGCCTCTAATCATACCTCTTTCTTCAGTACGATAGCTGCCCGCTTCTCTTCTATAACATGGAGTGTAGGCGAAGTACTTACGAGGTAATTGATCTTCAGTTAAAATTTCGTTTCTATGAAGATTTACTAACGCAGTTTCAGCGGTTGGTAAGAGGAATCTTTTTGGTTCTAATCCGTCAAGCCAGAAAACATCTTCTCTAAATTTTGGAAATTGACCAGCGACATAACCACTTTCTTCGTTTAATAAGTGAGGTGGTAGGATAAACTCATATCCGTCTTTTAAGTGTTCAGAAATGAAGAAGTTTAATAAAGCCCATTCAAGTCTAGCACCTAGATTTGTATAGATCCAACTTCCTCTTCCAGCGATTTTCGCGCCGCGATCATAATCGACTAAACCTAAAGAGGTAGCGAGTTCAACATGATCTTTAGCTTTGAAAGCAAATTCTGGTTTTTTACCAAAGGTGTGAATGACTTTGTTGTTCTCTTTTCCTCCACCGACTAAATCATCGTCTGGGATGTTAGGAAGGCAAGCAACATAATCAGTAATTCTTTGGTCTAATTCCTTTAATTTTGCCTCAAATTCGGCGTTCTTTTTGGCAATTTCTTTAACTTTAACAAAGATTTTAGAAACATCTTCTCCAGCTTTTTTCGCGGCTGGAACAGAGGCTGATAATTTATTCATTTCAGCCTTGTTAGATTCCACGATTTGCATGAGTTCTCTTTTTTCTTTGTCCCAAGAAAGTAATTCAGTAAAATCAGCGTCCCAAAGTTTTTTGGCTAAAGCTTTTTTAACGTATTCTGGATTTTCTCTAATTAAATTAATATCAATCATTTTATTAATCCATCCTAATCTATATTTAGATTAAATTTATCTCTCAAAAATAGGTTAACTATTCTTGTGGGATGACTACTGGATCGTCATCGACTTGAGCAGTCTCAACTTCTTCAGATTCGACTGGTTCTTCGCTTTCTTCTTCATGAGGAACAATCGCGATAGAAACAATCTTTTGTCTTCCTTCGAGGTTCATAACTTTGACACCTGAAGTATTTCTTCCACAAATTCTAATTTGAGCAAGTGGAGTTCTAATGACAATTCCAGCGCTGGTGATACACATTAAGTCATCTTCTAAATTGACCGCAGTGACAGCGATTAAATCACCAACTTTATCGTTAGCCTTTAAGGTTGTAACACCTTTCGCACCACGTTTTGTAACACGATAAGTTAATCCACCATCTGGATCAAATACAGGAGTTAATTTACCAAATCCTTTAGAGGTCATCGCTAAGATATGTTGACCTTCTAAGGAAGTGGTAACACCAACAACGAATTCATCATCAGCTAATTCAATACCTTTAACACCACTTGCGGTACGACCCATTGGTCTAACTTCTGTGGCTGGGAAGTTAACCATCTTGGAATTATTGGCAGCAATTCCAATAATTGTATCTTCTTTAACTTCCTTAACAGCGAATAAGGTATCTCCTTCTCTTAATGTAATAGCGATCTTACCGTTTTGACGGATTGATTCGTATTCAGATAATGGAGTTTTCTTAACAACACCGTTTTTAGAGAAGAACATTAAGTAATGATCTTCGTTATAATCATCGCAAGCGATGATTGCTTTAACATTTTCACCTTTTTCGATGTTGATTAAGTTGATAACAGGGACTCCCTTACTTGATTTGGAGAATTCTGGAATCATATAACCACGAATCTTATAAACTTTTCCGAAATCGGTAAAGAATAATAAGTCGGTGTGGGTTTTGGTATAAACCATATTATCAACGATGTCGTTTTCGTTTGTGGACATACCTCTAACACCTCTTCCACCTCTATTTTGGGCTTTGAAGGAATCAGAAGTTAAACGTTTGACATATCCTCCACGAGTAATAGCGACAACAATATTTTCTTGAGGAATTAAATCTTCATCGTCAATACTGGCTGCATCGTTAGTGATTTCAGTTCTACGCGCATCCGCATATCTTTCTTTAATTTCTAATAATTCTTTAATAACAACTTCAATTTCGTTTTCTCTAGAAGAAAGGATTCTATTGTATTCTTTGATATTGGCTTCAAGTTGAACTTTTTCAGCTTCAAGTTTATCTTCTTCAATACCAGTTAATCTTCTTAAAGTCATCGCTAAAATAGCTTGGACTTGAGCTTCTGAGAAATCGTATTTGTTCATTAATTTAACAGTCGCATCTTCTGGAGTTTTACTCTCTTTGATGATATCAACGATATCATCAATATTGTCATGACACTTAATTAAACCAACAACGATATGATGCCTATCTTCATCTTTTCTAAGTAAGAATTTGGTTCTTCTTTCAATGACTTCAACTTGGAAATCAAGATAGGTTTGAAGCAAGACATTAAGTGGAGCGATTTTTGGTGCTCCATCGATTAAGCAAAGCATGATAATGCCATAGCTAGTTTGTAAGGAAGTATTCTTATAAAGTTGATTTAATAAGACTTCAGGAATGATGTCTCTTCTAACTTCGATAACAACACGAATACCGTTTTTATTGGTTTCATCTCTAACTTCGGTAATACCGTCGATGATCTTGTCTCTTGCTAAAGAGGCAATATTTTCGACCATTGTCGCTTTGTTAATTCCATAAGGAACTTCATCGACAACGATTCTTTTTAATCCGTGTTCGCCTCTTTCTTCAATATGGCATTTTGCACGAATAGCGATACTTCCTGAACCAGTTTCATAAGCATCTCTAATTCCACTTCTTCCTAATATTAAAGCACCTGTAGGGAAATCTGGTCCTTTAACATATTGCATTAATTCAAGGTTAGTGATTTCTGGATTTCTCGCAATAGCGACAACTCCATCGATAACTTCACCTAAATTGTGTGGTGGAATGTTAGTGGCCATACCAACAGCGATACCGCTAGAACCATTGACTAATAAGTTAGGGAATCTAGATGGTAAAACGCTTGGTTCTTGTTCAGTGCCATCATAATTGTCGACAAAGTCGACAACATCACAGTTGATGTCTCTGACCATCTCTAAAGCGATCTTGGTCATTCTACTTTCGGTATAACGCATCGCAGCAGGTTCATCGCCGTCGATACTACCAAAGTTACCATGTCCATCAACTAAGCAGTGTCTCATATTCCAATCTTGAGCAAATCTTGCTAAAGATAAGTAAATTGCAGAGTCACCGTGTGGGTGATATTTACCCATGACATCACCAACGATTTTCGCACATTTTCTATGTGGCTTATCAGGGGTCATTCCAGACTCATGCATTCCATAGATAATTCTTCTATGTACTGGTTTTAATCCGTCTCTTGCATCTGGAATAGCACGAGAGACGATAACACTCATGGCATAATCAAGGAAGGATTCTTTGACTAAATCAACAGTGTTGACATCTTGTAATCCAGCAACAATACCGGATTCGATTTCTTCTAGTTTGCTTTCATCGACTTCTTCTTCGTTTTCTTCAGATTTAGAAACTTCAGATTCAACTTTTTCTTCTTCGAATAACATCGTCAATTACCTCCTTTGATTAGATGTCTAAGTTCTTAACGAACTTAGCGTTTTCGTGAATGAACTCTTTTCTTGGATCGACATTATCACCCATTAAGTCAGTGAAGACTTGTTCAGCAGCGATCGCGTCTTCTAGAGTAACACGTAACATTTTTCTTCTATTTGGATCCATGGTTGTTTCCCATAATTGTTCAGCGTCCATTTCACCAAGACCTTTATAACGTTGGAATGGATATCCAGGTTTTAAATTGAGTTGTTTCTTTAAAACTTCAAGTTGCTCATCGTTATAGGAATAATAATCTTTTCCGTGATAAGTAACTTTGTATAAAGGTGGTTGAGCGATATAAATATATCCCCCTTCAATAAGTGGTCTCATGAAACGATAGAAGAATGTTAATAATAAGATACGAATGTGACTACCATCAACATCAGCATCGGTCATGATGACGATTTTGTGATATCTAATTTTAGAAATATCAAAGTCAGGATCGATACCTCCACCAATGGCTTGGATCATATTTCCAATTTCAGCATTAGCGAAGATTCTCTTGGCTTGAGCTTTCTCAACGTTTAAGATTTTACCACGAAGTGGTAAGATTGCTTGGATTTCACGGTCACGACCGTTTTTAGCAGAACCTCCAGCGGAGTTACCTTCAACGATATATAATTCACATCTAGAAGCGTCTTTTGAGGAACAATCAGCGAGTTTACCTGGAAGAGTGGCAAAATCAGTTCCTCCTTTTCTAATCGTATCACGGGCTTTTCTGGCTGCTAAACGCGCATTTGCGGCCATGACAATCTTTTCCATGATGACTTTAGAAGTCTTTGGATTCTCCATTAAGAATCTATTTAATTGATCTCCGACAATACCTGAAAGAATCTTTCTAACTTCGAAGTTTCCTAATTTAGTTTTAGTTTGTCCTTCAAATTGTGGATTTGGGTGTTTGACAGAAATGATTGCGGTCAAACCTTCACAAATATCATCGTAGGTTAAGTTATCTTCGTTCTCTTTTAAGAATTTATTATCTCTAGCGTAAGCGTTGATAACTCTAGTTAACGCAAGTCTAAGACCTTCTTCATGGGTTCCACCTTCATGGGTGTGAACATTATTACAGAAGGAATAGACGTTTTTGCTATAACCATCGTTATATTGCATTGCCACTTCCGCGTAGACATGAGAAGTAGATCCACTTGATAATTCAATTGGTTCACTTCCTTCACAATAGATAACTTCTGGGAATAAAGGAGTTTTGTTGTGGTTGATATATTGGACGTATTCTTTAATACCTCCTTTATAGCAGAATGTATCGGTGACTTTTTCTTCGCCTCTTTCATCAGCAACAACAATCTTGATTCCTCTATTTAAGTAAGCAACTTGTCTTAATCTATCTCTGATGGTGATGTAGTCATAAGTTGTGGTTTCAACGAAGATGGTTGGATCTGGTTTAAAGGTGACTTTTGTACCCATATCATTACAGGTTCCAACTTTCTTAAGTCTGTCGACTGCGTGACCACCATTTTCAAAACGAATCTTATAGATTCCACCATTCTTATGAACTTCAACTTCTAACCATTCAGATAATGCGTTAACAACTGAGGCACCAACACCGTGAAGACCACCGGAAACTTTATAGCCTCCGCCTTCACCGAATTTACCACCAGCGTGTAACACAGTGTAAACAGTTTCAACACCTGATAATCCAGTCTTACCAACGATATCAACAGGAATACCACGACCGTTATCGGTAACGGTAATAGTTTCACCTGGATTGATGGTGACGTGAACTTCAGTACAATATCCCGCTAAGGCTTCATCGATCGCGTTATCGACGATTTCCCAAACGAGGTGATGCAAACCTGGTCCTGCGGTTGTACCAATGTACATACCAGGTCTTTTTCTAACAGCTTCTAATCCTTCTAGGACTTGAATGTTAGTCGCGGTGTAGTTTTCATCAGCTTTTTCAAGTTCGACTTCTTTTTCGCTCATTTCTGAAACGGAGATGTCTTGAGGAACAAATGGTTCTGCAGGTTTTTGTTCTTCGCTAGCTTGTTCAACTACCTTCTTTTCTTCTTCCATTAGAAGACCTCCTTAGTTTTTTGTTAATTCAATATGGGTTGCCCCATCTATTTGAAGTTTGGTGTCAGTAATAAATACCTGTTCAAACTTTCTTAGAAAATCGATTAGGGTCTTTTGATGAGTTTTGTCTAATTCAGACATCACATCATCAAGGACCACTACTGGCTTTTTATCGCTATCCTTGATTAAGAAATAAGGAGCGATCTTTAAGGCTAAAGCCACGAGCCTATTTTCCCCTTGAGAGCCATAGGTGGCGATATCTTTGTCATTAAAATTGACTTGGATATCTTCTCTGTGAATCCCGACTGAGGTGTTTCGATGCTTGATGTCGCTCTCAAGATTTTTTTCAAATGCGACTTTTGCATCCGCCTCATAATTCTCACTCATTTGAACGAATGGTTTATAGATAACTTCCACCTTATCATTCACGCCCGTGAGTGCGCGCGTTATTTTTATAAGGATATCATTGATATCCTTGACATACATGGCCCGATAATTGATAATTGGACCAGCGTATTTAACGAGAATTTCAGTAACCGCGGAAAGGTGATTTTCATCAATTTTTCCGCTTTTAAGAATCTCATTTCTTTCTTTTAGAGCCTTCTCGTATCTAGAGATATATTCAAGATATAGAGGGAACTGCTTTGATAAATTGATATCTAGGAAATTCCTTCTTTCCTTTGGTGGTCCTTTGAATAATAGGACATCTTTAGGCTCAAATAGGAGGACATTCACATTTTTAGAGAGGTCGCTGACTCTAGATACCTTTTTCCCGTTTACAAGAACAGAACGGCCTTTTTTGGTGATTAGAATGTGAATCTCTTTACTGAGTTTACCTTCCTTGACTGTCGCATGGATTTCAGAATACTCACATAAATGCTTAATGAGATCTTCGTCGTCCACTCCTTTGAAACTCCTTGCTAATGAGAGATAGTAAATGGCTTCAACAATATTGGTTTTGCCACTCGCATTTAATCCAGTGATAACGTTTATTCCCGGATTGAAATCAAGGTTTTTAGAAGTGTGATTACGAAAGTTGTGAAGATTGAGGGAAGTTACAATCATAGTTATTCGATGATAAATTCCCTGTTTTTAAAGCGAATAACATCGCCTCGATATAATTTACGGCCTCGACGATTTTCCGCTTCCTCGTTGACGTAAACGACATTTTCAGCGAGAAAAATCTTTGCCATCCCACCGGTAGAGATGAGATCAGTGATTTTAAGAAGAACATTTAAGGTGATATATTCTTCATCATCACGGATTTTAATCACTTCTTTTGCCATTTGACGCTCCTATGAGGGTATTATACAGTATATAGGCTTAAAATGGAATATATTATTCCATAAAGTTTTATAGGCTTAAAATAGGCGTTTTTGTGCTTTAAAACAGCGCTCTAGATTTGATTAAAATCAAAAAAGCAGGTCGATTGACCCGCTAATTTTGAATATTTGTTTTAATTAATAAGTTCTAACTGGAGTGACAATTTGAACTACACTCTCATCAGCTGGATTTTTAATGATAAATGGTTTCATTTCTCCAACGAACAAGAAGGTCACATCTTCACTATTTAAAGCTTTAATTGCAGAGAGAACAAACTCACTGTTGAAACTGATTTGTAGGTTATTGCCTTCGAACTTGAAGACATCCATTTTCTCACTTGCAGATCCAACTTGAGATGACTTAACACTAATCTCGACGTTATCTTCGCTTAATAAGAGGTCAACAACATTTTCTCTATCTAATGATAGAATGTTAACTCTATCGATAGCTTTCATGAAATCAGCAGCGTTAACTTCTAAAGAATAGTTTGTAATGCGTGGAACGATGTTTTTAGTGTTAGGATATTCACCAGCGATTAAACGTGTCGCAATGACGGTGTTTTCAAAGCTAAATAAGGCTTTCTTATCACTTAAGGCAACCTTAACAGATTCGGAACCTTCTAATAAGTGATCAACTTCCACCATCATCTTTGCTGGAACATTAGCAGTGAATTTCAAATCTGTGGAGATTGAAATAGTTTTCTTTGCTAATCTAGCACTATCGGTTGCGGTTGCAGTTAAATAGCCATCACTAGCTTCTAAATTGATTGCGGTAAGAATTGGTCTTTGCTCTTTTAAAGATGCTGCGAAGGCTGTTTGACTGACTAAAGAAGAGAATTCTACTTTGCTCAAAGAGATTTGGATACCTGTTGGTTCTAAATCAATGTCAGCGTACTCTTCCGCTCTAATGCAATTTAAATTATATTTAATCTTTCCTGCTGTAATGACTGCAATTGTGGAATCGATAACTTCAAAACTGATTTCATCAGTATCGATCTTTCTAGCCATATCAGAAATGATTTTAGCGTTAACTAAGGTTGAACCTTGTTTTACATTACGAATAATTTCAACATCATCTCTTGAATAAGGGATACATGTTCTAATAGTTAATTCGTAGTTACTACCTGTAATAAAAAGTCCTTCATCCGCTAACTCAAGTTTGAAGTTAGATAAAACTGGATTAGCAGCAGATTTTGAGTTAACTGCTCTACCAGCAATTAACAATCCTTTTAATAATTCGTCTCTTTTAATTATGAATCTCATTTTTAAAATCCCTTTTTATATTTATATATTATTTATAATAATAATTGGTCATGTGGATAATGTGGAAAACTCATTAATCCTTATTTAAATTCATTCTACCACATTGATGTAGGTCTAAACTATTTATTTTTAATAAATTATTTAGAAAGCCTTGCTTCTAGTTCGTTAATCGCGGCGATTAGTTGATCGTTAGTTTTCAACTCTTTTTCCACTTTCGAGATACCACTCATAACAGTTGTGTGATCTTTACCTCCAAACATTTGTCCAATTTTCTTAAATGGAAGATCTAAATGTTTCTTAATTAGGTACATTGCGATGTGTCTTGCTAAAGCAATTTGATTGGTTCTTTCTTTTCCAGTGATTTGAGAAGGAGTCAAATTGTAATAATCCGCAACAACATTGATAATCTTTTGTTCACTTAATTGAGTAGCGATGTTTTTGCCACCTTTAATTGAACCTACTGCTTTAATTGCGACATCCATTGTGAATCTTTCTTCATCCATGAGGTTGAGGCAAGAGAATGTTAAGCTATTAACTACACCTTCAATTTCTCTTACATCTCTAGAGAACTTTTCTGCTAAGAAGATGAGAACATTATCATCAAACTTATTTAAATCAATACCAGCTTGAGTTAATTTTTGCTTTAAGATTTCGACACAAGTGTCTAAATCTGGTTCTTTAATTTTTACTGTTAAGCCTTGAGTGAATCTAGTGATTAGTCGATCTTCTAATCCTTTGAGTTCATTTGGTTCTCTATCAGAAGTGATGATAATTCGTTTACCTTTGTTAATTAAATCTTGGTAAATGTAGAAGAACATCTCTTCGGTTTTAACCTTCCCGGCAAGGAATTGAACATCGTCCAATAATAAGACGTCAACACCTTTGATATAGCTTTTAAGAGTTTCTAACTCTTTTTCTCCTCTGACATATCTAATGTATTCTTCAACAAAGTCATTCGCAGTGATATATAAGATCTTCGCGTTTGGCATTCTCTTTTCGATGATTTTATTGCCAATCGCGTGGAGTAAGTGAGTCTTTCCTAATCCACTTCTAGAGTAGATGAACAATGGATTAAATAAAGTTCCTCCGTTTTCAGCGACATATAAAGCAGCCTTATAAGCTTCTTTATTAAATTCACCAACAACAAACTTCTCGAAAGTTAATTCTGGTTTGACTACCGCGCCTTCAAAGAATTGAGGTTTTGTTTCATCAGAAACAATTTTCTCTTCATTTTTTCCAATTACTTCTTCTTGACCCTTTTTGGCTAATTCATCAGAAGAAATGACCTCTAAAGTATAAGGATCGTCTTCAAATTCTTGGATTACATCCAAAATTAAGTCTCTATATTTGGAATTTACAACAGATTTGATAAAAGGAGATTTCACTACCAAAACAATTTGGCCGTTTTTGACTTCATGGATATAGCTACCTGAAATAAAGTAATCATATGAATATTCTTCATCGATTCTTTCCTTTAATCTTTTTTGACATTTCGTCCAGAGTTTTGTTATTTCAGATATTGTGCTTACCATAATGTTGTAGTCCTTTTAATTGCGATTAATTATAGAATAATTTGCTTATTTCTTTAATAGAAAAATACATACTTTTTACTTTTCCACACATGAAAAATAGAAACATATTTTATATAGGTCAAAAAATCAAGTTTTCCACAATTTTAAAATGTGGATAATAAGTGGATAAATGTGTGAAAATGTGGATTTTGGTTGATAAAAATAAATGTAGGTTTATCCATAATCCATCAATGAATTTTATTCATTGATTTTAACCTATTTTTTCATTTTTTTAGCCTAAAGTGGAATGTGGATAACCAAAAAATCGATTTTTGCAACTTTTCCTGGTGTTCTACTTTTCCACACGCTCAATTTGTCGAAAAAAAGTCTCGCCCAAGTGTGTCGCGCGCTTATTTCTTTGACATTTATAAATAAATGCCTTTATAATCTTTATTGCGTAAAATTTGGAGGAACACGTATTATGAAAAGAACTTATCAACCAAGTAAAGTAAAACACTCTCACAAGGCTGGTTTTAGAGCAAGAATGAAAACCGCTAACGGACGTAAAGTCTTAGCCAGAAGAAGAGCAAAAGGCCGCAAACAATTAGCAGCCTAATTTCCCTTTGGAGAAATAATGAAAACCATTAATCGTATCAAATCAAACGAAGAATTTGGAGTTACGGTTAAAACAGGGAAAGTCTTAAAAGAGTCGCCCTATATCATCCATTACATTTCAAATGGTTTGACCTATAGCCGTATAGGGTTAAGCGTTTCAAAGAAAATTGGAGACGCAGTGACTAGAAATCGTATTAAGAGGCAGGTCCGAGCTATGTGTGACTCGTTATTTAATTACTCTTCTCACACATTCGATATCGTTATTGTCGTCAAAAAAGAATTTTTAGATCAATCCTTTGATAATAACAAAAGTAGTCTCAACAATTTGTTGAGTAGAATAGGAACAAAAGAATGAAAAAAAGAACAAAAATTGGACTAAGTTTAGGTGTCACAATTTTGGGTTTGGTGACATTATCTAGCTGTACCGCAAACTTTTGTACCAGAGTCGATGTTGGGCGAATGATGTATGCATTCGATCCAGGAATTACACGTTATGAAGCAGGAAGTGAAGCACCACTTGATTTCACTTCTCCTGAAACAGGAAGCACTTTTACACTTAAAAACTATTCCATAACTACCGCTCACTTTGATGATGAAATAGGCGGATTTAGATTTGGGAATGAAATAAAGGAAAAAGAAAAGAAGACCAACATTAATGTTGATAAACTAACTTATCTTAATTCCATCATCTCATCTGTTGGTAAAAGTGGCTATGTAACCGTTGATGCTGGTTCAGAGTTATATTTCGCTACATTCGATAAAATTCTTCTAAGGGAAGTGATTTATTATGGTCTAGATCACACCTCTGAAATTTCTGATGGTGATTCGTTAGACTTAAGTAAAAGTGAAGATTTAGCGAAATTTAATCGTATTTTAAGTAAACTCTCCTTCCTTAAATATTTCTCAAGCGAAGCTGGTAAGAAATGGGATAACTGGACTCTTATCGACGCCGAAGCAAGAGGAAAAGTCGAAGATTTTAACAAGTGTCCAAGTACAGACTTCGTTGCAGCCTATAAAGCTAAGTTGAATAGTTATGTTGCTAGTGCGAGAACTTGTTTAACAACAAAAACAGATAAATATGGATCTTATGGTTATTCCACAGAAGGTGTCTATTTAGATGGACAAAGTTGGTCTAGAGCCTGGAGCCTTGGATTATTCGAAGGCTTACTCGTCTATCCAATCGGTTGGTTAATCGACCAAATCTCTTCAGGATTTAGAGGAACAGGAGCGTCCGCTGGAGTAGCTGCGCTTCTTGCTATTGTTTTTGTCACTTTAATCGTTAGAGGTTTAATGTTACTTGCAACATTTAAACAAAATAGCTCTAATGCGAAAATGACTGAACTTCAACCTGAAATTCAAAAGATTCAAGCCAAATACCCAAATAGCAATACATCTCAAGTTGAAAAGCAACGTATGGCGGAAGAGATGAATCGTCTTTATAAGAAGAATAAGATTAATCCTTTCACCACTATCATTGTAATGATTGTTCAATTCCCAGTCTTCATCTGTGTCTGGGGTGCTTTAAGTGGATCTGCTGCTTTAGCAAATGGTTCCGTTTTAGGTTTAAAACTTTCAGTCACAATTAGAGATGCATTATTTAATCAAGCAAACTGGGGTCCTGCTGGAGGATATAGCGCAGTTACTGCACTATTCTTATTCCTTTTAATGGCAGGAGCGCAAACAGTCAGTATGCTTTTACCTCAATGGTATCAAAAGAAGAAAGCTAAAGAAGTTGCTAAATTAGGTAAAAACCCAGCACAAAAATCTCAAAATAACCAAATGAAGATTTTCACCTATGTCATGCTTGCGATGATTATCTTCATGGGATTCTCCCTTGCTTCTGCAATGGGTGTTTATTGGTTCATTGGTGCGGTTATTTCTGTCATTCAAACTGTTATCACTCAAGCAGTTACCGCTCACCACAAAAAGAAAAAGATTTAATAGGAGCATAATACTATGCAAGTTTATTTAGGAAAAACAGTGGATGAAGCTCTCCAAAAAGCTTCAGAAGAGACTGGCACCCCAATTCAAGATTTAATCTTCCTTGATTATGGAAAAACTGTCGGACTTTTCTCAAAGAAAGTACAAATTGAAGTCTATGATCTTTCTGATGTTATTTTATACGCAGAAGATTACCTTCTAAATGCGATTGATTCCTTAGGAATCGAAAGCTCAGTGAAGAGCAAATTAGATAATGATGTTATTAGAATCACTATCGATAGCACTCATAATCCAATTTTAATTGGAAAAAACGGTGTCACTCTTCAAGCTCTTAACGAATTAGTGAAGTTAGCCACTAACAATCACTTCCATAAGAGATTTAGAATTCTTCTCGATATTAATGGCTATAAAGATAATAAATATTATCGATTAGAAAGACTCGCTAGAAAGTGTGCAAAAGATGTTCAAAAAACTAAAACAACTTACACTTTTGAACCAATGCCAGCGGATGAAAGAAGAGCAATCCATAATGCTTTAAGCGGATGGAGAAATGTTCGCACTGAATCTATCGGTGAAGGCACACATAGACAAGTCCAAATCATTTACGTTGAATAATTTATAGAAAACATGCACCCACATGGGTGCTTTTCTAAAGAAAAAGATTATGGTGTTTGAAACAATTGTCGCTTTAGCTACCGCACCACTTAAAAGTGCGCTTGCCATCATTAGAGTGTCTGGTGATGATTGTTTTGAGATTGTTTCTAAATGCTTTTCTAAGGATATTAGAGATATTAAAGAAAGAACCCTTTTAGTGGGCAACATCGTTGATAATGACAAAGTCATCGACCAAGTTGTTTTATGTATTTATAAAGGCCCTAAATCATTTACTGGAGAAGACCTTGTTGAAATTATTTGTCATGGAAGCGTCCTTATCGCTAACGAGATTATCGAATTGTTGATTAAACATGGAGCAAGATACGCAACTAATGGAGAATATTCCTCTAGAGCGTTCCTTCATCAAAAGATTGATTTAATTCAAGCTGAAGCGATTAATGATGTCATTAACGCCACCACTAAAGAAGCTAAAGAACTATCTATCCTTTCTTTAAAAGGAGAAACATCTAAATTGATTTTACCAATCAAAACTAAAATCGCTGATGTTTTATCTCTAATTGAAGTTAATATCGATTATCCAGAATATGAAGATATCGAAGTCGCTAATAAAGGACATGTCGTTGACATGGTGGATGCTTTAGTTCCGTTAATCGACTCTCTAGTGGAATCTGGAGAAAAAGGATTAATTGTTAAAGAAGGTATTAAAGTCGCTATCGCGGGAAAACCTAATGTTGGTAAATCATCTTTACTTAACGCTTTATTAGGAGAATCAAAAGCGATTGTTACTGATATCGCAGGTACGACTAGAGATGTTGTAGAAGGCGAAGTTAATCTTAACGGTATCGTTTTACATTTATTAGACACTGCGGGTATTAGAGAAAGCGAAGATAAAATCGAGGCAATAGGAGTTAATAAATCTCTTGACGCGATTAATAAAGCAGATCTCACCTTGGTGGTCTTAGATTCCTCTAAAGAATTAGAAGAGGAAGATAAACAAATCTTAGATTTAGTAAAAGATAAACCACATTTAATCATCTACAACAAAGCGGATAAATTAAATGGAACATTAGATAAATCTAAAATCTATGTTTCCGCACTTAATAATGATTTAACTTCTTTAAAAAACGCAGTCTATGAAAAACTTGGTATTAAAGAAGAAACCTTTAAAACACCTTCTTTAAATAATGTTAGACAATTAGGTTTGCTTAGACATATCAAAGAAAGTTTATTAAAGGCTAAAGAAGATGCGAATAATGATTTACCAATCGATCTCGTCAGTGTTTCTATCTTAGATGCTTATAATACTTGTTTAGAAATTTTAGGGGAGAACAATCAAAACGATCTCTCTAAAGAAATCTTCTCAAGATTCTGTGTTGGGAAGTAGTCAAATTCGCTCAAAAACGCGAAAAGTTTGTACAATTGTACATAAAAATTGAAATTTTGAACGAATAGAATATAATTAAAGTATGATTTTTTATCACGGAAGTAAAAAGCTAATTCAAAATCCTATATATAGGGGCTCTCAGATACATAATGACTATGGGCCAGCTTTTTATTTGACAAAAGATTTAACATCCGCAAAGGTTTGGGCGTGTAAGCAAAATGAATTAGGCGTTGTTAATAAATACTTTATTGATGACAGAAGGTATAAAGAACTAAAAATATTAGATCTGACTGATAAGAATAAATATTCTGTTCTTAATTGGGTAGCAATATTAATGCATCACCACGAATTAACGTCTACATTTAAAAAAGGCCGCAGTAATTTCCTTGAATGGTTAGATAAATTCTATATTGATGTTGAACAATATGATGTCATTATTGGTTATCGTGCGGACGATTCATATTTCAGATTCCCATTAAGTTTTGTAGAAGGAAGACTATCGTTTAATGATTTGGAAGAAATCTATTTGTTAGGAAATTTAGGAACTCAATATGTTTTCAAATCACAAAGAGCTATAGCGTTATTGCATTTTAAAGAAATAATTGAATGTGATGAAACATTTTTAGGCATATATCACTCAGTGGTCAAAGAAGCTTCTAATAAGGCAAGAGATATTATTGACCAGCCTGTTGATATAAATAAAAAATATATCATCGATTTAATGAGGGAAAATTATGAGGGATGAGCTTTTCTACGACTTTGCTGAATTGTTTGAAAGAGTGTTGTCGTTTGCTATTGACCGCAAATTCTCTTTAGATTTTGTTGAGAAAAGAATCTCATATTCTTCTTTTTTTAGAGGAATTGAAATAGATGATTACACGCCTGTATCACTAATTAGTGATGGGCAGCTTATTAAATCTTTGTTTCCGTTTGAAAAAATAGATGATTTAGAAATACCTGTTTATAATACGTCGCTTTGGGCGTCTGAAGCTTATCTTTGGATTCAACAAAAAACTCATTTAACATTTGAGGCAATCTTTATTTATATTCCTATTAAAGAGATGCTTGTTTTATTTAATGTTTATCATGAAATGGATTTTTCTCATATTGTAGAACTATTTTGTGAAAGAAAAGAAAAGAATACAGTTCTTTCTATCCTTGCTAAAAAATACAAATATTCTATGAAAGATATTTCTGAGAAAACAAATATCCCTTATGATTCATTAATTAGTTTAAAAAATAGAAGAAGAAAAATTAGCAGTTTAAATATTGCCACGCTTAGCAAATTGGCGGCTATATTCAATGTTCGTATTGAAACATTAGCAGAGTTAGAGCAAGGAGAATAAAAATGCTATTTGATTCACATTGTCATCTAAATGATCCAATTCTCTATCCAGAAATCGATAGAGTTATTGAAGACGCTAAAAAAACAGGCGTTAAACGTTTTCTAGTGATTGGATATGACTATGAATCTAGTAAACTCGCGATTGAAATAAGTGAGAAATATGAAGAGTGCTACGCCGCTATTGGAGTGCATCCAACTGAAATTGATAAAGTTAGCGAAGAACAATATCAAGAACTCCTATCTTTAGCGAGACACCCAAAAGTCAAAGCGATTGGAGAAATTGGATTAGATTATCACTGGGTCAAAGACCCTCTTCAAAGAGAAAAACAAAAAGAATGGTTTATTAAACAAATCTTAGATGCGAATAAATTAGGCTTACCAATCTCTATTCATAACCGAGACAGTAATGAAGATTGTTTAAAAATTCTAAAAGAACATAAACCAACTTCAGGAGGAGTGATGCACTGCTATTCTGGAAGTGTGGAAATGCTAAATGACATCTTCTCTTGTAACTTGATGATCGCCTTAGGTGGACCAGTAACATTCACTAATGCGAAAACTCCAAAAGAGGTTGCAGAAGAAGTTCCATTAGATAAATTAATTATCGAAACCGATTGTCCTTATTTAACTCCTCATCCACATCGAGGGGAGAAAAATGAACCTAAATATCTCTGTTTAGTCTTAGAGGAAATTGCGCGATTAAAAGACATGTCTAAAAAGCATTTAGAGGATGTTCTTTATAAAAATACATGTCACTTATTTAACATCGATGAATAAATTAATTGTCCCATCTATTATTGTTGTTGAAGGAGAAAGTGATAAGGCTTTCTTATCTTCGTTTATAAAAGCGTATTTTTTTGTAACTAACGGATTAGATATTTCAAAAGAAAAATTAGAGTTTTTATCTCTAGCAAGTAAACAAAAAGAAATCATCGTTTTAACCGATAATGATGAAGCAGGAGAAAGAATTAGAAATAAGATTAATTCGGTAATAAAAACTGCAAAAAATATAAAAATAAGTGGTTTTAGTAGGAAAAATTACAAAAAAAGAGGGGTCGCAGAGTCCTCAATAGAAGAAATCACTACTCTATTAAAACCATTCTCCACTTCTACTGATTTTGAAATCGTTGATTATGAATTAAGCACATTAATTTCTTTAAATGAAAACCCAAGCAAAATTAAAGAAGAAATCATCCAAAAATATCACCTATTAGAAGGTAGCAATAAAAGTATTGAAAACCAATTAAACATCTTAGGAATTAACAAAGAAGAACTATATGGAAATTACAAGAAACAACATCATCCCAATCGTCAATTTGAATAATGTTAGACCAGATAAAGATTATGGCCAAAATTTTCTTGTGGAACCAAGTGTTTCTTCTAAAATTGTGGATCTATTAGACATTCAAAAAGATGAAGAAGTTTTAGAGATTGGACCAGGCTTAGGAAGCCTTACCCACTACTTAAATGAAAAAGAAGGACATCTCTCTGTTTGTGATATTGATATTAGAATGATTAATTATTTAGGCACTATTTATGGTAAAGATATCGAATACATCTATAACGATATTAGAAAAGTTGATGTTTCTAGTTACGATAAGATTATTGGTAATCTTCCATATAACATTACAACTGAATTAGTGACCTATTTACTACTACACGCTAAAGAAGTTAAAAAGATGGTGTTAATGATTCAACTAGAAGCCTTTGATCGCTTTAATGATTTTAGTGGAGAAAATTATGGACCAGTAAGTGTTTTGATTCATTTACTTGGAGAAGTTAAAAAAGAGTTTGTTGTTAAAGCTGGTAGTTTTTATCCAGTTCCTAAATGTTCTTCAGTGGTGTTTACCTATATCAAAAGCTTAAAAGCCAGTGAAGAAGATATCTTAGGAACCTATAAGCTATGTAAAAGCTTATTTATAAATAGAAGAAAAACAATCTATAATAATCTTAAGGTCTATCTTAATGATTCTCTAAAAACGAAATCGATTTTAGAGACTCTTAATATTAATGAAATGACTAGACCAGAAAACATCGCCTATTTAGATTATTTAAAAATGTATCAACTCATCAAAGAAAGAAGTTAATTATGGCTAGAAGTGTTAAAAGTTACGCGAAAATCAATTTATCATTATCAATCACTAAAAAAAGAGAAGATGGATATCATGAACTAGATGGGATTATGCTTCCTATCGAACTTCACGATACTTTAATTATTTCTAAATTAAAAAATGAAGATAACTTCGTCACTATTGATGATTTCTCTAATGGATTAATCCATTATAACTTAGTGAGCACAGCGATTAACGCTTTAGCAAAGAAATATAAATTTAATGATCGCTTTAGAGTCTTTATTCATAAAGTCATTCCAATGCAAGCGGGATTAGGTGGAGGAAGTAGTAATGCGGCCTTCACATTAAAAGCGGTTAATCAAATGTTAAAACTGAACGCTAGTGATGAAGAATTAATCAAAATCGCCACTCCTTTAGGAGCGGATATCCCGTTCTTTATCAACTGTAAACCTGCTAGATGTAAAGGAATCGGAGAACAAATTGAAAATGTTGAAGTAAAAAACAACTACTACGTTTTAATTGTTAAACCTAAATCAGGTTGCTCCACTAAAGAAGTCTTCGCTATCACAGATAAAGTGCCGTATAAACAAATCGATATTGATAAAGTTAAAGAAGCTTTAGCTAATGGAGATGATGATCTTTTAGCAGAGCTTATTGGTAATTCTTTAGAAGAAGCCGCTATTTCATTAGTGCCTGAGATTCAAACTATCAAAGATACATTAAAAGAATTAGGATTAAAGATTGTTCTTATGACCGGAAGTGGAAGCGCTGTATTTGCCTTATCTACTGATGTCGGTTTATTAAAGAAAGCTAGAAAAGTATTAGAGGATGAATATTTTGCGGAAATCGCTAAAGTCATCAAGAAATAAGGAGAGATAAAATGAAAGATAAATATATTGTCGTTTTAGGAGCAGGTAGAGGTTCTAGAATGAATTCTAGAGACCCAAATCACTCCAAAGTTGCTTACCCAATTTTAGGTAAACCATTAATTAACTATGTAATTGATGCGGTTAAACCTTTTGAGCCAAAAGAAATCTATACAGTGGTTGGCTATGGAGGAGAACACACAAAAAAGTGTGTTGAAAAAGAATCTAAAGTCGTCTGGCAAAAAGAAACCTTAGGTACTGGTCACGCTTTAATGCAAGTAAAAGAACTTATAGATAAAGAAGGAGATATCATTATCGTTGGAGGAGAACTCCCACTATTAACTTATGAAACCTTAAAAAAGGTTTATCATAAGCATGAGAAAAACGGTAACGCCTTAACTATTTGTACATCTGTTTTAGAAAATCCTAAAGGATATGGAAGAATCATTAGAGAAAAAGGTTCTTATCGTTTATTAGATATTAGAGAAAACGCTGATTGTAACACTGAAGAAAAAGAATATAACGAAGTTAACGCTGGAGTGTATATCATCGATAATAAGATTCTTCAAAGCTATTTACCAAAACTCTCTAGAGAAAACGCTAAAAAAGAATATTACTTATCTGAACTTGTGAAATTATTTAATCAAGACGGTTTACGTGCTGAAGCGTATGTTTTAGAAGACGCTGTTGATATCTTCTCTGTCAGTGACCGCTTCCAACTCAGCTATGCTGCTAAAATCATTAGAAAAAGAGTTAATCATAGATTAATGTTAGAAGGTGTATCTATTGAAGATCCAGACACTGCCTATATTTCTCCTGAAGTATCTATTGGAAAAGATACAGTAATTAGACCTAACACCACTATTTTAGGTTCTTCAGTTATTGGAGAAGGTAATTTCATCGGTCCTAACACCGTTTTAGAAAACGTTAAAGTTGGTCATGATAATGAAATTGAATGCTCAACATTAAGAAATGTCACTGTTGGTGATAATGAGCATATCGGACCATTTGAAAAAAGATAATGGATATCAAAACTAAATTAATTAACGGAAATAAAGAATTTGTTTCTAGTTTATCTAAAGATAAGAAAGAATACTATTCTTCATTATCTAAAGGACAATCTCCTTACGCTTTAATTATTTGCTGTAGCGATTCTAGAGTGGTTCCTGAAGAAATCTTTCATGTACACGCAGGCGAATTATTTATTATAAGAACCGCGGGTAATGTGATAAATGAAGGAGAACTCGCCTCTATTGAATATGGAATAGAACATCTAAACATCAAATATGTTTTAGTGTTAGGCCACACTCACTGTGGAGCGATTCACGCTTCTATTCATAATGAAAAAGGCAAATATCTAGATCCAATTCTTAATAGAATTAAACTTAATATTGTTAATGAAGTTGATGAGAAAACCGCTAGTGAGATTAACGCCAAGAAAACTGCAGAATATCTTAAATCTAAATTTCCTCACTATGATGGAGTGGTTGAATCTGCAATTTACGATATAGAAACTTGTTTAGTTACATATATAGAATAAACATCCTTTGGATGTTTTTTTGTAATTGAATCGCAAAGCATATTAAAAATGTCAAATATACTCGACAAAAATATATACATTTTGTAGAATATACTCGACAAAAATAGGAGAATAAGTATGAATCACGATATCTTAAAAAGAGTAATATATGACCAACACGAAGTAATAAGGAACACTATTATTGTTAATAGAGATATTTTTCTAGAAACCAATGGCAATTATGTTATCGTTGGTCCTCGTCGTGCAGGTAAATCAACTATTTTATATAAAAGAGTTCAAGATTTGATTGCTAGTGGAGTCAGTTGGAATCAAATCATATATATAAATTTTGACGATGAACGATTAGTGGGCTTTTCTTCTTCCGATTTTGAAGACATTATTACTGTGTCACAAGAAATGAGTGGTGAAAAACATTATTATTTCTTTGACGAAATTCAAAATATAGATAACTGGGAATTATTTGCAATTAGAGTTGCTAACCAGGGATTAAAAGTTGATATAACTGGAAGCAACGCAAAAATGCTTTCTAAAGATATTGAAAAAACTTTAGGTGGTCGATATTTAACTAAAGAAGTTTATCCATATTCTTTCAAAGAATACTTAAGAGCGATAAAAGTTAAATCAAATCCAATTTCAACAAAAGAGATTGCTGAATTCAATAATGCCTTAGAGCAATATTTTGTTAATGGTGGCTTTCCTGAGTCTATTAATTTTACGAATAAACGCGAATATTTGTCTAATATTTATCTCAAAGTGCTTTATGGAGATATCGTCGTTAGGAATTCGATTAGAAACGAAAATGGTTTAAAGCTTCTTATTTCAAAAATTGCTGAAACAGTAAAAACAGATGTTTCTTATACCAGGCTAACTAATGCTGTTACAGGTATTGGTTATAAAATATCTAAAGATATTATTATTAATTACTGTGGATATTGTGAAGACGCTTTCCTTTTGTTCTCACTGGAGAACTATTATTCGGCCTTTGTGGATAAGAAAAGCAAATTAAAATTCTATTTTATTGATAATGGTATTTTGAATCTGTTCCTCGACGATAAAAAGAGTTCTTTAATCGAAAATATCGTTGCAATCCAACTACATAAGCAATTCAAAGACAAGCTCTATTATGTTAAAAATGATAAAGCAGAAATAGATTTTTATATTCCAGAAGAAAAAAACGCAATTCAAGTTGCGTATCGATTAGACGATTCCGATAGCGACAGGGAAATTGAATCCTTGATGAATTTTGCTAAGGCTAGTAAAGAAAAACTTAAATTGACACTTATTACATTTGACGAAGATAAGATAATTGAAAAAAATGGTTACCAAATAAATGTAATTTCGCTTAAAAATTTTTTGAGTTAAAAATAAATTGAAATGAAAAAATTAGAAATTAGATAATTTAGAAACACCGTATTTAGTGAAGATTTCAATGTTTAATTCGAAGTACCCTTTTTCTAAATAATCATAGGAATAGAATTCTAACCAGACTACTGAATTTTCATCACTGGCAATCTTCCCTCTTCTACCATAATTGATTTCATCAAAATCTTTAGGATATTCAATTTCTGAAGTATCACCGATTAAATCGTTCATCGCTTTTTGAGCGTCCACCCATCCTAATGCGTCTAAACCTGCTAAGTATGCTTTGATATAAGTATTAACATCTTGTAAAGATGTACCACTTACTGGAGTAAATCTAGCGATATACGCTCCTAAGATGACATTTTGAACATCTTCTTCAGGTTCTTCCTCTTTAATTGCTTCTTTATATTGCTCGTTATATAACTCAGTGTGATTGCTCAAAGCAACTTTATCAATCATCTCACTATCACTAACAGGCGGGATGTTTTGAGTTCCAATTGTGGAGTTAACGGCCTCGATTGTACTTCCGTCATAATATAAAGAAGAATTATAGACAACTTGTAGATATCCATTTGGACAACTTTTTCTTTCTCTAGGATCAATTTCATCTACTGAAAGATATTTAAATTGGATTTGATCTCCATAAGTTCCTTCTTCGCTTTCAACTTTCTTTAACGCGACAATCATATTTTCAGGAGTGACAGTGATATCATAATGATTTTCTAATAACTCCTGTTTAAATTCATCTTCTTTGGCTTTGCTAGACATAATGTCATACGCCATTAAGATTTTATATGATTCAGCATAGCTGAAAGATAAAGATAATCCTAAAGTATACCCTGAAAAGAAAAATGGAGTGTCCAATTCATATTTAGTAAACATTTGTTTTTGATAATTAGTCCAATCAGTTTTAGGGGAGAAATCTCCACTTGTGACATAATCGGTGACTAAACTATTTGAAGTAGTTCCTACATTAGAAATAGAGAATGATTTACTAACAGTCTTTTTAGCTTTGTTTTGATATTTAACTTTAAAAGTTACTGTATTACCTATAGATGCAGTTACTTCTTTAATTGCGTTATTATTGACGATTTCATTTTCAATGATAAAAGCCCAAGCGATATTGTTTCTTGAAGAAGTCATTTTGCTTAAATCTAGATGTGCGACTCCTTTTTCTTTATCGCCAACCCAATATTTGCTATCGATTCTCGCGATATATTCTGGAGTAGAGACATAATCATAAGGAGAAGAAGTTGAATCTAAAGAAATCATTCCCTGAACTTCTAATACATTATTAGAAACGACATAATCAAAGATTCCAGCATTATCTTTTTTGATATATCCACCTTCAACGGTTTGATCTTTAAACTTTGTGATAAAAGCATGATCATTTAAAAAATAATAGTAATCATCACTCATCTTTGCGGTGTAGTTATGAGATTGTAACGAAGAGATGAAATCTTGAATTTCTTTAAGGTTTTGCTTGGAATAACCACCACTAGAGGAATTACACCCCGCTAATAGTAATGCGCATAAAGGTAAGAACAAAATCTTTTTCATTAATTAGCCTCCTTAAAGGAAATAGTTATATCGTAAGATGGGGTAACAAAACTGAATTCATAGACGTGGAATCCTTCAGTTTCTCTATGAGAAGAGGTAACTTCGATATCCTTTTCATTTCCATCACTATCTTTAATGACAATTGTCATTTCTTTTTCAAATGTTGCTTTAACAAGATAATTAACACCAATCTTGCATCTTGGAGATGAGATTGTCGCATTATCTGAGAAAGAAGAATCTAAAGAAATATTGATAAATGAATCAGTTAAAACAATTTCAATATTCATCTGATTACTACCTATATCAGAGGCAACGAATGTTGTTTCAAAAATAACATTTCCATCATCATCGCTTTTAGAAGTCATATTTAAATCAACTTTAACATTATTTAGATTTGCGTAATCAATGACCTTTTGGGTGGAAGCCGCCATTAGATGATAGGTTTCTCCTGGGATGAGTTTAGTAATTGTTGAGGAATAATAATCTCCATCTTTTTTAATAAACGCACTCACTCCATCAGGTTTATTCCAAGAAATGTTTAATGTAGCTTCTGTTAATGAGATATGAATTTCAATATTCTTTTTTGGCATAGTGAAACCATATTGGCCATAGTTAAACGTTTCTTCTAATTCAATATCATCACTACTGACTACGAATTTGTCATTATTTGATTTAGTCACAATAGTGAGATAGTTCTTTTTACCTGCAGTGGATTCACTTGGTAAAACTGAACTAGTTTTATTAACTAATTCTTCATTATCGTATGTATAAGTAATCGTGTATTTAGTTTCTTCTACAACATCAAATAAGACATGTACGTTTCCAGTTACCGCTTGGTTACCAGTTTCTCTAATTTTAAATGTATATAATTCTGGGTGATTCGCTAGTTGAGTAACATTAGTGGGTTGAAAATTATTATTAAGCGCTCCATTACGATACTCTTCTTCACCTTCATATTTCCATTTGATACCGTTCATTGTGTAGCCTTCTTTTAAAGTGACAAAGCCATACATCTTCGTGTACTTCTTTGAAGTATCAAATCCAAAGACCGCTAAATCGGTAGAAGGGTTATCTAATGTAAGTGTGTATCCGTTTTGATCTTCCACCATGTCATTATAAAAGCCATAAATAGTGAAATCTTTATCTTCCACTACATAAGTAGCCTTTAATTTTTGTTCTGTTCCAACTTGAGATAAAGATAGTTCAGTATTATTAACAAATAAATGATAGTGATCAATAGTGGCAGACCCCGCTAAAGGACGAACTAAATCTAATGTGATAACTAGTTCACTGCCAACATCATATTCTTGATCTAATGTTACACCAGAGAAATTGATGTAATTATTAGGCGCTGCCGCTAAAGCAGTTAGCTTTGCTTTTTTACTAACTACTTCATTAACAGTAATCTTATAACTAGTGGTTTTAACTACTTCATTATATGTATAGGAAATATTGGCATCTTTTTCTCCTTTGCTACTCATATCTGGAGAAGAAACCACAATGTCGCTTGTGACATCTTCACTACTAGAGACATCTCCAGTAATAAAAGATGCAGAAACTTTTAATCCTTCATAATTAAATTCACTATTGAGATCAAATTCTTTTTGATTAGCATCTTGAGTAATTGAAATACCAGTTAATACTTTAACTGCGGGAATTGGTTTAGGTTCTTGTTTAGATGTACAAGAGACCGCTATAAAACCTAAAAAGGTAAGAACAAGTCCGGATAATAGTGTCTTTTTCATATTAATTGACCTCAAAAATATGTTTAAAGTCTAAATGACTAGAACATATTTTGTCAAATGCTCGTATTACATGCGCATATAAAAAGACCAAGATTTGAGGTCTTGGTCTAATTGTTTGAATATAAGAGATTATGCTTGGAGAAGTGAAAGCAAACCGACTGTGATTTCGACATAATAGTCTCCATCATCTTCTGTAACTTTGACTATGATGCCATAGTCTTCTCCTAGGGCTGTATTTGTGTACAAACCTTTATCGGCGTCAATAACTGTATAACCTTCGGTGGCCGTCAATAACAACATATATGCATCATAAGCAGCCTGAGCGCTAGCTTGATTTTGGTATAAAACCATTGTATCGACTAATTTATAGTTATATAAGGTATAGTCCATGACATATTTGTTAAGTGCTGTTGATTCATCAAATTCAGGAATGGTCTTTCCAAGAGTTTTTAATGCTTCTTGAGCTACTGAATAAACATAGAATCTAATAAAGACACAGATGTTGCTACTCGAATCATATCCTGCATAAATAGCAACATGAACATTATGGAATTGATCACAAACATACCAAGTTTTGTAAGAACTATCAGTTCCACGATAATTCCAATTATCTGTATCGGAGCCAAAGGCGTCGGAAACAACAGCTCCAACCGAACTGTAATCGTCATTTGCAACTATCTTTACTCCGAATGAACCATCATTAAATGTGACATTAGAAACGCTATATTTTGATTTCACTAAAACTGATGGTAAGTGGGAGAAAGTAAGTTTTGCTTGTTCGTTAATGAAGGTTGAACTAATTGCATTAACAAGGATAGAAGAGAACTTAATTGTTAAGACAGCGCCTTCAACAGAAACTTCAACTTTCAAAGCAAGAGAAGTATTTCCATAAACTCCACTACCAGCATTTGCTTCAGCAAATCCTTTTTCAACTAAAGCAGCCTCATATGCTGTTTTAGCAGCGCTGGCAGCTTCTGCTCCAGCTGCATAGGTAACTGAAACAGTGTAAACACCAGTTGATTCGTCTTCACTACTGGAGAATAAGATTCCTTCTCCTTTAGCAATCACTGGAACTTGTTCTTCTGTAAATTCCTCGTCTAAGAATGCGTTAATTCCAGCAAGTGGGAAGACCGCACTATCTGCAACAACGATAGAAACATAAGATCCGTTGGTGGATAAAGTTAATGTGACTGAACCGTCATTAGAAACAAAGACGTTTTCACCTTTGGCGGTGTAATCTGATAAGCCACTTCCATAAGTTGCTAATGCAGTCGCAGCAGCTTCAGCATTTTCAAATCTCGCTAAGACTTCAAATGAAGTTTCACTATCAGAATATAAGTAATTTGAAGCACCGCTAAGGGCAGGAACACTGGCGTGTCCTTCGCCTAAGAAAGCGGCGACTTCTTCTGCTGGGAACGATTCGCTTGTTGATAATTTATCTTCGCTATCAACATGAACGATATCTAATCTTGCATCAGCTGAGGATGCCCAGACACAAATATCGAGTTCTTGGGCTGGTGAATAGTAGTGATTATCATTATATTCATCAACATAGGATAAGAAGTATCCGTTATTTAATAAGGTGTTTTGTAATTCGGCAACCTTTGTTGCAACATCTTCTGCATAGAATTTGATATATGGTGCCTCGTAATCATAATCAGTGCCGGCTTGATTTGCATAGAATGATGCATAGTCAGCAACGTTATTAATTCCAAGGGCCTCTGGTAATAATTCAGTTGAACCTTGTCCGAAGAAACCTTTTGCTTTAAATAAATCATTAGGTTGAACAGCGTTAACAATAATAAAGACGTAACCATTAGAGGCAACGGCGTAAGCGCTTAATTCATAGTGTTCAGAAACATAACCATTAGTTTTTGTTCTTTGTGCGTAATGTCCATCGCTCACTAAGTAGGCATTATATGCAGTAGCGGCAGCTGATAATTGTTCAGTGGTTGTACCTTCTGGCATAGTGACTCTAATTTGCTTTGCATCGGTGTTAACCATGTATTCGCTGGCTTCACCATTCCATGCTGGAATTGAATCTTGAGAAGCAAAATCATCAACTAATGCAGCGATTTGTTCTGCTGGCCATTCTGTGGCTGGTTTGTAATAATTGTCAAATTGAACAACAAAGTATTTAGATGCTTCATTGAATTTATACCAAACAGCGTAATTTTCTTTTGGCGAAATATATTGTTGGAATCCACTTGGGTCTGATAATCCGACACCCCATCCCGCTGGGGCATATTGTGGATCGGTTGAAGTATAACCAATAATAGCGTCAAATCCTTGATCAGCTTCACTATAGATTTCATAGTAATCTGCGATTGCTGCTGGTAAGACATCAGGATCCGCATCACTACTATATTTTTTAGAATAATCTAATGCTGTCGCAGCTGGCCAATCCTTAACATATGGTTCTTCAACGCGAGCGTATAAATCGAAGTCGCCTGATTCTGCTGGTGTGCCTGTTGTTCTGTCAACAACAGAGAATGCACCAGTAACTACTGCAGGAGCTTCGCCTTCTCTTGCAACTTCTTTTTGGAAGTTAACGATTTTGCCGTTTCCATATGTTTGGGTAGATGTTTGCCATCCTTCTGTGGATAAGAATGTTGCTTTATAGGCAGTTAAGGAGTCTTGATCATAAGTTCCTTCTGCATCAATATAAAGCGTTTCTTCTGTAGCATCCCATTCAACTGTGTAAGTTTTGTTTTTAAGAGCGCGGTTGAATGGTAACGCGACTCCTAAAAGATTTGAAGTCATAAGAGCTTTTTCTTCTTCTGTCCAATCAACGACTTCTGGTTTGATTGTAAACTCTAGGTTCTTTGATTTGGTTTGATAGGTGATTGCGACCTTCTTCTTTGTACCAAATTTTGCGCCTGCGCGATCTTCATTAGTGATTACTAAATCTGACGGTTCATAGACGTAATCTGAAACTTCAACTTCACTCTCGTCGGAATAAACAGCGTAAACTTTTAATCCGTCTAAAGAGACAGCTGTAGCTTCATAGACATATTCCATTTGTACGCTTGTCGTATCAAATTTTAACGAACTTAGTGTTGGAGCTTTTGGTTTAGCTGGACTTTGCTTACATCCTGCTAACGAAGATGTACCAAGAGCTAACGCGACAACTGGAACGATAAATTTCTTTTTCATGTCTTGTTTTCTCCTTTCGTGAAAAATAAAAATTTGTTTTTAATATAAATCTTTCTCACACATGTGTAAATAAATTTTTAACAAGTTTGCTAAAAATTATGTATGCGAAATGCGTGTATTTGCACTTGAAATACCTAATTAAAATATAAAAAAACAGCCGCGGTTTAGGCGGCTGTTAGTTTATAAATTGGCTTAAAGAAACTATTTATTTCTTGGGTGTCTAATCGCAGCTTGAGCAGCGGCTAATCTAGCGACTGGGACACGGAATGGTGAACAGGAGACATAGTCTAATCCAACGTCATGATAGAATTGGATGGAATTTGGTTCTCCACCAGTTTCACCACAGACACCAACGTGGAGTTCTGGTCTAGTTTCTCTACCCTCTTTAACGGAGAGTTTGATAAGACGTCCAACACCATGGGTATCTAAGGTCTTGAATGGATCTTCTTCAAAGATTTTGTTGCTGTAGTATTCTGGTAAGAATTTACTAGCGTCATCTCTAGAGAATCCAAAGGTCATTTGAGTTAAGTCATTTGTACCAAATGAGAAGAATTCAGCTTCCTCGGCAATCTCTCCAGAAAGAAGAGCAGCACGTGGAATTTCAATCATGGTACCGACATGATATTTCATGTTAACTCCAGCTTCCTTAATGACTTCATCAGCGGTCTTTGTGACAATCGCTTTAACGAATTTGAATTCCTTGAGGTCTAAGGTTAATGGAATCATGATTTCTGGTTCGATGTGTAAACCTTTTCTAGCATTAACTGCAATAGCAGCTTTAACGATAGCGCGGGTTTGCATTTCACCAATTTCTGGATAGGAGACGTCTAAACGGCATCCTCTATGACCCATCATTGGGTTGAATTCATGTAATTCTTCAATTCTCTTGTGAATGAATTCGACTGAGTGGCCTGTTGCTTTAGCAAGTTCTTCAATCTTGTCTTCTTCTTGAGGTAAGAATTCGTGTAGAGGTGGATCGAGTAAACGAACGTTAACATTTAATCCGTTCATTTCTTCGAATAAACCTTCAAAGTCTTTTTGTTGTAATGGTTCGATTTCCGCTAAAGCGGCAACTCTTTCTTCTTTGGTTTCAGCAAGAATCATCTTTCTGAAGGAGAAGATCTTGTCTTTATCGAAGAACATATGTTCTGTACGGCAAAGTCCAATACCTTCAGCACCGAAGAGTTTGGCTTGATGTGCATCTCTTGGAGTATCAGCGTTAGTTCTGACTTTCATTTGTCTAGCATCATCAACCCATTTCATGAGTCTTCCGAAGTTACCACTGGAGAGGTCTGGTGCAACTTTCTTAATATCACCAGCGTAGACACTACCTGTGGAACCATCTAAGGATAAGACATCCTTATCGGTGTAAACCTTACCATTGATTGTTAAGGTTCTTGCTTCTTCATCGATTAATGCAGCAGCACAACCGGTGATACAGCATTTACCCATACCTCTAGCAACGACAGCAGCGTGAGAAGTCATGCCACCTCTCATGGTGAGAATACCTTCACAAGCGATCATACCTGCTAAGTCTTCTGGAGAGGTTTCTGCTCTAACGAGAACAACTTTTTCTCCGGCAGCGTGTCTTTGTTCTGCTTCTTCAGCAGTGAAGGCGATAGCACCTGTTCCTGCTCCTGGGCCAGCTGGGTTGCCTTTGGCAATTAATCTAGCTTGAGCAGCGGCTAATTCGTCTTTATCGAAGTTTGGTAATAATAATTTGTCGAAGGAAACTGGGTCAATTCTTAAGACGGCTTCTTCTTTGGTGATTAAGCCTTCATCGACCATATCACAGGCCATTTTTAAGGCTGCGGCAGGAGTTCTCTTACCACTTCTAGTTTGTAAGAAGTAGAGTTTTCCTTCTTCAACGGTGAATTCCATATCTTGCATATCGCGATAATGGAGTTCCATGTTTTTAATTGTTTTGACGAATTGTTCGTATACTTCTGGCATACGTCTTTTGAGTTCGTCGATGTGTAATGGAGTACGAATACCTGCGACAACGTCTTCACCTTGTGCATTTGGTAAATATTCAGCAGAGATTTCCTTTTCACCAGTAGCAGCGTTTCTTGAGAAAGCAACACCGGTACCGGAAGTTTCGCCTTTATTACCGAACGCCATTGATTGAACGTTAACAGCGGTTCCCCATGAATATGGGATTGAGTATTGCATACGGTAGATGTTCGCTCTTGGGTTGTCCCAGGATCTGAAGACCGCAGCAACAGCTTCCATTAATTGGACACGTGGATCACTTGGGAATTCTTCACCGAAGACTTTCTTGTAGTATTCCTTGTATCTCTTAACTAAGTCTTTTAATTCTTCTGTGGTTACTTCTGTATCTAATTTGTAACCTCTGGATTTCTTAAGATCATCAAGCATCTTATCCATGTCAGTTCTTGGGTGACCTTTGGCGATGTTTGTGAACATAAGGATGAATCTACGATAGGAATCCATCGCAAATCTTTCATTGTTAGTTTCTTTTGCTAATGCAGCACATGTTTGTTCATTTAAACCTAAGTTTAAGATGGTGTCCATCATACCTGGCATAGAGACTCTAGCACCAGAACGGACGGAAACTAATAATGGGTTGTGGTCTCCACCGAATTTCTTTCCAGTTTTCTTTTCAACACCTTCGATTGCGGTGAAGATTTGTTTTTGGACGAATTCAGGGATTTGTTTTCCACTTTCATAATAGAGTGTGCAGGCTTCTGTTGTGATGGTGAATCCTTCTGGGACTGGGACACCAATGTGAATCATTTCAGCTAAACCAGCACCTTTACCTCCTAAGAGTTCCTTACCTAAACCATAAGCTTCATCAAAGGGGTAAACGTATTTCTTTTCAGCCATAATTTTCCTCCTAATAGGCGAGAAAGTGAGCATTACGTTCGCTCACCAGCGTCATATATTTTATCACACATACACATTGAGAAAAAAACACAAATGAAAAAAATTGAAAATCTTTCTATTTTTATTCATAACTGTTGATTAGAAAAAAAGAATCATCTATGATGAGAATTAGCCGGATAAGGTCGTGATTCACGGCGAATTTGAAGGATGCTCCTAGATGAGTAGCTCGGGGGTGTACACGTAACCAATCGTGCCTGCTCCGTGTCAGCTGATATCAGGTTAGGGCAATTGGAGCCCCGTATCGGTCAGCATTCTAACCAACAAGTCTCTCAATTGAGAGGCTTTTTGTTTACAAAATTTTTTGAGCGTTATATTATATTTTTAGCTAGGCAAAACCGTGAGTCACGGTCACTTAACTAGATGCTTCGAGATAAGTAGCGATGAGATGGCATTGATAATGTTTCCCTCACGTTAGCTGATATCAGGTAGCTGGGATTGGCCCTTCGTATCGGTCAGCATTCCGTTAAACAATCTCTTAGTTAAGAGGCTTTTTGTTTATAATTGATTTTAGTGAATTATTTAGATATAAAAAATCATCTTTATTAATTGAGTTTAGTTTTTGTTTTAAATCTTTGATTTGATACATTGTAACAAATTTATTTATATTTGCATTTAAATCCCCTATTAATCCAGCTCCTATTTCGATAACTAATAAAATCGGTTGACCGTTTTTCGCTATAATACTAGTCAATAATCCATATCTATTATTGCTTTTAAACATTGCAAAAAGATTATTCATGGATGATAGGGCATCAATTATTTCTTCAGGGCTTAAATTGTGCGGATTGTGGGATCTTGTCTTTCCCTTGGGTTGCGTTATTTGCCACAGTGTATCTGAATTAACAAAGAGGTCGTTTTTCCTAAATATTTTCTTGTTTAGTAAATCGTTTAATTGGATTAAGTTGGTGTTTTTGATTCTTATGTCGATAGGTACGTTTTTCCTTCGATTTTTTAGCTTAAAAAGATAGTCAATACAGTTTTTTCTAGATTTGATATTTAGTGTTTTTATTATAAATGTCCTCCTATATATAATGGAAATCTTATAAAGATTTCCTAGGGAGATTTTTGGGAAAATTTAAAAAATATTTTTCTATTAAATATTTAGAACTAGTTCTAGTTTGGTAATAATTTTTCAAAGTTTTCGTCTATTTGCGTGTAAAATAATAGATAGTGAGGAAATTACTATGAGCGAAAAATCCCCTTTAGTGTTAACAATTGATTTTGGTACACAATCATTAAGAACCGCTCTTTTTAACAAAAAAGGAGAGTGCGAAGGTATTGTTAAAAGAAAATATGACCCACCATATTTTTCAAAGGAAAAAGGTTATGCTGAACAAGATCCAGATTTTTACTATAAAAACCTTGTTGAATGTTTAAAAGAATTAGTGAAATCAAATAAAGATAAACTAGATAGAATTATCGGTTCCACTATTTCGACATTTAGAGATTCTTCTGTTCAATTAGATAAAGAGATGAAACCAGTTAGAGATTCAATTCTCTGGCTAGATCAAAGAATGGCGAAAGCAAAAGAGAGAATTCCTTTAACTTATCGCGCATTATTTAGATTAGTTGGTATGGGCGATACGATTAAATTAAATCGTAGCCGCACTATGGCGCACTGGATTAAAGAAAATGAACCAGAAGTTTGGTCTAAAGTTGATAAATACGTCAATATTTCTACATATTTAACTTATAAGTTAACTGGTCAACTAGTGGATTCCGCTGCTAACTTGACTGGTCACTATCCAATTAATTTCAAATCTAGAAAATGGTATGGAGAAAAAGCTCTTAAAGGATGTATTTTTGGAATTCCAAAAAGAATGCTCTTTGAATTAAAACAACCAGGAGAAGTAATCGGAAATATTTCTAGTGAGATTTGTAAGGAAACTGGTTTACCAGAAGGAATTAAGCTCTATGCTTCTGGTAGTGATAAAGCTTGTGAAACATTAGGATTAGGCGCTCTAGATAAATCTATTGGAGCGATTTCTTATGGAACCGCATCCACCATTGAAGTAAGTAATCAAAAATATCATGAACCAGAACCATTCTTACCAGCTTATCCAGCTGCCACAAAAGGATGGTATAACATGGAGGTTCAAGTCTATCGAGGATATTGGATGCTTTCATGGTTTAGCAAAAACTTCGCTAGTGAATTAATTGATGAATCCAAAATCCAAAGTATGGCGGTTGAGGAATTATTGAATAAAAACTTATCCAAGATTCCACCAGGAAGTGATGGATTAGTCCTTCAACCATATTGGGGACCAGGACTAAGAAGACCTTTAGCAAAAGGTGGAATCATCGGATTTAGCGATATCCACACTCGTGAACACTTATATCGCGCAATTATTGAAGGAATTGGCTATGCCTTAAAAGAAGGATTGGAGTCCATTGAACATTCTCAAAGACATAAAGTTAAAGAATTAAGAATTTCAGGAGGAGGTAGTCAAAGCGATGCGATTTGTCAAATTACCGCGGATATCTTTGGCCTTCCAGTTAGTAGAGTGCAAACCTATGAAACAACATCTTTAGGTGAGGCTATCAGTGTCTTTACCGCTGCTGGAGAATTTAATAATATCCAAGAAGCAATGGAGGCGATGAGTCATAAAACTGATACCTTCTCTCCTAATGAAGTTGCTCATCAACAATATGAAGAACTTTATCGAAAGGTGTATCTAAAAATGTTCCCAAGATTGAAGCATGTTTATCGTCACTTAAATAAGTTCACAAAACGTTATTAATTTTTTAAAAAAACATAAAGAAAACCGGGATTTGTCGTTAATTTCCCGGTTTTTTTATCTATTTTACTGTAAATTCTTTCGCTCTAATTTTGATGCTAGATGTATAGAAGGTTTTGAATACTTTAATCGCGCTTTCAATGTCTTTAGCACCCATTGTTTCGTTAGATGAATGCATCGCAAGTTGAGCTAATCCAACATCTACTGAAATAAATGGAAGAGATCTAATTAAGATGTTTCCCAAAGTTGAGCCACCTCTTAATTTTGAACTATTTGAGTAGAATTGATATGGCTCTCCAGCTTTCTTACAAATCTCTTGGAAGATAGCGCTAGAGAATGAATCAGTTGTGTAACTTTGAGAAGCGTTAAATTTAATCACTAATCCTTTGTTCATATAGGCCTTGTTATGTGGGTCAGTAATCTTTGGTTGATTTGGATGAACCGCATGAGCGTTATCTGCGCTTATTAAATATGAATTAGCGATGATTCTTCTAAATCTATTCCATCCGAGTTCTTTAGTGACTCTTTTAAGAATGGATTTTAGAAATTCACTAGCTGCGCCTTGTCTAGAAGAAGAACCAACTTCTTCATTATCTGCAATATATAAAACATTAACAACTTTATCATTTTCACTTTCTTTAAATGCTTCTAAAGAAGGATATAAACAGGCGAGGTCATCTAATCTAGGAGAAGAGATATATTCATCATTTAATCCCCATAAGATTGGTTTTTCTCTGTTATAAACAAATAAGTCAAAACTGACAATATCTTCTAATTTAGCGTTAACTTCTTTAGCGAGTTGTTCTTTTAAAACATCTCCTTCTAGTTCTTGAGCGATAAAGGCTTGCATGTCTTTAACATTGTCATAAACATGTCCATCATTGATGTCTTTAGAGAAATGAATACAGAGATTAGGAATTCTAATGATATCTTTATCGATATTAACTAGTTTAGTAACGACTTTATCGTTTTCTTTCACCATTACTCTACCTGCAACGCTTAGTGGACGATCTAACCAGGATGGTTTGATAAGTCCTCCATAGTTTTCAATGTTAACTTTGTTATAGATGTCTTTAGTGCTGTCACTGACAGGTTTAACTTTAAAACCTGGACTGTCCGCGTGAGAGACAATGATGTGAAAAACAACATCATCTTTAGAACAGTTTTTGCCAATATTTAAAGCGATAAGTGCACTATCGTTTCTAGTGAAATATAACTTATCTCCTAATTTGATTTTGAAATCATCAACTTCATCTTGCCAAACATATCCTGCTTCTTCTAATTCTTTACTCGCATTAGCGATAGCGAAGAAACTATTTGGACTTTTGGTTATAAATTCAAACATTCCTTTTACGTAATCCATAACAAACTCCTATTCTAATTCAAAGGCGCCGGTATAAAGTTTATAGTAGACACCTTTTTGATTAATCAAATCAGTATGAGTGCCACGTTCAATAATATGTCCGTGGTCTAACACCATAATTGCATTACTATTTTGGACAGTGGAAAGTCTATGTGCGATAACAAAGACAGTTCTTCCCTCCATCAATTTATCTGTTCCTTGTTGAACGAGCTTTTCAGTTCTCGTATCAATTGAGGAAGTTGCTTCATCTAAAATCATCACTGGAGCGTCCGCAACCGCTGCTCTTGCAATAGCAAGAAGTTGTCTTTGACCTTGAGATAAATTACTTCCATCTCCATTTAACATGGTGTTATAACCTTCTGGAAGTCTTTCAATAAAGTCATGGGCATTAGCAATCTTAGCAGCTTCGATACATTCTTCATCTGTGGCCTCTAATCGACCATAACGAATGTTATCCATAACGGTTCCAGTAAATAAATTAGTGTCTTGTAAAACAATACCTAATGATTTTCTTAAATCTGCTTTTTTAATTTTATTAATATTGATTCCGTCATAACGAATCTTTCCATCCGCTAAGTCATAGAATCTATTAATTAAGTTAGTGATTGTGGTTTTACCTGCTCCGGTTGCGCCAACAAAGGCAATTTTTTGTCCTGGGTGAGCGTAAATATTGACCCCTTGTAAAACAAGCTTTTTACCGTCGTAAGAGAAATCAACATTATCAAGTAAGATATCACCTTTTAATTCACGATATTCAAGAGTGCCATCTTTATGACGATATTTCCAAGCATAGTCTCTTGTGTGCTCACTAGTTTCTTCAAATGTTCCATCTTCATGATAGATGATGTTACACAAGTAAACATAGCCTTCATCTTTTTCTTTTTCTTCATCGATTAAATCTAAACATCTAGAGGCACCCGCCATACCTTGAACGATAAAGATCACTTGTTGAGAGAATTGGTTAACGTTATTCGCAAACATTCTGCTCATCATTAAGAATAAAGCGATCATACCAGCGAATCTAGGCGCATCACCTTTAATGACTTCAAATCCAGAGAAGGAGAGATTTCTCCAACCAAAGATATAGATAAACGCTCCCATAACTCCACATAAGATATATAAGAAGTTACCGATATTACCCATGACTGGCATCATGATGTTACCGTGGATATTGGCTTGAGAAGCGTTATGATATAACTCTTCATTTAAGACATTAAACTCTTCTTCACTCTTTTCTTCATGAGAGAAGACTTTAATGACCTTAAGGCCATTAATTGATTCTTCAATCGCTCCTTCAACTTGGGCAAGTGTGGATTGCTGTTTGATAAAGTATGTCGAGGCTTTTCCTCCCACTCCTTTAACCACTCCAAGCATGAAGAAGAAACCGATAACCACTACTAAGGTCATCCAAACACTGGTATAGAGCATGATAAAGAAGACAAAGATTGAAACTAAACCAGTTTGAATTAAACTTGGTAAAGCTTGAGAAATGAATTGTCTAATGGTGTCGATATCATTTGTATACATTGACATGATCGCTCCATGAGCGTGTGTGTCAAAATATTTGATTGGTAAATCTTGCATGTGGTTGAACATCGCTTTTCTAAATTCATTCATGAATTTTTGAGTGACGATTGCCATTGTTCTATTCCAAGTCCAGCTAGCAAAAATACCAACGATATAAATTGAACCGAGAATGATTAATAAGGTGGTGACATTTGTATTAACGGTAAATCCAAAAGTTGTGCTGACTGGGAATGTGTCAGTAAATGGATTAGCGTGAATAGGCCCTGCTGCAGTTAAAGTATTTGTCGCAAGTGAGACAAAGATTGAACTGGAAAGATTTCCAAAGACGTTAAAGATTAAACATATTAATGAGAGGATGAGTTGACCTGGGTAAAGTTTGAAAAGTTGCTTAAGCAAACGTTTCATTGTACCCTTTTTGGCTCTTCCTCTTTCTCTAATACGAACTGGAGGCATTATTTATCACCTCCTACTCTGTTTTGGGTTTGATAGATTTCTTGATAAATATGGTTGCGTTTTAATAATTCATCATGAGTTCCAATATCATTAATTACTCCGTTATCAAGAATGACGATTTGATCAGCGTCTTCAATGGAAGAAATACGTTGAGCAATGACGATTTTAGTCATATTTGGTAGCTCTTCTTTTAATCCTTTTCTAATTAAGCGATCGGTTTTAGTGTCGACCGCACTGGTGGAGTCATCTAAAATTAAAATTTTAGGTTGGCTCATAATTGCTCTAGCAATACAAAGCCTTTGCTTTTGTCCACCAGAGAAATTCGCTCCACCTTGCTCCACTCTTGATTTGAGTCCTTCAGGTTTTGCGTTAACTATTTCTTCAGCTTGAGCAATTTTACACGCTTTCATCATCTCTTCTTCTGTAGCGTTTAAATTACCCCATTTGAGGTTTGATTCAATTGTTCCGGAGAATAAAACATTCTTTTGTAAGACAACTGCGACGTTTGTTCTCAATGTTTCTATGTCATAATCTTTGACATTAACATCTCCAACAAGGACTTCTCCTTCGTTTACATCGTATAGTCTAGAAATTAAGTTAACAACAGAAGTCTTTCCAGAACCAGTTGAACCTAAAATACCAACGAATTGGCCACTTTTAATGTTGAGATTGATATTACTAAGAGTGTTCTTTTCAGCATCTTTTTTATATTTGAAGTTAACATTTTTAAATGTTACATCACCATTTTTTACTTCCATAACTGGATCTTTTGGATTCCTAATGGTTGGCTTTTCCATTAAAACTTCACTGATACGTTTGATAGCTTCTAAAGATAATGTCAACATGACCATAATCATTGAAATCATCATCAAGGACATTAATATTTGAATGCCGTATGTGATAAGAGCGGATAATTGGCCTAAAGTTAAGGCTCCACCAATCCAGTCTCCAACATAAGTTCCAGTTGCTTCGTCATATTTTTCTGTCCATACACCTGTTGTGTAAATCAAGCATGTTCCAATACCAATAATTAAGATATTAGATAAGTGAATTGAAGTGTTTAAAAGAGGATTGCCTAAGGCAACAATCTTTTCACCTTTAATGAATTCTTTGGTGATGTTATTACTCGCTGTGTTAAATTTATGTTTTTCATAATCTTCTCTAACATAAGATTTAACCACTCTAATGCCGCTGACGTTTTCTTGAACAGACTCATTGAGTCTATCATATCTTTTGAAGACCTTCATGAAGACACCCATCGCGTGTTTAACGATGAGAATCATTCCGAAAGTGACAATTGGAATCATCGCGATGAAAATAAAGCCCATCACTCCTCCACCAACGAATGTCATAATTGCGGAGAAAATAAGCATTAAAGGTGCTCTAACAACGATACGAATCATCATTTGGAACGCCATTTGAACATTATTGATATCAGTAGTCATTCTAGTAACTAAACTAGATGAGGAGAATTTATCAATGTTCTCAAAAGAGAAACTAGTTAATTTCTTATATAAATCACTTCTTAAATTAGTGGCAAGCCCAACAGAGGCAATTGAGGCATATTTTCCTCCTAAAATTCCAAACACTAAGGAGAAAATTGCCATCGTTAATAAGATTAACGCTAAATAGAAAACAGGAATTCCACTACTTGAAGAGAAGAAATCATTTGGAGTGTTGAGAAGTTTAATTCCATCAACAAACATACCCATGATAAATGGCATCGCACATTCTAAACCTGCTTCTCCTACCATAAATAAAGGAGTAATAATCGCGTATTTTTTATATTGTCTAACACTTTGAAGTATTAATTTAATATTCTTAAGCATATTTCCTCCTTACTTATAAATCATTCTCATAAACGGTTCGCTATGAGGGCAGTAGAATTTCTTACTGCCGAGCATTATTCTGTTATATGATAAGCCTTTAAGGCTTGTCATTAATATCATTGTGATCTCTCTAGAAGAGTATTCTTTGGTGAAATCTCCTTCGTATTGACCTCGCTCAATGAGGTCCATAATGTATTCACCTAATCGTTTCCGATTTGTGGGTCTTCTTTTTAGATTCACAGTTCTTTGCAAGTGCATATTGAGAATTAGATATATCGACATGCAAAGCTCATCATTATCGCTTTTTAAAGCATTAAGGTGAGCGTTTATCAAATCATGTAATGCATATGAAGCTTTTTGATTAAGATCCACTGACTCTCTAACTGACCTAACATATGGAACGACAATCAATTCCATCATTTCATGGAATAAGTCATCTTTATTTTTGTAATAGTGATATAAAAGACCATGGGAACAATTAGCGGCTTTAGCAATCTCATCAATTGAAGTCCCATCATAGCCTTTAATAGTGAAAATAGGAAGAGCGCTTCTTAAGATGGAATCTGCTCTTTCTTCTTTGATGGCTTGGAATTGTTCTTTAGTCTTTGGCATAGTTTAATTGACAATTTAGTCAATGAAAAGTGTAATGCCCCACTATTGAAAAATCAATAGAATATAAAAAATAATTATTTATAATAGTGATATATGAAAAATTTCGTTTTAATCTCACCAAATTTTCCAAGGACCTACTTTAGATTCGCCCAAGCATTAAAAAAAGACGGCTTTAGAGTGCTTGGAGTTGGGGATGAACCATATGATTCACTAGCCCCAGAACTTAAAGAATCACTAACTGAATATTATAAGGTGAATAACCTTGATAACTTTGATGAAGAAAAAAGAGCAGTAGGTTATTTCCAAGATAGATATGGTCATATCGATTATTTAGAGAGTAATAATGAATATTGGCTTAGAAAAGACTCAATTTTAAGAGATATTTTTAACATTGATACTGGTTTAAGAGAACATGAATTAGACCATTATCAAAAGAAATCTGAAATGAAACAAAGCTTTGAAAAGGCTGGTGTTAAAGTTGCTCCATATATCCTTGTTGGAGACCATAACGAATTAGTTAATTTCGCTAAAAAACATGGCTATCCTTTATTTATTAAATCAGATATCGGTGTTGGCGCTGCAATCAGTTATAAAATCAAGAATTTAGAAGATTTAGAGGCTTTTTACGCAGAAAAAGACGCGAATATCTCATATATTTGCGAAACATATGTTACTGGAGATATCGTTACTTTTGACGGAGTTGCCGATAAAGATAGCAACGTCGTTTTCTATTCATCAATGGTCTGTCCACCTTCAATTAGTGATGTCGCTAAAGCTGGATTAGATATGTTCTATTATGTGAATAAGAAACCTGATCCTAATTTAGTTAAAGCTGGTCACGCTGCTGTTAAGGCATTTAGAATTAGAAAGAGATTTTTCCACTTTGAATTCTTTAAAGTCACAATGGAAAGAGAAGGCTTTTTCCAAATTGGTGATATTGTTGGTTTAGAGGTTAACATTCGTCCACCAGGAGGATACACTCCAGATATGATAAATTTTGGTAATTCTTTAAACTGCTACCAAATTTACGCTGATGTTATGGCGGAGATCGAACCTGAAAAAGCAAATGGTGATAAATATTACTTAGCAACCGCTAGTAGAAGATGGGGTAAGAACTACTTCTATACTGATGAAGATATATTCAGAACCTTTCAAAAAGAACTTTGTAATACTGGAATCTATCCAGATGTCTTAGCGGACTGTATGGGCAATAAATTCTATATGGCAAAATTCTCTAATAAAAAAGATATGGAAGTTTTCCATGCTTATGTTAATAAACTTGTTGAACCATCTAGTGGAAGTAAAAAGAAATCTTCTATGTTTAATAAAGATGGCAATTCATATGAAAATATTTGTGACACTCACATCGATGGAGCGTAATTATGGCGAATTTTGAATATCAACCAGAAAAATGGAGCGATGCCTTTAATCAAGAAAAGATAAATTTGAAATTTATCTTAGGAGACATCAAAGTTTCTATTGAGCATATTGGTGCGACATCAATACCTGTATGTATGTCTGCTAAAAATGTCGACATTCTTCTATCAATCAATGACATTATCGATGCAACGACAGTTCAAAATTTACTTTGTAATAGAGAATATCGTCTTGTCCCTCAATACTCTGATGTCGATTGTTTAGTCTTAGTGAAGAAAACCAAAGTATTAGGATATGGCATTACATTAAGAATCGTGCAATATGCTTCTCAAAGATATAATGAGTTCAAAGCTTTTAAGACCTACCTCATGGAAGATCGTAGTCGAGTAAGAGCGTATAATCGTTTTAGAGAAGAATTACTCAAAAAATGTGGAGCAGACTTTGAAACTTATCGATTAACAAAACAAAATTATATCGAAGGAATCGTTAAAGAAAACTTCAGATTTGAATAATTAGGAAACAACATTAAGTTGTTTTCTTTTTAATTAAATGAAATAATAAATCAATATGAACGGAATCATTATTGTTAACCAAGAATTAGGTCATAACGAATATAAGATCAAAAGGTTTACAGAAGAGTTTAATAAACTTGGTGTTACCCTTGATGTTTTCGTTAATGATGGAAGTTTAGCGATCATTAAAGACAACAACCTACAACTGAATTTGCCTAAGTGCGATTTTGTCATCTACTTAGATAAGGACATTTATCTTGCCAGAATGATTGAAAAGCAAGGAATTAGAATGTTTGATTCCGCTGATTTTATTAAGTTATGTGATGATAAAGGTCTAACAAATATTTCTTTAGCAAATAAAGGAATTTTGATGCCAAAAACGATATCTGGGCCGTTATTTTATTCTCAGGAACTTAAAGAAGATAATTTCAAATTCCTTGATTATGTTGTTGAAGAATTAGGCCTCCCACTTGTTTTAAAAAAGGTTTATGGTTCACTAGGAACTGGGGTGTTTTTAGTTAAATCTAAAGATGAATTAATTAACCTCTATAAAGAGCATTGTCGCAATCCATTGCAGTTCCAAGAATATATTAAAACTAGCGATGGAAGATCAATGAGAATTCTTATTATTGATGAACAAATTGTCGGTGGGTTTGAACGATATAATAGAGAAGATTTTAGAAGTAATTTCTCCACTACTGCTTCCGCTAAAACTTTAGTGATTACTGATAAGATTAGAAAAGTTTCTGAATACATTGCTAAGCTATATCATATTGAATACGCTGGGCTTGATTTCTTATTTGGAGAAAATGATGAACCAGTATTATGTGAAATGAATTCTAATGCTTTTTTCGAAGAGTTTGAGAAAGTTACTAAAATCAATGTTGCTGAGATTTATGCCAAAATGGTTATAAGAAAGATTTATGAACAAAAATAAAAAGAGATTTGAAAATAGAAGCAAAGATTATTCTGGTTCTAGAGAATTCAAAGTTAATAAAGACTGCGAACTATTGGAATTTCTTTTAGAAACTTTAAAAGATCAAAGCCGCAATTCAGTTAAATCTTTATTATCTAATCACAGAGTGAGCATTGATGGTGCGCCTATTTCACAATTTAATTTTAAATTGTGTAAAGGTGATACTGTCATCATTTCAAAGACTCCTGTTAGACAAAAAGCTAGAAGTAATTTACCTATTATTTTTGAAAATAATGAAATGCTAGTTATTAATAAACCTTCAGGGTTATTAAGTATCGCTAGCGATAAAGAAAAAGGTTCAACCGCTTATCGTATTGTTACTGATTACGTTCAACAGAAAGATAAACACAATCGTATCTATGTTGTTCACCGTATTGATGAAGATACATCTGGAGTCTTGATGTTTGTTAAAAACCAAAAACTTCAAGAAGCATTACAAGATAAATGGAATGATTTAGTTTCTTTAAGAGGATATTACGCAATTGTTGATGGAATCTTAAAAGAGAAATCTGGCACCATTACTTCTTATTTAAAGAAGAACGCACAAAATATGATGTATTCTTCTAAGAAGAAAGGTGATGGACAATATTCAGTTACTCACTATAAAGTTATTGCTGAAGAAGGTAATTATTCTTTATTAGATGTCCACATTGATAGCGGTAGAAAAAATCAAATCAGAGTGCATTTAGGAGATGTTGGTCATCACATCATCGGGGATGATAAATATGGTAATCCAACTAACCCAATAAAAAGACTTGGATTACATGCCTATGAACTTGATATTAGGCACCCATTAACTGGTAAAGAGCTTAAGTTTAAAGCTCCTGTGCCAAAAGAGTTCTTCACATTATTCCCTAAAGTGAAAATCTAAGATACTCCCAAAACAAAATGTTTAAGGAGTATTTTTTTAATTTTAATTATTCTCAAATATACTTAATAAAAGTATAATTGAACTGCTATGAAAAATAGATTCGCTCGCGCCTTCTTATCTAGCTTATTATCAATCACTCCAATCGTGGTGATTGTTTTTCTATTATCTCTATTTGGTGTTGCACCAATTGGAACAACAATTACTGACGTTAGTTTAGGTGGAGATAACTATTTACTCCTTGGTGTTGGTGCGGTCGTTTTAATTGTTGGCTTAGCCTTATTCCAAGTAGGCGCTTCTAATTCACTAGTTAAAGTTGGTGAATATATGGGCACTAGCTTATCTAAGCAAAAGAATCTTTGGATAGTTATTATCTTTGCTTTCTTACTGGGCACTCTTATTACTTGCGCCGAGCCAAGTATCTTAATTATTTCCAATCAAGTTCAAATCAATAAGTGGATTTTAATCGGATCAATCGCTGCAGGAGTTGGAATCTTTGTCGTTATTGGAATCTTAAGAGTTGTCTATAATAAATCGCTCAATATTTGGTATTTACTTTTCTATTTGATGGTCTTCTTAATGATCTGCATTTTGCAAGTAAATCCTGCAAATCACGTGTATTTACCATTTATTTTTGATGCTGGAGGGGTGACAACTGGTTCTGCAACAGTGCCGTTCATATTGGCTCTTGGAGCAGGAGTTGCAATGGTTAGAGGAAGAGACAATTCTAGAGATAGTTCCTTTGGTTTAGTTGGTCTTGCCTCTATTGGACCAATATTAACAATGGTTATTTTAATTATGGTTAATCCAGCAGGATTTTCTGCTTATCAACTTCCAAATTTTGCAAATATTTCGATTATTGATCGCTTCTTACATTCGTTATTACCTAATTCAAGCTTCACTTCATTAGGTGCTCTAATTGAAGTCATTATGGCGTTAACTCCAATACTTGTAATCTTCTTTATTTATGAACTTATTTATATCAAATTATCAGCGAAGAAAATTGGACAATTAATGATTGGTTTCCTCCTTTCTTTTGTTGGATTAACATTCTTTTTAACTGCAGTTGGAGCGACAATGAGCCCAATCGGATTAGAGGTTGGACAAAAGCTCGCCAATCAACCAGACTGGATTATCATTATCGTGGCCTTTGTTATCGGTATGGTGACTATTTTATGTGAACCTGCAGTCCACGTCTTAACAACTCAAATTGAAGAAATTAGTGATGGGCAAATCAAAAGAAAGACTGTTTTATTCACCTTATCAATTGGTGTTGGAATTGCTATTGGATTATCATTTATCAGAACCTTATATAACTTCTCAATTATTTATATAATTGTTCCAGGATATTTATTATCATTTGTCTTAATGTTCTTAGTACCAGATTTATATACCGCAATCGCTTTTGACTCTGGTGGAACTGCTTCTGGTCCGATGGCGGTATCTTTTATTCTTCCAATGATTATTGGTCTATTCTCTATTAGAGGAGCTGCTAATCCAATTGAAGGAGATGTTGTTACTGATGGAGTGTTAACTGAAAGCTTAAGATTCTATAATACTTCCTTTGGAGCGGTTGCTTTAATCGCTATGACACCAATTATTGCTATTCAAATTCTTGGATTAGTTACTAAATTTAAATCAATGTACGCTCTTAAACTTGTTAGAGAGCAAATTGAAGATGTTCGTAATAACGAAATCATCCATTTTAATTAGGAGGTTCTTTTATGGCGGAAGTTAAGAAAGCTAAAAAAGCAGTCAAAAAAGAAGAGACATACACTCCTTTTGAAAAAAGGGAAGATCTCAAAAAGCTTGTTTACTATGTAGTCATTGTGAACTATGGCCAAGCTGATAACATCATTAGGATCTTCAAAAATAGAGGAAGCACTGCTCAATTTGTTCAAATTGGAGAGGGTACCGCAAATAGCAAAGTTAAAGAAATATTGAATATTGAAGATACTAGAAAAGAAGTTGTTTGTTCGGTCGTTAGAGAAGATCGCGTTAAAGAAATTAAAGAAGAACTAGAAGCATATTTTGCTTCAAGTCGTAAAAATAATGGGGTTGGTTTCACTCTTGAACTTAGTTCAATTGTGGGAGTTAAACTTTACAAATTCTTCACTCAAACCATTAGGGGGTAAAGTTATGGCAGAAAAACATGAATTAATCGTTGTTATCATCAACGAAGGCTATTCCGAAAAAGTAATGGATGCTGCTAGAGAAGCAGGAGCTAGAGGTGGCACTATTATCCGTGCTCGTGGAACAGCGAATAAAGATATTGAAAAGAAATACGGTTTAGTAATCACTCCACAAAAGGAAATGGTCTATATTTTAACTAATGTTAAAACAAGAGATGCCATTATGTCTGCCATTAACAAGGTTGGAGGCATTGAAACAAATGGACAAGGTATTGTCTTCTCTTTACCTGCGAGTAATGTTTCAGGATTAAAATTCGAGTAGATAATACTCACTATTTGTTAATTAAAAGAATCACTTATGTGGTTCTTTTTTCTTAAAAATAAGATAGTTTTATTAATCTACATATAGGCGTATAATGTATATGTATTAGAGAGACAACTATTATGAAAATTAAGAAAAGTGTTATTGGTTTGGGTTTAATTGGAGTTCTTTCAGTTGGTCTTATCGCCTTTGACGTTATTAGAGATAAAACTGCTGTTAGAGAAGCAGAAGCTGCATATTCTAATGAAGACCCTGCAACTTACTATGCAGGTGTTGATTTAAGTAGTGGCCCTGCATTATTAACAAGTTTACAAAAAATTAATAAAACAAAATTAAGAAGCCGTGTTGGTTATGACAGTATGTTCTCTTCTGGGGCGTATTATAAGACTGATCCAGGAACAGGAAGCAACACTATTACAGGTTTCTATAATGGAACAAGTGGCTCCAAGAGCGGAATGAATAGAGAACACGTTTGGCCTGCTAGTAGAACTGTCTTAGGTCGTGATAAAGATCCTCTTGAAGACGACATTCATATGACTAGACCAACATTCACTAGTGATAATAGTGACCGTGGAAACAAACACTTTGCGGAAATTGGAGATTCTTATGGTTGGGATCCTGCAACAGTTGGCCATACAGCATCAGCCTCTTATAGAGGAGACGCCGCTAGAATTATTTTCTACTGTGTTGTCGCTGATGCTCAATTAGGACTTTGTGATAACTCCACTGCAAGTGAAAGTAGTCACTTACATGGTAAATTAAGTGATTTATTGTCTTGGAATATTCGTTATCCAGTCACCGCTAGAGAAAGAACAAGAAACACTGAAGCTGAAAAACTTCAAGGAAATAAAAATCCATTTATTGATCACCCAGAATATGCATGTCAAATTTGGGGTAACACAAACGCGAAAACACAAGCTATCTGTGCATCTCAACCAACCCCAACCCCACCACCATCTACTGATATTTCAGTTGATATCAGAATGAAAAAAGCTGATGGAACATTCTATGTAATGCCTAAAGCATATTCAATGATGGATTTATCTGATTATGTTTTGCTTTATCCATTTGTGAACAATTCAATCGATGCTGAAGCAACATGGACATTCTATAACACTAATGGTTCTGAATATTCTGGACCAGCTACAATTACAAAGAACGCTGATGGAAGTGTAAGGATTAGCAGTACAGAAAAAACAGCAGTAAAAATGTCAGTTACCAAGAACGCTGAATCATACACGATTGTTCTTTATTTAGGAATGGCAGCACCTTCAAATGGCTGTGGAGGTAACATCGCTATTACATCTAGTATCATTGCCACATTAAGTGCAGTTGGTATTGCTTTATTACTTATTAAAAAATTTCAAACTAAATAAGTTTTAAAAAGGAGAGAAGATTTATGGCAGAAGCAACACGTGTCTATCATGTCGTTAAAAGAGACGACGGAAAATGGGAAGTTAAATACGCTGGCGGACAAAAAGCTATCAAGTTATTTAAGACCCAAAAAGAAGCTATTGAGTACTCAAAGAAAATGGCCAACAACCAAGATGGAAAAATGTTGGTTCATAACTCAAAAGGCGAAAACAAAGGCCGTATTAAAGCAAAAAGATAATTACTAAATTTTTATTAGTTTTTAAACAAAAAGCTGGTTTTTGCCAGCTTTTTTAGTTGTTTTCTTGCTCTTTTTTAACGTGAGCGTCGTGTTTCTTTCTTTCAGCAGTATTTAAGATTTTCTTTCTCATTCTGAAGGTTGTTGGAGTGATCTCAACAAGCTCATCTGAGTTGATATAATCTAAACATGCTTCTAGTGACATTTTACGAGGAGACTTTAAGACAACTGTGTTATCTTTGTTACTACTTCTAACGTTTGTAAGATTCTTCTTTTCGGTAACATTAACCGCTAAGTCGAAATCATAACGGTGTTCTCCAACAATCATTCCTTCATATACTTCAGTACCTGGAGAGATAAACATTGTTCCTCTTTCTTCAGTGTGTTCAATGGCGTATGGAGTGGCTTGTCCTGAAGCAACAGAGACTAAAACACCAATGTTTCTTTCTCCAATTGTTGCGTTAGTGATTGGACGATACTCTTTATATGTGTGAGAGAGAATGCCATATCCTTTGGTTAAGGTCATAAAATTAGTCATATAACCTAATAAACCTCTTGAAGGAATGACATAGTTTAAAATGGTGACAGTTTCTTTCGCATCCATATTGATGAGTTCACCATTTCTTTCTCCAATTGTGGTCATGATATCTCCAACATATTCATTTGGAACATCGATGAATAAGTCTTCATATGGTTCACATTTCTTGCCATCAATTTCTTTAATGATGACTTGAGGTTTACTAACTTCTAATTCGAAGCTTTCTCTTCTCATATTTTCAATTAAAATTGAAAGATGTAATTCACCTCTTCCTGAAACGATCCAAGATTCAGTATTTGGAATTCTTTCCACTCTTAAGGCAACATCCTTTTGAGTTTCACGATATAATCTTTCTTCGATTTTTCTGGCGGTAAGTTGTTTACCGTCTTTTCCAGAAAATGGAGAAGAGTTAGTGCCAAAAGTCATTTGAAGAGTTGGTTCATCCAATCTAATTAATGGTAATGGTTCAACTTTTCCCATTGTGCAGATAGTTTCTCCAACGTTGATATCACTTAATCCAGCGACTGCAACGATATCTCCAGCGTAAGCTTCTTCAATTTCTAATCTTTTTAATCCTTGGAAACCAAAGAGTTTTAAGACTCTAAAGTTATTAACTTGTCCATCTAATCTACTAACAGAGACAGTTTCATTAACTTTAATCGTTCCTCTTTTAATAGTGCCGATACCAATTCTTCCAACAAAGTCGTTATAGTCTAATAAAGAAATTTGTAGTTGTAATGGCGAATCCTTGTCCATATTTGGGGCAGGAATTTCATCAATAATAGTTTGTAAAATAGCGTCCATTCCAGCTACTTGACTAGCTGGATCACTATCATAAGAAGAAGTACCTTTTAACGCACTAGCGTAGACTGTTTTGAATTCTAAGAATTCATCAGGCGCTCCTAATTCAATAAATAAAGTTAAAACTTCATCTAAAGTCTTAGCGACATCAATATTTGCGCGGTCAATTTTATTGATGACAACGATAGGTTTGACATGTGCTTCTAAAGCTTTCTTTAAAACGAATCTAGTTTGTGGCATGGTTCCTTCAAAAGCGTCCACTAATAATAGGCATCCATCCACCATGTTCATGATTCTTTCAACTTCTCCTCCAAAGTCAGCGTGACCTGGAGTGTCTAAGATATTAATTTTTGTATCGTGATAAATAATTGAAGTGGTTTTAGCTAAAATAGTGATTCCTCTTTCTCTTTCGATATCATTGGAATCCATTGCGCGGTCATTCAATTCTTCGTTATCTCTAAATGTCTCACTAGCTTTTAATAATTGGTCAACAAGTGTGGTCTTGCCGTGGTCTACGTGAGCGATAATTGCGATGTTTCTTAATTCCATAAAACCCTCCTCGATACAAAAAAAATCTTTTCAATGATAGAAAAGATAATTTGATATTTCAAGAATTTTTATTTATTTAAATAAGTCTTTTAAGAGATTTTTACGGATGTTATAGATAATTGAAGTTGTTTCTATCGCATCCTTTTTGCTCATTCCTTTATTTATAAAGAAGTTAACTTTTTCTATAATTTCTTCTTCGCTTAAAGAAGGTTCTCCTTTATTACCTTCAATAACAATAACCATTTCTCCTTTTAAGGTAGAGAAATCTAAAGATAATATTTCGCTTAAATGTCCGTAGATCTTCTCTTCGTTAATCTTTGTTAATTCTCTTTGTAAGACAATATATCGATCTCCAAGATTATCTAATAATTTTTGAAGTGTATCTTTTATGCGGTGTGGACTTTCATATAAAACGATAGTTTCTTTTCTAACTTTTAAATCATCTAATACTTCTTTTGCTTCTCCATCTTTAACAGGTAAAAAACCGTAGAAATAAAAGTGATCAGTTGGTAAACCAGAACTCACTAAAGCGTTAATAAAAGCACTGCTACCAGATATAACTGACACAGCGATATCGTTTTCAATACAAATCTTTGTTAATAAATAGCCAGGGTCAGAGATACCTGGATATCCAGCATCTGACATATAGGCAACTTTTTTACCTTCTTTAATCTGTTCAACGATTTTATTTGAGGCTTCAATTTCATTATGTTCTCTTAAAGAGACTAGTGGTTTTTTAATCCCAAACTTGTGTAAAAGATCGCCAGTATTTCTAGTATCTTCCGCAGCGATTAAATCCATTTCATTAATCGTTTCGATAGCGCGAGAAGAAAACTCTCCTAAGTTACCTATTGGAGTAGCGATTAAATATAAAACTTTATGAGATGAATCAAAAGATTTAATTCTTTTCATTGTTATTGTTTCTATTCTTATTTCTGAAATCACGGTTATGGTGATTGTTGTTATTTCTAAATTCTTTTCTTTCTTCTTGTTGTTTTTTGTTTCTAAAACCGGTTTGAGAAATGAAATCTTCTAAAGAAAGAATCTTAGTGTCTTCTTCATTATCCACTCTAACGGTAGAAGAAATAACATTGATTTGACTAACTGTATATTCAACTTTATCAATAAAGCATTTACTTCCCACTTCTGGATATAGGGTTTTTAAATCAGTATAGGCATCATCTTCATATTTTAAGCAGCACATAAGCTTTCCACAGTGTCCGCTTAATTTAGGAATATTGATGGCGAGCATTTGGTTTTTTGCTCTTGTTATTGAAATGCCATCAAACTCATTTAAGAAAGAAGAGCAGCAAAGTGGAAGGCCACACATTCCAAGCCCTCCAACTAGTTTAGCTTTATCTCTACTACCGATTTGACGGAGTTCAATTCTGGTATGAAGTTTACTCGCTAAAGCTTTTAAGAGTTCTCTAAAATCCACTCTTTCATCAGCGACATAAGTAAAAACAACTTTTCCTTTATCTAAAGTATATTCACAAGAAATAAGAGACATATCTAAACCTGCTTTTTCAATCTCTGATTTGCAGATTTCCTTCGCAAAAACAGCGTCTTTTTCGTTAATTTCCGCTAATTTGACGTCTGTATCAGTAGCTTTTCTTAATATTGGTCTTAGTAATAATTCGCTTTTATATTGAGAGATATCAATTGGTTCAAAAGCGATTTCACCAAGCTCTGGACCATGGGTAGTTTCAACTACAACTTTATCTCCAACTTTAACATCTAAATCACCTACTCCAAAAAAATAAGCGTGAGTGGTGTATGAGAATTTGACTCCGACGTATTGTTTAAATTGATTGATATTATTTTCTTCCATAAATGTTTATTCCTTTACGATTGATAAGATTAAGTGATCGAGTTGCAAAGAGATATTGAGATTCATGTTGATGAGGTTTCTTTGCTTTAAGATTTCTTGCAATGATTTTTCAATATGAAGTAGTTTGCTAGACAAACTGGCTAATATTGTACCATAACTTTTTAAAGATATTTCACGATTACATTTAATGTTTAATAAATCTTCAAACACATTAGCGAGCATGTCGACAAAGAATCTCATTTCTTCTTTTGTTTTGATCTTCGGAACAATTACTTTATCAACATAGTAGATAGAATCTCGTGGATTACCTGTATTTAATTCCTCTAGTAAATTAGTTAATGCTTCTTTAGAGATGAGATAGTCATCTTTTCTCTCTTCATCATTTAGCAGTTCATAGATGAGTTCTCCGTCATTATAGAAATATGACAAGAATTCAGCGTCGCTATCTTCCACTAGATAACTTTTCGCGTCTTCGATAACTTTGTTTCGATCAACACTTATGAGATTTAATGTTTGGCATCTAGAAATGATTGTTGGCAAAACATTATTTACATTATTAGTGGTTAAAAAAGCGTAAACTTCACTATCAGGTTCTTCTAAAAACTTTAATATTGAGTTAACCGCATCAACAGTCATATTTTCCACTAAATGGAGAATATAGACCATGATTCCTTTTGTCTCGAAAGCGGTCTTTTCAAATCTTGATTCTATTTCTAAGACATCGCTCTTTTTAATCGTAGCTTTGCTGCCATCTAAAATAACGACATCAGGATAGTTATTACTATCGATTCTTAAACAGGTGATGCAGTTATCACACGCTAAAGGAGATGGATCATCACATAAAATAGTTTTTACTAAGTATTTAGATACTTCTAGTAAAGGTGTTCCAGGAGCACCCACTAATAAATAGGCATGCGAAAGGGTGTGATTCTTTAAAGAATTGGTAAATGTTTGATAGATGATTGGTTGATTATCTTTTAAATATTTCCCTATTTGCATAATCTAGATAAGATGGCCTCTAATGTTGCTTTAGCGACTTCTTCTCTACTTTTTGAAGCATCGATTATGACAAATCTATCCGGGTAGCGTTTTGCTAAATCTAAAAAAGTCTCTCTAACTTTGTTATGGAATTCAATCTTCTCTAAATCAAGACGATTGACTTCTCTATTCGCATTAGCGGCGATACGTTTTAAACCTTCTTCAGGTTTGATATCAAATAAAAGTGTTAAATCTGGGAAAGTATTTTCGGTAGCGAAAAGATTAACATTTAAAATGTTATCTACTCCTAATCCTCTAGCGCCTCCTTGATAGGCTAAAGAGGAATCTAAATAACGATCGCAAATAACAATTTTGCCTTCTTTAATGGCAGGCCAAACCTTTTCCACTAGATGTTGTCTTCTGCTAGCAGCGTAAAGTAACGCTTCAGTTCTTGGATCCATCTTGGTGTTGTTTTTATCTAAGATAACATTTCTAATTTGTTCAGAAATTGGAGTGCCACCAGGTTCTCTAGTTCTCACAATTTGGTAGCCTTTTTCTTCTAAGGCTTTAACTGCGTAATCTACCGCAGTTGTTTTTCCTGAACCTTCAGGTCCTTCAAGTGTAATAAACATAGTGTTCCTCCTAAATCTTATGTCTTCCTTGTAATGATTTAGATAATGTTAGTGGATCAACATAATCGAGATTTCCACCCATTTGTAAACCATACGCAAGACGAGAAATTGTGATGCTATATTTTTCTAATAATTTTGCTAGATAAGCAGATGTTGTTTCTCCATCTACAGTAGGATTGGTAGCGAGAATCACCTCATTAATATTTCCACTTTCTAATCTATCTAATAAAGGAGAGATGTTTAATGAATCGACATTAATGCCTTTAGTTAAACAAAGTTCTCCGTTTAGTACATGATATAGCCCGTTATAGGCGTTGCTTTTTTCTAGTGAGATAACATCTTTTGGATATGAGACCACCATGATTGTGGATTTGTCTCTACTATCATCATCACAGATATAGCAAGTATCTTTATCGGTAATCATTCCGCATTTTGGGCAGAATCTAATTTCTTTTTTGATGTCTTTAATAGCGGTAGCGATTTCCTCTAATTTTTCATCATCAAAATCAAGCATAGCATACGCCATACGTTCTGCAGACTTTCTACCAACTCCAGGGAGTTTATAGAGATTTTCTTCTAAATTTTCTAGAGCTTTAAGCTTTTCCATTAAAAGCCTAATCCTCCTGCTCTTCCGGTGATTTTTTCGTTAATTTTTTCACTTTCCTCGTCGATTTGCGCGAATAATTCGTTCAACCCATCTCTAATTAACTCTTCCACCATTTCCTTATTATCGGCTTCAAAACCGTCTTCTTCGATGTTAATTGAGACAATTTCTTTACTGCCTAAAACAGTGATTTCTACGAGTCCGGCTTTATTAACTTTAAATTCTTTTTCAGCGAGTGCTTTTTGAGCTTTTTGAAGTTCTCTTTGCATCTTCTGAGCTTGAATCATCATTTGTTGCATGTTCATAAATCTATTCTCCTTCAAATTCTAAAATAACATCTTTGGCCTTTGGTAATTTTCCAATTTGTAAAAGATTCATGTATAAGGCTTGTAAATCAACTGATCTGGTTCTACTAACCGCGTAGACAAACATTTGTCGATTGAATACTTGTTTTAAAACAGTTTGTAATTCAGCCTGAATATCTTTGAGATTTACTTTCTCGGCTAGTTTTGGCATTTGATATTCAAGGATAACGATTTTATTAGAGGCTACTAAAGGACGACCATCGATTAATAATGTTGCGGCCTTGCCTAAACTTGGATGAATTGTTAATCGTTTGATATTTTTCCATCCTTCTAGAAGTTCAGATTTGATTTCTTTTTTGGAAACCACCATGACATTAACCATTTGGTTATCAGTGATAGAATATCCTTCATCACCTTCTGCGTCTTTTAAGATGATGACATCTTCAACAATCTTGGTGTCTTCAATTGGTAAATCAACTTTAACTTCTTCTTTAATAGTAGGAGCAGGTTCTTCTACTTTTACTGGTTCAGGAATTTTCGCTTCTTCCGCTACAACTTTTTCTTCAACTGGTTTTGTTTCAACCTTAGGTTGAGAAATAACTTTTTTAGAGAATTCATCATCCATTGAACAGAGCTTGATTAAAGTGATTTCAAATAACGGATTAATCGCTGTGACATTTTTATAATCTTTCACTGTATTCATTAAAATATCGATCATCTTCACCACTCTATCTGTGGAGATTTTATAAGTTAAGGCTTTTGCCTCTTCCTTATTTAATGTTTCTAAATAGGATTCGTTACTTGAGGAATTATAGATAAGAACATCTTTTAAGATGACTAATAAATCTTCAGTTAATCTTTTGATATCAGTACCTTTGGTAATATATTTGTTGAGCCTATCTAAAACATCACTCATATTGTGAGCGATAATCGAGTTAAGTAAATTAATCTTTTCTTCTTTGCTCTCTAAAGAGAAGATGTTCAAAATATCATCCACTTTTAATGTGTTACCGGAATAAGCGAGAACTTTTTCTAAAATCGATAAAGCGTCTCTCATACCTCCGTCAGCGAGATTAACAATTAATTTAATGGCCTCTTCGTTATATTCGACATCTTCATTTAATAAGATAGTCTTAATTCTTTCTTTAATATCTTCTTCACTAACTTTGTTAAAGTCATATCTTTGACATCTAGATAGAATAGTAGGAAGAATCTTATGAGGCTCAGTGGTCGCTAAGATGAAGACGACATGTTCTGGAGGTTCTTCTAATGTTTTTAAAAGTGCGTTAAACGCCCCTACTGAAAGCATATGGACTTCGTCGATGATATAAACCTTGTATTTTCCAAGGATTGTGCCGTATTTGACTTTGTCAATTAACTCTCTAATTTCATCAACACCGTTATTACTTGCCGCGTCTAGTTCCAAAACATCTGGATGAGAACCATCCATAATAGCCTGACAGTTACGACATTTATTACATTGATGACCAATACCTTCTTCACAATTTAATGCTTTTGCAAATAGCTTCGCCATCGTTGTTTTTCCTGTTCCTCTAGGACCAGCAAAAAGATAGGCATGAGAGATCTTTCCTGTTGCTAAGGCATTCTTTAATGTTTTAACGATATGTTCTTGTCCAGCAACTTCTTCAAAAGTTTGAGGACGGTATGTTCTATATAATGCTTTATACGCCATGATTTTTTACCTTTTTCTAGTATATCTCACTTAAGAGTTTCTTTGAAGAATTAATATTAATATTAAGGAAGTTTCTATCACTCTTTTTCTTCTTTCCTAATTGTGATACAATAACTTCCGGCAAAGAGGTATTTATGGAAGAAAGCATGTTTCAAAGACTTAAAGTCGCTGTTAGTAGACTTGAAGAAATTGACAAAGAATTACTCGATGAAAACACGATGAAAGATCTCAAACACTTTAGAGAAATCTCTAAAGAAAGAGCGAATCTCGAACCACAAGTCGAGACTTTTAATCTATATAATAAATACTCTTCTGAATTCGTAGAAGCCCAAGAGATGGCTAATGAAAGCGATCCTGAATTATCCGAAATGGGTAAAGAAGAAGCTAAAAGATTAACCAAAGAAATGGAACGTCTTGAAGAAGAGCTTAGAGAAATGCTTCTCCCGAAAGACCCTAATGATGATAAAAACATTATTGTTGAAATTAGAGGCGCTGCTGGAGGAGACGAAGCAAACATCTTTGCTGGTGATTTATTTAGAATGTACACCAGATACGCTGAATCTCAAGGATGGAAGATTCAAATGATGGATCAATACCCTTCTGAGGCTGGTGGGTTCTCTCAAGTTTCTTTTATGATTAAAGGAAAAATGGTTTACTCCAAACTCAAGTTTGAATCTGGCGCTCACCGAGTTCAAAGAGTCCCAAAAACAGAAGCCAGTGGACGTATTCATACCTCTACTGCAACTGTATTAGTCATGCCTGAAGCTGAAGAAATTGATGTTGAAATCAATCCAAACGATTTACAAGTTGATACCTATCACTCTCAAGGCGCCGGTGGACAAAACGTTAATAAAACTGAATCCGCAGTTCGTATTACACATATTCCTACTGGAATTGTTGTTGCGTGCCAAACTGAAAAATCACAAATTCAAAATAGAGAAATCGCTATGCAAATGTTAAGAGCAAAGATGTATTCCACAATGCTTGAAAAACAACAAGAAGAAATTGGAAATGAAAGACGTCTTAAGATTGGCACAGGCGAAAGAAGTGAAAAAATAAGAACATACAACTATCCTCAAAATAGAGTTACTGATCACCGAATTGGTTTTACTATCCAACAATTAGATAGAGTAATGGAAGGAGAACTCGAACAAATTATCGAGGCTCTTATCCACTATGACCAATCGATGAAAATCGCAGGTGAAAATTGATGACTTACCGCGAAGAATACTTCAAACTACAAAAATTACAAAATAAATATCTAAATAATTCTGCTATTAAATCTCTTCTCATGGATGATGGAGGTTTTAGTGAGTTTTTTCAATTAGTAAATAACTTTGATAAACCAATTAAGGATGAAAATAAACTGAATAAAAATATTGAAAGAGTGATGTCTGGAGAACCACTTCAATATGTTTTAGGATACGCATATTTTGTTAATTCAAATTATATTGTTACACCAGAAGTTCTTATCCCACGTCAAGAAACTGAACAATTAGTGGTTACCGCTCTTACACTTATCATGAAGATATTTGGTAAAGACCCAGAAATCACAATAGTAGATATCGGCACTGGTTCAGGTATATTAGGTATCTATTTAAAAGAATATTTCCAAAAATCTCATGTAATTTGCACAGATATTTCAAAAAACGCTTTGGAAATAGCAAAACAAAACGCTATAAAACATAACGTTGAAATTGAAATTTTAGAAGGAAGTATTCTTGAACCAATTAAAGATAAGAAAGTTGATGTAATCATTTCTAATCCACCCTACATTGGAAATAAAGACACTGTTGATGAAGCAACATTAAAATATGAACCTCGCCTTGCTTTATTCGCTAATCCAAAGACCTATTTTTATGAGGAAATTTTAAAAGCTATTGATTTTGAAATAGTTAAAGATGAATTTTTCATGGCGTTTGAAATTGGTGAAGATATGACCAAAGAATTAACAGAGATTATAGAAGAACGTTACCCAGGATTAATTTATAAATTTGATCAAGATATTTGTGGTAAGGATCGTTTCTTATATATCATTAAAAAAGAAGGGTACGTCAATGTCATCTAATTACGAAGAAGCTAAAGCGGTTTTAGAGAATCACGGAGTTATTTCTTTCCCTACTGAAACAGTGATGGGTTTAGGAATCTATTTTGATGATTATCAAGCCTATGATTATTTAAATAAGATTAAAAATCGCCCTGAAGATAAAAGGTACACTTTAATGCTTGGCGATGTTAATGATATTGAAAAATACGCTTTTGTGACTAAAAGAGATAAGAAAATTATTGATGCCTTTATGCCTGGATCGATAACTGTCTTACTTCTTTCCAAAAGACCTATTCCTGGATATGTCACATTTAATACAGGTGTTATCGGAGTTAGGGTTCCTTCTTTAGAAGAAACATGTAATTTTATTAAATTTCTAGGTAAACCACTTCTTGTTCCAAGCGCGAATAGAAGCGGAGAAAAACCAGCGATGAATTCTAAAGAAGTAAGACGAATCTTTAATGATGAAGTTGGATTTATTTTCGAAGGTGAATGTGTTGGAGGAGTCCCTTCCACTGTTGTTGATCTCACTGGAGATGAAATAAAGGTCCTAAGAGAAGGCCCGGTTAAAAAAGAAGAAATTATTAAAGTATTGGAGGATTAATTATGAAAATTGCAGTTGGTTCAGACCATGGTGGACTAGAATATAAAAACGCGATTAAAGAACATTTGATAGCCAAAGGCTATGATGTAGTTGATGTTGGTACAAATAGTAAAGAGAGCTGCCACTATCCAATCTTTGGAGCGGAAGTTGCTAGACTCGTCTCTAAAAAAGAATGTACATTCGGTGTTGTTGTTTGTACTTCTGGGGAAGGCATCTCAATAGCGGCGAATAAGATTAAAGGTGTTAGATGCGGAATTGCTTATAACGATGAAGTTGCCAAATTAATGAGACAACATAATGACGCAAATGTTATTTCTTTTGGACAAAAGTTCATGGAGCTAGATGATGTTATTAGAAGAGTGGATATCTTTTTAACCACTGAATTTGAAGGTGGAAGACATCAAACACGTGTTGATATGATCTCTTCACTAGAATAATAACACTAATTAGTACAATTATTTAGACCTACTTTGTAGGTCTTTTTTATTTTCAAAAAAATATTTTGGTTAATTTTTTAAAAATTCCGAAAAATCGCCCTATTAAATAAATATAAGGAACTTTTTGTTTGAAGACTTAATTTAATGAAATACAAAGGAGGTGAATAAAATGAGTAAAAAGAGAAGAAAACACAAAATAACATTAAAAATAGGTAAGTTCTATAGAGTTCTAGATGGAAGTCCGGGTGGACACCCAGGTCAAATATACAAAATAGACAATGAAGACAAAGCATTTTATGCAATTATTACTGGTTCAATGAGCGAAGATGAATTTAATAGACTCGGATTAAGAAAAGGATATTACAAATTGAAACACCCAACTGATCAAAACGTTGATATTTCTTTGTTAAAGAAAAGGCCGTTCGTTGGGGATAGAAATGATTATGGCGAAAAGGAGTATTCTGACATGTCGTTTGATAATGAAGACATGTATTTAATAATCAAGGTTCAAAATAGTAACCCAGTATATGGTAAATATTATAAAAAACGTAAAAAAATAAAAAAGCCCCGTTAATGGAGCTGCACAGTTTCCTGTGGGTCGGCATCAACTAGTGATGGCCACGACCATAGTTACATTTAACCAAACGTATACAAAATAAGCAAGAAGCAAATAAAAAAGCCCACTAGGGACTTAGTGCATCGGGCAGATCGAGCTGCCAATTGGTGCGCGGTTGTCTGAGCCTATTTAGCCCTGCGTGACAACTTGATGATTCACCGAAACCAACAAAGGATTTCCAACATGCGAATCATTAAATATATTTAATCAAAAGAAAACTTTGAATGCAACAAAGAAGACTCATACAAAAGAAAAAAAGATGAGATCCACGAGCCGGCAATAATGCGGCTCCGAGCGAATCGATCATAGTATAAATATTTAATCAAAAGAAAGGAGATGATGCAATATAGAAACTTATAAATGTCCTATTTGTGGTAACACAGATATCCATTCAATCGGAATTCTGAATGGCAAACAATATTGTCGAAGATGTATCTCTTTTAAAGGTGAAGAAGTCGAACACACGCAGTCATATCCTAAAAAAGCACCTATTCATCTTGAATATGAACTATCTCCAGAACAAAAAGTATTATCAGATAAACTAGTGGAGAACTATAAAAAAGGATAGACAGTTTAGTTTTTGCGGTATGTGGTTCCCCGGAAATATGAAATCCATAACAGAAAGGAGAAATTATGAGCAAGAAAAAGATTTATAACAAACATTTAGAAAGAGGAAGATTTTATATACATAGTGATGGACATGGTGGACATCCAGCTCTTCTTTATAAGAAGAGTGATAAGAAAAACAATTATTTTGTTATTGTGTTTACATCATCACCAGGCCCTAAAAGAATTAAATTAAAGCACAGCATAGAACCAATTAAAGTTAGAGTGTCGTTTGTTCACAATATGCCTTCGAAAAGCAAAAGAAGAGATCTTGGCAGTAGGCCATTAGAAGGCATAAAAATAAACAAAGAAGATAAACCACTTATTGAGTCTATAAAAAGAAAAAAATGATTCACCAGACCAACAACGGATCTCACCTGCGAATCACTACATATATTAAACCAAAATAAAGGAGGCAATGCAATATAGAAACTTATAAATGTCCTATTTGTGGTAACACAGATATCCATTCAATCGGAATTCTGAATGGCAAACAATATTGTCGAAAATGCATTTCTTTTAAAGGTGAAGAAGTTGAACACAAACCTTCTTATCCCAAGAAGGCGCCTATACACCTAGAATATGAACTCTCTCCAGATCAAAAAGAACTATCAAATAAACTTGTTGAAAACTACAAGAAAGGAATTGATAGTTTAGTTTTTGCGGTGTGCGGATCTGGTAAAACGGAAATCTCTTTAGCGGTTATAAAATACGCAATAAATTGCGGAGAAAAAGTGGCCTTTGCGGTACCTAGAAAAGATGTTGTAATAGAATTACATAGTAGGTTAAGAGATATATTCAAATTTAATAAGGTTGTTTCTGTCTATGGAGGGCATAATAAAACACTTACTGGAGACATTGTAGTCTTAACAACTCATCAATTTTTCCGTTACAAGAAATACTTTAATCTAATTGTTTTAGATGAAATTGATGCCTTTCCATTTAAAGGAGATCCAATCTTACATTCGATGTTTCATGAGTCATTATGTGGTCATTACATTTTAATGTCCGCCACTCCTAATAAAGATGTTATAGAGGAGTTTAGTAAAGACAATAAAGACATCTTAAGATTAGAAACTAGATTTCATCGTCATCCCTTACCAGTGCCTATAATCAAAATTAGTGATTTTATAACTAATTATTTTATATTGATAAAATATATGAAGAAATTTTTAAAAGAGAATAAACAAGTATTTGTCTTTTCACCCACGATTGAAGAAAGCATAAAACTATATTACTTTTTGTCACTTTTCTTTAAAGGCGGCAATTATGTCAATTCACAAAAAGAGACAAGAAAAGAAGTTATTGATGGATTTAGAAATAAAATATTTCGTTATCTAGTAACTACTTCTGTTTTAGAAAGAGGAGTAACTGTGAAAAATCTCCAAGTTATTGTCTTTAATGCGGATAATCTTGTCTATGACAAAGGAACTTTAATTCAAATAGCAGGTAGAGTGGGAAGAAAAATAGATGCTCCAGAAGGAGAGGTGATATTTATTGGAAAAAGAAAAACAAACGCCATGGAGGAATGTATTAACGACATTACTTCCTCTAACAAAGCACTGCAAAATATGCCTTCAAGAAATAAAGACTAATTCACTATATTCATTAATGAATAAGAATAATGTTTTATGTGAAAAATGTTTTCAAGAATTAGAACCTAAATTTATTAACTTTTCAATCTTAGGAAATAAAGCTTTAAGCATCTATTATTACACTGAACACATAAAAAGTTTGATCCATACGCTTAAAGCGTGTGGAGACTACGAATTAAAGGATGTCTTCATTTCTAGATTCTTACCTTATTTAAAATTAAGGTATAAGGGTTACCATATCGTTTATGTTCCCTCTCATAAACTCGCAGATTTAAAAAGAGGGTTTAATCAGGTAGAAGCAATCTTTTCTTCGCTTAATCTTCCTGTGCTAGATGTCTTATTTAAAAACCAAGACCATCATCAAGCAAGTCATAAATCAAAGGATAGATTAAAGATTGATGATGTCCTTGAAAGTAAAGATATTCACATAGTGAAAAATAAGAAAATATTACTCGTAGACGATATATTCACTACCGGATCTACATTACGAAAATCAATTAGTTTGCTTAATGAAGGTAATCCAAAAAAGATTGAAGTATTAGTGATTGCCAAAACGATTGATTTAGATAAAAGAAATACGCAAAAAACAATATTAGACAAATTGTATTAGACTAACTAATACAGAAAATGGTATATTAAACAACGACTGAATTACACTTCTTTATATTAAAGAAAAAGAAGATTGGAGGTATCAAAATGGGATTTTTTGACAAAATGGCGCTTAAAAAATATGAAAAAGTCGCCAACAAAGTTCTCGCTTTAGAAGATCAAATGAAAGCTCTTAGTGATGATGATTTAAGAGCGAAAACAGAAGAATTTAAATCTCGTCTTGCTAACGGAGAAACTCTTGAAGACATCAAAGTTGAAGCTTTTGCTGTTGCTAGAGAAGCTGCAAGAAGAACAATTGCTGAATTCCCTTATAAAGTACAAATCATTGGTTCATTAGTTTTACATGATGGCGATGTCGCTGAAATGAAAACTGGTGAAGGTAAAACCTTAACTGCCACTATGGCGGTATATTTAAACGCCCTTTCAGGTAAAGGTGTCCACGTTGTCACTGTTAACGAATACTTATCTCAACGTGACGCGGAATGGATGGGACAAATTTATCGTTTCTTAGGTCTCTCTGTAGGAGTTAACCTTAGAACAAAAACGACAAGTGAAAAGAAAGAAGCTTATTTATGTGATATCACATACACCACTAACTCTGAATTAGGCTTCGACTACTTAAGAGATAATATGGCAACCGATATGGCCCATAGAGTTTTAAGAGGTCTTAACTTCTGTATCGTTGATGAAGCTGACTCAATCTTAATTGATGAATCTAGAACGCCGCTTATTATTTCTGGTGGCGCTAGAGCGAGTGCGTATCAATATACAGTTGCTGATAGATTTGTTAAATCTCTTAAAAGAGATGTTGACTTCGCTATTGATGTCAAAGAAAAGACTGTTAACCTAACAGATTCTGGTAACCTCAAAGCGGATAAGAGCTTTGGTATTAAAAATCTTTACGACCCAGAATACGCTGATTTAGTTCATAGAATTCATAATGCTTTGAAAGCAAACTACATCATGGCTAGAGACGTAGACTATTTAGTGGATGGAGAAGGCCAAATCCAAATCATTGACCAATTTACTGGTCGTGTTCTTCCAGGAAGAGAATGGTCTGATGGTTTACATCAGGCTGTTCAAGCTAAAGAAAATGTTGAGATTAAGCAAGAAACCATCACCATGGCCACTATTACTTATCAAAACTTCTTTAGACTTTTCAAAAAGATGGCAGGTATGACTGGTACCGCTAAAACTGAAGAAGAGGAATTCAGAAAGATCTACAACATGAGAGTTGTCTGTGTTCCACCAAATAGACCAATTGCTAGATTTGATGCTTTAGACTATGTCTATGCTCATAAAGGACCAAAACTTAAAGCTTTAGTGGAAGAAGTTAAAGCCCGTCATGAAATCGGTCAACCAATATTAATTGGTACTGTTTCAGTTGAATCATCAGAAGAAATCTCTGCTTTATTAAATGAAGCAGGTTTACCACATCAAATGTTAAACGCGAAAAATCATGAACGTGAAGCTGAGATCATCAAAGACGCTGGTAAACTTAATTCCATCACCCTTGCCACTAACATGGCAGGTCGTGGTACTGACATTAAAATTGATGACACAGTTAGACACTTAGATGAAACTGTCAGCGAAGAAAAAAGAAAAGAACTCGCTGAAAAAGGTATCACTCATCTGAGTGGTTTATGTGTTTTAGGTACAGAAAGACATGAATCTAGACGTATTGATAACCAATTAAGAGGACGTTCTGGACGTCAAGGTGATCCAGGATTTTCAAGATTCTACGTCTCTTTTGATGATGAACTCTTAGTGAGATTCGCCGCTGATAATATGCGAAATATGATTGAAAAGAATTTTGGTGAAGAAGCAATCGAAGCCAAAATGATCACTAACGTCATTACAGGCGCACAAAAGAGAATCGAAGGACAAAACTTTGATACTCGTAAATCGTTACTTGATTACGATGATGTTTTAGCGAAACAAAGACAAATTGTCTATGACAAACGTGATAGAATCATCGAAGGAAAAGATATTACTGATATCGTTAGTGATGTCTTTAAAACTACTGGTAGTTTCTTAGCGAATAAAGCCGTTCCAGAAGGAAATACAGACCGCATTGTTTCTGGTGAGCTCATCAAAAAAGAAGTCGAACCAAGATTCTTGCCAGAAGGATCAATCAATCCACTTTTATATGATGAAAGTGACGTTGAAGATGTCGCGCCAGATTTAGGTGATCTCATCTATGATGAATATTTAGAAAAGAAAAAAGAATGGCCAGAAGAACTTCAAAACCAAATCGAGAGAAACTTCATTCTCAGATGTATTGACCAAAACTGGACCAAACATATTGATGCGATGGCCAGATTTAGAGAAGCTGTTTATTTACGTAGTTATGCGAATGTTAACCCATTACAAGATTACGTCAATGAAGGTTATAAAATGTTCCGTGAATGTTTAGATCTCGCAAGCGTTGATGCAGCGCTTAATTTACTCAATGTTAAAGTTGAGAAAAAGCCTGTTGATGAAGAAGCTAAACCAGAAGGTGAAGTAATCGACGCTGAAGTTAGTGAAAAGAAAGAAGAAAACAAATAATGAAAGACCTTGTGCTCTTAAAGCAAGAACTTGGTGCTGTTGGCGAGAAAATCCGTCAACTCGGGTCTTCTCTTTGACCTCGATAAACTTCAAAGCGAAATTAACGAGTTACAAGCTGAAAGCGAAAAAAACGGCTTTTGGAATGATAAACGTCATTCTTTAGAAGTCATCAATAAACTCAATTCCAAGAAATCAATTTTTGAAAAATATAACTCTTTAACTTCAACCTATAAAGAGCTTTTAGAAATGCTTGAATTCAATGATGAATCGTTCATTGATTTTGTTGGTGATAATTTAGAAGAATTAAAGAAAAATGTTGGAATTTTTGAAATTGAACGTCTTTTTAATGGCGAATTTGATAATTTAAACGCTATTTTGGAGATTCATCCAGGAGCTGGAGGCACTGAGGCTCAAGACTGGGCAGACATGCTATATAGGATGTATGTTTTGTACGCTGAAGCCCATAAATATAAGATGCAATTAATCTCTTATGAACCTGGAGAAGAAGCTGGTATTAAATCAGTTACAATTAAAATCAGTGGCGCTCACGCATATGGCCTACTTAAAAGTGAAAAAGGTGTTCATCGTTTAGTAAGAATTTCTCCTTTTGATGCGAACAAAAGAAGACATACATCGTTTGCTAGCGTTAACGTCATTCCTGAATTCCAAAGTGACTCTATTGATATCGATATTAAGGATTCAGATTTAAAAATTGATACTTATCGATCTGGTGGAGCAGGCGGACAAAACGTTAATAAAGTTGAAACCGCTGTTAGAATCACTCACCTACCAACTGGTATTGTTGTTTCTTGCCAAATTGAAAGAAGTCAGCTTTCAAATAAAGAAACGGCAATGGCGATGTTAAAAAGTAAATTATATTTACTAGAAGTAGAAAAAAGAAATAACGCTCTTAACGCCGTTGTTGGAGAAAAGAAAAATATTGAATGGGGTAGTCAAATTCGTTCATATGTTTTCTGCCCATATACATTAGTAAAAGATAATAGAACTAATTATGAAGAAACCGATGTTCTAGGTGTAATGAACGGAGCAATTGATAATTTCATATATGCATATTTACAGCAGGAGGCCAAAAACAATGACTAGATCAAAATGTTTTAACTATTTAAAGAATTACTTCTTAGTGTTTTTAGGAACGCTTATTCTTGCTTTTGGCGCTGTTGTCTTTCTAGCCAAGCTAGAAATTGTTTCTGGTGGAATTAGTGGTATTGCCATTATTATTCAACACTTTGTCTCTTTTGAAATATATGATTACGCAGTTGCAGGATTAATGCTTTTATTCTGGATATTGGGATTAATTTTCTTAGGGAAAAGTTTTGCCATTAGAACATTATTCTCCACTATTGTTTATATTGGATTGACATTCTTATTCCAAAGAGTTGATTTCTTCCAAAATTTAGCATTACAGTTTGCTGGAATGTCTAATGGAGGAACACCTCAAGTAGGAAACTACATCTTGTGTGGTTTATTTGGTGGAGTTTTTGTTGGTGCCGGAGTCGCTGTTACTTTCTTGGGCGGAGGTTCTACTGGTGGAGTTGATGTTATTCAATTAATCGCTAGCAAATATTTCAGAATTAGAGAATCTATCACTAGCTTTATGGTTGATGCATTTGTCATTATAGTTGGTTTACTTTCTATGGCCACTACTAACCCGGATATGCTTATTCCGGGGCTATGTGGAATTTTATCAAGTTTCATTACCGCAGTCTTAATCGAAACAGTCTATAACAAGAGTCTTACTTCCTATCAAGTTGATATCATTTCTGACAAGTGGGAAGACATTAGCTATTTTGCTCAAAATGAATTACAAAGAGGGACCACTATCATTCGTTCTGAAGGTGGTTTTAAAGGACAAGAAAGAGTTATTCTCCGTATTGTTTTCCCTCGTAGTCAATATGAAAAAATTAGAGAATATATCGCTTCTATTGATCCAAGTGCTTTTGTGACTTTTACTCAAACTAACGCGGTTTATGGAGAAGGCTTTACGAAAAACAAGAAAAAGCCAAAAATTAAGAAAAAATAGGGATTTTACGTGGAAAATTACGATAAAACACACAAATTTGAGATAGTTTCTAACTTTAAACCAACAGGTGATCAGCCTACCGCAATCGCTCAATTAGTTAAGGGTTTAAATGAAGGAAAGAAACTACAAGTTCTTCTCGGTGCTACTGGTACCGGAAAGACTTTTACAATGGCGAATATTATCGAACAAGTTCAACGCCCTACTCTCGTCTTAGTTCATAACAAAACATTAGCTGGTCAACTATATTCAGAATTTAAAGAATTGTTCCCACATAACCGAGTGGAATATTTTGTTTCTAATTTCGATTTTTATCAACCAGAAGCCTATATTCCAAAAAGCGACACCTACATTGATAAAAACGCAGTGATGAATGATGAAATCGAAATGCTTAGAACAAGCGCGATCAATTCAATTTTAGAAAGAAGAGACACAATTATTGTGGCTTCTGTTGCGTCGATATATGGTTTAACCGATCCAGATGAATATCGTAACCTTGTTTTTAATATTCGAGTTGGTGAAGAGATTAACCGTAAAGAGTTCTACGCTAAACTTGTTGATGCTCAATATAAAAGAAATAATTTAGATACTCCACCAGGCTCTTTTAGAGTGAGAGGAGACATTATTGAAATTGTTCCTGCCAATATGGGTGATAACACTCTTATTAGACTTGATACTTTTGGTGATGAGATTGAAAAAATTTATGAAGTTAATAATTTGACAGGAGAAATTCTCCATTCATATCATACTTATCCAATCTTTCCTGCGTATGATCACGCGTCTACTAGATTAAGGATTAAAGAAGCTTGTGAAACTATTAGAGAAGAATTAAAAGAAAGACTAAAGTACTTTGAGGAAAACGAAAAATATCTTGAAAAAGAACGTCTAGAAATGAGAACAAATCAAGATATTGAAAATATGGAAGAATTTGGTATATGTCCTGGAATAGAAAACTATTCAAGACATATTGATAAAAGAAAACCAGGAGAAAGACCATTCTGCTTATTAGATTATTTCCCAAAGGATTTTATCCTTTTTGTTGATGAATCTCACGTATCTCTTCCTCAAGTAAGAGGAATGTATAATGGAGATCGAAGCAGAAAAGAAACTCTCGTGGAATATGGTTTTAGACTTCCAAGCGCGTTAGATAATAGACCACTTAATTTTGAAGAATTTATAAACCTTATTCCTCAAACGATTTGTACATCCGCAACTCCTGGAGATTACGAGCTTAATAATACAGACGCTCCTATAGCAGAACAAATTATTCGTCCTACTGGATTACTTGATCCTCGAGTTGAAGTTAGACCAACCAAAGGTCAAATAGATGACTTATTATTTGAGATAAAGAAAAGAACTAAGAAAAATGAAAGAGTCATGGTTGTTACCTTAACTGTCAAAATGGCAGAAGACCTTACTCAATATCTCAAAGAAAGAGGAATTAAAGTTGTTTATTTGCATCATGAAACCAAAACATTAGAAAGAACTGAGATTATCTATCAACTTCGTAAAGGTAAATATGATGTTTTAGTGGGTATTAACTTATTAAGAGAGGGTTTAGACATTCCTGAAGTATCATTAGTTTCTATTTTGGACGCAGATAAAGAAGGCTTCTTAAGAAGCACTAGAAGCTTGATTCAAGTTATTGGTAGAGCAAGTCGTAACCAAAATGGTTTAGTGGTTATGTACGGAGATCATATGACTGATTCTATGAGAGAAGCGATTGAAGAAACTAATCGTCGTAGGGCGGTTCAAGAAGCTTATAACGATGAAAACGGTATTGTTCCTCGCACTATCGTTAAAGAAATTAGAGCCCCTATCCATAATTCCGATGATGAAATTAGTGAAGCAATTCGTATTTCTAAATCAGGTAGTAGAAGCGAACTCACTAGAAAAATAAAAGAGCTAGAAAAAGAAATGAAAGAAGCTGCGAAGAACTTTGATTTCGAAAGGGCTATTGAATTAAGAGACATTATCTTAGAAATGAAAGCGGATTTATAAATATACGCGCATAAAAATCATTGATTAAATCATTTAGTTTGGTAATATAAATAAGCATTATCTCACTAGGAAAGGAGAATTAATATGTTAGCTTGGTATGACTGGGTCTTATTAGCTGTTAGCATTATCATTATCGTCTTATGCTTACTTCAAGGTGGTAAATCAGAAGGTGCTTCTGGCGCTATTACTGGAGGTGGCTTAAACGTTTTCGTTAAGACAAAAGAAAGAGGAGCAGAAAAGGTCATTTCTATCCTTACTTTAGTTGTTGCAATCATCTTCTTTATCCTAGCGATCTTAATTAAAATCCTCAATTCCTAATTGGGACAAATTATCAAAAATAACGGCCTGAAAATAGGTCGTTTTTTTTTGTGCTTTTTTGAATGTTCATTTTGTATATCAAAATCTAATAATTATTACATTTAGTAGGTTAGTCGATTCAAAATTAATTTTTTAAAAAAATGGCGTTTTTGTAAAATGGCCGTTTTTGCAAAAATAACTTTATTTTTCGGAAATTTTTGCGTTTTTCTCGTCAAAAATCGTGTAATTTTCTTGTAAAAAAATTATGCAAAAAATAGTGCTTGACCAAATATTTATATTTGTTAAAATACGTGTGATTTAGACCAGTATGGATTTGTTCAATTTGTACTTAATAGCATTGCTGCCAGGTATCCTAATTCCTGGTTGTTATTTTCTATTGAAGAAATTCACAAAATTATCTGACAAGTTTTATAAGATTTTTTTAATCGTGCTTTCAACACTTACTATGTTTGCAGTTGCGATGATGACATTCCACATTGACTGTGCAATGTTTCCATCAAACAATAATGCTGATCAAATTGCTAAAGGCGCAGAAGCTGGTGGATTTCAACCTGGTGTTGGCAACTGGGAATTAGTTGGGATACCTTATGGAACAAACAAGTTTTTGAATTTCCTCGCCTTATTTATTTGCGTTGGTTTCCTCCCTTGCTCTATTATTGCTGTTTTATATGTTTTTTATCGTTCTACTGTTGTCAAAAACATTATTAGGTATATAACAGCTCCTCTTTTATTAATCGAAGCTATTTTCATGTTTGTCTATATCGCTTGTTGGACAAACATCACTACATTAGATTATCGAAACGTTTTAATTGCAATTTCCTTTGGTCTTAATATTGCTCTTACAGCGATTGTCTTTATTGATGATTTACTTTCCGATATTAAGAACAAAGTTTCTTTTAAGTTAAAATGGAAATCAATTGTATACTTCATAGTCTTTTTCTTAACGATTTACGTTGCTAGTTTACCTGCTCATACTTTTGCAGTTTTAATTAATACTCATCAACCAATGTTTGGAAATTATGGTGCAAGCTATAGAATTGATGATTTCCAATTCATGCATCGTATTTTCATCTATCTTGCTGTGATATTGCCAATAAGCATATATTTTATACATAGGAATAAAGATTATAATCTTAGAAAACTACTACTTTTAGGCATTTCTCTTGCAGTATTAGCCAACTTTGTTCAATGCGAAGGAGCATATTCTTGGTTCTCTAGAGTTGATGGAGTATTAAAACTCAATGTTAAATCACTTCCAATTCACCTATGTCATACTGCGCTATTTGTTATTCCAATTTGTATTGCATTTAATCTTAAGAGATTATTCTATTTTACTTATTTTATAAATGTATTCGGCGCTATCGCTGCTATGCTATGGCCTGATTCAGGCACAGAAGTTATTTTCACCTCTGTAAGTGTTGCCCACTTCTGGAGCAATCATATTGCTGCGGCTACTATGCCGCTATTGTGTGTGGCGTTGGGCTTATTTGAAAAACCAAAGATGAAGCAAATGCTTTATTCAATGATGTTTTTCACCATGTATTTCGTGATTATTCTCGCTTTAAATGGATGGCTCAGTAACTATGTTGATGGTTATGATCCTGAAAAAGTCGGAAGTGGTACAGACTACTTCTTTATCAACGGCACTTATGTCCTGGATATCATTAGCGATAACGCTTATCATTTGATGGACTTCAAAGTTAGTTGGACATGGGGCTCATTCAAATTTGTTTATTATCCTCTATATCAATCACTTTTCTTGGTTGGATATTTTGGAATTATGTTCGCCGAATTGTTTATTTATTCCTTATTCTTTAGAATAAGTGACTCTCATAGAGAGCTGCACGATAAGTTAGTCGTTGCTAGACTCCAACACATTTCATTAAAGGAGAAACTTCATATGGAAAAAGTCGACAATATTGTTATTGACCACAACGAAGCATCGCTCAAATTTATTGATTTCTCAAAACGATATGGTAATTCAAAACGCTTAAGTGCGGACCATGTCAATTTAGAAGTTAAAGGTGGAGAAATCTTTGGATTCCTTGGTCCTAATGGAGCAGGTAAATCTACATGTATTAAATCTGCGATTGGCATTCAACCTGTCACTGATGGAAGAATTGAAATCTGTGGATACGATGTTACAACCCAATCTGTTTACTCCAAAAAAGTTACTGGATACGTTCCAGATCACTATGCTTTATATGAAAAATTAACCGGTAGAGAATATATCAACTATATTGCTGACCTTTATGGTGTTTCTAAAGAAGATAGAGATGTTAGAATCGCTAAATACGTTGATTTATTTGAACTTACACAAGCATTTGATAATAGAATGCAAACCTATTCACACGGTATGAAACAAAAGATGACCATTATGGCCGCTTTAGTTCATGAACCAAAATTATGGATTCTTGATGAACCTTTAACTGGTCTAGACCCTCAATCAATTTATCAAGTTAAAGAGTGTATGAAAGAGCACGCTGCCAAAGGCAACATTGTTTTCTTCTCCTCTCATATCATCGATGTCGTTGAGAAGATGTGTACAAGAATTGCCATCATCAAGAAAGGACAGATTGTTTATCAAAATACTATGGAAGGTGTTGAAAAAGATCATCCAGAAGGACTTGAAGAGTTCTATATGTCCACAATTAGAGATAACGGAGATTTAGATGAGTAATACTCAAACTAACAAACCGAATAAATTTAAAGCGACAGCAAATCGCTTCTTTAAGTATCTCGCTTATAACTGGCGTTGTTTTAGAACACTTGTTATGATGCAGCTTAGAGAAAGATTAGACATCTCTTTTAAAGCAGACAAAAAGAAATCTTTGACTAAGATTATTCTCTTTGCAGCTGCTTTTGTGGCGATGATCGCTATTATTGTTGTGGTTTTTACCATTTTGAGCAAATTGAGTGTCTTTGCATTAGGCATTGTTCCAGTCGCATTCTTCAATGTGATTATTTATCTCATTATTGCCTTAGATATCATATCTGTTATTCATAAATTAACTAACTCATTATACTTCTCGCAAGATAATCAAGTCTTGCTTACCTATCCATGTAATAACGGAGTTATCTTTTTCTCTAAACTTGCAGTCTTTTACATTATGGATTTAGTAAAAAGCTTTGTCACTTTAGCGCCTTTATTTATCGCATATGCAATCGTTAATGATTTACCACTGTATTTTTATCCATGGTTATTGTTAACATTCTTAATTATATCGTTAACTATCACCACTATTTCTGCAGTTCTTTCTTTGCCATACAAGTATGTTCTTTCATTCTTCAAAAAATACCAGGGCATTCAAACCATCTTTGTAATCCTTGTTGCTATTGCTGCTACCGCTGGAATCTTCTATTTATTAACTTTGATCCCAGCAAATTTACAAATTTCGTCTAAGTGGGCAACTGTTTATCTTCCACAATTTAGGGAAGCCACTAAGCTCATTGAAAAATATTCTGGACCGCTATTTTATGTCCCTGCACTTGTTCTTGGTTATAGAGGCTATCAAACAAATAGTACCAATCCAAAGTATCTAAGAATTGTTACTGAGGAAACCGGAGCGATTATCGCTGTGTTCATCGCAATTATTGTTGGATGCATTGTTATTTCCTATTTCGTTTCTCGACCTTTATTCTTCAAAATGGCGAGTAAACCATTTGAGTATTCAAAGAAATATATTAACCATGATTACAAGCTTTCAAAGAACGATGAAAGTATCTATAATTTTGGATTTAAACCGATTATTGATGAGAATATTTCAAAAAAAGACAAAAAAATTATTGTTAACAAACTTGGCCGTTTATTAAGAAAACTTAACCATGAGGAAAAATTATTCTTAAGAGAAAAGATTGATGTTAAACGTATCAATAAGTTCCTTAGAAAATATTCAAAGGATATTAAATTTGAAATGGTCCCAACTGCTGAAATAACAGACTGTGGATTCATTATTCAAACTAGATTAGATATTCCTTTCCTTGTCTTGGTAAAAGAACAACCTAGAATCCATTTACATTGCTACGATCCTTATTACTTAAAGGCGAAAAATCATAAGAACGATCCAATGACTTCTAGCTTCATAAAAGATATTCTTGTTGACTTTAGAACACCTGGAACAGTCATTTCCTTATTCTTATTATTTATTATTACTCCTCTCGCTATTGCGGTGCTCAATACAACATTCTCCGCAATTAATACTTCCTTCCAAGGCCAAAGATATACAGTAGCGATTAATGTTTTAATTATCATGCTTATTGCTCTAGCGAGTAATGTTTCTATGGCAAGCATTTATTCTAGAGAAGGAAAAGCGAGCTATTTGCTAAAAGCTTCTCCTGCCAACTATATGAAAACATTAACCATCAAACTTCTTTTAAGAGCAGTTCTTATGACCGCCTCTTTAGTGGTAACTATTATTCTTTATTCTCATTATAGTGATGTCTTATTTGTTAAATGGCACTTGCTCTTCTTTGCGATGTGGTTCATTTACTTAGGACATTTGCTCTGGTGTGCTGAACTTGACTATATGAAGCCACAAGACAAACTCTATGCTGAAGTTGGTTCATCTGTTAATAATCCTAATGAAACTTTAGCTAGTATATTGGCTTTTGTCATTGCGGGAGTTGTTACTGCTTTAACATATTTCTTTATGGTCAAAGAGCCTTCTAAATCCACTGCTATTATTATGGCGATCGGTGTTATGTTTTTTGTGGCCAGAGTTATCTTATTTATTATTAAAATTATTGCCTACGGAACTTCTAGACAAGAAGGGAGGGAAAACTAAAGATGAAAAAAGCTCTTATCGCTATTATTTCTGTAATATATGTTATTGCAATTATCTTGGTTTCTTTCCTTGGAACTAGACCAGAAATATATAACAAAACAGTTTATGTTACTGCTTTGGATTTACGAAATGAAACTATGTATAAACCAAACACTTCTTCCGTTGTTGTGTCTGTTAAAAAAAGACCTCCTGAAGAAGAGATTTGGGATGACGGAAAAGACGCCGATGACGTCGTATGGAATGAAATAGAAGGAGGAGTCATAGTTAGAAAGATTGATTACCGCATTAGATTTGCTGATTTAACTTATATCAGCGTTAATATGAACTCTGAATATCAGCTAGATGTTCAAATTAAACCAGACGATGCAACAAAGAAAGATTTGACTTATTACACTAATAGAAGCAATTATGTTTCTATTGATGAGACAGGTTTAATGAAATTTACTGCAATACCTGCTGGTATAGTAACTGGTTATCTAAACATTAGTTCGACTGATATGTCAGGGGTCGAGATGCATGTTGCATTTATATTAAATTAATTTATAATTAACAAGCCATATATAAAGGAGAATATTATGAAAAGCGCTAAGTTAATCATTCCTGCTCTTGCTTTGTTACTTGGATCAACTGCGATGGTCGGTTGTGTTCAAAACAATACACCAGCAAAAAAGGAAACAAAGGTGACAAACGTTGCAATTAGAGGGTATAAAAACACCGTCTATCTGCACGACACACCAACTCTTCAACTTCAAGCAGTTGTCACACCTACTGAAGCTACTAACAAAAATGTTAGATGGTCAAGTGGCAATGTTGATGTTGCAGAAGTATCTGAAACCGGGTTAGTAACTTTTAAAACTACCGGACAAGCCAAAATTATTTGTACAAGTGTTGAAAACGAATCAATTAAGGCAGAAGTTACAATGACTGTTAAGGAAGACATTTCCCAAGACATGACTCTTGTATCGTTAGTCGAGCCAGCTTTAATGGATTCTTATGGTGCTAGAACCGCTAAATTAGATAAGATTGAAAACATCCAAACTAACAAGAATCCAAACCGCACCACTTATTATGAAAACGAAGAAGGAGAAGCGGATAGTTATAAAGTTGGTAATCAAAACGCCTTTAACTTCAATGTTAAAGCAACATTTGTTGATCCAGCTAGACCAGACGCTGATCCAGTAACTTATGATGGACCAAAATTAGTCATCAAATTCTCAAAATATAATGAGACAACTCATGAATATGAAGAATTAACTGATGCAGCAGCTGCGGAACTTGTTACTGTTGCTAATGATTTAAAATCATTCACATTTAAAAATAATGTTAAAGGTTTATTTGAAGCCAAAGTCGACGCTGATAAAACTTACTACAAAGTTGATGAACATGTTGAACCTGTCTCATTTAAATTTGAAGTCGTTGATGGATTTAACGTCTATACTGCAAAACAATTATCAGCTTTCGATAACTCAGTTAAATTCAACGATTCAACCAAATCCTACTGGGATGATATCAAAGCAAGTGAAGGTTTAACTGATGTCGACGCTAAAGGAATTGTTTTACAAGCAGATCTCACAATTACAAATAGTGATTTACCAAGTGAGTTCTTTGTTACTGAAGCCGCCGTCAATCAATATGCGACTAACGCATCTTCTGATTTAGAAGCTTACGTTAATTTCTACAAGACATATGATCCATCTTTTGATGAAGCAAAAGCTAAAGCTCAATTAACTGGTTCACTTTACGATCGCGTAAGCGTTTTCACTAGAAACACAACTGAAGACACGCATTTCAATTTCGAAGGAAACTATTTCAAAGTTGATGCTTCTGCAATTAGTCAAGTCCGTGCTTTCTGGAGCCAAATTGGTCGTCCGTTAGAACAAGGTGATATGCCAGGTGCTCAAGTTAGTAAAGAAGGTGGAACAGAAGGTTCTCACGCTGAATTATTCGGAATTAACTGGTCTTCTGACAACTCCACACCTGCCGATCTAATTACATGGAGCAAATGTTCTGGAGGAGAAATTAATTTCAAAAATACAACCTTCATTGGAAATGGTGAAAGAAGCGATGACAACAAATACATTGGTGGATTAATCAATTTCAAAGGTGAAGGTACTGACTTTAGCTTTACTAATGTTTTATCCAGCAAGACATTTATTACATTTATGTCAAATGTTCGTGGCGAAAATGAACACGATGAAGGTCAAGAACGCGTTGAAACACGTATGACTGTTGACAGATGCAAGAACTTCGATTCATATAACTCCTTAGTTTATATTTATGGTTCAAAACACAACTTAATTAAAAATTCATTCATGACTGGCGCTGGTGGTGGAATCTTCTTAATGGACGAACCTGGTGCCAATAGTGATAATGAAACAAGTGTTCACTATAAACCAGAAGTTGATTGTCAAAACGTCTACTTCGAGAATAAAGTTACAGGTACTGAACCATGGTTTAGTGATCATAACGCAAGCTCTTATGTCCAAACATTCATCAAACTTGGTTCTAAAGATGCCTATAAAACATCTGAACAAGATCCAGGCTACTTAGGTTGGATTGGAAGAAACGCTAAAGAGTCTGAAGGAAAGACATATGTAAGCAAAGACAGCAAAGAAATGTCTTATGTCAATCTTATTGCCTTAGATATTTGTGCTGATGCATTCAAAGACAATGATAAGAGAGCTTTAGGTGGACGTTTCACAATTAATAATGGTCCTACTGCTTATTCATTAGGCATGAGCAAATTAGATGATCCTACAAATATCCTTGCTCAATTTAAACAAGGATTAGTCGATCAAAATATGGGTGTTATTGTTGAAACACAATATGGTGCTGGATTAGTCACAAAGGAAGATTTAAGCGATGGCGCAATTGTTGCTAATATGGCGGCTTTAATGGAAGATCAAGAATTCAGCGCAACATGCGATGCATTAGACCAAGTGCTAGATGGATTTAAAAACATTATGGCGGAACAATTAGGTCAAATGACCATGCTTGAATCATATTCAACAAGCAATGCAGTTAACTTAGATCCAAATAGTCCAAAATATATTTCAACAGTCTTTACTCCACTTGTTCAAAGCATTATTAGACAAAAAGTTGTTGAAGGTGTTGTTGAAAATTTAATGGAAAATCAAGGAATGACCAAAGAACAAGCTGAAGCTTATGTTCAAACTCCGGATGGTCAAACCATTGTTGACAATCAATACGCTCAAGCATGGGGTGCTGCAGAACAAGGTGTTGCAACATTACAATCCAAGATTGCTGAAAGAGCCATTAATGTTAGAAAATCTATCGCTAGTGGCGATTATATGGGAATGTATTTAAAACCAGGAAAATCCGTTAACTATATCGGAATGGTCATGGGATTAGAATAATACCCATCTATCAAAGTTAATAAGATTAGATCTACTTCGGTAGGTCTTTTCTTTTGCGTGAAAGGTTTTGAGGGCAGTTGACAAATATGGACCACCATGGTTTACTATAAGTGTGGTTTGATCACCTTAGTGGTGGTCTTTTTTTATTTCGAGGATAATCGCTAGGATTATGACGAGAACAATCAAAGATATGTCCATAGGCAATCTCCTTTCCACCCCTGGCTATCACGGTAGTGACCGCCAAGATAAGAAACCATGGAAAGAACTAATGGCGAATCACAAGGATTAGCCAGGAATAAGTAGGCAATAAATATCACTGCCCTCATTTATTAATAGGGAGAAAAATGGCCTTCGTTTTAATGAAAAGAGAAAGAAAATTTTTATATTCTTAAAGAATATAGTTTTTCTTAGACAGTGTTACATTATTTGAATAATTGATAAACAAACAAAAACCGCCTTTTTAGGCGATTTTCATATTAAAACACTCAATTCCTCATTATTGAGGTAAATTGGTCTATAAACATAGTTTTTATCTCAAAAACCACTACTCAGCTTTTGCTAATTCAATCGCAAGTTCGTTTCCTCTATTTACTAAGATAGATAAACATGAATCTGCAAGAGGAATGTAATCATCACCAAAATCTAAATAGGTACGATAAAGCTTTAGTAATAAATCATCATTACCTTCTTCTTTAACGCGTGCGAAGTATTTCTCTCCAAGAACCTTATCTTCTTTAACAATGTAATAATAAAGCCCCCTTAAATAATTACTCTTTGGTGAAGTAGATAATTCATCTAGTTCACTTTCTTTAATTTGTTTTGAATAGATCGCTTTTTCAATGTTAACCTGCAATTCGATGTTTTCTTTGAGGTTACGATCATTAACATTTTTTGACTTCATTTCTTCAAGTCCTCCTATATATTATTGGAAATCTTTAAAAAGATTTCCTTAGGGCGATTTTCAGAAATTTTTAAAAATTTTTTTCAACTTTTTTTCTAATAAACAAAGTTTATTAATTTTTCAAAAAAATTTATCATTTTTCTTTTTAATTTTTTTGAAATCTCCAACTTTGAATCGACTAAAAAAGATCAGGAACTGCTAATCTATAACCTACAAAAGTGTTATATTCCTAAGTAGTGACTTAAGACTACCCAAATAGCGAGCAAGATTAAGATGCTTCCTCCGATAATTCCAGCGATTTCATATTTTCCTTTTAGGAACTTGATGATTTGTTTCGCTAGTAATAGACCAATAAGAGAAAGGATGAAGGTAATTACTAGAATTATTGAGACATGTAGAAAGACTGTGTAGTTATTTGATAATCCAGTGTGTAACGCCACTCCTGCCGCTAAGGCGTCAATCGCAGTTAACACTGAATATAGAAATATATTTTTATATGAAAACTCTTTTTCAATCTTTTCTTCTGGAGGATTAGTTAATCCTTTAATGGATTCAAATAACATTTTTCCTCCAACGAATAATAAAAGGGCGAACGCTAACCAGACAACGACTAAAGTAGCGATATGTCCAGCTTTTGCTCCGGCTTCAACTCCTGCAACTACTTCAATTAGTTCTACTAGCCAGAAACCAATTAAAGGCATGAGAGCTTGCATAAAACCAAATAAAATAGCGATGAAAAACATCTTTCCTTTAGTGATTCCTTTGATGGTGAGACCATCTACAAGAGCAACACTAAAAGCGTCCATTGATAAACCAATTCCTAAAAAGAAGATTTGTATTAGTATTTGAAAAGTCATTATTGTTCCTTTTTCTTATTTATTAAATATTTGATGTAAATGATTGAATAGTGAATGATTAAGGCAGTTAAGACATAGCAAGTTACTATCAGTAAAGTCCAGACAATATGTGGAACATTTTCACTTATCTCATATAAGATTCCAAAAGCGTGTCCATCATAGATATAGAAATAATCACATTTAGTGATCGCATCAAATATCCAAATAAAGAAAGCTAAAACACCAAACAAGATTAAACCAAATTTAATATCACCTTTTTGAATATCGTAATACTTAGTTACTAACATGATTAAAGGAACGATAACAATTAAAGTGTGATAGATAATGGAAATTGATCCTGCAAATGATAAAGCGCTATAGCCTTTCGCGGGGCAACCAACAAATAAGGTGATAAAGCCCATAATCATATTGACTACCACTAGAAAGTTACTAGAGGCAGTTTTGAGATATTTATTTTTGCTAAATAAGGCAAAAGGACAAACAAACATAAACATGAAACAGCTATGAAGCGGAAGCATGTAATCGATTAAGAAAGGATTATTAACTGGATCGATAATGCATATCACCCATCTCGTGATTAAATATCCCATCTCTAGAAGTGTCGCAATAGCCCATAAAACAATTAAAGTAATATGAACAACTTTTTGGTTCTTTTTTCTCAAGAAAATAGCGAGTAAAATACCTAAACCCATCAAAATAAAAACTGATAATAAATGATCAAGTTTAAAACCGTATGGCCCCTGTCTATTTAACCAATCTGATGATAAGAAAAAATCCATAATCTTTTTTATAGTATAAATAAAAACGCCCAAGCATAACAAGGGCGTTTTATTGACATCAATAATTAAACTTATTTTTTAAGCATTTTAACCGCTCTACCGAGATAGATGAGAGTTAAAACATAACAAATAACTTCGATAACTGCTGCAACAATAGCAATTACTCCAATAACAGTGGTCACAACTTTTGTTGGATCTGGAATAAATGATGGAATGAGTTTGATAACAACACCTGTCGCGTAAAGAATAACGACTAACCAGGCTAATCTTCTTCCGTTATAAGCCATATCATTATCACCTAATTTATTGGCTAAGTTTACAACACCAAAGATGGTGTAAAGAATTGCAAATACACTAGCGGCGCCAGCAACAGCCTCTAATACAGAAATAACAACGCCTAAATTTGGAACGTACTGATTTAAAATTGGGATTAAGATATTTAAAACGATTGAAATAACAATAATCCAGAAAGCGATCATGAATTGATCAGCGTCTTTTCCGCCTTGAGCTAAACCAACCATTTGTAAAATGAAGGCGACAACTTCAAGAACTAACGCAGCAATACCAATTGCACCTCCAGCAGCCACTAATGGAGTGAATCCAGTTACAGCAAAGATTGCAGTAAGAGCTGCTAAAAATCCACCGAGGATTTGTAATAATTCAGAGACAAAGATTTTTCTTACACCTGAATATGCTTTTGGGAATGTCATGTTAATTTCCTCCTAACGACATACATTATATGTATTTGCATGAAGAAATGAAATAAAATCATCTCTTCCCTGGATCTTTATAGTAACTATTTTTAAAAATTGAAAAAGCATACAAAGGAGATTGGCCATATAATCCGGACTCATCATCTTCTATCACATCAACAAAACCAGAACTATATAAAGTATCTCTTGCCTCATCAATAGTTAATTTATATTCATTAGCGATTAATTCAGTTACCTTTGTAATTAAAATAGTTTTAGCGCTTAAGTGGTTCATTGCTTGACCTCATAGCTTTTAATAAAAGTTAAAGAATTTAATGAATTGTCATTACAGAACGCAATTTGGGAATTAATTTTTTGAAATTTTAGTCTTTCTATCGCGTCTTCTTTGCTTATAATTCCTTCTAAAACAAATTGGACAGTTTCACCAACTGAATCGTCGGCAATTTTTCCTTCTACGATTTCGTACTCGTGCTTGTAATTTGGTAAACTTCGACATTTAATAATTAACTCCAACCATTCTAAATCAGGATTATTAAAAACTTTGTATTTATAATCTATTTTGTTTTCGTCCCATTCAAAGACACTGACAGTTGGTGTTCCTTGTTTTTCTTGCTTAAATTTTCTAATCGCCATTCTTTCAGCTTGTTCTTTTATTGGAGTTAAATAAAAAGCATTACCAAAATCTCTGCCTCGCAAAGTGGTTATAATTATTGGCTTACTAACCTCGACGTTTGATCCGTGATATAAAATCATATTTTATTCCTTTAACAATCCAGTTATATAGTCATTTAAATAGATTGGCGACATTCCATGTAAATCCTCATAGTCATTTCTAAGCTCGCTGATAATTCCATTTTTGTTTAACAAGTCGTATGTCTCCTTGCCATTTTTATTGATACTTGAAGCATATTGTTCAACACAAAATATGATGAATCTATTCACTTTTTTATCTATGGATTTGTTGGTTCTTGTTGCCCTACTTCTTCTATTACGGATTTTATTATAATCAGTGATATCTAAAGATAAACTTAATGCATTAATTACATTGATTATCGATTTAAAAGAGCATTTTGTCGAACCATGCTCAATCGAATATAAAGTGGATCTAGTGATATTAGCCTTATTTGCTAAATCATCCATCCTCATATTCAAGGATAATCTTTTTGATTTAATCGCTTTGCCAAAATTAGATATGTTTGTCATATCTTAATTATAAATTAAAACAAGTTAATGTCAAATATATTACACATTATCTTTGTGTTTTTGCTTATAACATTTCTTATGATAAACAACAGTTTTATTACTTTCTTTTACGATAAAAGCGCTTTTAGAAGTCGCTACCGCTAATTTACAAATTGGGCAAATTCCAATAATCATACAACTATTATCTTATAAATTTTTATAAAAAGATACGACAAAAAGAAGCAAAAGCTTTGCTTTTTTTGAATTAGAGATTTTGGCTTCAATTAATCTCTTTTTAAATTATTGAAAGCTTGATTTGTTGTCATCATCTTCCAAATGACTCGAATCAGTTTTCTAGTTGTGGCAATTATCGCGACGTTTGTTGCCTTACCTTGTCTTAATTTTGAATAATAATATTCTGAAAAAACAGGCGAATGAATTCTTAATTTTTGAACACTTAATGCAAGAGCGTATCTCAAAATAGGAGATCCTCTTTTTCTTATATGACCCTTATGATTAATAGTGCCTGATTGATAAACCTTAACGTCTAGACCAGCAAACTTTATTAGTTTTTCTGGATTAGAAAAACGATGAATATCACTTATTTCACCTATAATCATCGCGGCGAGATTAATACCTATTCCAGGAATTGTTAAAATTGGTGAATTAAGTTCTTCCATGAGTGGTTCTAGTAATTCATTAAGCATCTCTATTTCTTCATCGATAATTCTAACTTGAGTAACAAGATTTCTAATAATTTGTTCATCAACTTCTGTAGAATAGCCAATCGAATTTTTAGCGAGTTCTCTTAGCTGATTAAATCTATTAAAACTAATCGAACCTTTTGACATTCTTCTTAATGTTTCACCAGTTTCACTTCTCATCCTTGCCATCTTTTGAGGAGATGTATATTCGCTTAATAACCATCTTATTGTGGGTGATTCGAATAGATTTCTACCCATGTTTTTTCTCGTTCCATCTTCGTTTTTCTTAAAGAAAGAGGCAAATTCTGGAAACACTTCATCTGAATATCTTAAGAGATGGTTATAACAAGCAGTCTTATCTCCAAAAAGAAAATATTTTGCTCTTGAGATTTTACGAATCTCTCCAATAAGGTAAGATAATTGTGGGGATGAAGTAAATGGATGAGTTGCGACATATTTAGCAATTAACATCGCATCTAGATTATCCGTTTTGGCCAAGTTAACTGATTCAGCGTCGCGAAACTTAGAAATCAGACTTGGATTATAAATCTGGAATTGGTATCCATTAGAGATTAAGCATCTCACTAGACAATTCATATAATGTCCAGTGGCTTCCATCCCTATTTTTATTTGCTCTTTTTCTCCAAGCAAACCTAATTCATTTAATAGTGAGTCAAACCCTTCTCGAGAATTAGAAATATCGAAGCTTTTCTTTCTAATTTCTCCATTTTGATCAATGATAGCAACTGTGTGTTTAAACTTACTAACATCGATCCCAACATAAAAGTCCATAAGACCTTCCTTTCTTGCCGTATTAACCATATCAGCTTATCTTTTCGAATCATCTGTTAATGGAACGTCAAAGCGTTAATCAACCTATTAGCGATTAAAAGAAAAGCCGTATGCCTGAGTATGGAGTTTGACAGTCAAAGCTGTATTACAATTAAGCAGGATAACGGCATATATTGATTATACTTGTTAGATAAAAAGAAAATCTAACCAAGTACATGGCTAGATTACATTATTTGTTAAACAGATATTTCAATTATAACAAAAAGAAAGACCGTTAATAACGGTCAACTTCTTCACTTGTATCTCCTATTTTTACTTTGCAAAGATAAGAAGTGATGTTTTTATATTTATCTGGAACTTTCTTAAATGCTTTTATGGAAACAATAATATATCCCTCTATTGCGTTCTTATCAGTGATAGTACCTTCCACTGATAAAGTTAAGGAATGTTCATCAATATAAGTAACTTTAGAAGAAGATAATCCTTTTAATGAACCTGAGAATGTGAAATAGCTAAGATTTAATTCTTCACTATCTTTAAATTCACCAGTGTAAGTAATCTCTTGATCGCTTTTATAAAAAGCGTAAGTTAACACAGGCACATCATATGTGAGATATTCATTTCTTTTTAGTTGAGCAATCTTATTGTTGTTGCTACTACTCTGTAGACCTTCAAAATTACTCGCGGTTTTCTCACAGCTAGTCAACGCTAAGATTCCTAAAACTGATAAAACAAATAACTTCTTCATAGTTTTTTATTTTAGTAAGAATATTTGAAATGTAAATAGTAAAAAAAATAACTAACCTTTGGTGAGAGATGTACCAAAGGTTAGTCAGGAAGGAGATTATATCTAACGAAATAATCTTACACTTATAATACGAAAAAATTAGATTGTATCAAGCAAAACTTATTATTTTCGAAATTATTTAATCTTTGTTATATTCTAAAAACAAATTTTTTATTAAGATATTAAGGATGAAACAAGAAAACAAAAAGCCTAAAGAAGGATTAATCATTGTTATTGGAAGTATCGTCAATACGATTGGATTATTTCTCGCAGCGTTAGCAGCTTCTTTTTCTGTAAAAAACACCACTCTTTCTATTTTAACTTTAGCAGGGGCTCTAGTTATGGCTTCTGGAAATAGAGTAGTTTTATTATTTAAAGAAGAAACAAAACTAGAAAGAGTGAAAAATATCGCAATCGGTAGTATATATCTCGTATTAGCGATTTTAGTCCCTTTTGGAAGAAACAGTATTTATTTCCTCACAGTTCCTTTGCTTCTCTTCTGTGTAAGTGTCATTATTAACCGAATTGTTAAATTGATTAAAAACCATAAAGCTCAATCTATTGTTCTTAATACATTAATTATTTTTTTCGCATTCGTGTACGCGTTATTATTTATTGACCCTCGAGTGTTTTTAGCAGCGTCAGATACGGCTCCTCTAGATAGCATTATCATTTTATTCTTCTCATTATTATTAATCGTTGTGGCCTTTAAAGACGTTATCGCTTTTATCTTCTCTAGATTTAGATTTAAAGTTTTCGCTTCAATCATTAAAAAGACATTCGCCACTGAGATTCTTGTTGGTTTAGTGGTCTTGATGTTTGCGATCGCGATTGTTTTAACAGTTATTGAGCCATCATTATCTAGCTTTGGTGATGCTTTATGGTACTGCTTCTCCGTAGTCACTACGATTGGATTTGGTGATTATACATCAATCTCGTTTGTTGGAAGAATGTTAACTGTCTTGCTTGGAATATACGGCATTATCGTTGTCGCTTTAATTACCTCAATCATTGTTAATTTCTATAATGAAGTCAGCCATAAAGCGGACGCTGAAAAATTAAAGAAAATTGAAGAATTAGATAAGAAACTTGAAGAACAAAATAAAGAAGAAAATAAGGAACTCGAAGAATAACCAGTTCCTTATTTTTTTATTAAATATAACTATTTTGAGCAAGTTTTTACATCAAAACTGCGATTTTTTTATTTTGCGAATTCTTTAAATGTTTTGAATTCGTATCCTTCTAAGACTAATAATTCGATAATCTTTTTAATCTTATTGAAATAATTTTTTCTTCCGCGATTAAGATAGCTTTTTTCTAACTGAGATAAACCTTCTTGATCGATTAATTTTCCTTCATAAATTTCAAAAGGGTGGAAATAGAAAATATAGGCATCACTATTTCTGATTTGTTTTTTGATTAATGGCAAGATTGGAAGAGTTCTCGCATAGCCCCCACCATGAAAGTTAATGGTCTTTCCTAAGACTTTTTTAGTTTTAACGATGAACTCGTAATAACTATCTTTTTTATAAACGATGTCATTTAGTTTTTCGTAACCTTCTGGAGAACTTCTTAAACTTGAATCAAACACTAATCCGTTTTCGTGAATGACTTTTAGATGTTGTTCATCAATTTCAAAACAAGGTGCGCGGTAACTAATTGGAGTGACACCTAATTCGTCTTTAATAATTTGAATCGATTTCTTAATATCAAAATCAAATTCTTTAATGTTTTGGTTTTTGATTACTTTATGCGTTAAAGCGTGTAGGCCAATCTCGTGACCTCTTTTAACTGCTTCTAAGAGATATTCTTTTACTTCAGGAAGAAAAGAGACAACCACAAAGAAAGTCGCTTTGATATTTTTGTTGTCTAAATAATCGAGATATCTTTTAACTTGTGAGGCACAAGAATATTTTCTATTAGGGGTAACGTTTTTACTTATTAGACAAGTCGCATCGTAATATGATTCGACATCCATTGTTAAAAAGGCAACTTTATTCATTTACGTAATCCTTAAGGAAGTTAATGACGGCTTCATCATATCCTTCAGTTTGATTGATTCTAACGTGAGAGTGTTCTCCATGTGGAAACCAAGCGATACGTTTAGGTGAAGGACAAGTATCATAAAGCTTTTGTCCTAATTCAGGAACTGAATAGATATCTTCCTTACTATAAATAAATAAAATTGGCTTATTAAGCTTTTTAATTTCATTAATTGGCCCATGGACTTTCGCACTTCTACCCGCAACTAAAAACATCATCATCATGATTTCTTGAGTAAATGGAAAGACGGGCTTTTTCTTTTCGATTAAATGATTTTTAAGTGATTCATGGAAATTGACATACATCCCGTCCGCGGTCATCGCTTTTAAATAACTTGGGCAATCTTTACTAGTTAAGGCGTATAAGGCGGTCGCAGAACCAATACAAATCCCGTGGAGGACAATTTCTTCAATTCCTTTTTCTTCGTGAAGGAATTTAGCCCAATTAAGAATATCTACATATTCTTTTAAACCAATCGTGTTATATCTACCTTCACTTAATCCATGCGATCGGTTATCGATTGCTAAAACGTTATATCCCGCTATTCGGTAGGGTTCAGAAAAATAATATGAATAAGTACCTGCTTCCATTCTTCCAGGAATGACAATCACTGCTTTTTTATTTCCAAAATCAAAATAATCTCCAACGAGTTTAAATTTACAAGAAGTAATACTTACTTGGGTGAGATATTCTTTATATTTTTCTCCCCACTCTTCTCCGATTTTAAACATCTGTCTTTGTTCTTCATTGTCCCAAGAGACAGTTCTTGTCCATTTATCTTTTTTATTTCTAATAAATAAGACTGTGAATATAACATTAGAGATCAGCATTGTTGGGAAGATGAAAAAGAGCAATATTGCTCCAATGACACCTAAAACAATCCAAAGCCAAAGTAATTCCATTAAATGATTCCTATAATCGCTTCATATAGCATGCCTGTGCTATGAATGAAGTTAACTTCTAGATTTGGATAAGCTTTACTAAAGAAACTTTCTAAATTGGCTTCTAAATTATCAAACTCTTCGTTTAAGAAGATAATCGCCGCGTTTCTATTATCGACATCACCAAGCTTATTTAATGCTTCTTCTAACCCCTTAATCGCATTATTAGAGGCGCTATCGACTTTATCGTTAACGCAGATAACTTCATCTCCAACTTCACAAGAGACACTTTCACTCTTATAAGCTTTAACCGCTCTAGAGATGGTAATTGAATAAACATCATTAATTCCATCTTTCATCGAGATAATTCGATTAGAGAATTCTTCATCAGGGACATCCATCGCAATTGAGGTATATCCTTCGATGATCGATTTAGTTGGAATGATTTCAACAATATCTTTTTTAGGAGAGATTTGTTTAGCTTGATTCGCGGTTTCAATAATATTTGGGTTATTAGGGAAAATCACTATGTGATCCGCATTTGCGTTATTAATCGCATTGATGAAATCTTGCGCGGAAGGATTATTTGATTGACCACCACTGACAAAATGATGAACCCCTAATTCTTTAAAGAAGTTTTTAATTCCTTCTCCTTCTAATACGGAGATGAAAATAACATCTTTATGTTCCATATCTTCTTGTTCGTGGAGCAAAGAATATTCATTATGTTGGATTTGCATATTCTCCATCTTAAAGGAAATGAATTCTCCATATTTTCTAGCTTCATTAATGACCTTTTCAGGAGTCAAGGTGTGAATATGAACTTTAACGATACTTTCTTCTTGAAGAACCACTAGAGAGTTTCCTAGAGTTTTAAGATATTCGATAAAGTTATCGAGATTAAATGACTCTTGATAATTTTTATCATTTAATAGTTGAAGTAAGAATTCAGTGCAATACCCATCGATAAATGATGAATTTTCATCAAAGAGAATTGGAGTAGTCTCTTGAATTTGATCAACATATTCTTCTCCAGCTTCAATAATTTCACCGAGGAGATACTTATACATTCCTTCAACGATGACAATATAGCCTTTAGCCCCACTATCGAGGACATTGGCCTCTTTAAGTACTTTTAGTTGTTTAGGAGTGTCTAATAAAGCTTTCTCCATCTCTAATAAATAGAGATTAAAAACACCTTCCACTCCGTTAGAGGTATTAAGTTTTTCTCTTACTTTTTCTGCTGCCACTCTACTAACAGTTAAAATTGTTCCTTCTACAGGATTAATAACCGCTTGATAAGCTTCTTTATACGCTCTAATAAAGGAATCTTTAAATTCACGAGGATTAACAATTGAGCAGCGATGTAATTCTTTATACATCCCTTTGAATAATTGAGAAAGGATGACTCCAGAATTTCCTCTAGCCCCTAATAGCATTCCACTAGATAAACCTTTTAAATAATCTCCTAAATGTTCTGTTTTCTTCGCGTGTTTAATACCATTTTCTAGTGTCAGTCTCATATTTGAGCCAGTATCTCCATCAGCGACAGGGAAAACATTCATGCTGTTGATTTCTTTTTCAGCATTATAAAGATTATGAAGGGCGTTAGTCATCATCCCTTGAAAGATAGTACCGTTAATTGTTTTTCTCATTAATTGCTTCGGCTTCTAAAGTATCATCTACGATGACATCTTCAGGATTGCCGCTTTCCTTTGCGCCTTTTTTACCAAGTAAAGCAATTGATTTTGGTAAGAAGAAGGCTAAAACAAATGCGATTAAAACCGCAACCGCGGAAATAACCGTCATATAGTAAGTTCCTGGTTTGCCGAATAAACCACTAACCTTTAAGGCTGTTAAAATGCCATATCCTGCAATACCTGCTGCAACTCCAGAGAATAATCCTTGAACAGCGAAATACATCGCTCCATGAGAGATTCCTGTTTTCTTTTCATCATCTGAAGCGAGTTGAGATGGGATAGAATAAGCAACCGCAAACATCGCGCCAATTGAGAAAGAAGAAATAACTCCTCCAACAATTGAGAGAATTAGTTTTGTAGTTCCTTCAAAATAGGATATTCCAAACATTGCTAGCATTGCTAAAGCAAAAACCAGCAAGGTAAATTGATAAGCAAATTTAAAGCCTTTTTTGTCGATTAACCAGTTATATAACATAAATGTTAAAGGCACTGGCCCAAAACTTGCCATCATCACATAAATCATACTCATTCCTGACACTGAGAAATATTCATTAATTCCTGAAAGGAATAACTGTAATCCAATGGTCATAAAGGAATAGACGATCATCCAAATGACAAAGTCTTTGTTTTTAAGAGTGTAACCAAGAGATTGGAAAAGATTAACTTTTTCTTCTTTAGGTTCTCCTGGTTGCTCTAAAGTTGATTTTTCTTTAATAAAGAAGATTGGGATTAACATTAAAAGCACTAAAGGAAGAACGATTAATGCTACCCATCTAATATTGATTCCTTTTAACATCATTGGCACTAAAGCAAAGCCAAGGATGAAATAGAAGATATCAGCGATACTCTTAGTGTTTGTTAAGAATCTTCTATCTCTTTCATTATCAACAATCTCTGTGAATGTTGCGTAATAAGTGACCATTGTTAAGGTATATGAAGAATAGAAAATGACTAACATCACAAAGAAATAAATTGTATTTCCTACTGAATGAGCCACTCCTGAATTAGGAACGATTAAGAAACAGCAATATGCCATTATCATCGGAATTAAGCCCATAATAATCGCTGGTCTTCTTCTGCCCCATCTACTTCTTAACTTATCAGTTAATTGAGCCATTGGGATATCGATTACTCCATCTAAGATTTTTGCGACTATACCAAAAACTGACCAAACAGCAGGAATGACTAAATCGATTCCTTCAAATGTTTGATTAGCAATAGCAGCACTACCAAATCCACTAGCGATAAGAGCGCTACATAAATAGGAGCCAACCATAAGGTTGAGTAAGTTTACTCCAAACGCTCCAAAAGCATAGAGGAATAATTTCCACTTCTTTGAGATAACAGTCATATAATCTTAGCCCTTTCTAACTTCTTCAATAATTGAGTTAAGAGTTTTCTTTTCGCTTTCTAAATCTTTTGAGATTGGTTTTCCGTAATAATACGCTGCCATTAAGCCTGGACCAATGTTGATACCACAGTTAGTGTAGACATCACAAATATAAACAGCCTTAGGGGCAATTCTTTCTTCGATTAATTTCTTATAGACTTCAGCTTGAGCGTGTCTATTTGTGGTAGCGATAAAGATTACTTGATCATGTGGGTTTTCAATGCAGGCTTCTAAGTATCTAAGTTGAACTTCATAAGCTTCTTTTTCACCTTTACATTTACCGATAACGGTGGTTAAACCGTTTGCGTCAAATTCTCCTAAAGGTTTAATACCGATTAATGTTCCAAAAAATGCGGCTGCGTGATTGATTCTTCCTTTTTTAGCGACAAAAGATAAATCATCCATCCAACCAGTTTGATGGAAATTGTATTTATGTTCTTCAAGCCACTTATAAACTTCTTCGAAGGATTTACCTTCTTTTCTTAAGTTAGAAGCATAAGTACACATAAGTCCGATAGATGGACCAAATCTTAAAGTATCAACGAGTTCAATTTTAGCGTCTGGATATTTTTCTAAGATTTTTGCTTTTGCTCCGGTCATGAAGTTATAGCATCCGCTTATCGCGGTGGAGATTGCTAAAGCAATAATTGCTTCTCCTTTTGTGACATGCTTTTCAAATGCTTCATAGAATTCTTCAACATTTGGAGGACATGTGGTGTATCCATTTGGATTTTTCTTAAGTTCTTTATAGAAAGTATCTCTTTGTTCATCACTTTCCCAACTAAGTAAAGCTTTGTGCTCTTTTCCATCAGGTGTGGTGTAATGGCCATAAACGACTTCAATGTCGTATTCTTTGGCGAATTTTTCAGATAAGTCAGAATTGTTATCTGTGAGAATTACAAATTTTTGCATTATTTTGTCTCCTTTATTGCTGTAAATAATTTGTTTATAAATTGTTCCTTTTCATAAGGGGCACTCCAAGCGTGGGGTGCATCTATAATATTTATGAGGGTTTTCCTTACGGAACACGTATCATAATTATTAACGAAATTTTCTTTTGTGACAACCTTATCTTTCTCATTCATGATAAAGATCGAGGGGATTTTGTTAGATTTCATGACAACATCTGTTTGAATTTCATTTTTCTTAACTTTCGCTAAATGAGTGGCAAGAAAATTTACCGGACCCATAAATAAGAATCCAGGAAGATGTAAGCTAGTAACGAAATGTTCCGCCATTTTGGTGTGAGAAATATATCCATTTTCTAATATCAAAAGATTAACTTTTGTCTGACTTAATCTTTCACTAGCGAGCATTATCGCACTTGCGCCCATAGAGATGCCGTATAAAGTTATTTCTTTAATACTTTTATCGTCTTTAAAATAGTTCACCCAAGATAAGACATCTTCTTTTTCAAATTTGCCGTACGTTGAATATTTACCTTCACTTCGATTACTCGCTCTATTGTCTACGATTAGAACGTTATAACCTTTTTCAAGGAAACTAAGTGCCTGATAAGCAAAACTATAATAGCTAGATGCATGAAACCCGTGAAACATAATGACTACTTTATCACTATGATTATTAAAATAATCACCAACGAGTTTTAATTTATCAAATGAAGTCACATTTATTTCTTCATGAGGTTTATCTAGGAGTTCTTTTTTACTACTCTCCACTAGGTCGATCACTTCTTTTGGTTGTTCTTTTCTTAACTGTTTTTCAATTTTCTTTAAACTCATTCTTTTATAAAACCTAGTGAAAATAACGTAAATCACTACGAAATGAGAAATTAGAAAACCAACTAAGAAAGCACCAATAACAATTAAAGCGATATACATAGATTTATTTACTGACTTTTAAAATGTAATCAATCGTATCTTTCACAGTGATGAAATCATTGACTCCAACATCACCTAATTCGATATTGAATTTCTCTTCGATGGAAATAACCATATAAAGTAAAGAAATAGACATTAAACCTAAATCTTCCACGAGTCTAGTGGATTCACTAACCTTATCCATTTCACTTTCTTTAGAAGGATCCATGGAAATAAGGATTTCTTTTAATCCGTTTAAGACTTCTACTCTACTTAGCATTTTTGATACCTCTTTATCTTCATCGCTGGAGTTCTTTCAAAATCGGTTTCACGGATGACGATTCTACTAGCCTTTTCAAAAGGAGGTAAAGATTCATTAACTTTGTTAAGTTCTTCCATTAAGAAGGCCTTTTTATCTTTAGCCTCTACTTTAGAAAGTTCACTCATTCTAGGAACAACTTCTAAAGCGAGGAAATGTTGTCCATTATCGTCAACATCTTCAAATAATTGACTATCTTGGACATATGGTAAAGCGTTGAAGAATACTTCAACTTCTGCAGGAGAGACGTTTTCTCCGCTACTGAGGACAATGATTTCTTTACATCTACCAGTGATATATAGGAAGCCATCTTCATCAAATCTCACTAAATCACCAGTTTTAAACCAGCCATCTTCATAAGCGATTTCATTTTCTTCTGGTAGACCAACATATCCATCCATCATATTCGCACCTTTAATCCAGAGCTCATTATCAACGATTTGGAACTCTTGATTTGGATAAGGATAACCAACTGAATCAGGTTTCTTTAAACTTTCTGGATTACCACTTACTAAGTTCGCGGATTCGGTTAAGCCGTACCCAGCAAGTAAATTAATGCCTAGCTTTTTATATTCACTAATTAAGTAAGGGGCAACTTTAGCCGCTCCACAAATAACATATTTAAGGTCTTCACCTAACATGTTTCTATTAAATTGTCTTGAAAGGTTTAAGGCCATCTCCGCAACTGCAGGAACTAAAACTAAAATAGTTGGTTTAAATATCGCGATATCTTTAAACATGTCTTTGTTATTTCTACAGATATATAAAGTACTGCCAGTATATAAAGCAGTCATTAAATTTCTCACTAAACCAAAGACGTGGCTTAAAGGTAGAATCAACAAATATCTTTGATTAAAGATGTTGTAGCAGCCATAGCAACCATTCACTGTTCCTTGCATGATCGCTCCATTAGAGAGTAAGGCTCCCTTACTTCTTCCGGTTGTGCCTCCCGTAAACATAATGACACAGGAATCGTTTTTAGTAAGATCAGTGGCCATCTCCACTTTAGAGGTTCCTTTATCTTCGATTTTGAAGAACTTTAAGGTTGGATTAGCCTTTTTAGAGAAAGCGACTTTTTCTTCAAATTCGTTAGAGTAACAAATACCTCTTAAATTAAACATTTTAGAAACACCAAAAAGAGTTTTCTCATCTAAGTGAGCAGGAAGAATCGCAACACATAAGCCATATGTCACACCCGCTAGATAAGCCTTAATGAGGTCATAGGAATTTCTTGCAAAAACTCCTACTCTAGCCCCTTTAACTAATCCGGCATTTTTATAGATACTTCGATAATAAGAAATATCTTCATCTAATTCTGAATAAGTGTGGGTAACTCCATTATCAATAATTGCTGGAAGATCTTTAAATTCTCTTCGGCAGCTCTCCCACATTTGGACCACTGTGTCCTTTTCAATAATTCGTTTAAATTCTTTAGGATCGCAATATTTAGCGAAGAATTGACGTGAATTTTCAAATTTCATATTTATTTTTCTCCTTCAACAATGAGTTTCAATTTTTCTTCTTGTTCTTCTAAAAACTTACTAGCGGAATTAATGTCCGCCATAGTGATTTTGTCATCTTTAATGTAGTTAGTGATATCGACCGGTTCTCCAAATACCGCCTCTAATCTAGAATACCAATGCTTCCTTCTTTTTAAGTAGACTGGAATGATTGGAGATTTACTTTTTAACGCCATCATAACCATCCCTGATTTAAAGGCTTGGAAACCTTCTTTTTGTTCGTTAACTTTTCCTTCAGGGAACATTCCAACGCATTTTCCTTCATCTAAATTTCTAACGATTTCTTTAAATGAGTTAAGAGAGAAGTTTTCTCGATTTATTTCAATACATTGGAATGCGTTTTTAAACATCCATCTTCTGAATTTGCTTCCGAATAAATCACTCATCGCAACAAAGTGAATTCTTCTAGAAGGGATTAATAACATCAGATACATCGGATCGAATAATGTGATGTGATTTGAGATGATTAACGCTCCACCCTTAATCTTCTTTTTAGCGGATTCAGAAACATATCTTCTTTTTGGCCTAAAAAATAGATATCCAGGAATCGCTGAGATCCTAATTAAATCAAATAGGAGATACTTGAAAGATAAAGTTCTACTTCTTTTCTTTTTCATATAGACCTCTTAGTTCAATCACTCTATTTCTAAAGACTTCATTGATGCGATTGATGTTTTCTTCTTCGCTTAGATTAACATCGATGATGTCATTTACATCGATTGGTTTACCAATAACCACTACTGAGCGAGACCAAGAAAAGTATTCCCCGTTTGTGTAAGTAGGAATGACTTTTGCTTTTGATAGTAACGCTAGATAAGCGATACTTGGTTTAAACTCTAATGGAGTTGCTTCATCTTTTAATGGAATTCGACTTTCAGGGAAAGAAAGGATTATTCCACCTTTAGATAAGATTTTATTGCTTTTATCAATAAAGGAGAAGTCTCTTGTGTCTCTATTGACATAAACCGCTCCCATTGATTTTAAAAATAAAGGTAAAACAGGTTTTGTATAGAGGATTTCCGCTGCTAAAACTCTTAAGGTTCTAAAAAAGAACGCCATAATGTATTGCGCGTAATCCCACACTGAAGTGTGATTAGAAATAATTATTGCGCTACCTTTAAGTTTTCTAGACTGTACTTTTTTATCTTCATAGATATATCTAGTTCTAAAAACTAAGGCGTAAGGAAGCCATCCAGTGATCTTAACAAAAGCGTTCATGAATTTAATCATAATTTCTTTTTGATAACCTCACTGACGATATTAACTGAATTAACAGTTAACCCTTCTTTAGAAACATCGATATTAAATTCATTAAATAAAATAGAAACAATAGAGAAGAACTCTAAAGAAGTTCCTCCTAAGTCTAGGAAGAAATCTCCTTCAAGGTCTTTGATCTCTTTTCTTAGTGCTTTTTCAAAAGCGTCTTTAACCACTTTAGTGATTTCATCAGAAATAGACACTTCTTCTTGTCCCTTTTGATAAATATTTAAACGATTTCCATAATAATCGCTTTCGATTCTTTTTCTATTTAATTTAAATTCATCTCCAGTAAGTAAATTACCTTTAATGACTTCTAATTTACCAATTTGAGATTGTAACTTTGCTTTCACTAATTTCTCTTTTACTTGTAACAAGACTTCTTCGACTTGCTCATTAGTTAAGTACTTATTTACCTCTAGTAAGACAACTGGTAATTCACCATTTCTTCCATTTATTAAACAGACATTGTCAACCTTGTCAACTTTTAAAGCTTGTTCGATGAGATATGGATTGAGATTTTCTCCAGTGATAGAAACGATTAAATCATCTTCTCTACTAGTGAAATAATAATGACCATTAACTTCCTTTAACAAATCGTGAGTGTTATATCCCTTCACATCATCAATTATCTTATTATCGACGATGAGATATTTACTCATCGAGTTTGCGGATACACATAATTCACTTTTCTCATTAATAGAGTAGTTAACTCCAGTAAGAGGCTTGCCAATAGACCCTCCAATTAGTAGATTGTATTTGTTTGATAATTCCACAGAGGTAATACCGATTTCAGTAGTCCCATATCCATTAGACATGTGATAACCAATCGCATTAAAAAACTCTAAGACATCTGAGGAGATAAACGCTCCTCCAGAGATAAGAAAGTTAATTGAATCTCCAAACATTTTTTCTCTAACTTCTTTGAAGGCAACTTTGGAAAATAAGTTTCCTAATGGAGAATTGCCGAGGAATTTTTTAATTTTTAAGCCTTTTAAGAACTTTTTATAGGTTTTTTCTCCTTCTCCTTTAATGGTCTTAATCGCTGTGTCATAGGCTTTTTGCCAAAGTAAAGGAACGGAGAAAATATGTGTCACTTTATGTCTAGAAATCGTGTATTTAATCACATCAGGAGATAAAGATTTAATCTCCACAAGTGTTCGACCAAAAAAGCAGAACCATGTATAAATCGCCACAAATCCAAAGATGTGATAAAAAGGTAAGATCGTTAATAATTTTAGTTCTCCATCATAATGCTTTTTCACTAACGGATTAGACAAGATGATTTGATGAGACTGCTTAATAATATTAGTGAGACTCTCCGCATCATAAGCGCAGATTTTGATGTTAGAAGTTGTTCCACTACTCATGAAAAGGATTTCACTTCCGAATTCACCAACCTCTTTAGTCTTTGTGTTCACTTTAATCGCATCGATATAAAAAGTAGGAACATCAAACTTTTCATTAATGGAAATAACCGCGGATGCTTTAACATCTCTAAGAGTTTTATTTAAGGCTTCTAGGCTTAGTCTTTTGTTAAGAAGTAATGGCCTAAACCCACTTCTTAAAATTGCCCAGAAAGTTTCTAACCATTCAAGGTCATTATCTAAATAGATTCCAATAATTGAGTTATATGGGAATTCTTTTAATAGATAACTAATAGAGCTAGATAAAGCCTCAACATGTTTTTTACTTTCTAAATAAGTGACTTTGTCAATCTTATAGCCATTACTAGATTCATAGAAGATATTGTTATCTTCAAAAAACATCTCATCAAATAAGGTCTTAAAACTGACCTCTTTTTTTGAGAAGTTATCTAATCTAAAGTTAACGTATTTGTTTAATGAATTAAATCCATGAATGTTTGTGTATTTCATGATAAGTAAGAGTATAGCACTTATTTAAATACTTTTTAAAGATAATAAAAACTCACCCTTAATGGATGAGTATTTATTAACTAAGAATCTTATTATTGATCTGAGACGACTTTATCGTTATTTTCGATATTGTTTATTATGAGGTTGAAGATTCCTCCAACAGCGTTAGCGATCGATCCTGATAAAACACCAAAGACGATGTTAAGCACTGCGTTATTTTTATTTCCGTCTTCTCTAGCTTTAAACGCAAAGATAGAAGATAAAACACAAAGTGGAATTTCAATGATCTGCCATGATCCTTTTGCGATCATTCTTGAACAATAACTGACAATTATAATGTTGGTTAGTTCGGCTTCTGGTTTACCCAGTAGCTTTGCTACTAACCATCTATTTGATAGTCCAACGGAACCAAGAACCACTGAAGTAACACCAGAAAATAAATTAACTGCCGCTAAAACGATGGCGATGATACCGCCAACCAAATATAAGATCTTCGTTGCTTTTCTCATTATTGACCTTCTTGACTGTTAGCAATAAGGTTGAAGATCGCACCAACGACTGGAACAATAGTAATGCCTAGAACACCAAAGACGATGTTGAGAATAGCGAGCTTTTTGGTTCCTTCTTTACGAGCTTTGAATGCAAAAACTGCACTGAGAGCTGCAAATGGAACTTCAATTAAGAACCAAACACCAGTGGCGATTAAGGTTGCACAAGTAGCAATGACGAGTTCTTCGGTGATTTCAATACCTGGTTGAGTTTGTTTGATGTACTCAATGACTAAGTCTTTGTTAGCTGCACCAGCTGCACCGATGCCAACGTAAACTCCACCAACGATGACGAATGCGACAGCACAAACGATGGCGATGATACCACCAACTAAATAAAGAATTTGTGAAGCTTTTCTCATGTTTATTTTTCCTCCTTCTTTTCTTCTATTTGTTTATTTTCATCTTCTTGTCCTAAGACAATAAGATTAAATACTCCTGCAACGATTGGAACAATGGTAACACCTAGAACGCCAAAGACAATATTAAGAATTGCTAAGACTCTATTTTGTTTTTTGTTTCCAATGAATGATAAAACACCACTTGCAACTGCACAAACTGTAAAGACAATAAGTACTGCTCCAATAGTAAAGGCTACAGCGAAGAACGCTTCAATCATTTCTGGGGTGAATTTACCAGCGATTTCTGGATAATTTTCATTGATGTATTGAATAATTTCGGCTTCGTGTCCTACTCCAACTCCACCTACAACAAACATCATGATGGCGCTGATTAAGAAACATACTGCCCAAACGATTCCAACAGCTCCGCCGGCGATATAGAGAATTTTAGTTGCTTTTTTCATTTGTTCTACCTCCAACTAAATTATTATAAACATTTTTAAATAAATGTTAAATCAAGAAAAATAAAGATACAGCGAGACCAAATTGTCCTAAATAATAAATGATGTGATTGGAAATGATGTATATAGGAGTGTTACATCCTTTTGAAAAATAAGTATTGTTCAAAATCAAATCACTAAGAGCGAACATCACTAAAGAGATAAACATAATGATTAGATGAGTGAGATTCCAACTATATTGGAAACAACTACTTAAATGAATCATCACTGTGAAGAATAAAATTAATCCATATCCAATAACAAATGGAACCATTTTTCCATATCTAATCGGAGTGAATTTCTCCATTAATAATGAGAAGATAGTTAACACTATCGCAATAATTATTGGGATGATGAAATAGAAGATGTTTCTTGAAAAATCAAAGAAGTACACTAATAGACCAGTTGAGTAGAAAATATGCCCTATTCCAAATGTGACAAACCCTAATGCGGTAAATAAATATTCATATTTGCTGCTCATGAATTTGAGATCTAAGAAGACATCTCCTAATAGACCGAAAAATAATCCAATGATAATAAGAACACCATAGGTGTAAGCATTACTTTTACTACATAATAGGGCCACTATTCCTGTAAGGATAAACATTAAAGAAGTTAATCCTTTTAGGATAACTGCAACTTTTCTATTCTCTTTAACTCTAAAGTATAGGAAAAAGACCAATAAAAGTAATCCAACTATTAGAGGTATTAACCAATAAAGCATATTTGTATATCTATTATAACATTAGTTATATTAGTGAGTTCAATATTATTGGAAACATTAAATTAATAGTAAATAAGGATTTTATTGACCTAGCCAGCCTTTATTATGTTAATCGTGTATTGAATTATTTTTATATCTATGTTCTAATATCACCACTGGTTAGGAAATAGAATTTTATGAAAAACATTATTGGAATTGTCCTCACTTCTATCGTGGTCATTACCTTGTCTATTTTAGGTTTTGTCTTTAACGGAGTGCATTTATCTCAAAATCAAATCGACACTTTGATTATTTTAGCAATTGTCTGTGGAGCGTCCGCTCTATATTGCTTTGTTGTAGGAGAAATTGCCCGAAATAACTCCCAAATGGATAAGTTATGGTCCATTTTACCAATCGCTTACGCTTGGATTATGGCCGTAAAAGGTGAATTCAAAGTTAGATTAGTGATTATCGCTATCTTAGTGACCCTTTGGGGAATAAGATTAACATTTAACTTCGCTCGTAAGGGTGCCTATAGCATTAAATTCTGGGCTGGAGAAGAAGATTACCGCTGGCAAGTTTTAAGACAAAAGAAATTCTTAAACACTCGACCGGGTTGGGCGTTATTTGATTTATTTTTCATCTCTATTTATCAAAACGCTTTAGTTTTAGCGATGACTTTACCAATGCTCACTATTATCGATTCCACCGCTGCTATTGGATGGATGGATTTTGTAGCGATGGGTTTTGCAATTTTATTCTTACTTTTGGAAACTATCGCTGATGAACAACAATGGAAATTCCATCAAACTAAAAAGGCTCTTCTAAAAGAAGGAAAGAAATTAGATGAATTAGAAGCCCCATATAATAAGGGATTTAACACGACTGGATTTTGGGGTAGAGCTAGACATCCTAATTATTTAGGAGAACAAGGCTTCTGGGTCTCATTATTCTTCTTCACCGTTATGGCGGGAGTGAATACCTATTACGTCTTTAACTGGACAATGTTTGGTCCGTTATTCTTAGTCTTCCTATTTTTAGGAAGCTCAGCCTTTGGAGAGAGTGTTTCTAATTCTAAATATCCAGAATATAAATATTACTTAGCCACTGTTAGTAAATATCTTCCATTGAGGAAATATAATTACGAAAAAGCGAAGGCTAAATTAAAAGCATAAAGAAATGGGTTTAAACCCATTTTCTTTTACAAAAAAGAGTTTAAGGAAATCCTAGGTGTTATTTCAAAAAAGACCTAGAATTTCATAAATTTTTTCAGCCTTTTTCTCTTTGTATAGTAAATTATTAGTATGAGACTCACTGTTGACTGTGTCAGTTCAAATGAATATCCAGAAAAGTTCACAATTGGTGATCTACTTCGTTATATGGATGTTGAACCAGTCCCTTGGTTAATTATTTCTGTTAATGAACTCTTCTTTAGAAGAGATGTTTTTGATTCCACTTTGTTACATGACGGAGATAGAGTGGACCTAATCTATGTTAGAGGTGGGGGATAATGTTAAACAATAAACAAAAGGACCACTACTATAGGAACATCTTATTAGATGATTTTGGTATAGAAGGACAAGAAAAGCTTCTTTCTTCTCATGTTTTAGTTATTGGTTCTGGAGGATTAGGCACTCCTAGTTTGATCTATCTCACATCCATTGGAGTGGGCCACATCACTATTATTGATGATGATAAAGTGTCTTTATCAAATTTACCTCGACAAATCCTTTATTCAAGTGAAGATATCAATAAACCAAAAGGTGAAGTTTCTAAAAGAAAACTAGAAAGTTTAAATCCTGATGTGAAGATTAACTTCATTCAAGATAGATTAACTGAAAATAATGCTTTAGAAATCATCAAAGGTCATGACATTGTTTTAGAAGTCACTGATAATTTTGAGACAAAGTTTCTCGTTAATGATATTTGTAAGAAATTAAATATTCCTTTTGTGATCGCTGGAGTGAGTGATTATCAAGGACAAATCACTACTTGTATTCCAAATAAGTCTAAAGACTTTAAATCTTTATTTTCCACTTTACCTAGCAGTGATAAAACTCTAGTTGAAGGAGTTTACCCTCTTTCCGCTGGAGTGATCGCTAATATCGCCACTAGCGAAGTGATTAAATACCTCTTAGGAATTGATTCGCTATTATTAGATAAAATGATGGTGGTAGACCTAAAGAAAAACGATTTTAAAGTTATCAATTTTCCTAATCTTTAATTTGATTAAATAATTCAATAATTCCCTCATAGGGTTGATATAAATATTTTTAGGTTTAAAATAAAACATAAGATATATCGGCAAACCCGGAGTAATCCGGCGACGCAAAGCTAGAGGGTCCTACTATTATTAGGGACAGCCAGTTGCACCTACACTAGGTTTTTAGTGTACTTGTGTTTGTCGGTATTTCTATACCGATTTTTTTAATAGATTATGAGTAAACAAAAGAAAAGGAAACTCAGATTTCCATTATGGGCTAAAGCCTTACTAGTGTTATTTTCTTCGGTAGCAATTGTTTCAGGTGTTGCTATTGGATTCTTTTCTAATTCCATTAGACAAACCACTAGAAACTTTTATATTGAAGAAGCAGTTAAAACTGCGGATACCTTAGGTATCTATTTAGATTTGAACAATGTTAAAGCAGTCAAAAATAAGGTAGAGGAAATCTATAAATCGATTCCTGAAGAAGAAAAATACGATAACACTCATTGGGATGAACCTGAGTGGAATGAATATTTGGATAAATATAATGAAGTTGTGGAGATGCCTGAATTTGAATCTTTAATGGATCAAATTAAAAAGTTCCACGCGAAAACCGAAGTTAGATATACCTATTTAGGCTATGCGGATTTAGAAAACGCTAGATTAGTCTATTTAGTGGATGATGCTCCAGAAGATGAATGTTGTCGCCCAGGAAGTTTTGATAAATTCACTAAGAGTGATATGACTGTTTATAACCACTTAGAAGAAGGTTTTACTCCAGAAATCACCAATATGCCTGAATATGGTTATTTAGTCTCCACTGGCAGACCAATATATGATGGAGATGAACTAGTCGCTTTTGCTATTTGTGACTTATCGATGGACGCAATTATTGCTAAAGAGAATCAAAATACTCAATTGCTTTTTATCATCCTTATTTCTTTAAGTGTGGTGACAGTTGTTGGAGGATTCTTACTCGTTTATTTCTTAATTGCTAGTCCGCTTAGAAAATTGACTAACGTCGCTAATGAATATGTGGAAGGTGGCAATACCGAACTTAGCAAGTTCGCTCAAGTGAAAATTAATACTAAAGATGAGTTAGAAGATCTCTCTAATTCCATGAAGAAGATGGAAGGAGATATCAAACACTATATTAATAACATGTTAGGCGCGGAAAAAAGAGCCAGTGAAATGAAGACCCTCGCTGATATTGATGCGATGACTAAACTCAGTAATAAACGCGCGTATTTTGAATTAGAAGAAAGAATTAACGAAGAAATCAAATTAGGCAAAGCAAGATTTGCCATTACGATGATTGATGTTAATGATTTAAAACTCACTAATGATACATTAGGGCATGAAAAAGGTGATGAACTCATCATCTATGTTGCTAACCAAATTAAAGCGACATTCTTAAATTCTGATATCTTCCGTATTGGAGGAGATGAATTCGTTGTCGTAAGTGAAAATAGTGATTACGGCAATGTAAAGAATTTAGAAAAATCCTTCATGGATTTAATGTCTTCTACCGAAAATCGTAGCGCTGCTATAGGAGTTGCAATCTATGATAAAAGCAAGGATAACAATGTTGAAGATGTCTTCAAACGCGCTGATAGAAGAATGTATGAAGTGAAAAAGAAAATGAAAGGTAAGGAATAATCCTTACCTCTTTTTTATTTTCCAATAATTACTTTTGTAATTGAGTGATGATCTTTATATTCATATGAATATGACTTCGCTAAATCTTTGATGATTTCTAAATCGAATTGTGCTTCTCCCATTAATGAGACTGTAATGATGTAATCAAGATAGGAAATTGTTTTGTTAACAAACTTCTTACCTTCATACTTGATTACAGAATTCAGTGGGAGTCCTGGAATATCTTTAATCTTCTTATTTATTCCGCTTCCAATAGATTTACTTAACGCTTCTTTATTAGTCCAGACTTCATAGAAATTCTTTTCGTTTTTGATGTAAGACTTTTCTACATCACTAGAGATGTAATTGATTAAATCTTCATCGACCTCTCTAATTTTTTCAATATCAATACCGACATGGTTATTCGCTTCAACATAAACGATCACTCCATAAGAATGAGAGATGTTGAAATATTTAGATTCACTTAATGGTTTACCTCTGTCATTAAGGTAATAATCTCCAACATATTTGTTTTTAAAAATCGTTGAGACTATTTTTTCTTTTTTGACATCAATATTAGTGAACTTCTCAAAAGACCTCTTATCGATATTAGAGAGAAATTTGTTAGACAAAAGAACATCTAAAGGAATTTCCTTAAAATCTAATAGATGAATTTGAAGTGTCATATTAAATTTATAATAACTCATGAGTCTAATAACTTTAAGTTATTTATCCATTAGTTATTTTTATTTACGCATATAAAGAAAAAAGTTAGACAAAATGTCTAACCTAATATCTAATTAATAATTTGATAAGGAGTTCACTATCAAAGGATTTATCGCCTTTGAAAGATTAACGATAATTAGTCAATTTATAAAGCGTTCATTAAGGCGATCGCACCAATAGCGATCACTAATCCGAGAATAGAAAACACTAAAGAGATAGAAGAAAATGACTTAGTGAGTTTTTGTTTAACTTCACTATTTTGTTTTCTTTCTTTTCTCGCTAGAGAAGAAGAGATAATCGCTAAGATAAAAACGATTATACAAATAATTAGTAAAACAATTCTAATAGTTTTAAACGTCTCGATTTGAGAAGGAGTGACCGTATAATCCGCTAAGATTTCGTGAAAAGTATTTTTACACCAGGTCATCGGCCAAAAGCCTTCGTTTTTTATTAGGATGACTCCAAAGATCATTATAATGGAAATAAACATAAAGATGATTCCAAGAACAAAGACCGCCGCAGAAGCGATTATTGCTAAGATAAATCCTCCAATTTGATTAGAGAAAATTGCAATATCAGAAATAATTGCAGTGAGTAACGCTGCCATAACTAAAGAGAAAGCAATAATCGAAATAACTTTCGCCGACTTACCAATTTTTGAAGATTCATTCATAAGTTTATTATATATCAAAACCTAGAATATATAAATAACTCACTACAACTTAAAAGAAGAATAAACTCATTCCGCCTAAGGCAATTACTAGTTGAATAATATCTTGTAACTTAGGTTTTTTGCGATAAGCTAGACAGCCGATAATAAGAGAGAAAATAATACAACCCGCATTTGATAACGGGAATAATATAGATGCTGGAACTTTATCCGCATACATATACTGCATAAACATTCCAAATCCGTTTAATAAACCATACGATAAAGCGAATAACATAGGTTTAATTCGATATAAAGAGACTTCCTTTTTTTTCTTGGAAAACAAATATAAGAAAATAGACGATACACTAGATAAGATAAACATCCATGCGTACATGTAAAACATGTATTCTCTAATGGACAATCCATTATTTGAAACGATATGAATCTTATTCACCGTGCCAAAAAATCCATTAGATAAAAAGACTAAAACACATAGTAAAAAGAATAACCAACTGACTTTCTTGTTGTCTTTCTTTTCAAAGATTACTGGAATAAGTAAACAAATGAGAATTAAGACTAAACCAATAATGTGATAAAACTTAATTTCTTCGTGGAAATAAGTAATTCCAAAGATATAGGCCACACTCATCCCACCAGCAACATTAAATAAAGAATAGATTTCTACTCTTCCTAAGGAAAGAGCCTTTAATCCCGCGAATTGAAGAATCATTTGAATACTTGAAGCGAGTAAACTCAATAGCAAAGTGTATATTGAAAACCCAATATAAAATTTGTTCAAGGCTAAAAAGATAAACGCTCCAGTAAATGCGTAAACACTACAGAATAACAAAACACTTCTAATGGATTTGCCATTGCTATCTTGATAAGCGTTTAAAGCGATGAATTGTCCACCGAATAAGACTGTAGATAAAACGATCAAGAAATATTCCATAAGAAGAATATATAACAACTGATGTTTTATTGTAATAAAAAGAGGCTTTTAAGAAACGAAAGCCTCTTTTTTACATATTTATAGGCTCTAGTTAATTTATAGAGCCTTAAATTATATTGATTCTACCTTCTATATTTGAATATTTGTCTATTAGATGTCCGTTTAAGACATTAACGATATAAGAGATTAATATTTCAAAATCTAATATCTGAGTGTCAGGGATGACTGGATCAGATATAAACATATTCGCTCCATCTCCCCCGCTATCGAGAAGGAAGTTATGAGAAGAGATGATATATTCACTAGTAGGAACAATATCTACATAAGTAGAACCTTCTAAGACTTGAACGTTTTTCACTCTTCTAGGTCCATCAATAGAAATATATTCTCCACTTTCAGTGGTTTTGACACTGCTAGGGATTGATGTATCAATCGTATATTTAAGTCCACTGACTTGAGCAAACGCTCCATTTTCTCCAAAGGCTAAACCATCTTTAACAAACTCTTTTTGAGTTTTTCTAGAAGCAAACTCTAGGTAATCAAGAATCTTTTGACCTGTTGTTTTCTTTTTCATCAGCATATTTCCAAAAGGATGAACATCCATGATTTCTTTATAGGTCACTTCTCCTTTATCTAGATTAGTTCTAATTCCTCCTCCATTAACGAAGGCGATTTGAGAATTAGAAATATTACGATATCCATCAGCGACTAGATTACCTATTGGCATTTCTCGATCTCTAATTGTTCTAATATCTTTATCATTAACTTTAGTGAAAATAGATAAATCAACATCCGTAGTGGCGACTATCTTACTACCTTCCTTATCTCCCTTTGCCACTATTTCATCAATAAAGGTATCAATCTTTTGATTTTTGCCTTCATATTTATTGACAAATTCAAAAGATAATTCTCCTTTTCTAGAAATAGTTAAAGAAGCAAATTCATTTAGTTTATATCCTGCTCCTACTATGTAGGTATCTTCATTATTTTTATTTTTTAATGTAATCCAAGCTACATCTGCATGAGAATGTCCATCTAAAAAGGCAGTTACTCCAGATGTGTTCGCTAAAACATCTTTAGAACTATATGGTCGATAATTATCTAAATAACCTAAATGAGAAAGTAAAATGATATAATCCGCTCCAGCGGCTTTACAGCTATCGATATTAGACTGCACTAAAGAATAGAAATCACTAGGAGAAGAAGCACCAAAATCATAGGCAACTTCATCATCTTCAATAAAGGTTTTTGGATCTGAAGTAGTTAAGGTTGTTGGAGTGGTCACTCCAATAAAACCAACCTTCTTAAATCCATAATCTTTAATGACGTATGGTTTGACCATTTCAAATTTATTTTCTTTATGTCCAATATAAGAGAAATTACAGGAAGTGATATCTCCATTAAATTCATTTAATCTTTCACTAAGTTCTTCTATTCCATAGTCGAATTCATGATTTCCTAAGGTGATAATGTCGTATTTGACTTTATTCATCACTTCCATGACATATTCACCTTTAGAAATCGCTCCGATGAATTCTCCTTGTAAATAGTCTCCAGAATCCACTAGAGTGACATAGTTAGTTTTACTTTTCTTTTCTTTGTAGCCATATAAAGAAGAATAACCGACTTTGTCTTTTACTTTTATTCCAGCATGTACATCAGTGGTATACATAATACAAATCCCTTTAGGGGTTTGTTTATTACTACAACCCACTAAGGAGGAAGAAAGTAAAATAGATAATAGAGGTAATAAAAATAATTTACGCTTCATGTCTTGAACTAAGTCCTATATTTAATAGATAATTTTCTAAATAGATATCATAAAGAATATCTAATGGAACAACATTATCCGCTCCATATCTAGAAGAGAGTAAAGCGATGATATCAACAGGAATATAAACATCATCACCTTCGTGATAATATTTTGATTCAATTTTAGCTAAGTAAGCGATCGCATCGCTCACTTTAGGGAAATTAAAATCATCTGATAATTTATAATATCTAACGATATTTCTAGTAACGTATTTATTAGTTAAGTTATGTAACACTCTTAAGAGTTGACATATTCCAAAACTAATAGAGACTATCAGTAATAAAGATACCGGCCAAGGGATAAATGCATCTGTGTAGTAATGATCTTTCCAGACCTTTAAAACAAAGACCATGATGAAATATAAAATCATATATAAGACAACTGGTATAACTGAGATAAAAGAATAAGAGAATTTAATCTTTGTGTCAGAAACCACTAAGACAAATAGTGATGTAATTAGTATTGGACTAATCGTATGCATATAAAGGTTTGATTTTAAAAACATTGTTTTAACAAACCCTTGGTACATAGAAATAAGAGTCATCGCCACAAAGAAAGTAAGGAACACTCCTACCGCTCCGACATACATGACAATAACAATCCAGCTAGGAAGCCTATATCGATCTTTTCTTAATCCATCGATTTGGAAAGGTAAACACATAGAAGCAGCAAAAGCAGCGATGATATTAGAGATGGTTGTAAACATTTTTAATGTACTTACTCCATTACCTGAACCATCTTCACTATAGTAATTGGCTAGATTAAGAGTTAAAGAAACAAAAGTCACTAAGATGACTAATGAACAAATGATGATTCCTGAGATGAATCTCATCTTGTTAATCTTTCTAGCGTTCACTATTGGCTTATCAACTTTTTCCATAAGCGTTAATTATTCTATCACGATTATAAATATAATAAAATTTATCGTAGATGGAAGAATTCATTCATTTTCTTCAAAGCGAAATAAATGAACCAAAGTTTGGTTCTTTGTTTCATTTAACTGTGTTAGCGGTTATCATTCTTTTAGCCTTCCTAACTTATCTATTAGAAAACATCTATTTATAGGTGGGTGGAGAAGAGGAAAGAAAAAGTGGCTTAAGCCACTCCTGTTTTTTAAATATGTCATATTCCTTGGCGCAGGGTGCCTACACATTGTTGAATTGCTCTATAAATTGAGGGTGGAGACTATTGATATTCACGTGTTTTTCCCGCTATGAGTGAACTTTTTAGGTGGTGTGACTATTGAAGAAACATATTTTCAAGCAAATGCTACTTTTTAATTTAAAAATATCCAACCAATTGTTATGAATAATAACCTGATATAGAGTTTTTGATTAAGAGTTTTATATCATTTATTTTCTTCTATTATTTCAATTTTCCCTATTAACTGTTGTAAAAATTTAGCAGCCAACTCTAATTGGTCTTGTGGCGGTTCTAATTATTTTTCTTAATAAACCCTTTTTCTTGATTAACCTTTGATTTCTGGAAATCTAATGCAAAGTTCATCGTTGACTTTAATTGCTATTAAAGCAAATATTTTTAATCCCTTTACATAATCATGGTACATTTCGTTTTCTGTTCTTTCTAGTTTTCCAGGATGTTCATAATTGTTTCTTAGTGCCAATGCATTAGTGAATTGACTGTTGTTCAAGTAATAATTGAGATAATCCGCCTCATACTTAGAGAAGAGAGAATCGTCTCCAATGATATATTTGTTTTGAATCAATTTTTGAATAGCTTCCGTATATTTTTCCAAATGTCTAGCATCAATAAACTTATTAAAATACAGCTCCTTGAGTAAAAAGATCATTTCATTGTCGACAAAGTAAATTCTCTTAACTTCATCTAAAAATATCATTTTTTTATCTAGAAGATAATCTAACTTATGTTTGTTATATTCTTGAAAATCATCATATTTTGGGTGTCGTGACTCAACCAACTTAAAAAATGTTTTATCCTTTACATCCGTACTAATGTACTGGAGCATTGATTGATTGTTGAATAAATAAAACAATATTGTCGATACTTCAGAGTCTATGTTGATATAAAAATACTTGTCACCATTTAAAGATTTAAGGAATTGATATTTGCATAGCGTTTCTTCTTCGTAAATGTCAGATTCAATTCTTCCATATTTTTGATATACCATGTAAGACTTCAAGAATTTATCAATTTCACTAAAAATATTTTTACATTTCAAATAATAATTACCTTCTGAAACAGGCAGAGAAATCTCAAAGCCTTTCAAATTAAATTCACTCTCTAAATAATCTTTGGAAAACCATTCAAAAATGGTCTCAAGATGGATTCCTTTTCTTTCAAGATATTGATAATAAGCAACAAACGATGTATTAATAGTTCCATCAACACTGCTAAAAACCATATTCCCATATTCGTCTTTGTTTTTAGATTCAAAAATGTCTGTTAGCATGGAATCGCCATTCTTTCGTGGTAAACATCCGAATCTAAAATCTAAATCAACTAGTCCAAAAACATAAATAAGGTTATTTAATAAGGTTGGATAATCAGTGTTTTCATTAATCCATTTGCCACTGTATGAAAGAAGTGTATGGGCAGCTTCTTGTTTATAGATTGTAGGAACATCTTGAGATGGGTCAATTCTAATTTCGTAATCGCTTATTTTAACCGAATGATTATTCATCAATTCATCTTCCATTTCTTTAAACCTCTTTTTGAGTTTTGTTTTTGAAAGAGGACTAATGAAATATGTGTCTTTGCTATTTTTATGATAAATCAAGCATTTAATAATATTAAAATTCGCAAATTGATAGGACAAATAATTATCAATAAGCAAATCAATTTCTTGCTCCGTTAATTTGGGTAAGGAATAATGATGCCTCGAACCATGCAAAGAATTTTCATCATATTCAGAAACAAATAATTCGATTGAATTATTGTTGCTTAAAATGTATTCCTTTATTCCACGTTCAAATGCCACACAAATATTACGCTGATATAGCAAATGATATAGTGGAAGATTATGATTGTCTAAGGCGTTTTTTATAGATGCGAATGTAATAGAAACAAACTTAAAGTACTCGTTAACTGCATCTAAATAATCATGAGTTAATATGTGCTTTTCTTTTCTTAAAATTGATATATCGCGTTCGAAAACAGAATCATTCAGTTTTTTGAAATATATATTCAATTCAGTTTTAATTCTCTGAAACTTTTTACGGTTTTTATCAATTATTTGTTTCCTAACCTCTGATAAACGCTCATAATCATCTTCATATTTTTTGACAACATATAGTTGAATTAAATCTATAATTGAAAGATTCTCAAAAGAACAATTATCAAGTAATTCGAATGCTTTTTGGAAATAGAATCCGTATGCCCCATCGTTTATAGGAAAATGCTCAAGATGCTCACTCATTTTTGCTTTTCCTTTAATGCTATTCTAAAGCTTCTTGCTCTAGTTTAATGTTGTTTTCTAACATGTATTCAATCATGTTTGCAAATTCACTAAATGATTTAAGGGAAGACATTTTTTCCAGACGCTTAATGTCGTTTTTGGTTAAGGGTTTGCATGACGATTTAAATTTTATTAGTTCATTGATTCCCATTTTATATGGTTTAAAAACAATATTCGTCTTTTCCCTAAGATGATTCAAAATGTAAAAGCCACCAGCATCGATATCTCCATAATGGTAGTAGTCCAACTGCGGAGCAATTTCATGTATTTTCTCAATCAGTTTTCTTTTTGTTCTGTTATGGTACCCAGCAAGATAAACAGCAACAGAATCTTTAGCATCAAAAACATCAAATGATGTGAGGTTTTCAATAGTAAATAGTTTATTACAAGGGATCTCCACTATTTCGATTTTTTCTATAGCCGAGTCAGACAAAGCAAGCGGTTCTCCATATTTACCCAAATCAATCGTTTGATTATTCAATCTTATTACTATATTGCCTTTGATAAAGGCGTAAGCGGTATTCTTTAACACACCCATCATTGCAATAACATCATCCTCATCATCAAACGGCTCTTCGGAAAAATCTCTTATTACCCTTGTGATCTTGCCACGTAAATCATTGAATCTTTTTGAGTCAGCAAAAAGTTTTGCACAAAAAATTCTTTCTTGGACATCTTCTTCTAAAAGAGACATAGACTCAATGGCTTTGCATATGTCATTTATATCTTCTTCAGAAGAAACATACTGGTGAACTGATGATAATTTCTTTTCATCCAATAATTCAATCATTCTACTAGAAAAATCGTGAACTATTTGGCAACCATTTTGTTTTTCGAAAAACAGTTCTTTGTATCTTTCTATCACGTTTTTTGGGTTTATTCTTTTAATATGTTTATAGAGTCTATCAATAGATGATTCATCCAAATTTAAAGCAAAACACTGAAATTGACCGTTTCTTGTGTAAATTGCCTTGGCATATCCATTTTTTTCTATGAGCTGAATTGCTAAGTCAAGTTCTCCATTATCGTTGTTCCTGTGTTTTTCAAAGACGCTGTGAGTAATATCGAGTTTTATATCCTTATGGACTTTATTTTGTCCTTTAGAAACCTTACTTCTCTCGTAAGAATCAATAAGTACGTTTAAAATTTCAAATTCTAGACTCATTATCTTTCCTCTTTCGCTATTGTTTCAAAGACAGCAACATTATTGTCAGCCTTTGCAAGAGAGATAATATTATCTGCAAATGGGGAAATATACCCAAATCTAGACGATGGAACTGAAATAATAAGCTGAATATTTAATTCCTTGTAAAACTCCAACATTTGTTTAATTCTTTCACCGTCCATGTTGTTGAATGCTTCATCAAAAACAACCAATGAACATGGTGATAATTTATTTTTCTCTGGTAGACTAACGACACTTTGGAATGCACCAGCAATAAGAGCATAAAATGGCGTTTGTGTTTCGCCTCCAGATTTGGAATCTTGGTTCTTACTATAAAACAACGTATCAGCGGAATTATTGATGTTGATTTTAATGTCATAATTCAAATAATTACGGTAATCCAATAATTCTTTTCTTAGCTTTTTAAAGTCATTATCATCTTCATTTGTAGATAAAACTTCAAAGACCTTCTTCATTGTTTCTTGACTGGTCTCATCCAAATCTTCAGTTAATATATTGTTTTCTACAGTGTCCTGATTTGTATCCATCGCAATACGATAAACGCCAGAAAGTAACAAATCTTTACTTCTTTGAGTATAGAATTCAAATACTTCATTATCTGTTCCAAATGGATGCTTTCTAAGAACTCTGTTTAATTCGTTAATATCAATCTTCGCGTTGGTAATAGCGTTTCTAATTTTCGAAATAAAGTGCTCACGAAGTTCTTGAACAGATCTCTCGCGTGCCTTTTCAACATCTGGCTCTAATTTTGCTAATTCGTCATTAACAATTTTGTTATATCTCTTAATAAAGGCAAGATAATTATCGATTTCTGGTTTTAACTCATTAGGATAGAAATGGCAGTAATCAGACATAGCCTTCGAAATAACTTGCTCATAGTTTTTAATCTGAGCTGATGCGGTCCCATAACGTTGGAAAGCCATATCATAGAGTTTTTTTCCTTCGAGATTATCAGATAACGTTTCAAACACATCTTTAATATCAGGATTCTTTTCTAGGCAACCTGAAAGTTTGGTTTCAAACTCTTCTCCCTCCTCTTTAATTTTTTCAAGAGAGGTTTTGTTCGCATTGTTTCTTTCGCCAATGCTGGTAGATAGTTTCTTGTTATCAGAAACCAATTTGCTTGACTCGCCGCCTTCTTTGAGTGCCATAGACTTATATCTAGTAATAGTTTCACTTCTATTCAAAAGATCATCGTTGCCACTTACTAAATCGCTTATTTGTTTTTCGATATCTTTCTTGTTTTTGGCTAATCTGGCTTCTTGCTCCCATAAATTGTCATACTCACGTAATTTTTCAACGGCAGATTCTTTTATTCTTAACCTTAAAGTATTACAAGCAGAGATAGTCTTATCAAAAGAAGACTTATCACTAGACAATCGTTTACTTTCTTTTTTAGCATCTTCCAAACGAAGTTTGATGGATTCTTGACCAATGTATGATTTTAAGCCAGATTCCTTGTTAACGTGTCTTACGGTGTGACCATCAAAATATATGCCTTCTTTGGTTATCGCACGTTTGCCTTCAACAAAATCGTTGGTCGAATTAACACATAAAATATCATTCAATAAGAAGCGCAAATAATTTGTAGGTTCTGCAAGTTCAACATATGTTTTCTTTGCTTCATCAAACCTAACGGCTTGGACCTTGCTAGCTAAGGAATTTGGATTCAATTCCTGTTTGGTTGGGAATGATGTTATAACACCAACACCAAAATACTCTTTTAATTTAGGATTCTTATCAAAACATTCTTTGGCAATATTAATGAATTCTCTTTTGCCAATAAACAAATCGAATCTGCTTCTATCTAAGTATCCCTCAACGGCATAGCGCCATTCATCGTCAACAATTTCTAATAAATTGCAAAGAGGTAATGTCTGAGGATTAGAAACACCCTTTTTATTAAGTATCTCCTGCTTAATACTATCAATGAGGCCATTAACATATGGTGGATAATCATATGATCCAGTTTCAAGATTCTTAATCTCTTTATCAAGTTTGCGTATATCATCTTCAAGCTTCTTTGATTCGATACTAGCCGCTTTCCATTCTTCTTCGTTCTTCGAATCTATGTCATTAATTCTGTCTTTATATTTCAACAGAACTGAAAGATAATCTTGATAATTTTTTCTTTCAATTACCTTAGATAAATCAAGAGACGTACCAAGTTTATTCGCAAGAGTGGATTCTTTATCGATTAAAGACATCCAGAGGTCGTTTTCCTTCTGGAGCTTATCAATTTCTTCTTTATTTGTTTTTTGAAGCTCCTTAGCGTGTTTTAAAGCGTTATAAGCTTCATCATCTTCCAAACGTTTGGCTTCGATTTCATATTTCAATTTGTCATTGTCGTGCTTTTTAATAAGTGTTTCATTTGATCTAATCAAAGACTCAGCTTTTTCTATTTCGCGACTATTCGTCTTAATAGATTCATCTTCTATTTGCATTATGGCTTTAATCAACAGCAAGTCATAGGCATCTCTTTCCTTAAGAGCTGTTTCATAGCGTTCTTTGTAATTGAATATAGGTTCAAGTAATTCTTTTCTCCTTAATTCGTTTTGAAGAATAACCTGAAGTTCTCTATAGTCATCCATAGAACCCTTAATAGTAGTTAAGTCAATTGCTAATTCAGGAAGCAAGAAATCGATAGCAAATCTATTGATATCATTAAGAGGTTCAAAGGACATTGCTTTAGCAAATAGGGTGTCATATTTCTCCGGAACACCAAGAGCATCTCTAACAGCTTTGGCTCTAGCGACTTGGCTTGAACGTGGTTGACCAACTCTTGAGATGTTTAATCTTTGTGCTTGTCCTTCACGATAAAGGCTATCAAAGCTTCTAACATTTCCATTCTCAGCAAAGAATAATGCATCGTTCCATTTATCGCCTTTTATTTCATAAAAATCAACAGATGATAATTGATTACTAACTAATTGGATTACACATCCAAGAATATATGTTTTGCCTAAAAGAGTGTCAAAATACTCCATAGCAATATGGCCAATTATGTCAGATTGTTCTCTTAAGAATTCTTTGTTTTCAACACCGATTCTGGCCTTTAAATAGTTCTCAACAGTTCTTCCGTGTGAAAGGGTATTGGCGGCCATGTTAAATTTACATGTTCCACCACTCTGTAAATAATGGATGGCATCAAGAATGGTTGACTTGCCTGTACCATTTTCTCCAGTAATGACATTAATGTCGGAGAAGTTGATTTCTTGGTCTTCAAAGAAATGCCAATTAATCAATCTCAGCTTCTTTATCTTCTTCATTTATTGACACTCCTTTGTATTTAGTTAATCTTTCATTAAGTTCATCTAGACTTGTTGAATCAACGACCAAGCTAATGGTCTTATAAATAATAATTGGCGTTGTTCCAACAGTAATATCACCATTGAAATCAATGAGTTTATATCTTCTCAATGTTTTAAGCACATTTCTAAATTCAACGCTTCTTCCATCAAAGGAATTGTAAATATCGGTTTTGGTGATTTCAGAAGCGATATGATTTACTGTCGTTGTAATTTGTGAATTAATTGATGCTTTTCTGCTTTCATCGTAAGCAATGGATCTAAGCACTAATGTTGTAACGGTTTCAAGTTTGTTCAATCTGACTCTATTGCTATCAAGTTCAGTTTTAATAAATATAATTCCTCTTTCAGCATCATGATTGAGAGCAAAATCCATAATCGCAAAATAAGGTCTTAAGGAAGGAATAAGATCTTTTGCATTGGTATAATCTTTGCGTTCATTTTCTTTTTCGCGAACAATAAATGTTTCATCTAAAAGCTTTAAAGATATTTTGGTAAAAATTTCTCTCTCAGAATCCTTTAATTTTCCATATTCTTCGTTAAACTGTTTTAATGCTTCGCTTTTTGTCATCTTGTTTCTCCTTCCTTTTTAATAATTTCGTAATCATCAACAATGTATCTTAAGCAATCAAATGTTTTGTCCTTTAACTTATTAACCGTGTAAGAGGAGCCGCTATTTGTGCTATATACAGGGACGAGCATCATTTTAATAAAGTTTTCAATATTGTCTATGAACAGCTCATTAGCAGACATTTTATTTCTCTCACCCAGCTGTTCAAGAACAAATTTATTAACAGCCTGGATTGAATACATTTCTCTTTGTCTTATCAATTCTTTAGCTCTCGCTAAGGCCTCTGGATTAACTTCGTGTTTGACAAACGGTGTTTCTTTAGGAGCAATCTTGGACAAAGCCCTTGCAGTAAAGAGTGATTTGTTATCAGTCTGGTCAAACGAATAAAAATCAAAATCAATTTCAAACTCATCTCCAAGCGAAGACTGTTTAATAGATTTCAAGAGATTATTGATATCACCTTTGATATCTCTTTCGTTATTAAGTCTGAAATTAATTCTGTCAACAGAACTGGATGTATAAGAATAGTTTCTACCAGCAATAGCTGAAAGTGATTTTTCAATCGTCTCCATTTGAGACAACACTTCTTCAAATACAGTTTCTATGTATCGTTTAGCTTTAAACCTTTCTGACTCATCCTCAACATTAAGGCCTTTGGTCTTACAATAGTCATCAATCAATTGATTCATTATGTCTTCTTCTTGCAAACTATAAATCTTATTGATTATTTCAACTTGATATTTATTAGGATTATTCTTGGTATAAAGATTATGGAACGAAATAAAGGCAGAAAGCTTTTGATAATCAATAGTCAATCTCTTAAGAATTTCTTTTTCGTCCAAAGAAGAGTCTGACATGGTTTTATCAACAAACCTCTTTATTTTGGAATTGATTGAAAGAATTGATTTTTCGAGTTCTTTAGAAGCAATCTCAATGCTTTCCACAGAAGATGTTGCATTTTTATAATCAAAAGTTCTTATGTTTCTATATAAAGATAATAAAGAGGTAGATTGTTCTTTAGCATCCGTTTCTTCTTGAATAAGTTTCATTAAAGAATCAAAAATCTCTAAGAAAGCATCAGTTCTTGAAACAATATCTACAAAGTCAGGATTTCTGTCTTTGTCTAACCATCCTCTTTTTTCTAGATAAGAGATAAAGATAGTAGCCTTTTGATTATATTGATTTGTGAGACCAGACAACTCATATGAATATTCTTCATTCACATCATCGCCAACGTCTTCAATATGCATTATCTTGATTTGTTCAGCAATATAATCAATTAGTCTTTTGCGCTCTACAGTAATTTGAGAACCGAAAAAACTAGATACTTCTGTAATCAACAAAAAGTTAGATACTCTGTTTCTTCCAGCTAGTACCCCAAAGAAATTAGGATTGATGATATCAAATAAATTTGCCATGCCTACACCATTGGTTTAATAATATCTTCAATGTATTGTGCTTCCTCTTCAGTCAAAGAGTATTTTTTGTAAAGCTGCTTATCAATATCTGATACAGGAAGCGACCAATCAATATCAGATTTACTTGAGAAATCTTGCATTGGAACTAGTTTATAAACATTTTGATATATATTTTGAGAAACTTTTAATATTCCGACCATAAACCTCAAAAACTTAGTTTTCATATATTTTAGGACCGATTCTGCTTCCGCCTTTGTAGAAAATTTACCAACCGGTATCAAGGAGTCAGTACATGCACTCAATGGTTCGGCCAAATATGATTTCCCAATAATATTTACTTGCTTACCATCATATAATGTTCCAGCACCACCATTTCCTTTGGATGTGAAAACTTTCCAAGACTTAACTATATCCATATTTTTTGTAATTTTATCTTCTGAAACATATCTGTTCTCTTCATAAGCACACTGCAAACGAATGGAGTTGTCGAAATAGGTGTCAGATGAAATAGGAAGTAGCACTGTCTTTTTTCCGACAATCCCAAAGGAATTCCATTCCCCTATTATTTTATTGAATGGCAAGAAAGCAGGATGGTCAGTAATCTTTTTCATAATTGCATAGTGCTGACTATTCGCAAATACAATATCGACTCCCGGTTCGAATAAAGGCCTAATTTCAGAAGAGGATACATTGTTGTTTATAATAATAAATTCCGTGTTTTTTGCATTGCCGTCATAATTGATGTCGTATAAGAAGTAACTAATTCCTCCTGTAATATTAACATCCTTGAATACTTCGGTATGATTAGGGTAGTGAATTAATTTTGAAATATGGTTATTCTCTTTAAAAAAGGATCTCAGTTTTGGGAAATAACCAGCTTGTTCACCTCCAACAAACCATCGTGAAGGAGTAATCAAAGAAACAAAAGTGGCTTGTAATTTGACGCTCAGCTCGATGAAAGCAGGGAATAATTGCTTTGAGGCAGTTGAATTTTTTACGTCTTTTTCAACAATTTCGTTATATGGCGGATTGCCAACAATAGCTCCAAATTTAATCATTCTACCACTCTCCTTTTTTAAATCATTATGTCTAAATTTGCCATTTGCTCTTATTCTTTTCGCTACATCATCCAGAGAAATATCCTGTTGTATGCATGAATATGAATTAAACTTTTCAGCGACGCAATCAATATTCAAACCCAACATTTCATAGACTTTTCTAGTTAATTCATAACAAACGTTACTCTTTGGAATAGAAAAGATAAAAGAGCTTATATCGTTGTTTGAAAAGCCAATACTTTTCAAACGTTTTGAAAAAGATACAGCAAATTCTCCACATACACTAGCAATATCAAGTACTTTCAAACCGTTATTTAAGCATGCCTTTAGATAATTACTTTCATATAATCCGACAATATCATCACAAATCTTCGTAGGAGTAACTACTGTAGCTTCTCCTAACTTTCCAAATTTTTGAATCGCTATATTGATCTTGTCATCTGGAGATAAAGCGGCATTAAGAGAAAGAGAATTAATATCTTGTATTTTGTAATCAAGACTGCTCAAAGCGAATAAATCTTTGTAACTACCCAAAAGGGTTTTCAATATGTTTTTGCTTAAGCCGATGTTGTTTGAAATCCTAGCGTTTTCTCCTCTATCGATAACTTTAATAATATCTTCGAGAGAAATAACTTTTTGTTTAGTCAAAAATGCAAACAAAAGTATTCTTCTATAATAATTTCTTATCTTTTTCGCCAATACGATCTTTTCATCATCTGGATTGATTGTACTGTCTTTTTTATTTGTTTTTTTGTTGCTACCACTTTCAGAAGTTTCATCATTAACGTCGAGTTCTCTTTCGTTTCCGTTTCCGGCTTTTGTCTCAATTCCGGCTTTAGAATTCATCTCTTGTTCAGAGGAAAAAACTTCTAAAAGAGATTTGTTTTCTAACACAGATAAGTCAATTGGTATTTCCAATACTTCCTCGCTAATACCCTTATCCATGTTGTAATTTGAAATCGCTTCTAAAATATTTGTTTCTTCGACAATATCCATTTTGTCTTTATTAAGCACAATAATAGGCGATATTCTAAGTTCTTCTCTTATTCGTTCTCCTAATTTACTGTTGCCACTTTTATCAACGTTTGCATTGTAAATTTGTGCTTTCTTTTCTTGCATATAGAACATTCTATTAGGAGCAAAATCAACCAATAGTGTTTGAGGTTTTAAATCAATTTTTATCACCTCATTAGTCTTATCATCCAAAGCTGAAGTAACATATTGATTTTGCAATCTGAAAATGGCTTGGTCATATTCCTGAGGAGATGCAGTATCTTTTAGATAAATCATAGTGTCCCATTCTCTAACGGTAGAACCAGTTAGCATTCTCTGGACAGTTAATGTAATTGTTTTCTTGTCTTGCAATTCACAGTCTTTAATTTTGTTGATCACTTCGTGTACTTTGTATCTTTTGGTATTATCAACACCACTAATGTTAATTATTTCATAATCCTTAAGGTGTATAAATTCGCTACCATGGTCAATCAGTAATTGTTCAAGAGCATCGCATGAAGCGCAATATGGAAGAACAATAACCATATGTCTGCACATTTTCCCCTTTTGTATTTTTTCATAGTTCAAAAATGGAAAAATATTACTATCTTCTTTACTTCCATCAACGGCTTTAAATAAGTCTAATATTTCTTTTTCGTGAATAAATTGTTTGTGCTCGTTGCTGTCAACTTTTTTAATCGACTTCGGTCTAAACAATCTTGAAAAAGCAAATGTGTATCCTTGTTTTTCTAGTTCTGCTAATTTTTGTTGGGTACTCGAATTAGGATTAAAAGCGAAACGAATCATTTTTGGAAAACCGAAGTATGGATTATCCCATTCTCTAACAGGATCACCAATTTTCTTTCCAAACTCTTCGCACTTTTTATCATCATAAATATCTTTTAGAAGCCATTCACTATTCCATTTTTCTTGTGCTTGGATTATGTCTGAAAATTGACAGAAACATATTATGTCTTCTTTAGTGAATTCGCTACCCATTAGCAATTTATATGGTGTGCCAGAAAGATGGAGAGTTATTTTGCGATTTAAATGTTTATAAATCTCAGCCGCTTCACTTGAAGTAATTTCTTCTTTTGAGTAGTCTGAAACATTGATATCCCTTTCATCTTCTTTAAGGACTAATCCAAATTCATCTGCTCTTGCACCAAAATGAGTTTCATCCACGATTAAAAGATCTATAAACTTTTTCTTTCCGAATAACTCTTTGTGTTTTTCTTTAATTTCTTTGCCACATAAATCTTGTAACGTCAGAAACACTACAGCCTTTTGACCAAGGCCAAGGCACTTGCTAATTATTTTATTGTCTCTTCTTAATTCCTTGGATGTGATGAAGTTATAATCAGCAAAAGACTTATGAGTTTCAACCGTTTGCTTCCATTCATCCTCGACATCAGCTTTTGCAGTAACCACCACAACGCATTTTGCTTTCATTTCCTTGGCACAACACATAGAAGTGAAAGATTTACCAAATCTCATGACGGCATACATTAACAAATTAGTTCTGCCATGTTTTATCGCATACAAGAATTTATCTATTGTTTCTTGTTGGTTTGGTCTAGGTTTAAAATCTTCAGTCCTAGCATAGACGAATGGCTTTGGCAGTCTTTTATTTATGTCATAAAAATCATATTTATGGCCAGATTTATTATAATCATCAGCGATGTCTTCAATGCCTTCGTCTAATTCCTGAGAAATAACATCCTTAAAAAATTCATTTGAATAATAGATTCCTGTTGGAAAATCAGGAGAAGAAGGAAGTAAACGTATTTTTCCTTTTTCATCAGTCAAAAATTTATGAAGAGAATAGTCTCTAAAATACACAGAATCGCTAACAGTTGCTTCTCTACTAAAAACAGGAGTAAGGTCACTAAAATATCTTTTCCACTCGTTCAATCTTTCATCAACAGAACGATATGTATCTCCAACCTTAAGATAGTTAGGGATAGTGTTGGTCGAAAAGGCATAGATATGAGGAATGACACGCCCAACAATAATTTTGTCCAGCAAACTAGAATCCGCCATAAACATTGCCTTTCATCAATTTAATAAATTCGATTGGCTTTTCTTTTTCCCAATCCATTACCTTACAATAAAGACCGTTGTGCCTGTGAATATCATTTTTTAAGCATCCTTCACAATCTTCAAAAGTTTCCTCATCTCCAAAAATAGTTACTTTGATGTTTTTTCTAATGCCACAAGAATTAGGCACTACCATTTTAAGCCCATCCATTTGCCATAAATTCCAACTGATAATTGTTGCCACCATTTTAAGTAAGTCTAATGACGGTTCTGTTCCAAATTTGTCAGCATAATAATCACAAAAAGTTAAATAAAGATTCTCTCTAGCAATGAGAAGACTATCGCCTTGAAATTCGTATCCGTAAATACTTTTTAACGCTATTAAAGCGCTATCGATCCATTCTTCATCTGAAAGAGCGTTTTCTGATATAACTCTCAATTTTCTATCCAATAAACCTATTCTGTTTTTTGGTTCAATATATTCACCAGTTGTTGTGTCATATCTAGAGGTCAAATAAGGAGCCTCACCACATGTAATCTCCATCCTTTGCTCTGCAACATATGATTTCCACATTCTGTTTTCTGGAAAAATTACTTTATCTTTCGTAATCCACCCATTTTCAGTTTCATCGTTGAAAGCACCAATATACCCAAACCAATTATTATCAACAAGATTGTTTTGTTTGTTACAAATCCATGATGGGGTGAAAACCTCTGCCATGTCTTTGCTTCTTTGCCTTTTTTCACTCTTGAGTTTAGATATTCTAGGTTTGATGATATCTTGATTATTTCCGGTAATATTCTCTATAAGTATTTCGCTGTCAGGAAGATAAGATTTTCCATTTTTTGAATAGTCACTAGTACACCACATTATATTTTTATTTGTCGTACGATCGCTTAAAAGAATAGACATTATTTCTCTATTTGTTTCCGTTTCATTAAAATCAATGTGACTACTCATACAGTAAAATGCTCTGATTGGGTAATATCATACCATAATTAGTAGTTCTTATCTACTTGTAGTTAAGAATGGATTCATTATTATTGCGTAATTAATCGAGGCCATTCACCATTTAAAATTGAACCGCATTACCAACTCTAGAACTGAATCTGTTTCAAACAGCATTTTATCCCAGTGTAAAGTGCTTTTATATCTTTCCACCACGCTCGGCCAATAATCGATTATAGCCAGCCACCAAATATTCCATTTTCTTTTGTTTGTCTCCACCACCCAGAAAGTCTAACTGGGTAAGGTTATATGCCTCGTCATAATGCTTTAGATAGTAATTGTAAATATAAATATTTGAATTAAAGTCTCTAAATATGTCGTCTGTTAATTCTTGGAATAATACCAAAACATTTTTTTCTGTTTTACAGCCATTATCTAAACACCACTTAATAATGGCGGTAAACTTACTATTCATAAGATTGTTAGCATAATTAGTAATTATGTTTTCTAAAGGCTGTTTTGCTGATGTCACAGATTGATACTGTGATTCATGCTCAAGGCAATATTCAAATGAAGAGAAAACCTTACAGGGTTCATTAAAGCCAATCCAATATTTAGATTCGTTAATAAGAAGAGAGTTTACATATATCATTTCTTTAGTGTTTAGCTTCTTTGGCTTGTAAACAAACAAATCTTCAGGAAGATAAAAATCATGGACGATATACTTGGTTAACGGGGTTTCAAATAAATCCTTGTTTTGAATGATTGCCGGCCAAATCTCAGGTTGTTTCAATATGCTTTCAACAAAGGAACCATCTTTTTCAAAATGTCCATTTCTGCTTTTTGAATCATAGAGTCTAAAGAATGGATTAATAGCAACAATGCACCTATTTGAAGAAATATTAAATAAATCATAATTTTCGTACATTATAGAGCATGTTTGTAGAGGCCTAATATAAGCAGAGCCATTCTTCTTATCATTTTCCATTTGATATAAAAGATAGCTTGTTTTTGATATATCTAATCCACCAGTTATGAGATGGAAACCTTCATATTCAGATACGATTCCGGCATCGCTTAAAACAAACTCACCATCATCGGAAGCATCCCAAAATGCTACATAAGAAAAATAGAATGAGCATGCCCAGACTGCCATTTCTATAGACAGTCTCTCATCATTAAATAACTCGTAAGGAGTTAAAGCATTTTTATAATCGAACTCAGTCAACGCCAGCATTTGTTGGTTAAAAAAATCATACTTGCTCATTGTCTCTAACATTTCTTTGGAATGTTTTAATTGCTTTCTTTTAAAGCCTTCTAAATCAACGGTTTTAATAAATAAATCCGCATTGTGCTCTAGTGAGCAAAGCAAAGAACAAAAGTGCTCAAGATCCTGACACCTGACTGAAGCTATAAACATATACTTCTTAATGAGCATCAAATCAGTTCTTGTGATTTCAATTTCGCCATCGCTCAATAGCTTTCGTTTCAAAAGTGAGCTAAATGGCCTTTCTAGATGAACGTTTAAAGAATTCTCGACTTCATCTGTATAAATATCTTTTGTAAAGAAAATCTTGTTTGAAGGTCTTTTCTCTCTTATTTCTGCAGTATCTAAATTAAAGACGTTTAATGCGGTAGAAAATCTATTAATAATAAGTTGCGGAATATAATGGTTTTTCATAGTCGCTCTTATTTTAGCAAATAACCAAAAATAATCCCATGAACAGCACGTTCAATAATTCAAAAACATGTTTCGCCAGATATTGTCTAAAAATTATATTTTAAATTAACAATCGTAGGTACCCCATGTATCAGGGAATATGTTTGTCTACTTAATACGCTAGTATTACCAACTATCAAAAACGTGACAATCCAAGTACAGTAATCCAGTTGTGCTGTTCATAAAAAAAGCTCCAATGAAGGAGCTCATACTAGTGTAATATCAATCCGCTAATTTCTAATAAAATGGGTATATGTCGTTTCTTCTTTTTCTGGTAGACCATATTTCTCTTTTGCGTCTTTAATGGCTTTCATTAAGAAAACCATATTACGGGCTACTACTCTTGCGTTTTGTAGTCCTTCATCATCTTTTTCGATTTGACCTTGTTCTCGACCAAAACCATTATTCCAATATCTACCTGAGGCGATTGGCATTTGGTTAATAGTGAAATATTTATTTAGTTCATCAAATGTCGCTGTGGTGCCTGCACGTCTTGCAATCGCAAAGGCAGCACCTACTTTAAAGCGTTTATCAAAATGAGAGCTATAGAATAGTCTATCTAGTAAAGAAATGATAGAACCATTCGCAGAGCCATAATAAACAGGGGAGATAATCACTAAGCCGTCAGCGATTTCAAATCTTTTGGCTAAATCATTAACATCATCTTTAAAGACGCATTCCTTATGTTCATAACAATAGTTACACGCCATACAGCCTCTTATAGCTTTTGGGCCTATTTGATAATTATCAACTTCCACACCTTCTTTATTGAAGATGTTAATCATCTCATTAATTAATCTCGATGAATTACCATTTAGACGTGGACTACCATTAATAATCAATACTTTCATATGTAACTGCCTCCACTATTATGATATTACAAAGGTTATTTTTGTCGCAAAATATAATTCTAGATAACAATTGAATATAATTATTCAATCACTATAATATACAAATATGAAATATATTCTTATTTCTCTATTCGCGATTCTATTAGCGGTAGCAATATCAATATTAATAATCTTATTAATAAATAAGAAACATAAGATGAAAGGATGGATGAAAGGGGTTCTTATTCCACTTTCATCACTCCTATTAACTTTCTTATTTGTTCTTAGCTATTTTGCGTTTAATTATCCCGCGAGTAAAAATGCGAAAAGTTATTTAAAAGGTGATGATGAGATTAATCTAAATATCAATCAAGATTGGTATTGTTTTGATAATAAAGATAATGATGATACAGCAATCATCTTCTATAGTGGCGCGAAAGTTGATCCAGTCGCCTATTCTCCTTTATGTAGTAACATTGCCCATATGGGAATTGATGTCTACCTTATGAAGATGCCTTTATATTTCCCATTATTAAATATGAATGCCGCGGATCAAGTCGCAAGTTTAAATAAACATCATAATTTATATATGATGGGCCACTCCTTAGGAGGCACCACCGCGGCATTATATTTATCAAAAACAAAATATACTTCCTATAAAGGAATCATCTTTTTAGCCAGTTATCCTAATAAAAAATTGAATGATTCATATAAATGCTTATCAATATATGGCACTAAAGACTTAGTGCTTGATAAGAAAAAATATAAAGAGAATATTTCTAATTTCCCTACTAACTATAAAGAAGTCATTATTGAAGGTGGAAACCATTCCAACTTTGGAGATTATGGTTTCCAAAGAAATGATGGAGTGGCCTATATCAGTAAAGAAGAACAAATCAATATTACAA
>CAMOEI010000002.1 GCA_946612115.1 uncultured Caryophanales bacterium | reverse complement strand
TTTGGGGTTATTTTATTTTGGCTCCCCGCTAAACCCCGCTAGATTTCAGAGAGCCTATATTTGTCTAGTGAATTATGCTTTTGTAAGTTGAATAGTAGCGCTAGATGAGCTTAACGATGTAACTGTGAAACTCCATCCAAGAGCGCTTCCATTATTCATGTTTGTGCTACCAACAAATTGTTTTTTATATGTATTCATGCTGAAGGAGTTGCCTTGAACAAACAAATCACTAGCGGAAAGATTATTTGTTGGTTGATAGGTATATGTCGTATTATTTCTGATAAGTTGAAGAATATTATAATCATAATATCCATCACCAAAAGGTGAATAATAATCTTCTAATTCTTCATCACTTGCATTGTAATATGTATTCGACATAGCGTGCATAACTTCTCCATGAGTTGGATCTGTTGTCATATGATCAGGATCAACATACCAATCTTCGCCAGATTGATAACCATATGCAAGTCTAGCGTCAATATGCCATACTCTAATACCTGGAGTTGTCGGACCTTTTGGACATCTATCATATTTATAATCTGAATCCATTTTGTTTAGACCAGTAGGAGTATATAACTCTAACAATAAATATTCATCAAATGGTGAATCAACTGAATGATTCGCTAACAATATCAAATCATGGGATGATTGGAAATCATTAATTGTAATGCTCATTGATGTTGTTGGAATATATGGATCAGCCCAACCATACGCCATAACAGTGTAAGGATCATGACCACCAACATTGTAATCTTGCATGGAGAAACCACCAGCAGGATTATATTGTTGAGAATAATCGTAATAATCTTCCGCCCCTAAAACGTGCCCCATTTCATGAATGAATGTATGGGCATCAATAGTGCAATGTGAACAATCTCCACTAGCATAGCTAGATTTCCCACCCGTTCTCGAAGATGATGTTGAACTATCATACATGAAATCGTAACTTGCCCAGAAGAAGACGTTTGGCTTTGGATTACTGGCGGTTCCTTTAGCTTCTTGAAGCCAGAAACAATACGCCCATAAGTTGCCGTAATTTTCATTATCTAAAGCACTATAATCAGGAGCTGCGTAAATAAGTAAAACTCCATCTAAATATCCATCGTGGTTTGTGTCATAATTAGACTTTGAATCGCTTGAATTATTAGAGAAATACCAATTAGTTGCGGTTGTAACTAGACTCGTTGTCTTGCTTTGGTCTGCTCCATATGTTGTATATGAACTATTTACACTGTACCAGTCAGTGACTGTACCAGTTAACGTCAATTCACCCGCTGATTCTTCTTCATAGAATGTTTTAACACTTCTCCAACCTGTTTCAGCATTAGTGCCTAGATAGGCTTTTTGAATGTCACTTCTAATGTTTTCCTTGGCAGATGTATTAATAAAAGTATCTGAATCATTAAACCAGATAGGAATGATGAGTAATTTAGGAGATCCAGTCAAAGGACAATTATCAACAGTATAAAAGTTATTGGCTTGATAATCATCATAGTCATAATCAAAATGAGTTTTACTCACTGCAGGAGCGGCGGTAACTGTTACATTGCATGTATCAGTAAATCCACCATCGTGAGTAGTAACAGTAATGGTAGCAGAACCGGTCGCAACACCAGTAACAACACCGTTATCATCAACTGTGGCTTTGCTTGTATTACTACTTGACCACGAAACTACTTTATCTGTTGCATTATTTGGAGCAACAGTTGCATTTAATTTAACCGTGTTTCCGATAGAAACAGACGCAACATCCTTATCTAAATATACTCCAGTTACAGCATAGGCTTGAACATGTAAATTATATGAATCAGTAGCGTAAGTATTATCTTCTTTTAACGCTTTTGCGGTGATAATACAGTCTCCAGCAGCAACGCCGTGAACTACTCCAGTAGATGACACTGTTGCAATTGATGAATTACTACTTTCCCAAGAAACAATCTTTTTATTGGTGTTGGTTGGATTAAAGGAAACTGTGAAATCTGCATCTTCTCCAATTCCAATTGGGGAGATTCCTGCAACAGTAATTGATTCAGGATAGATTTCTTCGCCGCTAGAAATGAATAAATATGGAAGATTTCCAGTTGTCGAATTTGAACCATAGCAACTAAAAATTGGGTTAGTATTATTTGGATTATATCTAATAGTATTTCTCGTATTAGATCCTTGAGCGGTCAATGTAATCTCTCCACCTGAGTAAGAATAGGTAAAACTACTATTATCAGATTTTGTATCCTCGGATTTCATAGAATTGCTGCCAGAACTCGCCGCATAAATATATTGTTTCGAGTTAGTGTCATAGAAAGAATAGGTATTAGCTTTAGTTCCTTCATCAATACGGAAGATTGCAACAGAAGAAGCTGGGTCAGTAATTTTATTATCAGAAATAGATACTGATGTTGCAGGTCTATTATTTGTGTTTTGAGTTGTACTCATAACATTAACTGTTCCAGAATTGCCACTTGAAAATACAACATATCGTCCAACTTCAAAATCACTTGAATTATTTAATAATTCAAATTCAGATGGAATATCACCAGGAGTTGGGGTAGGGATATTTTTCCATTGAGCATATAACGTAATATCACTACTTAAATTGTAGGAATAATTTGTAGAAAGTGTTTCACCACTATTATTAACTTTCCATCCTTCAAATGTTTTTCCGCTAGGGGCAGTAAAGGTACAACTTGGGAGAGGGTAGGTTCCAGGGTCTCTAGAAACTGGGTTCATAGTTCCTGTTCCACCATTAGCGTTAAAACTAACAGTGTATTTAGCAGCTGCTTGTTCTCTCCATTGAGCATATAAAGTTATATTGCTTTGTAAATTATATGAATCACCGGCGTCGTAAGTATCACCTGTATTATTCACTTTCCAACCATCAAATGTCTTTTCACTTGGAGCGACAAAAGTACAACTTGGTAAAGTAAATGTTCCTTCAGGAATCTCTAATGATGCCATTGTACCTGTTCCACCATTAGCGTTAAAACTAACAGTGTACTTAGTAACACTTGGATTATCATTAACAGTTACTTTGTAACTGGAACTCTTTGTAACATTATCTCTAGTATAAGAAACATTAACTGTTTTTTGTCCTTCTGATTTATTCCAGTTTAATTCAGGAGTGACAACAGCGTCACTAGTGACATCTTCAACTGTAGATGAGTAAGATGTTTGTAAATTAGCCTTAACCACTAAACCACTGTAAGAGAATTCTTCATTAATAGTAAAAACTTTCTTAGCACTTTCTGTATTAACTGAAATACTCTTAAGTACCGGAGTTTCACTAGGTTTAGGATCATCTCCTCCACTGCCACCAGTATCTCTAAAAATACCACAGCTAGATAAAACAAGCGCGGTAATGGCTAAAGGGACAAGTCGAATAATTTTTTTCATATAAAAACCTTCCTATTTGATATATTCATCAATCTCTCTTTTTTCTTAAAATTAAGAAACTTGAGAAAGAAATAAATGACACTAATATTATAACAACAATAATCCAACAATTGTTGGAAATATTTATGATAGATGGATAGTATAGACGATTCACTAACGGGGTTTTGTTAGAATTAATAATAAAGTTTTCTAAATTGGAATACGCAGTTACTAAGATACGATATCTCGCTCTGGCGTCGATAACTGTCTCATTAGAGGACCCACTACAGAACATATCTTTCGCGTCGTTCACCATCGCATTATATTCAGTTTTTAAATCATTCCAGACATCACCTTGCATTGCTCCCCCATCAGTGGATTGACAATATGGACCAGTGATTGATCTAAAATATGTTGCATACGCAATTGCTTGATCTTCTGGAGTTGCCGGGTAAGTTTGGCCAGGGGTAACTGTTGTTGTTTCTATAGAAACACTTTTGATAAAGATACTGCTTTTAGAACATGTAACGGCAATATTTACAGCGCCAGTTTCAAAAGAACTAAAAGCAAATGAATGACTTTGATTTGTTTGGCTACTACTAACTGTTTTTGATTTAGCGGTTCCATTTCCAACTTTAACTGCAAAACTTCCAACACCATTGCTACTTGTTGACCAGACAACAGTTATTTTAGAAACATTTGTAAAAGAAGAGTTAGTTGTTGCGTTAGCACCAGATGCGGCTTCTGTAATTTGAACGCCTCTACTATTCTCATAACCACCACCAGATTTATTGTTGTTCCAAGAACTATCTGATGTTCCCCAGTCTTTATTTGTAAAAGTTGAAGTGACAGTTTGTTTTTCTTCTTGTGGTCCAGTAGACTCGCCAACATTATCTTGAGCGCCAACATTAGTGACTTTTACTTTTCCAGTGTATGTCTTTGTAATTCCATTATCAGTGTAGCTAAACACTAGATTTTGTTCGCCTAATACGGATGTATTTACACTTTGTGTAATTTCAGGAGTAACTTCACTTGTTGACCCATTTACAAAATGAGCCGTACAAGTATAATCTCCTGCGTCATAATCATCCATATATGGAACAGTTGATGTATAGCCAGTAACTTCGATAGATTCTAACGCTGGTCGTTCACTAACTGTAATCAAGCAATAATCTGTTAATTCTCCATCCACTGTAGTAACTGTAATAGTTGTATCACCAACTCCTACACCTGTGACTACTCCATTTGTAACTGTAGCAACATTAGTGTTTGACGATTCCCAGGTGACATTTTTGTTAGTAGCGTTAATAGGTAAAACTGTCGCAGTTAAAGCAACATTATTACCTTCGATAAGGGCTAATGTATGTTCGTTTAACGTAACGCTATAGACAGAAACATCACTTATAGTGATTATATGAGTAGATGTAATGGTAGATGATTCTCCAGACTTTGATGTTGCAGTAATGGTAACAGTTCCTGCTTTCAAAGCAGAAACCACTCCACTAGAGTTGACTGTGGCAATAGTGTTATCGCTACTAGTCCATGTTGTTTCTTTAACAGTAGTTGTACCAGGTTGATATGAAATGCTTAACGGAACTGTCTCTCCAGTATTTGCAGTAGAGTTTCCACTAACAACTGTGGTTGATGGGTAAATTGGAGCATCTTGATAATAAATATAAACAGGGCTTTGTCCGGAACCGTAACAAGAAAATATGTTACTGCCTGAGTTGTATCTAATAATTCTATTAGAATATGTACCCTGAGCAGTTACTGTAGCACTACCAGTATTTGAAAGAGAAATCACAAAACTACTGTTATCATCCTTGTTACTTTGTGTTCTTAAATAGTTCTTAGAACTACTTGCAGCATAAAGATAGCCCTTCGAGGATCCATCATCTTTAAATGCAAAAGAGCCAGTTTTTGTTCCGCTCTCCACAATGAATGTTGCAAGGGTAGAGTTTGATGAATTGCCAACAATAATTTTGTTACTACTAAATGTAATAGTATCAGCTGCCCTATTGTTATTTTCTTGAGTTTGAACCATTCCTTTTGCGTTGCTTGTACCACTAGAGAATATGATTCTCTGCCCTGCTTTTAGATTACTTATATTAGTTAGCAAAGAATACGTTCCATTTCTAGGTGCGATTGAACTAGAGGCGCTATTTGAGATAGTAATCTCTATATCACTTGACATTACACTATTATCAGCAACAGACCGAATTTGTAATAATGAATACCCTTCCTTAATAGCAGTTATTACGCCATTTGAATCAATACTAATACATCCGTCTGGATCATCATCTCTAATAAAAGTAACATTTTTATTCGTTGCGTTGCTTGGATTAACAGTCCAACTGAGTGGGTATGTATCTCCGACCGCTAATTTAATATCATCAGAACAATTTAAAGTAATTGAGGTTGGTAAAATTTGAGTTTCTGAAACGGTAATCGTACAAGTTGCAGTATATCCATGAGTAGTAGTTGTAGAAATTGTCGTACTTCCTACTGCTTTGCCAGTGACTAAGCCACTTGAACTAACAGTTGCAACACTTGTGTTACTGCTGCTCCAGGAAACATCAGGAAAGAACTCTCCATTTTCAACAGTGGCGGTAAGCTGAACTGTTTTAGTTGTTGTTCCTAAATCAATAGAGGCACTAGATTTATCTAAAGATACTCCGGTTTCACTGTAGACTTCTGCTTGTAAGAAATTCGCGACATTAAGTCGACCTGCTCCTGCCCAAGAAGATTCTCCAGGAATTTCATCACAAGATGATAATAAAGCAGCTTTAATTTCATCTGGTGTAGCGTCAGGGAATTTTTGTTTATACAAAGCAATTGCCCCTGCGACTAAAGGTGCGGAGAAAGATGTTCCTTGGGTCTCTGTATATGAACTAACACTACTTCTAGAAGCAACATCAACATACCCAGGAGCGACTAAATCTATTTTACCTTCTCCATAATTGGAGAAACCTGCTTTAGTGTTATTACTTTTTCTCGCTAAAGAACCAACAGAAATTACATGATTATTTTGAGCAGGATAAGAGCTTTCGGTTGTATTGAAATTACCTGCTGCAGCAACCATAGTTATTCCAGCATTATGGCAGGCATTGATTTTATCTCTTAAAACAGTTTTAACTGCGTTGCCTCCTCCGGCTTGACTAGTAGAACCATAAGTTACTGTATTCACATAGGCTTGGAATGACATATTAATGACATCCATCTTTTCATCAATACAATATTGAAGGGCATTATTAATCGCGGTCCATTCATAGCCGTTATTCGCATTAGTGACTTTATAAATATAAAGTTCTACATTAGGGGCAATACCTACGTCACCCACTCCATTAAGAACACTAGCGATAACCGAGGCCACATTCGTGCCATGCCCATGACTATCCGCTAAATGAGTTGGGCTATTACTAAAATTGAAATAATACCAGCCAGTGGTTTTATCAACTGTTGTGTATTCAATTGATCTTGATTGTCCTTTAACAACTGAGACATCATTCAATTTGAAATCTTCATGGTCATATTTAATACCACTATCGATGACTGCTACTTTAACGCTATCACCACGATAATTACTAGATACATTTCCCATATTCATGTAGCCATAAGTTAATGATTTTTGATAGGAGTTATATCGAGGCTCATCGCTAAAAGATGTATTGTAAGAGGCCGGATAAAATACCGGTCCTTTTTCATATTTTTCAGATATTAATTTTGGAGTGTCGTTAGGCACTTCTTCTTTAGAAGAAAAAGTATTACCCAAAAATGGTAATACCAGTCCTAATGATAATAATGAGATTATAGATAAGAATTTAATATTCTTTTTCATTACGCTCCATAAGATGAGACGATACTTCTCCAATTGGTGAAGTTAGTCATATTGCTTGTATAGTAAGTGTTTTTACTAGCTTGGGAGCTAACCGAGAAGAACATACATAAACCATATGAATTGCCCGCTCCTCTTTGAGCGACACTATATTTCACTAATTGGTTAAATGCAGTAATTGCATCACTGACATATGTTCCACCAAGGTTATATGTAGAATTTGAAGATAATTTGTTTAAGAAATCTTTCGCATCAAAGATGGAGAAATAAGCGTAATCAGTGTCTGCGTATGTTTGAACGGTTTTCACAAAACTTCTAAATGATGAGGCACTTGTAATCTTATTCTTAAGCACTGCTGCCATCGCTTCCCATTTTTGATAATAATTAGCCATCTTAGATAAATCTAAATAAGATAAGGTTTGATTATTTCTAGAAGAGCTTGCTCCACCATTATCAGCGATAAAGCCATCAACAACAGCCTTCAGAATAGTCTCGGTTGGTTTTAAGGCGTAAATATCGTCGACAAATGTATCGTAGTCCCAACCATAACCAGATTCGCTTTCTTCACTAGCGATCATATAGTTAAAGAATTGAGAATTAAATTCAGCGATATCTTGAACTTGCATTAAGCAACAATCATAGCCGACAAATTCCAATTTTTCGTCTCTACCAACATTATTAAAGGCGTTAGTCAACGCAACTTTAGTTTCATAGTTAGTTATAGCGTTGTCGTTATATAACTCATCATAACAACACCCTCTCATCGCTCCTCCATGGTTCCAGAAAATAACACCGGTTTTTTCTGCTGGATATTCGTTTAATCCCCACTCCATAAAGCTTTGGAAGGTTGAAGCTTCGCCCATGCTTGCCTTTGGCAAATCAGCATCTTTCACTAATTTATTGTCTCTAACATGCCATCTTTGTAAATAGTTCGCAGAGATGCCATAAGTTGATTTCCATTTTTTAGATCCACCAGTTTGAAGGATGATATTAACATCTTCAGGTTGACCAGCAACAGATAAGATTTCTCTTATATCACTTGTGGCTAGTCCACCTTGAGAGGAATCACTTTCTAAATCCGCACCACAGACATACATCATAATAGTCCATTCATCTAAAGCGGTATTACTGACAGTAACTTCACAGCTATCAGCAAATCCTCCATCTAATGATGTAGCGGTAATTGTTGAAGTTCCAATAGAAAGGCCTTTAACCACTCCACTAGAATTGACTGAGGCAACTGTAGTGTCACTACTAGTCCAAATAACACTTTTATTAGAGGCGTTTGATGGAGAAATTTCAGCGCCTAAAGTAAATGAACGATTTAGTCTAATTTCCTTTGAAGAATCGCTAATTTGAATTCCACTTACCGCTATTCTTCTAACTGATACTTCATAGGTACCTTTAACAAAGTTACCATCTTTTCCTGTTAGGCTAACAGTGATGTTAGTTTTTCCTTCATCTTTAGCGGTTACAACACCAGTAGAGCTAACTGTTGCAACACTTCTATTAGAAGATGACCACACCGCTCTTAATTGATTAGCAGAGCTTGGTTCATAAGTAAATGAGAATTGAGATTCTTCTCCAATATACATCGAACTATTTCCGTTTACTGTCACTTTATTGACATAAATTGGATCAGGAGAAGTTCCTTTATAAATACGTGGAAAGACTAAATTTTTTCCACTTGAAACTGTATACATTTTAAAGGCATTAATCGAAGAACTGCTATTATAGCAGAGTTGACCTAAATCAGTGTTGGTGCTACGAATAACAGCGTTATAGTTGGTGTTACTATTGATCTCAATAGTCCATCTATCATATTCGCTGCCCCAAGATAAACTACGATCTGAATCAACACCTAAAAATTGTCCTTTGCTATTAGCTAGGCGATAAACAGCATCACTTTTAACAATTTTTAGTTGTAACGCTGAAGTGGACAAATCTGAAATCGATTGAAATGTACTATCAAAAGTTGAGGTTGTACTTAATAAACAAGCTTTATTAGAGGAGTCAATTTCGCCAGCTGTCACTCCCTTTGTTGGAGCGGCAATGGTGATAATATCTCCACTATTAAATTTAGTGTTCACTCCATCAACAAGGTTCCAAGTTCCTTTATATATCGGGGTAAAATTTGCACTAGGTCTATTTACTTTACAGGATGTTAATAATAATCCTGCAATAATAAACACCACATTAATACTCTTTTTCATTAATTATCGAGCCTTCCTTTTCTTAATAATTATGAAACTGCCTACAGCAGTTATTAAAATAGCGCCTACAATAATAACTGTTGATAATGTAGTTATTTCTTCTTTATTAGCAATATCAAAAATTCCAAAATATCTATTTGATTTAATGACATAGTCATTGTTTTCATACACTACTGTTTTGCCTTTAGCCTTTAACCAATTGTTAAATCTTTCTCTAGCTTGAAGGACACAATAGTCTTCTGAGGTATATAGGAATGCACCTTTATCAGAGTAAGAAAGTCCATCAAAAATTTCAATGGCGATACCAGTCTTAGAATTACATTGTCCTGGTGTATCTTCAAACATCACATAGTTTGTGAGATTATTAATCGAACTCTCAGGAGCGTCATATTCAATTGTGATTGAAGTAATATTTGCATATTGGCTTGTAGTGAAGTTGCTCTTTCTAGAGACCTTAAAATAATGGTAATCTACATTACTTTCTTTAGAAGTAACAAAGTTACTTCCATCAACTGAATACTCAACATCCATTGTTATTGAAGAACTAACAGTCACCTTGCTAATTGGTTTAGAAAGAGGATCTATGTTTTGTACATATCCAGAAGTAGTTCTAGATTGATTAGATGTTTCATATGAAAGAGAAATCTGACTGTTACTTTCACGCTTATACGCGTTATAAATAAAATAGTCTACACCATTAGTTGTAACCGTTTCACCTTCCGCAACAACAGTCTGATAGCCAGCTGCGATCATCTGACTAAAACAGTTGGAATAATCTAATGTTTCTGTAGCGTTTGCACCAGGGGCATTTCTATTGACAACGACATCAACATCATCAGTTAAAAATTTATATCCAGTTTTAGCAAAGCTAACTGTAAGTGATTTATTAGCGTTTGTTCCTCCGCTAGGAGCATCAGCATAAGTAAGTTTAGTTCCATTAACTGAAATATTTTCAGTAATAACTGTAGATCCTCCTTGGTAATTCGCGGTGACTGTGAAATCACCAATTACAGGTGTTTCACCAGGATGATAACTACTTACATTACATGTAGCAGTTATGCTTGTGACTTCAACTTCAACATCTTGACCGCCGGTTTTAATTTGTTTATATAGTTGAATATTGTAGTAAGAGTTTCCGGCCTGATTAACAGCATAGGCAGCAAAACGAGGTGAGGATTTATTCCACCAGATTTGTCTCGCACTAGTGCCAACGTTGTTAATGATTGCATTACCACTAGAAAAAGAAACAGTCCAAGAAGAACCTGAATCCTTGGTGGTTGAGGTAGATAGGCTATTCCCGGAAGCCCAAGAAATATAGTTATTACCATTTTTGAAAGCATAGCTTCCATTTGAACTGCCGGCTTCGACATCCAATAAATAAACACCAGTTGGATTAGAGGTATATGTAATATATGTTCCATAAGATGAAACGCCATTCATTTCACTATTTGTTGTTTCACAAACAAATACAACTTTATCACCAGCCGATATTGATGTGGCCTTACTATAAGTTACTGTCCCACCTTCACCAGGAACAATAATTGTTGGATTTTGAGAACCAGCTTCAGATACTGTGATTGAATAACTTGTTGATTGCCCACCATAGGTGACGGTGACAGTTTTATTACCTGCAGTCGACATATTTGGGGTTGAGAACGTTGCTGAGTTAGAAACGTCAGAACTATTTCCACTTTGATAATGTGCAGTAACAATTGCGTTATTATGAGTAAATGTATCTCCAACAGTAAAGTTTGTTTCTGCACCGCTCACTTCAATTGATGTGACAGTGTCATTGCTTACTGTAATTGAGTATGTTGAACTCTTATCACTATAAGTGACTGTAATGGTCTTATTTCCAGTAGTGCTCATATTTGGTGATGAAACACTAGTAGGAGTAACTGTTTCAGAATAACCACTATCGTAATTAGCGGTAACAACTAAACCAGCATAGCTGAATGTTTCTCCTACAACAAACGATGTTTTGCAAGAATTCGTGTTTAAAGAAATTGTGCTTAAAGAGCCCTTTGAGACTGTAATTGTATAGTCCGCTGTTTTAGTAACACCACCTTCTGTGTAACTAACAGTGACTGTTTGTTCACCAATAGAGTTCATGTTGTAACCACTAAATGAAACTTTAGTTTCATCAAGGTATTTAGTAGAAGAATCGCTATATGTAACAATAATATCTCCACCAAAATCAAATTCATCACCATAGGTGAAGTTTGATTCATATCCATCTAAAGATATAGAGGTCATAGTCTTAGAGCTACTAGATTCAGCGGTGTAAGAAATATAATATGCCTTAACACCTTTAGAAATGCTTGAGACAGTGACTGTCAAGGCAGAACCTGTTGCAGATGACGAGTTAGTAATTGTGACGTCTGATGAGGCATTGAGTGATCCATTTCCAATGGTGGTATCTCCAACCTTCAAGGTTACAGTTCCAGCGGTATCACTAAATCCTCCAAATTTTGCAGAAAAAGCAGTTATTTTTGCAGAACTAGATAATGTAGTGGTAAAAGTAATCGCAGTAGCTGGTTTACTTGAAGAACCAATTTGCGAATAAGATGCGTTTGGGGTAAAAGATGTAGTTCCGGCTGTTGTAACAGTCCATGTGTTCCCAAGACTATCATCACCAGACACACTAGATGCATTAACGTTGGTACTTCCTGTTGCTGTGCCAAAATTAATAGTTCCAGTTCCTGTTGCGGCTTCTCCACCTCCACCACCTGGATCATCTCCACCAGAATCACCAATAGTGATAGTTACACTATTACTTAAATATGGAGATTCATTATCAACTGTCTTACAACCAATTGTGACTGTTCCATCACTAGAGGCGACAAATGATGATGAATATCCTGAAGTAGATGTGAGAGTTCCATAAGAACTGCCATCCGCATATAAATACCATTGTAAATTTCTAGAAGTTCCCGAACTGATAGAGGCACTTAAATTAACTGTGTCTCCTGTTTCAATAGAAGTAGAACTTGCTGTAATAGTTAAAGAATCACTTGAAGAACCACCACCATGGGTTTCTTCATAATTTGAACCAAAAATATCGTCACCCCATTCTGGGTGATCAACAAATGGGTTTCTATTTCCTTGAACGGTTTCAATTCCGTCATTTCTATCTAGTTCTTTTTGAGAAACCGGGTCTTGAACATGCCATTTCTTAATCATGGCTAATCCATAAGAAGATAGATATGGGAATGAATCTTTAAAGTTATAAGCTCCATCACCGGATGCAGCCACTCCTGCATAACGTGTAGCAAAATACATATAAATACGGGCTAAATCACCCTTATATTGATCATCAGGTTCAAAGACTTTACTAGCGGTGCAGGATACGCCACTAATTGATTTTGGTGTTCCTAATTTAGAATATCCTTCTGTTTGAATCAGATTATGATTTCCATCATATCTTTCTTCTAATTTATAGGAATACGATGCAGAACTAACTTCTCCTAGAGCGTAGTTACTTCTCATTCCATTAACTTTTCCATCTGTAGGAATTAAATGAACTAAATCACTATACATAGGAGACGCTTCATTAAACCAAGACTTAGGAACAGAATGCTCTCTATTATAAACATCTCCTTCTTTTGAATAGCTTCCAGCTTGGTCAGTTCCATAGGTAAATTGGAATCCACCATACATATCCCAGATTTTCGAAGTCGTACCAGGCACTATGTCTGTAGTTTTGTATGCGGTCCAAAGATCTCCATATCCAAGAGTTTTAACATTATTTGAAATTTTTGTTTTTAGAGCGTTCATCAAGGTTTCTCCAGCTTCGCTAATTGCGGATTGAGAAATACTTGACCAATATGTTGCAGAACTTGCCTGAGCTTCTTGAACGCTATCTTTTTTATTTTGTATGTGCGCGCTTGCACCAAAAGAAATAGCTCCCAATGCAAGGAGAGTAAAAGATAGGGTGTTTAAAACGCGTTTCAATTTCATAAAGACATTATTTGATACTTAATACTCATATATAATATATGAATATAATTTTAAATGTAAGTTTTATTTTATAAAAAAGATGGGAGTTTTATTTCCCATCAATTTTATTAATAGATTTGAATAAAAAATTATTCGGCTGCTGCTTCTTTTTTCTTTCCAAAGAAACCATGGAATGCTGACCAAGCAGCAAAGGCACCCATGAATGGACCAAGGATCATTGGGATTAATGTTAAAGCTTTTAATCCAACGTCATTGCCATCAAACATGGAGAACACTAAAGCGGATAACGCTCTTGCTGGGTTAACAGATGTTCCGGTTAATGGGATACCAACTAAGTGAACACCAAATAAGGCTAATCCGATAACGATACCAGCAATGTTACTCCACTCTTTTTTACTTGTAACACCTAAAACGGTGAAGACAAATAAGAATGTTAAGCCCATTTCTGCCATTGTGGAGAGCATGAAGTTCATGAAGGTTGGTTTGCCATCAGCAAAGAAAGCTTCGTTTGCCATTGCATAAATGTGGTTTTGTCCAGCTTGTCCAGATTTCCAAGCCCACATAACCATCGCTAAGAGTAAGGAACCAAATAAAGCACCTAAGACTTGAGCGCAGCAATAGATGCCAAATTCTTTCCAAGTAATTTCCTTGTTAAGAGCTTTAGCAAAGCTAACTGCAGGGTTAGCGTGTCCGCCACTGATTGGACCAACAGTGTAAGCAAGCATTAAAATTGACATACCAAAGGCAGCGGCAATACCAACAACTGCACCAGCGCCTTCAACGCCATTTAATGCAAAGGCCATCGCACATCCACAACCAGCTAAAACTAAGATTGCAGTAGCGATAAATTCAGCAAAAAATCTTTTTACCATAATTTAAATTAATTTCCTTTCCTTAACTAATATACCGACTAATGAATAATAATTAAACAAAAATTTAAAAAAATAAAAGGCCCTAAAGGCCTATTATTTAATATCTAATTTCTGACGATATTTTTTAAGTTCTTCACTATTGGCTAAGACCCAGTGTCCTGGAGTGATTTCCACTAGTTTAGGAGCTTCAGTAGAATAGTCGTGTTCCTTTGATGGAATATAAACATATCTCTTTCTAGTTTTTTCACTTAATGGATCTGGTTTAGGAATAGCAGATAACAATGCATTAGTGTATGGGTGAAGAGGATGAGCGAATAGTTCATCACTAGTTGCAAGTTCAACGATTTCACCATAATACATAACCGCAATACGATCGCAGAAATATTTAACAACTGATAAATCGTGTGCGATAAACATCATTGTCAATCCCATTTCTTCTTTTAAGTCATTAAGAAGATTAATGATTTGCGCTCTAATAGAAACATCAAGAGCGGAGATTGGTTCATCACAAATTAAGAATCTAGGATTCATAACAAGGGCACGAGCAATTCCAATACGTTGTCTTTGTCCGCCAGAGAATTCATGAGGATATCTAGAAGCATATTCTGGTAAAAGACCAACCTTGATAAGAACATCTTTAACTCTTTGAGAATTCTTATAACGGTTATATTCGCCTTGGATATGTAATCCTTCTTGAATGATATCTTCAACAGTCATACGAGGATCTAGAGAATCAACAGGATCTTGGAAGATCATCTGCATACCAGTCATAACCTTTTTATCGACATGAGTATTATCGTATTTACATTGAGCGATAATTTCGAGTTGTTCTTTTTCAACTTGGTCGATATGGTCTTTAATCTCTTTGATTTGGAAATTGTATTTTTCTTTAATCTTTTCGGCTTCTAAACGTAAATCAGCGTTCTTTGTGTTAACCTTCACTGATTTATGAGCTTTGGCTTGCAATTTCTTATGTTTTTTCTTAAGAGAACCAAGTTTAATATGCTTTTCAGACATGAATGATTTAAACTCAGCGTTAATCTCACTCACCTTTAAAGCACGCGTTTCTTCATCGTTAATTTGTTCGGATTGATTTAAGCGTTCACTGTTACGGATTTTTCCTTCTTCAATCTCGGATTTAATCGCTTCAATTTCTTTTTCGACATCTTCGATTTCTTGGAAGATTTCATCCGCTCCATATAAACGATAAATCTCGCTCTTACATTCACGTCTTAATTCGCGAATTTTGCGATTTCCACGCTTTTTTGTCCAGTAAATTTCTTTTTCGTTCCATCTTGTACCAGCAGAAGTTCTTCTACCTTCAAAGTAAACAGAACCACTCGTAGCGTTATATAAACGAATAAGAGTTCTACCAGTTGTAGTCTTACCACAACCGGATTCACCGACTAATCCAAAGCATTCACCTTTCATAATGTCAAAGGAGACGTCGTGAACGGCCTTAGTCTTAAAAGCAGATCGACCATGGCCAAACTTAAAGAATTGTTTTAAATGTCTAACAGATAATTCGACATTATTATCAATAAGTTCTTGGCGAATGGTTGGGGTACGTTTTTTGAATTTAACTTTTAACCTATAAATTAAGTTCATAATTATTTACCTCCTTTCGCAGCTTTTAAGGAGTTTTCAATACGAGTTCTAACAATTTTTGGCACTTCCACTTTTGGCGCTCTTGGATCAAGTAACCAAGTAGCAGCGTAGTGAGTGTCACTAACTTTAAATAGAGGTGGCTCTTTTTTAAAGTCGATTGCCATCGCGTATTTACTTCTTAAAGCAAAGGCGTCACCTTTTGGTGGGTAAATCATATTTGGTGGGGTGCCTGGAATAGCTTCAAGTTTTTCTTTAGAGTTGATATCTGGGATTGAAGATAATAACGCCCAGGTATATGGGTGACGTGGGTCATAGAAGATTTCTTCTTCTGTACCATATTCAACAATCTTACCAGCATACATAACAGCGACACGGTCGGCCATATTAGCAACGACACCAAGGTCGTGTGTAATAAAGATAACAGAGATGTTTCTTTCTGCTTTTAATCTATTGATTAATTCGAGAATTTGAGCCTGAATAGTAACGTCTAAGGCAGTTGTTGGTTCATCACAAATGAGAATGTCTGGATTGGCAGTTAAGGCAATAGCGATAACGATACGTTGTCTCATACCACCAGAGAATTCAAATGGATATTGTTTAAATCTCTTTTCTGGATTAGAGATACCAACTTCTTCCATAATCTTTAAGGCTCTAGCTTTAGCTTCTGATTTAGTAATCTTAATAGAAGAAACATAGCGTCCATTTTCTTTTTTAAGAGCGTCTTTAAGCTTATCTTTTTCAGTTGTTTGCTTAATGACATCCACTTTAGATAAATGCTCAGCCTTTAATCCTTTAGCGTATTCTCTAACTTCTTTATGAGCTTCCTTACTTCTTTCTAAATAAGCAGCCTTAGTGTCTTTAATTAAAGGAACATATGTTTCTTTAAGTGATTTTCTAGAGTTTGTAGAATCATTTTTTGCTTCGTTAATTTGAGCATCAAATTCTGCTTTAGCAACAGAGCGTTTAGCTTTTAAGCCAGCTTTAGCTTCTTTATATTCTTGATAGACTAAATTAGCGGAAGCTTTATAGTCTTGTTTATAACCATTAATCTCATCATTTAAAGCACTTGTTAGTTCTTTAATACGATAATCGATCTCTTGAAGCTTTTCTTTTTCTTCTGCTCCAACAGAATCTTTTTCTCTCACTAAACTGGCTTTTGCGGCCTTATAGTTTTCTTTGGCTAATAAAATCTTACCGTCCAATTCGAGTTTTAAAGTATAAATCTTGCCATCTTTAGTCATTGATGGTTCGTTTTTAAGTTTTGAATCTTCTTTTTTCTTTTCAGCCTTTAAGAATCTAATTCTTTCTTTAGAAGAATTTAAGGCTGTTTTATATTTTGTTTGAGCGTTCTTATAGGCCACTAATTCTTTAGCGACTAAATCATCATATTTCTTCTTTAATCTTGAATTATTGATGAGCATCGCTTCTGTAATTTGCTTACCAATACGAACAATTGGGTTTAAAGATGATAAAGGATCTTGGAAAATCATTCCAATCTTATGACCTCTAATGCGGTGGAATTCATCTTCGCTAACTTTTGTGAGGTCTTCTCCTTCATACATAATAGAGCCGTTCATGATTCTTCCGTTCGCGGCTAAAATACCCATGATAGCTTTTGAGGTAACAGATTTACCTGATCCACTTTCTCCAACGATACAAAGTGTTTCGCCTTTATATAAATCAAAGGAAACACCTCTAACAGCTTGGACATAACCATGGTCTGTGGAGAAGTTAATCTTTAAGTCTTTAACGGATAAGACAACTTGTTTATTTTCTTCCATTATTCTTCTTCTCCTTTCAAACTTGGGTTAATCGCATCACGTAATCCGTTTCCAAATAAGTTAAAGGAAATCATGATTAAAGCAATGACCACTGATGGGAATATCAATTGATATGGGTGAGATGTTAACTCAGCTTGGTTATTAGATAAGATAACACCTAATGATGATAAGTTTTTAAATCCTAATCCTAAATAGGAAATGGTCGCTTCAGAGAAGATGACGCTCGGGATCATTAAGACCGCTCCAGTGACAATCGTTCCCATCGCGTTAGGAAGGATGTGTTTGGCGATTAATCTAGCATCGCTAGCGCCTAATGTACGTGAAGCGAGAACATATTCTCTACCTCTAAATCTATAGAATTGAGTTCTAGTTGTACTAGCAGTGCCAATCCAACCAGTTAAACATAAGGCAAGAACAAATGTTCCAAATGAGCTACCTGCTTTTAATATGACTAAAGTCATAACGACAATCCATGGGACTCCGCTAAGAATATCAGTAACACGTTCCATGACTAAGTCAACCGCGCCACCAAAATATCCGCTAACCGCGCCCCAAAGTAAACCAAATAAGAAACAGACTGCGAAGGTAATAACACCAAGTAATAAGGAGTTTCTTAATCCTTCAAAGACATATTTGAACATGTCTCTTCCGTTTTTATCAGTGCCCATTAAGAACTTAGGCATTGTTTCATAGCCTAAATATTTGTAGTAAACGACATCAACATCAACGCTCCAAGAGTATTCTCCTCCGACAGCGATTTGATAAACCTCAACATCAGAGAATTCAAATGTTGATGTGACTGGACATTTATTTTCATCAAGAATAGTAAATGGAGTTGATTCAGAAACAATAATCTTCGCTACTCCACCTTCTTTAGCAATAACAAAGTCAAAGTCACAATAACCTAAATCACGATATTCCTCGAATTTATCGCTATATAAAGTCATCGTTCTTTCACCTAAGGTTGCTTTATATGTGTCATAAGTAAAGGATGCAAATGTTGCTTTACCAAGGTAAACGCCAACAAAATGTTTTTCGGCATTTTCAATGCCCCAGAATCCAAAGTTAGTCTTAGTATTGGCACCAGTACCAACTTCTGGAAGTCTACTTGCAGCATCCATTGCGTTTGTGAATGACATGCCAATTTCTCCAAGTTTACCTTTGCTTAATGAGAAATATTCTCTAACGCTTTCGTCTGTACTATCAGTGGTGATGACTAAAGATTTTACTAAAGCATCAACATTGGAGTGTTTATGTTGTTCATCAGGAGCGGTGACAGTAATTCTAAAATAGAAATTATCAAACTTATCTTGTCCCGCGACATCTTTGATAGTAGAAGAAATATCAACAGGTTCGCTTGGAGTAATGTTTTGAGTTAAAGCTGGTTCGATTAATTCAACGACAGTTTCTTCAAGGTCCCCTTCCTTTAAGAAGACAAATTCTAAACTTGTAAGACCAAGAGTGTAATTACTAGGAGCGGCTAAAGTATTATCTCCTTCAATCTCTCTTAATCCTGCTTCATCCACTACTACAAATGAGGTAACAGTCAAATTAGAACTAGATAAATCTAATGTAAATGGATTAGAAGATTCTTTTGGATTAACAGATATCGCGTAGCCTTCTTCTGCGGTGCTACCGTAATAAGCTACTTGCAAGTAACCACCTTTACCATATTGGTCAGGAACATTTGTGTAATGCTCACCTTTGTATTTGATATTGGTGATACCACTAGGTTTATACAAGGCTGGATCTGGTAACCAAGTTGATGGATCATCTGGATTAGAAACATCAACTGCAGTATCTTCAACTTTTACTGTTCCATCCCAGAAACCGTTCGCATTATCAAATAACTTTGGTTGTAAATTGACGAATGCTGGGTTTTGAGCTTGACTAACATCATTTCTGTCAAAAATTGGAACAAAAATTGATAATAAAACAAGGATTCCTAAAATATACGCCGCAACAACCGAGGACTTATTCTTAGAGAATCTTCTAAGCGAGTCTTTCAAGAATGTTGTTGGCTTAGTTTGGAATTTCTGTTCATGAATTTCCTTATCAGCTTGTTGAAGGACGAAATCATCTTGGCTAATAGATGGATCTTGTGCTTCAAGAGGAAGATTTACTAAATCGAAATCGTTATTTTTAACTTTCTTAGCCATAACTATTTCTTCTCTCCCATTCTGATACGAGGATCAATGAAACCATAGGACAAGTCTAAGACAATGCCTGCTAATAAGCCGACGGTGGTAAATATAGCCATATCCACCATAAGGACGTTATAGTCTTTTGTGTTAATTGCGGTAACGTAAAGTTTTCCAATACCTGGAATACCATATAATTGTTCGAGAATCATTGAACCTCCAAAGATTCCAATGAATTCCGCTAAAATACTAGGAAGAATAGGAACGAAAGCATTCTTTAAAGCGTGTCTAGTAATCGCTTGATTTTTAGTCAAGCCCTTTGTTCTTGCTAATAACAAGTATTCAGAAGACATAACTTCACATAATTCCGCTCTAACAAAACGTGTATAACCACAAACGCTACCGAAAGATAAGGAAATTACAGGGATGATGAATGCTAACACCTTTGTTTTTGTATCTGCGCCAGGAGTTGGCCATAAAGTTGGAAGCCAATTGTTTTGGAAACAGAATGCATACATTAAAAATGAAATAACAACGAAGGAAGGAATTGAGATAAAGATCATAACTAATGTGGAAATAAGGTGGTCAATCCAAGTGTTCTTTTTTAAACCAGCTAAAATGCCTAGTCCAATACCAAGTGGAACAGAAATAACTACAGAGATAACATTTAATATCATTGATGTCGGTAATCTCCAGGCGATAATATCTATAGCCCGCGCCTCCGGTTCAATAGCAATTGAGGTACCCCAGTCCCATTTTGTAAAGACGTTAGCGAGCCAATTGCCGTATTGTTCTAAGATTGGTCTAGCATAATAGTATTCATCTTGGCCGAAAGAATGGAACTCCGCTAAGAGCTTACCATAGCCACTCATTGGCTTATTAAAAACAACGACATAACCCAAATTCAATTGTTCAATATAGAAGGCGTGTTTTACGTTTTCTTTCGCGCCGAAGGTCGTGTCTTTAATACCAAGAGACTTAACTAAAATGAACGTCAAAGACAAAATGATAAAAGCAGTAATCAATGCGAGGATAATTCTTTTGATTGAATACTTTAACATTTTCCTTCTTCCTTTCCCGATTTGTTATTTAACAAATTGTTACTCAATTATATATTAATAAGCATTTTAGAGCAAACATTCCTTAATTTTTTAAGGAACATCACTTCTACTAAATGTATTTATTTATTAATTATGTAGGGTAATGTATAGGCAATAAAAAGAGGCACTTAAGTACCTCTAATTATTTGAATTTAAATTGAAGTATTGATTTGCCAATTTAATTGCAAATTTGCGCAATTATCAGACAAAACCTCAATTTTTTCAATATTTATTCCGTATATTATAAGTCGGATAAATCCCAGACTCTTTCATAGTCTGTTGGATTTGGTTTGCTGTAAGAGACATCATCATTAACGCGAATTGAATAGGTTATGAATTCTTCTTCGACATATTTGACTTTATTGAGTGTATATGCCATACGAATGTAGATATCTTCGTCTCTGACGTAATCACCTCTCCAATGGGTAACAATTTGCTCTTTATAAGTAAATGATGTTCCGGCTGGAATCCCCCAACTGCTCTCTTGATCTGCGGCGATTGAATATGTTCCACTACTACCTGTCTTAACGATGAAGTCACGAGTAGATGGATTAAATCCAGCAGCTTGAATATTAACAGAGCTCTTACTACCAAACGAGAACGAACTAGCGCTTTCGTCTCCTTCACCGGTGATATCATCGAGAAGGTCTTGTTCTAAAGCATTCGCAAGTTGGTTGGTAATAATTTTTCTTCCTGACGAGAAGAAGGAATCAAGCATGAGTTCGACAACACCAAATCTGGAATAGCCTTTATCGATGAAGTCTTCTGTTCTGAGATAGAACTTATTGCGGGTGTCATCTCCATCATACTTATAGATCCAACTATCATAACCAGCATTAGTTAAGAAGTAGTATCCAAAGTTAGAGAAGAATCTACTTCCGCCATGAGTATTTTTTTCTTCAGAATAGAGGTCAATATTGAAGACGCCTTCTGTTTGATCAGCAAGATAATTTTGAGAGAAATCTTCGTATTTGTAATCTTCGCCATTGGCGGTTTTGTTTATAACAACATATTGATTACAAATAAGTTTTTGAGCTTCTGCGTGATTAGTTACTTGAGATTCCTTTAATTCACTAGCACGTGTTTTAGCGTTAGAGGAACTAATTTTGCCTAAGACATAAACTGGGAGTTCACGTTTGAGCTCTGGATTAAGTTTAGAAGCTACAGTGATAACGCAGTCTCCAGCACCAACGCCTGTAACAACACCTTTCTTTGAAACTTTAGCAACAGATGCATCGCTAGAAGTAAAGGTGAAATCAGCGTCATAAGCCTCAAATGGAGTAATACGACCTGTTTTAATTTCGTATTCTTGTCCTACGATTAAAGAACACGCTTCAGTAGTTAATCGGAAACTAGTAGGTGCAACCTTCACTTTAGAAGACGCATTACCAGTTGTACAACCAGTTAAAGAAAGTAGAGCGGTTAATCCGACTAAGGAAATAATTGATTTTTTCATCGTCAATTCCTCCTTATCTCTTATTTCTTCTCCGCCTCGTCTTTATTAGCAAAGACGTAGTAGGTTTGCTCAATTGGTAAGGATTGTTTAATAGTAACTATATAATTGATTTCAACGTTCCAGAAGACATTGTAATTACCTCTTGTAAATGGACGCTCTAAGGCTTCCTTCTTACTTTGGTAATCTGGATCTGTTGGATCAAGGTCATCAATCTTCTTTTGAAGCTTCATTCCAGTGAAGATGTCATTATTGATTTTGGCACCATCTGCAGCGGAAATAGTAATTTTAATACCAGTAATAACTTCTTTAGTTACTCCTTCAACTGTAACTGTTTCTTTAATGACTTCATAGTCTGTAGACTTAACAACAAATGGTTCAGCACCAGCAAGGTAAAGTTGAACTTTAGAAATATCAAATGAAACAGAATCATCAGGAATCCAAACGAAGTCAACTGGGATATAGATAATTCCGCCGGATCTTAAGTCGGAAGTGATAGTATGACCATCTAAAGTAGTAATAGTATCAACATAAGCCTTTTGAATTGGATCGACATCTTCCGCGTTAGCATTAGTAATAACGCCGTGGTCCGCAGCGGCCCATAAGGAATCATATGTCCATTCTTTTCCATCATAGACGACTGGGTTAACTGGATCTGGTTTACCAGTATCAGCGCCCCAGTTAAGTGTGAATCCTGAAGAGTTATCACTCTTTAAGACTTCCATGAAGTTGAGTGGGTTTAAAGTGTTACCACTAATAGCACCAAAGCCAAGGTCAAATTTACCAACCATTAAGTGGTCGTTATAAACTTGTTCCCATTCTGGGTCTGCACTATGGGTAACAGTTAATTTAATGTTGTGTGAATTACTATTGCTACAATTGTTGAATTGTTCTGTGAAGTAGTTAGCAATATCTTGTCCGTATTCAGTTTCATCATTTGGATACATCCATTGAATACGTAAGTTAATGGTATCACCATCTTTAATTGCGCCTTCAGCAAGTAATTCAGAAATAGCAAGGTTGAAATAGTTTTTGGCGTTTGTTGGATTGTAGCCAAAGTCGTTTTTGCTGATATCGATACCAAATGCAGTAACGGCATCTTCGTGCGCCTTTGTAGTGTTATAGGATTTACCTGTATCAGGATCACTTAAGTACGCATCTGCAAAATAGTTATAAGATGGGTTGACACCACGCTTATCAGCAAATTCTTGTCTGTTGATGGACCAGAATAATCCACGTAAGAAGTTGTTGTTGTGCATAGCTGGGTTAACGGTGTACTCGTTATCTTGACCGTGCTTAATAGTACCATTCTTACCGAATAATTCATTCCATCTTTCTTGGCTACAAGAATTAACATTCAACTTGAATGTTGAATCGCCTTTAGTTTGTTTTGCACCAGTTCTATCAATACCCATTGGAATACCGGTACTATCAAGGTTACCAGCCTCGAATTGTTGATAGATGGCTTTATCATTAGTTTGAGCAGCTTCAATGGTTCTAATTCTGACGCCTTTAATTTTGTATCTATTATTGTGAGCGGCGTCTCTTTCAAACCATTCATCGTTTCTCATGAAAGCGATTTGTTGGTCTTTATCCCATTGTCTTAAATAGTACGGTCCAACACAAAGAGTGTGTGAAGCCATAACTCTAGTAGAATCAGTGCTACCATCAAATCCTTCATGAGACAATTTGGTTGAGAAAGTACCGTAAGCAACAGTAGCTGGAATCCAGTTCTTATCGTTACCAGTTTCACCAGTCGCCATCTTTTCAAGGAAAGATTGTGGAAGAGGTGAATATAAGCTAGAGGACATTGTGTACATCGCAGTGAATGCATCAACAGGGTTGATTAATTCAAATTCGAGGTAGCTACCATTTGTGTCGGTATCGACTTTTAGACCTAATTCACCAGAAGAAATCATACTGCTGAATGTGTCATTGATGAATTCGATATCATTGTCTTTATCGGTTGTTCTTCTATAGAATGAATAACCACCTTTAATACCATATGTAGTATCGGTTGCGAGTTCAGCACCACGGACTAAACCGGTTGGTTCAGTAAGAAGAACTTTAAATGGAGTTAAATAGTCTTCTAACTTAATATCTGTGTCATCAAATTCACTATATAATGAGGAACTAACACAGTGGTATTGTAAGCCGTTTGTGCTATTACCTACTTTAAGGTAGATTCTCCATCTCTTATAAAGACCTTTTTCGTTTTCTTCATCTTCAGAATAAACAGGGACTGGTCTAAGTTGTGGTTCGTCAGCCTTTTCAGTTGGAACAATAACGCCATCCTTAACAGCTTTAACATTAGTTGTATCTTGAGCTAAGCAAGGGAACCATTCATAGTTCTTTTTATCTTTGGTAAGTCTTGTGGAGAAATAACTAGATGTAATATAGCTATTTAAGTCACTAACTTGAGAACCAGTTGCGTTCCAAGCGTTAATCTTTAGAGGATCGCTTGAGGAAGCGGTTTGTAAGTAATCTGGGAAGTTAGCACTTGCATCAGCGCCTGGAAGGCTATCTTCAGTTAATTCGCCTTCACCAAGAACACCAAAGCCGTATCCTGTAATATAGCTACTTGGAAGATTTGTGAAATCAACACGGCTGGAATATTTAACATAACCACCATTTTCAAATAAGGTAATACCTGTTAAGAAGTTATTCATAGCAAACTTTTCAAGTTCACCCATGATTGTGGTTTTATCTTCAGTTCTTGTGGAGAAGTTATATCCGCCATTGGCCTTTGTGTAATTGTTTAAAATATCCAAAGTTAAAGTACGAGAAATCTTACTAGCGGATTCAGTAACTTTGATGACAACTGGGTCGATAGTGACTTCTTTAGGATCGATATTTCCTTCATCGTCAACTGCAACATAAGTTGGAGCACCAGTGACAACTGAATAAGTGTAATTTCTTACTGTGGAATCTGGGTTGGTTTCAGTAATAACAATTTTATCAGCGACGCCTTTGCTTAAACTTGTCTTTTTACTTAATAAAGAGACATAGAAAGCAAATCTGCCTTTAGGTTTAGAACTACCACCTGTATTACAGGCAGTAATGCTTAAAGACATAGCGGCTAATGCTGTGGTAAATAAGAGAACGTTGCGTTTCATTATTTTTTACCTCCTAAGAAATGTTTTTTCTTGTTGATGAGCAATAAGGCAATACCTATTGCTGATAAGCTAGCAAGAATGATGCTTGCAGTGGCAATATTTCCACCACAACCATTCTTGGCAGCTTTGAGATCAGTGTCTCTTAAGACTTTGATTTTTCCGGTTGGAACATATTCTGTAACAGCAGTTCCATTAACGAAGAAGTAGGTAATACTATTTCCGTTATCTTGGAAATCATGTCTAATTGTGAGCTCACTGCCTTGGACAACTGTGAATTTAGCGAAGTTGTAACCATATTCTTTATTAGGATTTTCTTCAAATCTGAGAACTGCTCCAACTTTAGCGCCAGCCTTATCGGACATTTCGAGATAAACTCTACCAGTTCCAACAAGTGGGTTGACATTGCTATCAATAGCAGTCACCAATTCATCTTTAGTGAATTCCGCATAAGCTTGTCCTTTATTATTAACTTGGAATTCTTTAGCGGATTGTCCTAAGTATAATTTGTCCATATTTACTTCATTAGTGTAGATAGTGACATTGTCACCAGATTGAGAGACTTTTGTCACTTCTGGTGCATCAGTATCGATGTGGAGTAAATATGTTTTGCTCACCCAGTGTCCGTTTGTGGCGAGTTGATAGTTAAATGTCAAATCGTAATCACCAGTTGGGTAAGCTTCACCCGTGTGGGTGTTATATAAAGGAATAATTCCCCACGCTCTATGGGAGACGTAACCGGCTCCTAAATAAGAATCATCAATATGAGACTTGTAGAGTGGGAATGTTTCCATATATCCTCCAAACATCATGTCTTGGAGAACTTCTCTACCATAAACCTTGCCATCTTTCTTATTGGTTAAGGTTATGTAGTTATCTTTAACAGAACGTAAGACGAACTGTTGAATTAATAAATTGTTAGATTTCTCTCTAGCGCCTGCATATAGCTTATTGGCGGCATCTGGGAGATATTGTTTAGAAGATTGATCATATCCTAAGATGGACCAGTTTGCGTTAACGCTAGCTAAGTGAGTAAGCGATTCATCATTAGCGAGAATGCTATCACTATTAAATCCTTTACCTGGAGCAATGTAACCAGTAGCAATGGTACTACCAAAGTCAACATTGGCTTTGCCGATTAAGGTCTTAGTGACATCATTAACTAAATCACTTGGATAGACAGTTTGACCGGTTTGATCTTTTTCAAATCCGAATGGTTCCACCACTGGAGCGTTATCAATTGATTTACCTTCTCCGGCATAGAATCCGTTCCAAACTAAGTTAAGATCAGGATAAGAACCTTGAGCATCAAAACTAACATATCCTTCTAGATAGCATCCATAATCGAAGAAGTTCGAGATTTCTGTTTTTTGTTCAGCAGTTAATGAATACTTATCTAAAGTAATGGTGTTATTGCCTTTTTCCATGGCGATTGTGCCAAGATTAACTTCAGCGATAACAGCATCTTTATTAGATTGATAATCTTTGCCTTCTAAGATTTCCCAATTAGCGGTTTTATCATCACCATTATTGACATAAATACCAGCTTCCCATTTGCCATCATAGACTTTAGCTTGGCAGGCTTCTGGAGTTGCGTAGTATTCAATATCTTTTGTAACTTTGAAGACATCACCTTTAGCAAATGAACCGGAAGTCACTTGTTTTTCATAGGTATCAGGTTCATCTAAGTGAGGTACTGCTACATATGTATATGTGCCTGGGAATGCGGCGAGAGAATCAATTTCACCACGGTTGTTATATTCTTTAGAAATATATTCGTTACTCTTAACAACCGCTGGTCTCATAATAGTTAATTTACCAGTGTAATTTCTGGTTTCTTGACTTTCGTTATGGGCAATAAATGAGATTTGAACATCGCCTTTATTGATTGCAGCCTCGTTCTTTAAGGCGACCTTGGCTTTACCAGTTCCTTTGCCCGCTGCATCAACACCTTCTAAATAGACGTCAGTGGCATAAGCAGCACCGAGGTTGACCATACCAGCACCTTGAATTCTTGGAGAAGTTAGAACATCAACTTTGGCACAGCTATGTCCGCATTCGAGACATTTGTGATCAGCGTTGAGTTTGCTACCATCCCAATCATATCCGCATTCTTCACAGTGCCATCTATCATAATCGTTCATTGGCTCAGCGGTTGATAATAATCTCATATCAACTGTGCTACGGAACGCTTTTAATTTATTGATCTCAGCAGTTGTGAGTTCACTATATTTCTTTGTTTTTAAAGCTTCACTGACAGCTTTTGAATAAACGACTGATTGAGCACCAGCGTAGTTAGGAGCCGCCATAGAAGTACCTGATAAGAATTCATAAACCTTATACATTCTTTCAGGGTCTTGTTTGTCTTCTTTTTCTTGTGGTGGGACAGCACCTTTAATGAAATCACCTGGAGTGGTGATATCTGGTTTGAGTTCAAGGTTGAACGCCACACCATCAGTGGTAAATGTTGAAGAAGTTAAAGCTTTGACGTTTTCAAATGTTTTATCTTTAATAACTTCAAATGTTCCTTCGCTTCCAGCAACACCGAATTCACCTTTATCTCCGAATAAAGCAGAGACAACAGGAATTTTTGGTTGAACATCTCCAAAGGAGAATGAGAATTGGAAGTCTGTTGCAGTTGGGTCGTTATTGATAACCACTAAGGCAATCGCACCCGCATCAAAAGCAAGTTCATACTTTTCAGAGAATGCGGTTTTACCACGGTTAACAACTGCGACTTTCCCATCGACATTTTTACCTTTATAATCGCTAGATTGTCCAAATCCACCAACGTAGATCCATGGAAGAGTTTTGTCAGTTTTATCTTCAACGAGATCATACATCTTGTGTTCTTCTTCGTAATCGTTTCTCATTCTGTTGACGACTTGGTCGTCATAAGCGACAACCGCTTCGTTAGCCATTTTGAAAGCGCTAGCGAAATAAGTGTGAGTTGGTTGACCAGAAGCAACGATTGTACTAGCGGCACTATTAGCGTAGGAACCTAAGATACCAGTTTCCACCATTTCACCAGTCCAGTTAGCATAGCCGCCTAAATTCTTATAGGAAGCTTTACCACTGTTACCAGCGGAGATGGAACTCATGATTCCATAGACTTCATTTAATCTAGTTAAGGTCTTTAAAGTGATGGATTCTTGATCGAAGTCATCAAGGTTACTACCTAATGACATGTTGATACCATCAACCTTAAGGCTAATAGCATCTTCTAAGGCGTTAAGGATTGGAACATCGTATGCGCCTGTAGAATCTCCATAACCGATTAAGTTATCGATTTCACCAGCTTTAATGTTTGTAAAAACCTTCATACAAACGAGTTGGGCTTTTGGAGCGATGCCTTTGTAATCTGGATCGTTTCCAGCAGCGGTAGAAGCAACGTGAGAACCGTGATAGGAGGATTTACTTGAGACGTCGTAGTCAGTCTGAGCATCTCCACCATGGCTTTCTTTGTCTCCACCATAGTCGAAATAGAATGGAACTTTACTGTTATAGTATAAGGAACCTTCATGTCCTAAAGTCGCTCCATCAATTTCAGCTTTACGAGAATGTTTCTTTCCATTAGCATCCTCATATTCATCTTTATAAGCATGGGTTAATGTATATTCTTTTGGACGTCCTTCATATCTAACTTTTGTAGTTGAATCTAATTCGGTAAACGCCACATGTCCCCATGATTCTGCGTCACTTGTTTGTCCTCTAAAGAAGAATTCATTATCAAGAACAGCGATGACTGTTCCTTCTCCATCAGCGGTATCAGTTCCCTTTTTCATTGTTTCCGCTGAAATATTAGTAGATGGGTCAACTTCAGACGAGTCACCATTTCTACTTGCTTTGCTTCCATGGGATTGAGAAGTGACAAAGTGAGCTTTATTTAAAGTTACACTTTTCACACCAGGTAATGATTTAACGGCCTCAATATAGCCATCATTAATTGAAATCGCAATCGCGTTGTTAAGAACTGTGTAAGAACTTACTAAGCTGATGTTTGAAGTGACATTCGCTTTGATTGATTCATACATCATCTTTTGAACGTTATTAACACCTTCATCAGTTAATGAATCAAGCGTACGATCAATCTCAACGATGATTACTGAATTTCTTTCAGGTGACTTACTTTGAGGCTTAACATTTGAGACACCACCAACACCTAGACCAAGTCCGGCGAGGAGTGAGACAGCTAATGCAGCTTTTTTCATCATATCTTTTACCTTCCTTTCTCGTGCATATATAAGCACGCAATTTAGTATTTGTTGTCTAATATATACCAGTGCGTATGCATTATGCAAATAATAATTTAATATGCGTGAAAGAAAAAAATACCAAAAAGCTGGCATTTTTAATCTTCATATTTTGAAAATTAATTTATAAATAAATTAGTATATTGAATGATATACGATTTCTAAAGCGATTACAGCAAAACCAAATAAAATAGAAAAGAAGATAAACACAAAGTGGATTTTTCCAGTTCCACTTCTCGCTTGGTTTTTCTCATTTTTATATTCCGCAAAGTCATTATATTTATTTGCTTCCTTAGCAAAAAACGAACTAAACATCTGTTTAAATCCATAACTCATCGTATCATAAGCGCCTGCTTTACCTAACCAGATAAACGCACCAATGGCCATTAAAGCGATGAAAGCTACGCTAACACCATTAACCGCACCAATTAATTCCATATCTTGAACAAAGAAAAATGTTAAAAAAATGGCAGCACCAATTGCCAAAGCAATTATTGAGCTAACGATATAACTAACTTTATTTTTTAAAATATGGGCCCAGATCGCTTTCATAGTGCTAAATATTATAAAAGAGTTTGTAGAAATTGTAAGTCAATATCTGTTGTGACTTTGAAATTATATGGATCACCTATCACATATTGAACCTGCAATTCATCTTCTAATAAAGAAATATCATCAGGTAGTTCTAACCCTTCTTTTCTTTTGTGAGCGAGAGAAATATCTTTAAATCTAAAAGTTTGAGGGGTTTGGATTAATAATGAATCGATTTTTCTTCCTGAATTACTAACCTCTTTTAATGCTTTTTTCTCATCTAAAACCGTAGACACTATTCCTTTATTCTCAATCAAACATTCAATGTTTTCTTTGATGATTTTATGAGTCACTAGAGGACGATCGCCGTCATGAATTAAGACGATATCGTCATCATTAAAATTCCCAGAAAATAATCCGTTTTTGACAGAAGATTGACGTGAATTACCACCAGAAACGATATTTTTTACTTTGTAATAGTGATATTTATCCACTAGTTTTCTAACATATTCTAGATAATCACCATGGGACACTAAAACTATCTCATCAATATCATCTGATGATTCAAATTTATCAATCGTATAACAGATTAATTCTTTATCCTTAATTTTAATGAATTGCTTTGGGACATTTGAATGAATTCTAGATCCACTGCCACCAAAGACGATAACCGCAATATTCATGGCTTTATTTTAAATTGATTAATTATATTTAGCAAAAACAATACATAGATAGTATAATGATTCCAAACCTAGGAGGTAATTACAATGGCTCGTAAGAAAGTCAAAATCGACCAAAGCTTATGCATCGGTTGTGGATGCTGCGCAGGAACATATCCTGACGATTTCCAAATCGGAGATAGCGGACTTGCAGAAGTTGTTAGCGGCGAAGCTGAAGAAGAAGCCGTTAGTGTCTGCCCAGTTGGTGCAATCTCGGAAGAGTAAAAATATAAAAGACCAGGACTCAGTCCTGGTTTTCTTTTACTTCAGAAGCGGTTTCTTCTATAGGCGTTTCTGTTTTTTTAACAAAGATATCTCCAACAAAATATTTTTGAAAGAATTCTGATCTTCTCATAAAGACGAAGATTAATCTATTGAATAAGACTTCATAGACAAGGCAGCAAGCTGCTGCTTTCATTAAGTTAAATGGAACGTATATTGAACAAATAACTCCAATATATTTCCAGCCATTAACAGCGACATCAGTTTCCTTAGTGATATAACTAACAACATTTTGAATAACACCTGGTTCAAAACAAGTCGAAAAATGAGCATTAGGACCAAAAACAGATAAATAAGATGGAGTGATAAATATCGCGTTTGCGAGAGTTAACACTGTTGTTACAAGCAATGTAATAAATACATAGGCAATTACTCTAAATCCTAATCCTTTTTTAAACCATTTAAAGACATGGCTTGTTAAAAATAAGCCTAAAACAAACATACATGAAGTAAATAATGCGGTAAGATCTCCAATGCCTAATCCAACTGGACCATGAACCGCTAAATTTAATCCTGTTTTAATAAACGCAACTGCAAGTCCACCTGGTAAACCATATAATGCATAGGCAATTAAAGTAGTAATTTCGCTGACTTCAATTTTTAACCAAGGTGCAAAAGGATAAGGAATTTGAGCAAACGCCATAAGCACAAATCCAAGTGCTGATAGCATTGCTAATATTGTCATTCTTGAAATAACTTCTTTTGCGTTTCTTCTTTCTTTTCCCATAAAAAATAGCCCTCCACTTCAGGGGCTATCACAAAGAAAATATTAATTTTCTCCACTTCTCTCATCCAGACTTTACTGTCGCCACTAGAATTTCACTAGTTCATGCATTTCTGCTCGCGGGGTTTACCGCCGGTCGCGTTAATTCGCTGCCCTGAAGTGACTATATAATATATCCAATATCTTTATAAATAAAGAAAAAGCGAAATTTTCTTCGATTATTTTTTATAATTTAAATTCTGTAACAACAAGCTAAATCTTTATAACGGTTTTTGTATCAGTTCAGAATAACTTCTTGGATATTTTTTATTAGTTGTCTTTACTTTTTTTATAAGGATATTAATTCTTTTTTCACCTGACTCAGGAAGATCAAACTCATCTATATTAACAACTTCAGCACCTAGTTTTTTTAACGCTGAATTTGCTTTAGAAAGTTCTTCTTTTCCTTTAGCGCCTTTCATGGCGATAAAGTATCCTCCAACTTTTACTAGAGGAAGAATTAATTCGAGTAAGATAGTAAGTTCAGAGACCGCTCTAGCGATAGCGATATGATACTCTTCTCTATGCTTTTTTGCGTACTCTTCAACACGTGAATTAACTGTAAAAACATTGCAAATCCCATGTTTTTTAACGAAATCTGCGATATTTTCAACTCTTTTCTTAGTGGAATCTAAAAGCGTAAAATTAGCGTCAGGATTAGTAATAGCAAGTGGCAAGCCAGGATATCCGGCGCCAGTACCAACATCAATTACTTTTTTGCCTTCTAGATCGATCAATCTAGTTGGTAATAAGCTGTCAAGAATCATTAATTCTCTAAATTTTTCTTCATCTTTAATCGCAGTCAAATTGAAAAGTTTATTCGTCTCGAGGGTTGAATACATTAAAGTTTCTAACTCTTCTAAATAATCAGAATAATTTAATTTATCTAATTCAATTCTTAAAGATTTTTTATTCATGTCTTTTCCACTTCTTGATATTTAATATTAACATTGAAATATCGCTTGGATTAACTCCAGATATTCTGCTAGCTTGCCCCACTGTTAAAGGACGAACTTTTTCAAGTTTTTCTCTAGCTTCTAATCTAATACCATTCATATCCTTATAAATAATATCAGTTGGAATAACTAATTCTTCGAGTTTTTGACTATTTAACGCATCCCGCTTTTGTTTAACAATATAGCCTTCGTATTTCTCAATTACTTCAATCTCATCAATTGTTTGCTCATCGAGTTCAATGTCTTTAAGTTCAGGGATAAATTTAGCGAGTTCGGTATATCTCACTCCAGGTCTTTTTAATAATTCACTAGCGAGGACCCCACCTTTAAGCTCATTAAAACCTAAAGAAGCTAGATATTCTTCCACTTCTTTTCTTTTTCCAACATAAGTTGACTCTAAAATTTCAGTGACTTTATTAATGTTATTTCTTTTACTAGTGAAGTATTCATATCTTTCATCACTAATAAGACCTACTTCTCTTCCGATATCAGTTAATCTTAAATCAGCGTTATCGTGTCTTAAAAGTAAACGATATTCCGCTCTTGAAGATAATAGCCTATAAGGCTCTTCAGTGCCTTTAGTGACTAAGTCATCAATCATAACCCCAATATAAGATTGATCTCTTCTTAAGATAAGTGGTTCTTTTCCTTGAATCTTTAAAGAAGCATTTATACCTGCCATTAAACCAAGTCCTGCAGCTTCTTCATATCCACTTGTGCCACATATTTGACCAGCAATATATAACCCTGGCCATTTCTTTAATTCAAGAGTTGGACCATATTCTGTGGTTTTAATCGCATCATATTCAATCGCATACGCATACTTAAGTACCACTGCATTTTCAAATCCTGGTAATGATTTAATCATTAAGTCTTGGACTTCTTCACTCATAGAAGTAGAAAATCCTTGAACATAAATACTATCAGTGTATCTACTTTCAGGTTCTAAGAATAATTGGTGTCTAGTCTTATCCTTGAAAGTTATAATTTTACTTTCAATTGATGGACAATATCTTGGACCAACTCCAACGATGTTTCCGCTATATAGAGCGGTTTCATCCAGATGGTCTCGAATAATTTGATGGGTATTTTCATTTGTGTAAATCAAATAGCAAGGTTCTTGCTTTTCAACTGGAATAAATTCCTTTGTCATAAATGAAAAAGCATAATTGCCTCGACTACCTGGTTCAACACTGGCTTTTGAAAAGTCGATTGAATCTCTTCTAATTCTTGGAGGGGTTCCAGTTTTTAATCGATATGTTTCTATACCCATGCTTCTTAAATATGGCGATAATCCTAAAGAAGGTTTTTCTCCATCAGGACCTTGTTGAATCTTTTTATGCCCTCTAAAGATATAGCTTTCCATATATGTTCCAGTAGAAAGAATAACTGCGTCAGAAGTATATTCTTCTCCAGATTGGAGTTTAACTCCAAAAACTTTATGTTCATCATGAATTAAAGAAACAACACTACCTTCTTTAACTTCAAGATTTGGTGTATTTAACGCAAGGTCTTGTAAATACTTTGGATACTCTAATTTATCTTGCTGAGCTCTTAAACACTGCACTCCAGGGCCTTTGCCAGTATTTAGCATTTTCATTTGTAAATAGTGATGATCTGCGGCAATACCCATCATCCCACCTAAAGCATCAATTTCTCTAACAACAATCCCCTTAGCGCTTCCTCCAATAGAAGGATTACAAGGCATATTTCCCATCATCTTGATGTTGATGGACACTAAAAGAGTCTTCATGCCCATATGAGCAGAAGCAAAAGCGGCTTCTAAGCCAGCGTGTCCTCCTCCAACAACGATGACGTTATAATCCATCTCTAACCGACGCTTCCTTCCATATCCATCTTAATAAGATGGTTAAGTTCAACAGCGTACTCCATTGGGAGTTCTCTACTAAATGGTTCGATAAAGCCCATAATAATCATTTGAGTCGCATCTTTTTCTGAGATACCTCTACTCATAAGGTAGAAAAGTTGATCTTCATTAATCTTACTGACAGTGGCTTCATGTTCTATATAACTTGAATTATTTTTAACTTCATTAGTAGGAATCGTATCACTTCTAGAGAGGTGATCTAAAATCAAAGTGTCGCATTCAACGTGACTACGGCAGTTTTTAGCACCTTCTTTATGTCTAACAGTGCCGCGATAATTCGCGACTCCACCATTTTTAACAATAGATTTAGAGATGATGGTGCTAGTTGTTTCATCAGCTTCATGAATCATTCTCGCTCCAGCATCTTGATATTGACCTTTTCCTGCAACAGCAATAGAAATACATGTTCCTTTAGCGCCTTTACCTTTTAAGATACAGGCAGGATATTTCATATTTACTTGGCTACCGATATTTCCATCAATCCACTCCATAGTTGCGTTTTCATAGCAAACTGCTCTTTTGGTAACTAGATTAACAATATTTGTCGACCAGTTTTGGACTGTTGAGTAGCGGCATTTGCCGTTTTTTAAAACAATAATTTCCACGACAGCAGCGTGAAGAGATTCTTTGGAATATGTTGGTGCGGTACAACCTTCCACATAGTGGACATCCGCTCCTTCATCAACAATGATTAAAGTTCTTTCAAATTGACCAGACTTTTCGTTATTAATTCTAAAATATGATTGTAAAGGTTTATCTAAATGCACTCCTTTAGGAACATAGATAAAACTTCCACCACTCCAAACCGCTCCATTTAAAGCGGAGAATTTATTATCGGCAACTGGGATAACTGTGGAGAAATATTTTTTAAATAATTCTGGATAAAGTTTTAATCCCATATCAGTGGAAAGGAAAATAACACCTTTATCTTCAATTTCTTTAAGCATATTGTGATAAACAACTTCACTTTCATATTGAGTGGAAACACCCGCTAAATATTTTTGTTCAGCTTCAGGAATTCCTAATTTATCAAAAGTATTTTTAATAGTTTCTGGAACTTCATCCCATGATTTAACTTCTTTCTCACTTGGTCTAGTGAAATAAGTGTAACTATCAAAATCAAGTTCGCTTAAATCTGGACCATAATTAGGCATTGGCATCGCATAAAAGCTTCTAAGAGCCTTTAGTCTAAATTCCAACATCCATTCAGGTTCATTTTTGTATTTTGAAATCTGACGAACTGTCTCTTCAGTTAAACCTTTTTCAGTTTTTAAAATAGAGACGTCTTCGTCTTTAAATCCGTATTTATAATCTTCTTGAAATTTAATATCGTCTGACATGATTATTTACGATCCTTTAAAACTTCTTTTGCTGCGTTCCAACCTATGGTTGCACATCTAATTCTCGCAGCTTGTTTGCTTGTATTGATAAAAACAATTGCCTCATCTAAAACATCTTCATCAAATGGTTCTTCGTGCATCATATGTTCATATTGCTCAATCATATACAATGCTTCTTTTTTACTTTTTCCTTTAATTAAGTCACACATAATATCAGTGCTGCTTAATGAAATTGTGCACGCCACTCCTTCAAAACAACTATCAATGACTTTGTCATTATCTAATTTAAAATAGACATCGATGTCATCTATGCAGTTATCGGAGTGCATATGAATTTTTTCATATCCGTCTCCTTTAGGAAGGTGTTTATTATTTGGATTAGAGGAGTGATCCATAATGACCGCCCTCATCATTTCATTAGTTAAAGAAATAGGCATCTAAAATATCTCCTCCATTTTTAATTTCATTAACAAAAGCATCAATCTCTTCTTTTGTTGTATATAAGTATGTTGATAATCTTACAGTAGCAGGAGCACCAATAACTTCATCAATCATCTTCGCGCAGTGTTGTCCACTTCTAACAGCGATTCCTTTTGAATTTAATAAGGTTGCTTCATCTTGCGCAAAGACACCTTTGCGATTAAAGGAAATAATACCGTTCCTACTATCTTTGTTATAAATAACAATATCGTCACAATTTTCTAATTCTTTAATCGCATAATCAAAAAGTTCTTCGTCGTGTTTATGAATATTTTCCATTCCTAATTCATGTAAGAATTTAACAGCTTCTCCTAAGCCCATAATCGCAGGAATATTTAAAGTTCCAGCTTCAAATTTAATAGGTGCTTCACTAGGAATATATTCTCCACTAGGGAAGAATTTCACATTCATTCCTCCACCTAAATGGAAAGTAGACATCTTATCGAGCAATTCTTTTTTACCAACGAGAACACCTACTCCATTAGGAGCGCACATTTTATGTCCTGAGAAAGTTAAAAAGTCACAATCTAAATCTTTAAAATCAGTCACTTGGTGAGGAACAGATTGAGCTCCATCTACCACCATAATAGCGTTATGTTCATGAACGACTTTTGTAATTCCCTTAACATCGATGGCGTAACCTAAAACATTACCAACCGCCGCTAAAGCGACTAATTTAACATTTCTCTGTTTTTCAAAGGCTTTTCTTACTGTTTTAACAGTAACTCTACCATTTTCTAATTCAATGAATTCAACTTTAGCACCAGTTAATTCACAAATGCGATACCAAGGTAAAACATTGCTAGCATGTTCAGATAAACTTAATAAAATTACATCATCTTTCTTTAAATTGTCTAAGCAGTAGCCATAGGCAATAAGATTAAGTGCCTCAGTATCACCTGCAGTAAAAACAACCTCGTTTACATCGGCGTTAACAAAGTTAGCCACTAATTCTCTTGCTTTAGAAACTTCATTATCCACTAGATAACAAAGGTCATAATCTCCGCGATGTGAGTTACTATTAATTTCGGTGTAATAGTAATTCATCTTATCGATGACACGTTGAGGCTTAAATGTAGTTGAAGCATTATCTAAAAAGACAAGTGGCTTACCTTGCATTTTCTTATTATTCAACATTGGAAACTGTTTTCTTACTTCATCAATGTTATACATTATTTATTTTCCTCAATAATTGCGTCGATTTGTTTTTGAATATCTTCATCAAAGCCCACTAAAATAGGTTTTAAATAGCCTAAGGTAATGAGGGATTTTGCCTCATCCATAGATAGGCCACGAGAGGTTAAATAGAATAAGTGTTCATCACTTATCTTTCCAACCACTGCTGCATGGCTTGCTTCGATATCATTTTCATCAATCTTTAATATTGGTTTCGCGCTGCCAATTGCACCTTGGTCAAAGACCATAATTTTGGCGTTTTGATGAGATGTAGATTTGTGCGATCCCTTAATAATATGGGAGGTGCCTGAGAAGAGTAATCTCGAATTATCCTTACAAACACCATAATTATCAATTTTGCCAAAAGTTAGTGGAGAATTATGGTAGATTGAAACAGCAATTTGTTTATTATCTAAGCCACTAGTTAAGCTAGCTAAATGCCACTCGCAAGTAGCCTGTTCTTTGTTTAAATTTATCTCAGCGTCAATCTTACATTGTTCTTTACTAAAATCTGCAAAATAAGTAAGAATTTTTGCATTTTCACCGATATTTGCCGTAATTTTTAATGATTTGATTTGATTATTAGAGAAAATTGATAATTGCAAAAATACATTATCTATAACATCAAAATGAAGTTTGCATTCTTCTTTTAAGTTTAGCAATGTGAGCTTTATTGGTTCTTTTGCTAAAACCAAAAACTCACTCTCATTATCTAAAAGTGAACAATCGATGTATTTGCTTTCTCTAATTTCAACTTTATTCATATTTATTTAATGGCGTCTTTAACCGCACAAGAGCCGATAGAAACCTCGTTCATATTGCTAGATTCTTTTTCAATTGAGATTCCTAGTTCAGTCTTGATAAATTCATAACCAGTTTGATCAATTCGTTTGATGAGGTCAACTCCACCATCTAACACGATTTTTCCGTTGATCATAACGATTGCTCTTGTAGGTTGTATTAAATCAAATAATCTAGCGTAGTGAGAAATGACTAAGAAGCCTCTTCCTTTTTCTTTTTCTTGTTTGATAACATCAGCGACGATTTGAATCGCATCAACATCAAGTCCAGAATCGATTTCATCAAGCATGGCGATTTTTGGTTCGAGTAAAAGCATTTGGAGAATCTCGTTTCTTTTCTTTTCTCCACCACTGAAACCTTCATTTAAACTTCTAGTTGCTAAATCAAAAGGCATCTTCACTTCCTTAACTGCAGAATCAAGCATCTTATAAAATTTATAAGTGCTGACTTTTTCTTCTCTAGTCGCATTAACCGCTGCTCTTAAAAAATCAGAGTTAATAACGCCTGGAACTTCCGCTGGATTTTGTAATGCTAAAAACAAACCAGCTCTAGCTCTTTCATCAGGAGTTAAGTTAGTAATATCAATGTCATCTAAATAAATACTTCCTTGAGTAATTTTGTATCTTGGATGACCCATGATCGCGTTTAAAAGTGTGGATTTTCCGTGTCCGTTTGGACCGAGTAGCGCCACAGTTTCGCCTTCGCTAATTGAGACATTTACTCCTTTGAGAATTTCCTTTCCTTCAACTTCAACATGTAGGTTTTTAATTTTTAATGTCGCCATATTCTCACCTCAATGCCGTTTTATTGTAATTAAATCGATAATATAAGGCAAACAATATGCAAAAAAATCATTCTAGGACGCGCATATACACACCAAATAATTAAAATTATTATTGCACGCGAAAATACAATTTATTAAAATAGACACGCTATGTATTTAAAAAAGGAGACTAAAAGATGAAAAAAAGTAAACTATCTATCGGTTTAGTTACTAGTTTCATCGGTGCACTTGCATTGACATCTTGTTCTACTGGCACAGCAAAAGTGACCAATAGCAAGACATCAATCGTCGACATCATTGGCTATAACAAGTCAACTGAAAAAATTGAAATCAACATTGATGAGCTCTATAGCAAGTACGGCGAAAGCTCTGAAGGAACAACATTGTATTACAATGCAATCCTTGAAGCCTTAATTAGATATGAATATCCAAATCTAAGCAAGACAACGAGCATTAAAAAGATTGAAACTTTAGAAAAAGAGGCCGACGAAAAAGTTAATACTCTTATTCAACAAGCAAGAGACAACGCGGGCTCTAACGGCGATTTCGACGCTGAATGGAAAAAGATTCTCGAATCCAACAACGTCAAAACTAAAAAAGAGCTTAAATTAAAATTCTTATATGAATTAGAAAAAGACGCTCTCACAGACTGGTATTACAAACAATACGCACCAGATTTAAAACAAGAATTTATCGGTGAAAAAGCAGTCTATGATGAAGATCACAACGTGACCAAATGGCAAACAGTTGCTCCAGTTACCGAAAACGTGAACGCTGTTTTCCCATATCACATTCTTCACTCATTAGTTAAACTTGAAAGCGCAGGCGCTACTGACTATGTCAGAGGTACCATTTCTGAAGCAGAAGCAATTAAATTATGGAACAATGTCCGTCAATTAATGGAAGGAACATTTGAATCTGTTGCAGGTAATTCAAATCTCAATGATGATGGTTCCAACACCAAATATGGTGACGTTGGCATTATGACCACAAAGACAAGCTTCTACAATGAATTCAAATTAGGTATTTATGCTTATGATGCACTTTTAAGTGGCGTCAACAGCCATAACAACGAAAACTTCGAAGCCTATAAAGCATTTGGTCTTTATAAGAAAAACGCTGAGGATCAAGTTGTTAGTACAGAAATTCTTACCAAAGTTGATTCCACTGCTGCAGGTACAGAAACTGATCCAACTCATATTTATGAGAAGGTCGACAATGTCATCCAAGAAACAATGGTCGGCAATGTAAAAACAGCCGCTGATGTTGGCTTAGGTGGATTCACAAAGATTCCTACAATCCCATATCGTGTCTTCCAATTAATTGGATTAAACGCTAAGGAAACCAAGATTGGTACTGAAGCACCAGACGCTGGTGATATCGCCTTACCACGTAACGTGTTATTCAACCAATTCTTAAACTTCCACTCTCCATTTGTAATTACAAATGAAGACTTAGTTTACACCGAAGGTGCTGATGTTGAACACGACACAATCACCCTAGAGGCTCACAAGTTCAAAGAAGGTGAAACTGGTCACCAATATCTTGATGACGACGACAAACCAACTGAAGATAACTTATCTTTAGCAAAACATAACTTTAAAGATGCTATCGAAGGTTTAGGAAAGAAAGTTCTTTGCGATCAACAAGGAAACGTCATCATCGGTGTTAGAAGCGAAGCCGGTATTCACTTCATGACCATGAGAAAATCTGTTTTCTATGAAACCAACAAGTTAGTTGGCAAAGAGCAAACAACATTAGATGAATACTACACCACCGCTTTACCAGGTGAAGCAGAATTCCCAACCGGCAAAGAAACCTATGTCGAAATGGTGAAAAACCGTGATATCTCCACATATACAGAAAGAGCAAACGATATCAAAAACGAAATCAAATCAACCGACAAATTCGACGCTGCATACGATTACAGAATCTTTGAATACCTTTTAGGTACAGAAGATTTAAAAGATAAGGTTACTTATACTAATCCAGCAGTCGCCAAAAATATCAAAGATCACATCGATTTATTAAGAGAAAAAGCAAGTGCCTCTCAAGATGAAAGCATTAATGAAGCATGGAGAACATACCTCATGATGCTTAGATATCAAAACACAGTTAGAAACATGGAAGACGCCATGATTCACACAACCTGTGCATTTAGATTCAACGACACCAACAAAGATCTCTTTGATAAAGATTCAGGAGGATACTGCTATGTCAAATAAGTTCACTAAATTAGCGGTCTTATCAACACTTGGATTATTATCCTTAACCGCATGTAATTCCTCTACAAGTGAAATCTACGCCAAACCAAGTAATTATGATTCTCCAATCATCACTATTAATGGAGCAGGCGAAGATATTCATCACAACGTCTTAAGCATCATTTATGATGCTATGCACGATGGAAGCGTTGCAAGTAAAACATTATCTAAAGTTTTATATGCTTATGCTGAAAGCGTCTATGGTGTTTATAACCCAATCACTAGAGATTCCGGTTCAACCGAAATTACCTTAAAGGAAGCTTGGGAAGGAACTGCTGATGGAGCTCCTGCTGAAAAAGTTAATAATTTAAAAGCATTTATTAGAGCTCACAAAGCATACTGGAACTATAACGATGATGGCAAACACGTCGACGATAATGGAAACGAAGTTACTGATGAGAACTTTGAACCATGCACAGTCGAAAAGCAAAACGTCAAAACCAAATGGGAAGATATTGAAAAGAGAATCTGCTCCAATATGTTCTCTAAAGTTAAAAGCGGTACCTATACTTCAAGAAGCTACTTCGATGAAGGTAAACTCTTAAAAGCTTTATATGAAGACGGTAAGAAAGTTAACTTCGAAAGAAGTAAAACTGACTACAAAAAACAAATTGTTTCGTACACAGTCGAAGAAGAAGATGTCTTCGATGAAGGAATCTTAACAAGAGCGTACTATCAAGATAGTACTACTTGCACTACAAGCGAACAATACGCTGCAGTGAAATACACCTATGTTGAAGACGAAATCGTTGAATCCATCTATAACGATTTATTAATCGAACAATATTTATTAGATGAAGATTTATCTGCGATTAGAAATTCTAGAGCAAGAGAAATTAACGTTCTCAAGATTGAGAAATATTCCTCTAACTCCTTAAACGCTGATAGATTAGTTCAACACTTAGTTAACAAGATTTATTCTTACGCTCCTACAGGTGCTAAACTTGAAACCGATAAAGAAGTTATCGAAGATAGATTTGATACCTTATTCGAAACCTATGCAACTGTCGCTAAAGGTTTATATGGTGAAATTCAAGCTAACACTGATGCAAAAGCCATCGTTGAAGACTTAAATACCGCAGCTAGTGACGTTTATCAAACTTCTACAGGTACTCTCAGTGGTGAAACATACTATAAGAATACTTCTTATGGTGACTTAATCGAAGAATATGAAAAAGTCTTAAAGAATGTCAACAATTACGTTGAACTCGATAGAGATTTATATTCTAAATACACCGACAGTGGCACACGTACACTCGAAGAAGGATTAGATCAAGAAACCATTAAGATTTCTCAAATCGAATCCATCACCAAAGGTTGGTATATTCAATCCACAGCACCAAGTTTACCAAGCACCATTACCGATAGATTATTCACCTTATCTGTTGCTAACAACAAAGTTGAAATCGGTAAGACCGAAGATGGTGTTGCTCAAAAGACTATCGACGATGAATATGCTAAACTTGCCGCAGCTGATAGATTTGAATCAACTGTCAATGGTGAAAACGTCACTTGGAAATTAAGAGATAAACCAGCACCAGCTGAAAAGGACTTCTTATGTTCCATTAACGGTGCATACTTCTTAAAATTTGAAGGTCAATACGCTGAAGATGATTATAAGAACGATATCGTCTACGACGATGGAAGTGCTTACTATATCGTCCAAGTTAAAGAAGCTGTTAAAGACGTCAAATTAAGAAATAGTCAATCTAGTAGTAGCTATGCTAACACACGTGGACAAGAATTCCTCAACACAGTTATCGATACTATTGCGAAGAAAGTTGGCGAAACCGGCAACTATTCCACACTTAGTAAGACACACTGGTTAGAAGAAATGTCTGTTAAATTCCACGATCAAAGTGTCTACGACTACTTCAAAGAAAACTATCCAGATTTATTTAAATAATAAAAAACAATTAACCAGATGCTCACGCGTCTGGTTTTTGTTATATAATAATTTCGAGGTAATTGAAAATATGGAAAAAGATATTTTTTGCAAAATTATCGACGGGGAAATTCCTTGCCATAAAATTTATGAAGACGATGACGTATTAGCCTTCCTTGATATTTCTCAAGTAACTAAAGGACACACATTAGTGGTTTCTAAAAAACATCACGAAAATTTCTTAACTACACCTCAAGAAGAGATGCATAAAGTAATGGATGTCGCTCAAAAGATTGGCCAAGTATCCGTTAAATTATTAGGAGCAAATGGAGTTAATATTTTAACTAACTGCTATCCTGCAAGCGGACAAACAGTCATGCACTTCCACGTTCACGTCATTCCTCGCTATGAGGGAAGCGAAGGATTTATCCTTGAAATGAAAAATAATAGCGAGGGACTTAATTTACCAGCGATTGCTAAGAAGATTAAGGAACAATTATAATAAGGCCTATAACGGCCTTTTTATGTTATGGAAATCGAAATTGAAAGACTTCAGCATCTAATTAACACTTCTAAACATATCGTCTTTTTCGGCGGAGCAGGAGTATCCACTGAAAGTGGGATTAAGGATTTTAGAAGTGAAGACGGGCTATATTCTTTAAAATCTAAATATGGCCGTCCATATGAAGAGATGCTTTCTCATACATATTTCTTCCATGAAACAAAAACTTTCTACAAGTTTTATCGTGAATTCATGATTAATAAATCCGCTAAGCCGAATGAGGCTCATAAATATTTAGCAAGATTAGAAAAGAAAAAAGATCTCACTATTATCACTCAAAATATCGATGGACTCCACCAATTAGCGGGCTCCAAAAATGTCATTGAACTACACGGCTCAATTCATCGAAATACCTGTTTAAACTGCGGGGCTAAATACAATTTAGATGAATTACTTAATCTAGGAGAAGTTCCTCTATGTCCTAAATGTGGAGGATTAGTTAAGCCTGATGTTGTCCTATATGAAGAAGGATTAGACAGTAATGACATCGAAGCGGCAATCAATGCGATTAGTAACGCTGATTTAATTATCATCGGAGGAACTTCATTATCTGTATATCCCGCAAGCGGATTAATTAATTACTTTAATGGAGATAAAATTGTTGTTATAAATAAAACACATATTCCAGTCAGACAAAGAATTACATTAGAAATAAATGAACCTGTTGGGAAAGTGTTCTCTCAATTAGAGTAAAAGAAAAGCCCTTATGGCTTTTTTCTTACTTATTTTTCGCTTTATAGAATGTTCGATTATCTAATGGATAAACCTTTTGAGTGAATTCACCAGGTTTAACTTCTTCATAAGCTTTATCTAATACAAGCATCTTACTATCTAAATTATCAATCATTGAAAGTAGTAAAGCTTCTTTAGTTAAAGGCATCACTGGAGAACCGAATTCAAGTTGCCCATGATGAGATAAAATCATATGTTCTAATAAGATTGGGTATTCACCTTCAATATTCATCTCTTTGGTGGCGATTCTTATTTCCGCACACATTATGGAGATATGACCGAGTAATTTACCTTCTAAAGTATAGTGATAAACACTTGGTCCTTCTAATTCGATCATCTTTCCAAAGTCGTGTAATAAGGCACCTGTAACGAGTAAGTCACGATCTAGATTAGGATAATAATTTGCAAAATAATCAGCGTGTTCCGCTAAAGAGACACTATGCATAAGTAATCCACTAGAAAATTCGTGATGAACACTACTAGCAGCGGGAGCGACATAAATTGTGTTACCAAATTTCTTTATGAAATAATCAATATATTTCTTTAAGGTAGGTTCTTTAACAGAGTCCACTATTTTATTAAATCTAGCAACTAATTCTTCTTTTGGAATTGGAGGAGCCTTGATAAATCTAGTGACATCAACATCATCAATATTTATAGGGAGAGCTTTTAAGATTTTTCCTTGTAAAGAATCATTATAAGTTAAACATTCAAGTTGAACTTCAACGATATTTCCTGCTATTAAAACATCTTTATCACTATCTTCAACTTCCCATTTCTTACAGTTCATCGCCCCACTGGCGTCTCTTAATTCGACATTAAGATAAGCACTTCCTGATTTATTTGTCCCTTGAGAGACTTGCCCCACAAGAGCTTGTAAAATTAAGCGATCACCATCTTTTAATTCTTTAATAAACTTCATCTTAATTTCCCTCCACAACTTTAATAATATCGTTTAATCGATATCCTTTTTGCATTAATGCTTGGATGCATTTTTGTTTTAATTCTTTCTTTTGGTATTTACGAGAAAGTCTATTTTTCACTTTATTATAGTCAGATTTTAACTTTGTAAATTCTTCTTTTGGACTACTTTCTTTGACTAGACCAGTCATCTCTTTAGCGACATCGATATCAAAGCCTTGTTGAATATAAGCGTTATAGATATGTTGCTTTTTACTACTCGAATTATATTTCTCATATTTCTTTTCGAGTTTAGGAAGAAGATTCTTGGCCTTTTTCCGCTCAATAGAGGCTGGAAATTTAAGTTTAGCGATATATTCCTCAAATATTCCTTTTTCGCTTAATTTCGCGGTGATTTTGTTTTTTCCATAATTCAAAGAATTATAATACTCTAAATAATCGCTTGCTAAAGCTTCATCGTTAATCAAATCATAACTCTTCATCGTTTTAACGACATAATCGACATCTTTTTTATTCGCCTCTTTAGCGTACAACTTTTCTCTTAACTTATATTCGCTGATGAGAGACTTTTGTCTTAATTTCATCGCATAAGACAGAAGTTTGACATTGCTATTCGCATTTTCGATTTCTTTTAGTTCTTTAGAAGATAACTCCTTACCTTCATATAAATAAAAGTTTGGATAAACACTTTTATCAATGTCGATTTTTTTCTTATCAACAAAGATTGAAACCTTCTTTTTATAGACTTTAATTTTAGAGATTTTCATCAGATATATTTTAGCATATACGCACATTAAAAGCACCCAAGTAGGTGCTTTAATTAATTATTTGGTGCAGCTAACATGAATCGAACATGCACTCCTCTCGGAACTAGATTCTAAGTCTAGCGCGTCTACCAGTTCCGCCATAGCTGCGTGTGTATATTTTATTATATAGATAATAATAAATCACACATATTTTTAACTATTTAATAAATCGGTAAATACTGGCAATAAAACATCACTCATTATTTGATAGCCTTTAGAGTTAAGATGCAACCCATCAGCGAATAACATTTCATTGAGTTTGCCGTTTTTCATAAAGTTAGGATATAAATCTACGTAAGTATATCCATAGGCTTCCGCTAAAGCTTTGATTTTATTATTATTGTTAATAATCTTTTGATAATATTCCACTCCTCTTCTTGGAAGAATTGAATTCACCACCACTTTAGTGTTCGGGAGATTATTTTTAAACCCTTGCAAAATATATTCATAATTATTCATACAAGTATTTAAATTATTAGTCCCGATTAATAAATTAATAACTTTAGGTTCTAATAGAATTGAGGAGATCTCCATTCTAGTTAAAAGCATGTCTGTAGTGTCTCCAGAAATCCCTCGATTCGCCACTTTATAGTTAGGGTAATATTTCTCTAAATTATATCTTTCAGTAATAGAGTCTCCAACAAAGTCGATATCGCAGTTTTTATCTATTTCCACTCGCTCTTCAAATCTTTTACACGCATTGCGATAATAGGTTTCAAAATCAACCTGATCACGACATCCACATAATAATGAAGAAACTGCCGCCATAAATAAAAACTTTTTCCTAAACATATTTATAATTATACTCTCAGAAATTAGAAAAATTAAAAGAGGATTAATCCTCTTTATATTTCATGTGGTGCCGTCTATCGGAATCGAACCAACAACCTACTGATTACAAATCAGTTGCTCTGCCAATTGAGCTAAGACGGCATTTTTTGGTGGACACTACAGGGATCGAACCTGTGACCTCTTCCGTGTGAAGGAAGCGTTCTCCCGCTGAACTAAGTGTCCTTGTAGTGTTCTTAATTAATAAAGCCCTTAACGGGCCAATTTTTGTGCGAATTTGGTGGGCCTTAATGGACTTGAACCATCGACCTCACCCTTATCAGGGGTGCGCTCTAACCAACTGAGCTAAAGGCCCAAATACGCGCTTAAATAATATACAATATGAATAAATAATTATCAACATATTATTTACTCATTTTTTTACCTCTAAAAACAAAATAAGGAAGCACGTGATAAGCTGTGCTTCCTATTATTTTTGTCTTGGTATCTGATATCAAAGATATCAAACAAAGATTAACGCTTAGAGAATTGTGGTGCTCTTCTAGCAGCTTTAAGACCGTATTTCTTTCTCTCCTTGCGGCGGGAATCTCTGGTAATCAAACCAGCAGTCTTTAAAACTTTACGATCGCATCCAGTTTCAAGTAAAGCGCGGGTGATGCCTAATCTGATTGCACCGGCTTGACCAGTGAATCCACCACCTTGAACTTGAGCGTGAACATCGTATTTTCCTTCAGTTCCGGTTAACACGAGTGGTTGCTTTAAATCCATCACTAATGTGGCAAATGGCATATATTCATTAACATCTCGGCCATTGACGACAATGTTACCTTTTCCAGCGACGACATAAACGCGTGCGACAGATGATTTTCTTCTACCAGTACCGTAGTATTGGACTGATTCTTTCTTTGTAGCCATTGTTTATCTCCTCTCTTAGAATTTGAGCTCTAAAACTTCTGGTTTTTGAGCTTCGTGTTTGTGTTCTGGTCCAGCATAGACGAATAATTTCTTTTCAATTTGTCTACCAAGGCGTCCTTTTGGCACCATACCGTGAACACTTCTCTCAATCATTTCACAAGGGAATTCTTTGAGCATGGTTCCGGCAGTTCTTGTTCTAAGACCACCATCATAACCAGACACGTTGTAATATTTTTTATTGTTGACTTTGTCACCTGTGAGCTTAACTTTAGCAGCATTGATAACAATGACGTAATCACCGCAATCAACATTTGGTGTCCAAATTGGTTTCACCTTTCCTGTTAAAATTTGAGCAACTTGGGAGACTAATCTTCCTAATGGTTTGTCAGCGGCATCGACGACATACCATTTTCTTTGGATTTCATTTGCTTTTGCAATAGTAGTTTGACGTTGCATACAATTTTAATCCTCCTTTACCAAACTAACTTATTCCTTACCGGGGACTTCATTAATTTTTGGCTAGTGCCGAGTAAAATAATATTATTTTCACAAAATTAAATCAATTAATTATTTTATTAATTGTTTAGAATTGAATTATGTAAACATTTTTATTTATTTAATAAATAAGGTAAAAAGATTTTATGACTAAAGAATATTCTATCGTTCACTTTATTCTATATAGTGAAAATGCAATAATTAAATTTGAGGACACTCATTGACAAATGTCTAGAGCCATGGTTTACTATAAATAGCGAGCTCTCTATAGAGAACACGCTAGAGATCAAGAGATGGACACTTTTTACTGAGTGTCCTCATTTTTTAATAGGGCGATTTTTCGGAATTTTTAAAAAATTAACCAAAATTTTTTTATTAATAAATAGTAATTCTGAGAATTAATCAACATTAAAAAAAATGACGGTCGAACCGCCATTTTTTAGTTTTGATTTAAGCAAGAATTATAATTTAACGTTGTGATAGACGTTTTGAACATCTTGAAGTTCATCAAGCATATCGCATAATTCGTCAAATTTTCTCTTATCTTCAGGATCTGTTAGTTCTACAGGATCATTTGGTAAGAAGGTAATTTCTGCTGTTTCAAATTCGGTAACACCCATGCCGTTGAGAACTTCTCTTGCTTTAGCAAATGCTTCAGGAGCAACGACTACTTCAATAATTCCGTCTTCTTCAGTGACTTCTTGAACATCGACATCACTTAAAATTAAGGTTTCTTCGACTTCATCTCTATTATTTCCAGCAAAATCTAAAACTCCAGCTTGGGTAAAATTGAAAATAGTACTTCCTAAGTGACCACCTTTTTTGGTAATCGCAGTTCTAACCTCGACTAACGCTCTATTAGAGTTATCAGTTAATGTATCGATAATGAATAAGCTTCCACCTGGACCGAAAGCTTCATATCTTCCTTCTTCATAAGATTCAGCAGAGCCACCCTTAGCTTTTTGAATAGCTCTTTCAATAACATCTTTAGTAACGTGTTGACTCTTCCATTTTTCAACAGCACTTCTAAGTGCAAGGTTGCTATCTGGATCAGGGACACCACTTTTTGCAGCCATGTAAATTTCTTTACTGGCTCTCATAAATAATGCACTTCTGGCTGCAGCAGTTGCGGCCATCGCTTTAGCTCTTACTTCGTGTGCTCTTCCCATAAAATTTCCTCTTTTTTCCGCTAAAAACTATAACACAAGACATTTTGAGATTAAAGATTTAATACTCAACATCTAATAAAAACAAACCACAGGCTGGTGCTTTAGATGAAAAAATATGTCTTGGTGAATCATCTTTTAAAGCATTATCGATATCTTCGACAGTGTATTTACCGTTCATTACATCTAACGCAGCACCAATAATAAACCTAATCATATATCGCATAAAACCAGTGCCTTTTAGCTTAACTTGATAAATCAAATCAGTCTTTTCAACAACAATTGACTTAATATCACGAACAAAATTGTCCTCATCTTCCTCTTTAGAAGTGAAATTTTTAAAATTATGTACTCCAATAAAGTGGGTTAACGCATCAGAAAAGGTTTCTTCGTCAAATGGATAGGGATAAATAAAATGAATATCGTTAAAAAATGGGTCCTTAGAAACGTTAGAAATAGAATAGGCATATGTTTTTGTTTTCGCATCAAATCTAGCGTGGAAATCTGAATCCACTTCTTGAAAATTTTCAAGTTTTATATCTACAGGAAGCATACGATTTAACGAATATAACGCTCTTGAAAGATCAATGTTGTCTCTATTTACATCAAAATGGAATCGTTGTCCAATAGCGTGAACTCCAGCATCAGTTCTACCAGACGCTACTACAGAAATTGGCTCGTTAAAATATTGTGAAAAAACAGTTTCAATCGTCTCTTGAATAGTTATTTGATTTGGTTGCTTTTGCCATCCATAATAGTTTGTTCCTTTATATGAAACAGTTGCTAAAATTCTCATAATTTTCCATTAAAATAGCGGTTTTGCACCGAAAATCCAATAAATCAAATCAACATTATAGCCACATGCTACCATGATTCTTAATGTTAAAATTCCACCAAAAATGGCTAATACAACAATAAAGGCAATCAAATCAATCCATCTAAAAGATAATTTACGATATCTTGTTCTTTTTCCATATGGATCATAGCCACGAGCTTCCATGGCATTAGAGAGTTCTTCACTTCTATTAATTGCAGAAACAAATAATGGAATAATAAGCGATAACAAAGAACCAATCTTTTTAATTGGATTCATAGTATTATAATCAACTCCCCTAGAAGCTTGTGCTTTAATAATCCTATTAGTTTCATCTAATAAAGTAGGAATAAATCTTAAAGCAATGCTTAAAGTCATCGCTACTATATGAATAGGGAACTTAACTAGCTTTAAAGGAGTCATATACCATTCAAGTGCATAGGTTAAATCCATAGGTTTTGTAGTGCTAGTTAATATCATTGTAAGCATAACCATCAAAACCAAGCGCAAAATAATATATCCGCCTTGATAAAAAGCGTCATAATTCACTCCATATGTTCCAATTTTAAACACAATATGTGCAGGGTTATAGTTTGGATTAGGGATAAAGACATAAACGATTATCAATAAGATAATCATGATCCACATCGCAGATAAGCTTTTGAAAAAGTCTTTAATTTTAATCTTGGATGTAATCATGACAATAACTAAAAATAACAAAACCAATCCAGAAAGTATTAATGTTGTCGACCAGGTAGGAATTTGCAAGAAAATTGCCACCATCAAAAGAATCATCATTAAGATTTTGGTTCTAGGATCTAAACGATGAACAAAGGTATCATAAGGAGAATATCGACCAAACGTTAAGTTATTCATCTTTTCTCCTTAATTTGAGACATTAAGTCTTCGATAGATTGAATTTTAGATATATCAAGATTGAGTCCTTTTTGTTTTAAAGACTGACAAAAGGCATATAAAGGAGGAATTTCGATAGAAAACCTTGAAACATCTGTAGAGAACAATTCACTAGGAGTTCCTTGAAAAACTAATTCGCCTTTATTTAAAACAACAACGTTATCACAATATGATTGAACGATGTTCATATCATGAGTAACTAAGATAATTGTTTTACCTTCTTTCTTCAAAGAAAGAATTAAATCTAATATGGTTTTACTGCCCTCAGGATCAAGTCCTGCTGTAGGCTCATCTAAAACAATAATTTGTGGATCTAAAACAATTATTCCTGCGATTGCGACACGTCTTTTTTCTCCTCCAGATAATTCAAATGGAGACCTCAAGTAGAAAGATTCATTAATTCCAACTTGTTTTAAAGCTTCATGTGCCTTAATAATTGCTTCTGGTTCTTTCAACCCAAAGTTTTTCAAACCATAAGCAACATCTTTTTCAACTGTTTCTTCAAATAATTGATATTCTGGAAATTGGAAGACAATAGATAAATATTTCCTCAAATCCTTAATCTTTTTATTCTTTTTCTTACTCGATTCAACAACAAATTTGTCATCGATATTAACAAATCCGCTAGATGGTTTAATTAATTGATTAAATGTTTGAATCAAAGTGGATTTACCACTACCAGTGTGGCCAACTATCGCAGTAATTTGACCATTAGGGATTTCTAAAGAAACATTATTCAATGCTTTGGTCTCGTTTGGAGTCTTAGGAAGATAGATATAAGAGAGATTATTAACTTTTATCGGCATAATAATTCTCCTAATTCGTCTAAGCTAGACTCTTCATCAACTTTATAGCCATTATCAATAAGTGCCTTTTTTAATTTCACTTCAAAAGGAATATCAAGATGATATTTCTCAATTAATTCATATGAATTAAATAATTCTTTTGGAGGCAAGCTTAAAACGACTTCTCCATTTTGAATCAAAATAATATGATCGCTTTTATACGCTTCTTCAATATCGTGTGTAATGGAGATAATAGTTAAGTCTTTATTTTTCTTTTTGAGTTCTAAGATTAATCGAGTAATCTCTTCTTTGCCTGAAGGGTCAAGCATGCTGGTGGCTTCATCAAGAATTAGTATTTCTGGATTTCTCACTAATGAATCCGCAATAGCTACTCTTTGCTTTTGGCCTCCAGAAAGATAACTAGGTTCTTTAGTTAGAAAATCAATCATTCCAACATCGCTAGCAGCCTTTTTAATTAATTCAGGCATCTTTTTACGGTCTATGTTCTGATTTTCTAAAGAAAAGGCAATATCATCTTCTACTGTAGCCCCAATAAATTGGTTATCGGGATTTTGGAAAACAATCGCAACTTTACTTCTAATCTCATTAATGTTGTCTTTATTTAATGGGAGACCACAAATCGTTATATCTCCACTTTTAGGTGTTAATAAACCAATGAGGAGTTTCCCTAAGGTGCTCTTTCCACTACCATTATGTCCAACAATTGAAACATATTGACCTTTTTCGATTTCTAAACTGACGTCTTTTAAGACTTCAGTTTCCTTATCGTATGAAAAGTTTAATTTATTAACGACAACATTTTTCATGTCGTTAATTATAACATCTTTTTAATGTTATAAAATTATTTCTTTGCTAATAGACCTTTCAGTATATCGACTACTTGAGAATGAATACGACGAACAGCGCAATATTTAATAGATAACTTTTTGGAAATTTCCTTAAAGTTATAGCCATCTAAATACAAAAGAAAAACGTCAATTGCTAGCGGATCTAGTGGGCTATTGTCATTGCTTAATTCTTTACATGCATCTTCGAAGGCGATTTTACGTTTTCTTTCTAGTTCAGCCTGGCTAATATCATTAGACGCAAATAATTCATAATGAATGCTTTCATCAAAACCAAGCATCTTTGCAGTCGTATCTTCAAGAATATAAGAAATCGATTGAGATTTAACTTCATTCATCATTTCGTAATAAGCAATCTTTTTCCAATATTTGAAAAACGAATGTGACATTCTAAACTTTAAAACAGCGTTATAAAAAGAAAAAAGTCCGATCGACACGAGGTCTTCGAACTCAATATTGCATGCTGCGGCGTAATTATAATAAATATCGCCTGCCATCTTCTTTGAATGTATCAAATAACGGTTATAAAGCTCGAGTTCCGCTTCAGACTTCCCAAGCTTACACATGGAAACTAACTCTTCGTCAGTCAGATCTTTCAAGTTAGACATCTTTCAGTCCTCCTTTCTGGATCAATGACGTAATTATTCCCTGATTTTTGCTAATAAAATTCCTGCAGCAACCGAAGCGTTAAGCGAGTTGACGTGTCCAAATTGAGGGATCTTCACGACATAATCCGAATTCTTAACTATCAAACGGCTAACACCTTGACCTTCACTACCAATGACTAAGGCAACAGGGAAATCATATTTGAGATCTCCGTAATTGATTTGCGCCGCTCCATCGGTGGACACAACCCAAAATCCATTGTCTTTTAGTTTTTCGATAGCTTGGTTAAGGCTGCTAACTTGAGAAACTGGAACAAAATTTATTGCTCCAGCACTTGTTTTAGCAACCGTTGCGTTAAGTGAAACTGAATTATGTTTTGGAATTACAATACCAGTTGCTCCAAAAACATCTGCGCTTCTTAATATAGCGCCAAGATTATGTGGATCATTGATTCCGTCAAGCAAAATAATAAGTGGAAGCTTTTCTTTTCTGCTTCGCCTTATTAGCTCGTTGAAATCTAAATACTCATATGGTTTAATTTCGGCCATTATACCTTGATGAACTCCATTACATTTAGCGTCGAGTTCGCTATTACTAACAACCTTAATATATGGCTTTTTATCTTGTAAAAGAGGGTTAATTTCTTTATCGGAAAATCCATTAGAAATATAAACTTTAAGAACTTTGTCCGCTCTTAAAGCTTCCTTGACAGGATTGCGACCGAAAATAATATTAGGTTGTTTGGCTTTTTCCATATTACATAATGCCAAGATTCATTAGTTCTTGACGGTATTTATCAGATGCTTCGAAATCTTTAATATTTTTACTTTCAATGTATTTTTGATAGATATTTTTGGCGTTTTCATCCATTTTTACATATCTAATATCTAGTCCTAAAACATAAAACATATCAGTTAATGTCTTGAAATAGTCATTAAGCTTATTTAGATCGCAATCTCTTGTTCTAAGTTCTTGGTTGGCTAGCTTTAATAGATTATATAGTTCACTAAGCGCATTCGCGGTATTTAAATCGTCAGATAAAGCTTCTAAAAATCCGTTAATGTAGGTTGGTTTACCGCTTTCTAAATCAACATCGCTGGTTTGAAGTTTTAAGGCCATTTGTTTATACGCCATTTTCATCTTATTAACTTCTTGTAACGAAGCTTGAACAGTTTCATCTGTAAAATTAACAGGCTGACGGTAATGGGCACTGAGAATAACTAATCTAGTGACAGGGCCACCAAATTTCTCAATCATGTCTTTAGCGTAGACAACATTACCTAAGCTCTTAGACATTTTTTCATTACCAAAATTAATAAAGGCATTGTGCATCCAATATTTAGCGATCTTATTGCCGTGCGTGGCTTCCGATTGAGCGATTTCATTTTCATGGTGAGGGAATTTTAAATCGTATCCTCCACCATGAATATCAATGTAGTGACTTGGGAAAATTGTGTCGATCATTACGCAACATTCCGTATGCCAACCTGGGCGTCCATTTCCCCAAGGAGATGGCCAATTGATTCCTTCATTAGTTTTTTTCCATAAGGCAAAATCTAATGGAGATTCCTTTTGCGAATTCTCTTCAATACGCGCGCCCACGATTAAATCTTCTACATTTATTTTACTGAGCGCACCATAGTCTTTAATTTTATTTACTCTAAAATAAACATCTCCATCAACTTCATAAGCAGCGCCTAATTTAATTAAGTTATCAACATAAGAAATAATCTTTTCAATATATTCAGTAACTTTAGGAGTGATATTTGGAATCATGCTTCCAATCGCTTCTGTAGTCTTTTTAAATTCTGCAATATAAAATTCAGTTAATTCTTTTTCAGTTTTATTTTCTTTTTTAGCTTCTTTGATGATTTTATCATCAACATCAGTGAAATTGCTGACGTAAGTAACTTTATAACCAACATAGCTTAAAAAGCGTCTTAAAACATCAAAGACCACTACTGGTCTCATATTACCAATATGTGGGTAGTTATAAACAGTTGGACCACAGACATACATTGAAACTTCATTTGGTTTTAATGTTTCGAATGGTTCAACTTTATTTGTTAATGAATTATAAATTTTAATGTCCATAATATTGTGCGAATAAGATTATAACATAAATTTATAATCTAATTAAAATATCTCTATTCAAAGTAAATAAAAAGTATTGATGATAACACCAATACTTAATATTTATAGTTCTAACTATTTATTAGGGAACTTTTCACGGTGAGCGTCGTAAGAAGTATGTAATAATTCTTCAGCGATTTCACTACCAGGTTCGCCTAAGAAGTCCTTATAAAGCTTTTGAATGTCTTTATTGTTATGAGATTGTCTAATAACTTGTCTTTCATCTTCGCTATATAAGATGCTAGCGCGTTTTTCGCGATATGTATCTAAGATATTATCATCTTCATTTGGTAAGAACATTGGTTTAACAAATGGTTGTCCACCGCCGTTGATACATCCACCTGGACATCCCATGATTTCAATAAAGGCATATGGAGATTTGCCCTCTTTGATTTGTTCAAGCAAGACTTTCGCATTTCTCATACCAGAGCAAACAGCAACTTTAACTTTTGTACCTTCAACATCAACAGTGGCTTCTTTAATACCTTCTTGGCCTCTAACAGCCTCAAAGTTGACTTTGCCGTATTCTTTTCCAGTCATCCAGAAATAAGCAGTACGTAAAGCAGCTTCCATAACTCCGCCAGTAACACCGAAAATAACTCCAGCACCACTATATTCGCCTAATAAGTCGTTATCAAATTCTTCTTCAGGTAATCTAGTCCAATTAATTCCACTACGCTTAATTAGCTTTGCTAATTCTCTTGTAGTGAGAACTGCATCGACATCATTTGGCATTTCTTTTCTTTGTCTTTCATACTTTTTAGCAGTACAAGGCATAATTGAAACCACAAAGATATCTTTTGGATCTAATTCATGACTCTTAGCGAAATAGCTCTTAATAATCGCACCCATCATCATATGTGGGGATTTACAAGTTGAGACATGAGGAATTATTTCTGGGTAGAAATATTCCATATAGTTAATCCATCCTGGAGAGCAAGAAGTGATTTGTGGAAGGACTCCACCTTCTTTAATTCTCACTAATAATTCGTGAGCTTCTTCCATAATGGTTAAGTCGGCTGCAAAGTTAGTGTCAAACACGCGGTAGAAACCAAGTCTATGTAAGGCTGCAACCATCTTTCCAGTTCCTGGAGTTCCGATTCTTTCGCCGAATTCTTCAGCGATTGCTGCTCTAACAGCAGGAGCGGTTTGAACGATGACTTTCTTTCCTTGCCTAAAGGCTTCATCGACTTTGTCGATTTCGCTATGTTCCATTAATGCGCCAGTTGGACAAACGTTAACACATTGTCCACATTGCATACATGGAGAATTAGCGAAGCTTCTATTTCCGACTGGAGAAACAATGGTTTTAAAGCCACGATTTTCAAATCCAAGAATAGAAATACCTTGGGCTTCTTTACATCTTTCAATACATCTACCACATAAAATACATTTTGATGTATCTCTAATTAATCCTGGAGCAAGTTCATCAATTGTGGAAGGAGTTTGTTCACCTTCATACATATGATCTCTAGCACCAACCATCTTAGAAACTTCTAAGAGTTCACAATGTCCATTTTTCTCACATTGTAAGCAGTTTTTATGGTGGTTAGATAAGATAAGTTCAACACTCGCTCTACGAGCGTCACTAGCTTTTTGAGAAGAAATAGTAATTTCCATTCCTTCTGCAACTGGGTAAACGCAAGAGGCCACTAAACCTCTAGCGCCTTTAACTTCGACTAAGCACACTCTACAACTAGCGCGTGAGCACTTGCCGTTATTAAATGCACATAATGAAGGGATATTGAATCCGCATTTTCTTGCAGCTTCAAGGATGGTAAGACCACTTTCAACTTGATAAGCTTGACCATCAATTTTAATGTTCACTAATCCCATTGTTTTGATCCTCCTTAATCCTTAATAACTGCACCGAAGCGGCAGTTGGATTGACATAATCCACATTTGACACATTTTTCAGCGTTGATTTTGTGCACTCTAAGTGGGAGATTTGGTGCTTTTCCAGCAGGAACAATATCGGTTTTTTCAATCGCGCTTGCTGGACAATTTCTAGCACACATTCCACATCCGACACATTTGTCTTCTAAAATGCGGTATTGCATTAAGCTCTTACAAACGTGAGCAGGACATTTCTTATCGACGATATGTGCGACATATTCATCATAGAAACTATTCATTGTGGATAAGATTGGGTTTGGAGCAGTTTGTCCTAAACCACATAATGAGTTGGACTTAATGACATTGGCGAGATTCTTAAGTTCTTCAAGATCTTCCATTGTTCCTTTACCATTAGTAATCTTGTCTAAGATTTCTAAACATCTCTTTGTACCAATTCTACATGGTGAACATTTACCACACGATTCATCACAGATGAATGTCATATAGAATTTTGCGACATCAACCATACAGTTGTCTTCATCCATAACAATCGCTCCACCAGATCCCATCATCGATCCAGCAGCGATTAAGTTATCATAATCAATTGGGGTGTCTAAGTCTTTTTCAGTTAAACATCCTCCGGATGGGCCACCGGTTTGAATCGCTTTGAATTTCTTACCGTTAGGAATTCCTCCACCGATATCATAAATTAATTGTCTTAATGTAATTCCCATTGGAACTTCAACAAGACCAACATTATTAACTTTTCCACCTAAAGCGAAAACTTTTGTTCCTTTAGATTTTTCAGTACCAATAGCAGCGTAAGCATCCGCACCGTGTAAGAGAATAAATGGAACGTTTGCTAATGTTTCAACGTTATTGATAACTGATGGTTTTCCCCATAAACCTTTAACAGCAGGGAATGGAGGACGTGGACGAGGCATACCTCTTTGTCCTTCAATAGAGTTAAGAAGAGCAGTTTCTTCTCCACAAACGAAGGCTCCAGCACCTAATCTAATATGGCAATGGAATTCAAAGTCTGTGCCTAAGATGTTTTTGCCTAATAAACCCATCTCTTCACATTGTTTAATAGCGTTTCTTAATCTTTGGACAGCGATTGGATATTCAGCACGGATATAGAAATAACCATTCTTTGCTCCAATAGCGTAGCCTTCTATCATCATACCTTCGATGACGTTAATTGGGTTGCCTTCAATAATGGAACGATCCATGAACGCTCCTGGATCACCTTCATCACCATTACAGACGACATATTTTTCATCGCTTTGGACATCGTAAGCAAATTGCCACTTTCTTCCAGTTGGGAATCCAGCGCCGCCTCTTCCTCTAAGTCCACTTTTAAGAACTTCATTAATGACTTCTTGTTGGGACATATGAAGGGCTTTATTTAAAGCGAGGAATGCTCCTGCACCTAAAGCTTCATCGATATCTTCAGGGTTAATCTCAGCGTTACCCTTTAAAGCGATATCTCTTTTTTGTAATTTATAGAAATTGATGTCGTGTTGTCTTTGGGCTCTTTCTTTTGTTTGAGGGTCGACAAAGAGTAAACGTTCAACAATCTCTCCACCGATGATATCTTTTTCAATGATTTCTTCAGCGTCAGAGACTTTAACTTTTGTATATAAAGTTTCTTCTGGGAAGATTTTGACAAATGGACCTTGGGAGCAGAATCCGAAACATCCAACGATGTTCGCAGTAACTTTATCTTCGAGTCCTTTTTCTTTGATAAGTTCTTGTAATCTATGAAGTAACTCTTTAGAGTTAGAACTTAAACATCCTGTACCACCACAAACGACGATGGCCTTTTTGCCTGGTTCGCAATGGAACTTCTTATCTAAGCAAGCATGTTCTTTTTCTGAACGAGCAATTAATTCTTCGCTAGTTTTAATTTTCACCATAACTAGAGAGCCTCCTTTGCACGATATTCATTAATAATGCTTTCGACTTGTCCAACTTGAACCATTGGATAGACTTTTCCGTTGATTGAAACCGCTGGAGCAATTGCGCATGCACCAACACAACGCAAAGCGTCTAAAGTGAATAACCCATCTTCGGAGGTCTCACCTGGTTTAATCTTTAATAAGTCTGAGAACTTATCAATGACAAGTTGAGAACCCTTAACGTAACAGGCTGTTCCTAAACAGACACCGATAACGTATTTTCCTTTTGGGGTAAGTGAGAAGAAAGAATAGAATGTGACAACACCATAGATTTCACTAACTGGAATTCCAGTAAGAGAAGAAATTAATTCTTGGACTTCAAGTGGAATATAACCATACTCGTTTTGAACATCCGAAAGAATCATCATCATTGGAGTTTCTTCGTTCTTGTATCTTTCAACAATTTCTGTGATTTGTTTAATAGCTTCTGCTTGTAATTTTGCCATAAACTTCCTCCTAAAAAACAATATTATCTAAATAATACCGATATTATTTTATTGAAAATAATACACATAAACAATATAAAAAATATATGTAGGACAAAATTAGTAATTCTAATTTTAAATATTAATCGCATTTTTTACGTGCAAATTCGATATATTTTATGTAAAAGAAAAGCTAGAGATATCTCCCTAGCTTATTAGTTTTGAGTACTAATTAAAGTCGAATGTCTTTAATTTTTCTTCCTGGTTTAGCGGTTTTCTTAAAGACGATTTCGCCTTTATCAATCGCTCCTACAGGACAGACGTGACCACAAAGTAAGCAGCCAACACACTTGTCATGGTTACATGTTGGACGACGAGTTTCTTCATCCCACTCCATAGCTTGGTGAGCCCCATCATAACAAGAGATATAGCATCTACCACAGCCAACACATTTTTCCTTATCAATTTCAGGATAGACGATGTAGTCTCTATCAAGTTCTTCGGCAGGAATAATGTTTTTATTGGCTAGACCCACTAAGTCTTCGAGATGATCAACATGTTGTTCTTCCATGTAATGCATTAAGCCATTGCACATATCTTCGACGATACGATAACCATATTGCATGATACCTGTAGTGACTTGAATTGTTTTGGCACCAACTAAGATAAATTCAGCAGCGTCTTCCCAGGTTTCACATCCGCCGATACCAGAGATTTCCACTCCTGGAATTCCAGTTCTCATTTGTTGAATGAATCTTAATGCAACTGGTTTAACAGCTTTACCTGAATATCCGGAGATAGAAGATTTGCCGTTAACGATTGGCATACCAATCTTCTTATCTAAATCAATATTACAAATAGATTTAATTGTGTTAATTGCAGCAATACCGTCCGCTCCACCTTCTAAACACGCTTTAGCGACTTCCACCATATCAGTGATATTTGGAGTCATCTTCGCCATCATTGGAAGTTTACTTCCACGTTTGACAGCTTGGCAGTATTTCTTACAAAGTTCTGGGTTACTTCCAACGTCACTTCCCATCGCGTGAGAAGTCATTTGAGGACACGATAAGTTCATTTCAATCATATCCGCACCAGCTTCGGTGACTTTTCTTGCTAAATCTTCCCAGGTTTCATCATCATTACCCATGATGGAGGCGATTAATACTTTATCAGGATATTCTTTCTTTAATCTTGCAAGATCCGCTAAGTTTTCTTCTAATGAATGCTCAGCGATTTGTTCCATGTTTTTAAAACCAACAAATGGTTCGGCTTCTTTATCTAATTTATCAAATCTAGGAGAGACTTCATTAATAACGTAACTCTTTGGTCCGATTGTCTTAAAGACAATACCACCCCATCCGACATCATATGCTTTTTTACACATATCATAGTCATTACCAACTGGAGAAGAAGATAAACAGAATGGGTTTGGGAATTTAACACCTAAGAAGGTGATACTTAAATCTTTCTTAACCATGATTATTTACCTCCTAAATATTTCTTAACAGCATATGCTGTTTCTTTTGCACTTCTAACTGCGTAGACAACAGTCTTTTCGCCTTTAGCAATATCTCCAGCAACAAATAGATTGCCTGAGACACCTTCGACTTCTTGGGCTTTATTAACATCTAAGCCAAGTAAGCCAGCTTCAGTATATTGGCCAACCGCTAAGATGATAAGATCAGCTTTAACTTTAAGTTCGTTCTTGATGAATCGATGTTCGAATTTAACTGTCTTGCCTTTTAGACTAACTGGAACATAGCCATCGATAATTGAAACACCTTGCTCTTGAGCGCCTTGAAGTTCTTTCTTGCTGGCTTTAAATTCTTCAAATGTTTCATAGACGACATCAGTAACTTGCTTAACTCCTAATAGCTTTAATGTAGTCACTGTATCCATAGCGACATCTCCACCACCGATAACTAAAACGTTATCTGGAAGTTTGAGATTGCCTTTCTTTCTTTTGGCGTCTTTTAAGAAATTAACAGCGGTTTTGACAAATCTTTTGCCTGCAAAGATTGGTAAAACTTTACCTGCTCCATGACCAACAGCGACGACAACCGCGTCATATTCTTCTTGTAATTTAGCTAAATCTTCGACTTTTTCGCCTAATTTAAATTCGACTCCTAAGTCTTTAATTCTCTTAACTTCTCTATCAACAACCGCGGATGGTAAACGATATTCAGGAATGCCATATCTTAAATATCCACCAGCTTTGGCTTCTTTTTCATAGACTTCTACTTTGTAGCCGTCTTGAGCAAGTAAACCAGCTGTAGCGAGTCCTGCAGGACCACTACCAACAACTGCAACTCTCTTGCCGTTAGGCTTTTTGACTTCTAAGATTTTCATCTTACAAGCGTCTTCAAAGTCGGTGATATAGCGTTGAATTCTACCAATATCGATTGGTTTATCAATACCACTTCTAGAACAACCTTGTTGACAATATCTTTCTGTTGGACAGACTCTCGCACAAATAGCGCCTAAAACGTTATTGATTCTAACGGTCTCAGCAGCGCCTTTAAAGTTTCTGAATCTCACAGAACGAATAAATTTAGCTGGATCAGTTCCAGCTGGACATGCTTTAGAACATGGAGCGTCGTGACAAAGTAAACAACGACTAGCTTCCTCCATTACAAGTTTAGGAGTATAGCCTGCTTCATATTCTTCTAAGTAACTTTTGGACATTAAAAATCCTCCTTAGTAAGATTAAAAAGTAATACCTATGTAATTATTCTACTAAATATCCATTTAGATGAATAGAAAAAAAGACCCGAAGGTCTTCTATTTGTATGAAAATAATCGATCAGCGAGATTGGAGTCTCTAAGCATTGATAAGACATCAACCGCTTTAGAAGCGCATGAATAAGCGTCACTACTAGTGAACTCACCCCATTTAACTCTTAGGATACTTGGACCTTTCTCGTTAACAAAAATATTCTCATATCTTTCTTTTCCGGTGGTTCTACTATATTCATCCGCAAATCTTTTTGCCTCGTAGACTCTACTAGGACTGATTGAGTTACCTAAACCCACTCCATATTCTCCATTATAGAAGAGGAAGATATTATAAAAATATAATCTTCCACAGTATTTGAAGGAGCCATAAATCTCCATTCCATTATTATTAGATGAAGTGTGACTCTCTACTCCAAAATATTGGTTTTTAATCATTCTCGCTAATTCACTAGCGATACTACTTGGTGATGCTGGCATAATTTATTACCCCCTCATTAAAGTAAACAGCTTTTTATTGGCGTCCTCTGCTCGAGGAAGAAATGCTAAAGTCTTCATAACTTCTTCAGCAGCTTCATAAACTGAATAACCTATAACAAATCTCCTATATTGTTAAATTTATCTTACTATATGTTTATTATTTTATAAATAGAGGGAAGAAAAAAGACCCGAGGGTCTATTTATTTTTTCCTAGAAGGATTTAATTCTTGGTAAATGCCAAGTAATTTCTTCGCCCATTTATCAGGGGTGTATTTTTTCATAACATTTTTCGCGTTATTAATAATTTTTGAATTATCTTGGAAAAGAGCTTTTTCTAATCTTTCTACCCATTGATAGAAATCTTCATAGATATAAGCGCTTTCATTATCGACAAATAATCCATCAATCGCGCGATCTTTTTTCGCTAAAATGACCGTTCCGTTTGTGGCGGCTTCAAAATATGTTAATCCTTGCGTTTCAAAGTTAGAGGCAGTCACAAATACATCAAATAAGGAGTAGTAATATTTGAGTTCATCATTAGGAACTTCACCAACAAAAATGACATAGTCATTAAGTTTTAATTTCTTAATGGTTTTCTTTAAAGCAACTACCGCATCTCCCACTCCAACAATCATAAACATGATATTTGGAATTTCATTTTTAACTTCCGCTAAATAGTCGAGGGTTTCAACAATATTCTTTTCAGTAGAAACTCTTCCAACATAACCGAGGACTTTTTTACCTTCTAAATCATATTTGCTACGTAAAGATTCAATTATCTTCTTATCATCTTTCTTGCTAACAAATCGATCTGGATTAATTGGAGATGGAATGACTCTAATATCTTTACTATCGCTTTCACTAGATAAAATTTCGTGACTCTTATAAGAAGGAACAGTAATTACTGGGCATTCATGATAAACACGATTAAAGAGTAATTCTTTAGCGGCAACATAAGTAATATCACCAATTAATTTTCCAAAGTGTTGTTCATAATATAATTTCCACAAGGTGTGATAGGTATAAACCATCTTCACTCCACTCATCTTGCTTAAAAGTAAAGCGATTTGGCTCATTGTATATTCGGTGTGTAAATGGAGATAATCAAACCCAAATGGAGCGAGCATTTTAGCTTGTTTAACAAAGTTAAATGTTTTGAGGATTTCTAAATCTTTATGCCCTTTCACTAGATGCGCATAGCTACCAATAATAGGAACATAAGTATCATCAGGTAATCCACTTAATGGTCTTTTCTTATTCCATAAGGCAACGATATAAGTTTCATATCCTAATTTAGTAAGTTCTTTTTGAAGTAGTGAGACCACCATCGCAACCCCGTTAGTGAAAAGTGGGAAGTTATCAGTTAATAAAGCGATACGTTTTGGTAATGGTTTATCTTCTAAAATGGAATAGACATGATTGAAGAATCTTTCATTATATGAAACGTCATCAGGTAAAGAAGAGGTTTTATATTTACTTGATTCACCGATTAATAAATCATAATCGTGTAATCGATATTGTTGGGCTAAAGATAAAGCGATGTCATTACGGTAGAATAAATAATAACCATTCGCGGAATAACTCAAGAAAGTAACTTTGTTATTAGTTCTTCCTTTTTCATATATCGCATATCTAGAATCCACTGTGTTAACAGAATCAAATTCTCCAAAGAAAATATATGTAGGAATCTTAAAGGATTGAATTTCTCTACTAATTTGATATTCGTCTTTGTATTTATTTACAGGAGAAATAAGAAGCATTGAACAAATGCCTTTTAATTTGCTCTTCTGCATGCTACTAGCTAAATAAGCTCCAACACCAAATCCCATCAAAACGATTTCTTCGTTTTTAATGACTTTTTGTTGGATTAAATTAATCATAATCTTCTCAAAGACTGTGAAGTAGTAATTGAAAAATAACACTCTATCGCCTTTAGAAATTAAATTGATTGTAACAACGTGATATCCCTTTTCAATAAAAGGATTGAGTAAATCAATATATTGTTTTACTCCCTCATAATGAACAATCGGGAAGACGATTACTTTATCGTATTTAGATAAGTTGTTATATGAGAGAACATCGTAAGGATTATGGTCAATTGTGAATGTATATTCCTTTGGTTGTTTCTTCTCTTTGTGAGCGTTTTTCATATCTATTTAATTATAAATAATATTTATATAAATAAAAAGTAGGTAGTTTAATAGCAAAAATGCATCCTAATTGTCGGATGCATTTTGCTCTTCTTCCCAAGGAGGCGTTGTCGTAAATTCCTCTATCGGAGTGTTAATAGCATCAACAATGCTATCTATAACTTCTTTAGGAGGATTCCAAGCGGGAAGGTTTTTCTTTTTATCCATAAAACCTCCTAATACATTAAATATACAAAAAGAGATGCATTTCTGCACCTCTAATTATAATTTGAGTTAAATTATTCAACCCAGGTAACGAGCACCACTGGGGCGTCATCACCACGACGGTTTTCAAGTTTTAATCTTCTGGTGTATCCACCATTACGGGATTTAAATCTTGGACCGATTTCGTTAAATAACTTATCTAAAGCTGAGACTCCTTCACTAGCTTCGACATTTCTAACGAATCTAGCAGCCTGTCTTTTCGCGTTCATAACATCTTCCTTTTTGGTTAATGTCACTAAACGATCAGCTTCTTTAACAACATCACGAGCAACAGCTTCTGTGACCTTCACTGATTCATGAATAATTAAATCGGTGACGACATTACGAAGCATGTTTTCATATTTGCTTTTGGTATACGCGGCTTTAAATCTAACACCGGTTTTACCATGAACATTTTTACGACCTTGTGCTGGCATAATTCTTTTTCCTCCTTATTATTCAAAATCTTTGAAAGATAAGCCAAATGCGGCGAGTTTTTCTTTAATCTCTTTAAGAGATTTCTTACCGAGATTTTTGACTTTCATCATATCGTCTTCACTCTTTTCTGCTAATTCAAGAACAGTAGAGATAGACGCTCTTTTTAAACAGTTATAGCTTCTGACGGATAAATCGAGATCTTCAATAGTGATATTCTCGTATTTATTTTCTTCAACTTTAACTTCTTCTTTTTCGATATTGATGTCTTGGGTGATTTCAGCAAGAGTTAAGAACTTGTTGAGGTGCTCAATTAATAATTTAGCAGCCCAGACAACCGCTTCTTGAGGAAGGATGGAACCATTGGTCCAAACTTCTAAAGTGAGCTTATCGAATTTGCTGTCGTGACCAACACGGGTGTTGTCGACAACATAGTTTGCTTTTCTAACTGGGGAGTAGTTACTATCAGTAGCGATGACTCCGACACCGAAGTTAGGATGTAAAACTTTGTTTTGTTCACCGGTGACATAGCCTCTACCATTTCTAGCATGTAAGACCATGTGTAATTTACCGCCTTCCGCAACGTGAGCGAGAACGACATCTTTATTGACGACTTCCACTCCTGTTGGGCAAACGATATCTGCTCCGGTGACATCTTTTTTACCTTCGACATTGATTTCAAGTCTCTTATTAGAGGTATCTGTCTCATCAATCTTTAAGACTAAATCTTTAAGATTTAAGACGATAGAAGTAACGTCTTCTTCAATGCCTGGTAAGCTGGAGAATTCATGTTGAGCGCCTTCAACTTCGATCGCATAGATAGATGCGCCTGGTAAGGCACTTAATAACACTCTTCTTAAAGCGTTACCTAAGGTTAATCCGAATCCTCTTTCGAGTGGTTCGATAACAAAACGGCCATAATTTTCATTTCCATCATAGTCCGCTTGGGTAATTCCAAATCTTTCAAAAGGGTTTGCAATTTTCATGTTTTTTTCCTCCTAATTTAGATTATCCACGTGGACGTTTTGGTGGACGGCAGCCATTGTGTGGAATTGGGGTTGTATCAACGATACTTAAGACTTCTAAGCCTGAGACCGCTAAAGAACGGATTGCGCCTTCTCTACCTGGGCCTGGGCCTTTAACATCGACATCGACTTGTCTAATACCTTGATCATAAGCGCTCTTAGCAGCAGCTTCTGCAGCTTGTTGAGCAGCAAATGGGGTAGACTTTTTCGCACCTTTGAATCCTAATGCACCAGCGCTAGACCAAGCGATCGCGTTTCCTTGAGCGTCGGTAATAGTAACAATGGTGTTATTGAAGGTAGAATGGATGTGAGCGACGCCTTTAGTAAAGGAACGTTTGACTTTCTTCTTACGAGTTGTAGTTTTAGCCATAATTCATTTCTCCTTTCAATATTATTTAGGTGCTTGCTTCTTATTGGCGATGGTCTTACGTGGACCTTTTCTAGTACGAGCATTAGTCTTGGTTTTTTGACCTCTAACAGGTAAACCTTTCTTATGTCTAATGCCGCGGTAGCAGCCAATTTCAGTTAAGCGTTTAATGTTTAAGGCAACTTCTCTTCTTAAATCACCTTCAACTTTTAATTTTGAGACTTCGTTTCTGATCGCATTCATTTGATCATCACTTAAATCTTTAACGCGGATGGTATCATCCACTTTTGCAGCTTCGCAAATCTTTTTAGCAGTTGTTCTTCCAATACCGTAAATATAAGTAAGGGAATAGCCAACTTGCTTGTCATTTGGAATATCAACACCAACGATACGTGCCATATTTCAATGTTCCTCCTTATTAACCTTGTCTTTGCTTGTGCTTAGGATCGCTACAAATGACCATGACTTTGCCATGTCTTTTGATGACTCTGCACTTTGAGCAAATTGGTTTGACTGAAGGTCTGACTTTCATAATTTCTTTCCTCCTAAAATAGTTTTCAAGGACTATTTAAACCTAAATGTGATTCGGCCCCGTTTTAAATCATAAGGCGAGATTTCAACGGTAACTCTATCGCCTGGGAGAATGCGAATGTAATTCATTCGGATTTTTCCAGAAACGGTGGCCAAGATTACCGCGCCGTTTTCAAGTTTTACACGGAACATCGCGTTTGGTAATGTTTCCGTAACGACCGCCTGGACTTCGATGACATCTGCTTTTGACATTTATTTTTCTCCTTCATACATGGTTATAATTTCATAACCTTCTTTAGTGACGATTACTGTGTTTTCATAGTGGGCAGTTAATTTTCCATCTTTGGATTTAACCGTCCATCCATCAGGAAGGACACGAGTGTCTTTTCTTCCTTCTAGAACCATTGGTTCTATCGCTAAAGCCATACCAGGTTCAATTCTATGTCCTGTTCCTTCTTTACCGTAGTTAGGGATATTTGGATCTTCATGCATATGAGTTCCAATCCCGTGCCCCGTATAGTCCCTTGTGACGTTATAACCATGAGTTTCAACATACGACTGAATGGCGTGGCTAATGTCTCCGATATGCCCTCCTACAACAACATGTTTAAGTCCTTCAAAGAATGCTTCTTTTGTGACTCTTACTAGTCGCTCCGCTCTTTCGGAAATATTGCCGACTTTGAATGTTCGACAGGCATCAGCCATATAGCCGTGATAAGAGGCAACTATATCTACACTGACAATGTCCCCATTTTTAAGGATGATTTTATTAGAAGGAATACCGTGAAGAATCGTGTCATTGACCGATACACAGCTACTAGCGGGATAGTCATAATATCCTTTTTCAGCAGGAATACAGTCGTTATCTAGCATCACCTTTTCAACGATCGCGTCAATATCAAGCGTGGACATGCCAGGTTTGATACTTTCTTCTAAGGTTTTAAAGACGAGTCCGACAACTCGACCTGCTTCCTTCATTAATGAGATTTCACGTGGAGATTTAATAATTACCATATTATTTCTTTAAATATGAAGAAACTTCATCGAATAAGATCTCTTTACCAGTCAATGAATTGAATGACTTTAATAAACTGAGTTTATCATAGTAATCAAGTAATGGCTTGGTCTCTGAGACATAGTGCTCTAGTCTAACTTTAAGAGCCTCTTCATTATCATCTTTTCTTTGATATAGTGGTCCTCCACATAAATCACAGACCCCTTCCACTTTTGGTTTCATGGAATCGATGTGATATGGAGCGCCACAATTCTTACAAACGCGACGACCAGAGATTCTTCTGACTAGCTCAGCGTTATCGCAATCTAAGTTAATAACAACTTCGATTGGACGAGAGATTTCTTTAGCGATTTCTTGTAACGCTTCCGCTTGAGGAAGAGTTCTTGGGAAACCATCTAATAAGAATCCGCCTTCACAGTCTTTTTGACTGAGTCTCTCTTTAACTAAACCGATAGTGACATCATCAGGGACTAAATGTCCTGCGTTGATATAACTTGCGGCAAGTTTTCCTAATTCAGTTTGAGCCTTAATCGCATCTCTAAACATATCTCCAGTAGAAATATGAACAAGATTTAAAGACTCCTTTAATTGTTTGGCAAGTGTGCCTTTGCCGGCTCCCGGAGGACCCATTAAAATGATATTTTTTAACATAAGAATTAACGTCCTCCTGAAGCAACAACTTCGTCGAATGATTTACCCGCGAGTAAACCATCGATTTGATTATTAAGTTCTAAGCAAACACCGACAACGATGATCATACCGGTTCCTCCTAAAACTAAGGAGTTATCTCCACCAAAGACTCCACTTAATGTGAGAATACTTGGTAAAGAGGCAATAATGACAAGTGCGATAGCACCTAAAGCGGTAACTCTATTAAGCACTTTGCGGATATATCTTTCAGTTTCTAAGCCTGGTTTTAATCCAGGGATATAAGAACCATTCTTCTGGAAGTTTTCCGCCATTTGTTGTGGATCGATTTGCAAGTTAGCATAGAAGAAAGTGAATGCCACTGTGAGGACGATATAAATTAATAATCCCCAAGGCATAGACCAACTACCCATGTCATACATTTCACTGGTTGAGAAGATCTTAAGCCAACTCGCCTCTCCAGCATTACTATCTACGAAGGCCGCGATAACGCTTGGTGCCATCATAAGAGAGCTAGCGAAGATGACTGGAATAACTCCAGCAGAGTTAATCTTAATTGGTAAGAAACTTGCTCTTGCCATTGATTGAGTTTGTCCTCCAGATTTTCCACTATGTTGAATAGGGATTTTTCTTTGAGATAACTCAATAAAGGTGACGAATGCGACGATGACGATATAAGCAACGACATACAGAATAAACTTGAACACTCCCGCGATAACGAGATTTTCTGGAGAACCCGCTGTTGTTGAGATATAGGTGGTAAAGGCGTGAGCGAACTGATTTGGTAAAGAACAAACAATACCAGCAAAGATGATCATCGAAATACCATTTCCAATTCCCTTAACAGAGATTTGGTCTCCGAGCCACATAACGAGCATCGTACCCGCTAACATGACAATAATGATATATAAATAGGTATACCATTGAGCGTTAAGATTGAGGGTGACGCTATCAGTGTTTTCGATAGTTTTAATAATTCCATATGCTTGAACGGCACCTAATAATAAGGTTAGGTAACGCGTTGCATATTCCATTTTCTTTCTTCCGTATTGACCTTGACGTCTAAGCTCTGAAAGAGCTGGTAATACATCGGTTGATAATAACTGAACAATAATTTGCGCAGTGATGTATGGGCTAACGCCGAGGGCGAAGATGGAGAACGTTTGTAACGTTCCACCACCTAACATGTTCATAAGTGATAAAGCAGAACCCGAGGAGAGATATTCTTCCAATCCTTCAGGATTGACCCCTGGGACTGTTATCTGTGCTCCGATACGGAAGATAAAGAGAATGAGGACCGTAAACAAAATACGATCCATGATTTCTTTACTTTTAAGAATCGAAGCAATCTTTTTCATAATTAGATTACCTCAGCGACTCCGCCGACACTTTCGATAGCTTCTTTAGCGCTCGCGGAAAATTTATTAGCTTGGACAGTTAATTTCTTTTCGAGCTTACCAGCGCCTAAAACTTTTAAGCCGTCGTATTCTTTGGTTAATAAACCAACTTCTTTGAGTAAAGCAGGGGAAACGACAGTGCCATTTTCAAATCTATTTAAATCATTGACATTGACAACTGCGTATTCGACGCGATTAACATTCTTGAAGCCTCTTTTTGGGAGTCTTCTCCATAATGGCATTTGTCCGCCTTCAAAACCTAAAGCGACTCCTCCACCGCTACGGGCGTTTTGTCCTTTATGTCCTTTTCCAGCAGTCTTACCATTACCAGAACCGATGCCTCTACCCTTACGGTAGTGTTCGCTTCTACTTCCGGCTTCGAATTGAAGTTCGTGTAATTTCATTTTCAATAGCCTCCTTACTCTTTGCTACGTAAGACTTTCATCTCTTTGTAGCTCTTGAGGTTATTCAAACCTTGGTTTGTCGCTCTAATGATGTTAATTGGGGCTCTTGAGCCGTAAACCTTAGAGCAGACGTTTTGAACACCTGCTAATTCGAGAATTGCTCTAACTGGGCCACCGGCGATAATACCAGTACCTTCAGGAGCAGGTTTCAAATAGACGTTACAGGCACCATATTTACCAACGATTTCGTGGGAAATGGTGTTTCCTTTAACTAAGTGAATGGAATAGAGTTTCTTTCTTGCAGCTTCAGTAGCCTTTTTGATGGCATCTGGGACTTCAGCGGCTTTGCTTAATGCAAATCCATAATGTCCTTTATGGTCACCGACAACCACTAAAGCGGTGAATTTCATACGTCTTCCACCTTTGACGGTCTTGGAAACACGTTTGATAGAAACGACTCTTTCTTCCATATCGTCTTTAGGTTCTCTACGTTCTCTATGATCACCTTTTTTATCGCCGTGAGGGCGACGATCTCCATGAGGACGTCTATCTCCTCTAGGAGCTTTTTCTTCTTTTGGAGCTTCAGTCGCTGGAGCTTCTGCTTTTACTTCTTCAGTAACAACTTTTTCTTCTGCCATTGTCTTTCCCTCCATTAGAATTCTAAGCCAGCTTCTCTAGCGGCTTCTGCAAGTGCTTTGACACGTCCGTGATAAACGTATCCGGATCTATCAAAGACCACTTTTTTAACTTTCTTTGCTAAAGCTTTTTTAGCGATATCATTTCCGACAGCTTTGCTGGCTTCAATGTTACTACCATTTTCAAGCTTTAAGCTCATTGAAGAGGAGCTCACTAATGTGACACCTTTAACATCATCGATGATTTGAGCTTCAATGTTTTTGTTAGAACGATAGACACATAATCTTGGGCAATTACTTGTGCCAGAAATTTTGCTTCTAACACGAGCATGTCTTCTAACTCTAGAAATGTTTTTACTTTCTTTAGAAATCATTTTACATACCTACCTTTCTAATTATTTCTTACCACCGGCACGTTTACCTTCTTTAGTAGCAACGTGTTCGTCTTTATAACGAATACCTTTACCTAAGTATGGTTCTGGTGGTCTAACTTCTCTAATACGAGCAGCGGTTTGTCCAACTGCTTGCTTATCAATACCTTCGACATCGATTTCGGTTGGGGAAGGAAGAGTGACTTTAACTCCTTTATTAGGAACGATGGTCACGGTGTGGCTATATCCAGCCCATAAGACGACTTTGTCACCTTGAAGTTGAGCTTTATAACCGATACCTCTCATTTCAAGAGATTTCTTATATCCTTCACTGACACCGACGACGGCGTTATGTAAGTTAGCGCGGACTGTACCGTGATTTTGTTTGACTTGCTTTTGGTCATTAGCTCTTTTAACGACAACTTTAGAACCTTCAACTTCGATAAAGATACCTTCGTTAATTTTAACTTCTAAAGTTCCTTTAGGGCCTGTGACTTTCGCTAAGTTACCTTCAGCAGTAACGGTTACGCCACTAGGAAGATCAATATGTTTATTACCGATACGGGACATATGTTTACCTCCTACCAAACGTAGGCGATTACTTCTCCACCGATACCGAGAGTTCTCGCTTTGGCGTCAGTCATGACACCTTGAGAGGTAGAGATAATCGCAATGCCTAAACCTTTTAAAACTCTTGGGAGTTTATCACAGCCCACGTTAACGCGTAAGCCTGGTTTAGAGATTTTCTTTAAGCCAGAGATGACTCTAGTGCCATCGCTAGCGTATTTTAATGAGATTGATAATTCTTTTTTGGTTGCACCTTTGACTTTGTAATCAACGATGAATCCTTCTTCTTTTAAGATCTTAGCAATTTCAACTTTCATCTTGCTGGAAGGCATTTTCACTGTTTCATACTTTAAAGCATTGGCGTTTCTAATGCGGGTAAGCATATCCGCGATTGGATCTGTCATCATAATTACTTATACCTCCTTATTACCAAGATGATTTCTTTAAGCCTGGGATTTCACCCTTGTATGCGAGTTCACGAATACAAATACGGCATAAATGGAATTTTGAATAGACAGCGTGAGGACGTCCGCAACGTTCACAACGAGTATATTCTCTAACTTTGTACTTTTTAGGTCTCGCACAGCGGACTTTTGCACTTGTTTTTGCCATGAATTACGAACTCCTTTCTTATCTATGGAATGGCATACCTAATAAATCTAATAAGGTATACGCTTCTTCGTCAGTTTTAGCGGTAGTGACGATAACGACGTCCATACCTCTAACTTTTGTGACTTTATCGTAGTCAATTTCTGGGAAGATTAATTGTTCCTTGACACCTAAGGTGTAGTTTCCACGACCATCGAAGGCGTTTTTGCTAACACCACGGAAGTCACGAACACGTGGGAGAGCGATAGAGACGAGCTTATCGTAGAAGTCCCACATTCTGACGCCTCTAAGAGTGACTTTACAGCCGATGGCTTGTCCTTCTCTTAATTTGAAGGAGGCAATGGATTTCTTCGCGTGAGTAATCATTGGTTTTTGACCAGTGATTTGAGTGAGTTCCGCAACCGCTTCTTCTAATCTTTTTGCGTCTTGAGTAGCATCTCCAACACCGATGTTGACGACGATTTTGTCTAAGCCTGGAATTTCCATAACTGAGTCATAGTGATATTTCTCATTTAAGGCTTTTTTAATTTCGGCTTCGTATTTTTCCTTTAAACGAGGAGAAATAGCAGCTTTCTTATTTCCAGTCTTAGCTTTTTTTGCTTTAGGAGCAGCCTTAGGAGCTTCTTCCGCTTTTGGGGCTTCTTCTTTTTTAGCTTCAGCTTTCTTAGTTGGGGCTTTCTTTTCCTCTTTCACTTCTTCGACAACTTCTTCTTCCTCAGGAAGTTCAGTTGTTGCTTCAGCGGCGTTTTTCGCAACAGAGGCACAGCCGTTTTTACAAGCGGCTAAAGTTGTATAACCTTCAGAGGCTAAGATCGCTTGACCATTAGCAGCTTGAAGTTTGAATCTGAATTCACCAGCTTTGTCAGTATAAACGACAAATTTTGGATTTTTCTTTTCTTCAACTTCTTTAGCAGTTGTATCTTCAATTTCCGCGGTGGCAGAGCAAGATTTAACACTTTCAACACCAGTTAAAGCGGATTTTAAAGCTTTGTAAACTTGGGAGGAACCAACAGGTTGTCCGTTAGTGGCTACGAGTAAGAAGTTGTAACCAGTGTTAGTTTTCTTAACAACAAATTTTGACATCTTTACTCTCCTCCTTATAATGTGGAGTCGCTAGCTTTAGTGACTCTAACTTTTTTACCTTTGACTTCTTTATGTCCAACACGAGTTGGTTTTTTGGTCTTAGGATCAACAATCATGACATTAGAAGCATGGATTGGAGCGTAGATCTCAACGATGCTTCCTTCTGGATTGTTTTGGGTTGGTTTTTTGTGTTTTTTACGGAGGTTAACACCTTCGACGACAACACGGTTTGTTTTTGGATCAACCTTTTGGATTGTTCCAGTTTTTCCCTTGTCTTTGCCGGAGATGACGATAACCTTATCACCTTTAAGTAATTTCATTATTCATTTCCTCCTTATAACACTTCAGGAGCGAGGGAGACAATTTTCATGAATCCATCGATTCCCTTTTCTCTTAACTCACGAGCGACAGGACCAAAGACACGTGTTCCAATTGGAGCGTTATCTTCGTTAATGATGACAACGGCGTTATCATCGAAAGCGATTGTACTGCCATCGGCTCTTTGAGTTGGTTTCTTACATCTGACGATGACGCATCTAACGATGTCACCTTTTTTCACTTTTCCGTTTGGAATAGCTTCTTTAACGGAACATTGGATAATGTCACCGATGTAAGATGTTTTTCTTTTACTTCCTCCGTAGAGGGTGAAAGCGCGAACTTTACGAGCACCACTATTGTCTGCGACAACAAGGTTTGTTTCCTTTTGGATCATAATTATTCGGCCTCCTTTTCTTCTTTAGTCTCAACCTCTTTCTCTTCTGAAGGTTTCTTTTCGACTTCTTCAGTAGTGACGTTTAAGACTTCTTCTTTTAATTCTTTTTCCGCTTCTTTAACGGACATTTCAGCTTGTTTATCGATTGAGACTAATCTGAAGCGTTTTGTCGCAGAGAGTTTTCTGGTCTCCATGATGGTGACGACATCTCCAACTTTCGCTTCGTTATTCTCATCGTGCGCGTAATACTTCTTTCTATATTTAACGCGTTTGCCATATTTGGCGTGTTTTTTGTGGGTTTCAACAAGAACGCCGATGGTCTTATCATTTTTATTACTGACAACGACGCCTTGAATGGATCTTCTTAAATTTCTTTCTTCCATTGTTTTCGGCCTCCTTATTTACCTTGTAATTCTCTCTCACGGAGAATTGTTTCAACTCTTGCAATGTCTTTTCTGACGCCGATCACTTCTTCGCCTCTTTCAAGACTTCCGACAGCTTTCTTACGTCTTAACTCAAAGAGTTGTTCTTTTAACGAGTAGAGCTTTTCTTTGAGTTCACTCGTTGATAATTCGCGGACTTCACTAATTTTCATCGCTCTTACTCTCCTTTTCCGACGACTTTACATTTGATTGGGAGTTTATAAGCAGCAAGTCTAAGAGCTTCTCTTGCGACTTCCGCTTCAACGCCTCCGATTTCAAACATAACGCGTCCTTCTTTAACAACTGCCACCCAGTCCTCAGGTGATCCTTTACCGGAACCCATACGAACTTCAGCAGGTTTTTTGGTTTTTGCTAAGTGTGGGAAGATTCTGATCCAGATTTGTCCTCCACGCTTTGTGTATCTACTTAAGACAACACGAGCAGCTTCAATTTGACGGGTGGTGATCCAGGCACCTTCAAGAGCTTGTAAGCCGAATTCGCCAAAGCTGACTTCATTACCGCCTTTTGAATGACCTTCATATTTAATAATATGTGGTCTACGATATTTCACACGATTTGGTTGTAACATGCTTACTCTCCTTTCTCGCCTTTTTTAAGTTCTGGGCGGATTTCTCCTCTACAAATCCAGACCTTGACACCTAAGCGTCCATATTGAGTAGCAGCTTCAGTAGTCGCGTAGTCGATATCACTTCTTAAGGTATGAAGAGGAATAATTCCTTCTTTATAGCCTTCGCTTCTAGCGATATCTGCTCCACCTAATCTACCAGAGACGACAGTACGGCATCCTTTAGCGCCGGCTTTACGAACTCTTTGAATAGCTTTCTTTTGAACAGTTCTGAAGCTTGCTCTTTCTTCTAATTGTTTAGCGATGCTAGCAGCAACGATTGTCGCATCTAAATCAGGATTTTTGACTTCGACAACGTCCACTCTAACACTGTTGTTCTTAGTTAATTTAACTAAGGCTTCTTTAACCGCTAAGATATTTTTGCCATCGGTTCCAATGACAACACCTGGGCGGGCGACAAAGACCTTAACGATTAAGTTATTGCCTTTATCAGTTTTGGTTCTTTCGATTTCAACGTGAGATAATAACGCTTCCTTCAAGGAACCTTCGAGATATTTACGAATTTTGATGTCTTCATTTAAGAAGGCGGCGTATTCGTTATGATCTGCGTACCAACGAGAATTCCAATCCTTGTTGATACCGACACGCATGCCGACTGGATTAACTTTTTGACCCATTGTATCTATCTCCTTATCTCATTTTGACCACCACAGTGATGTGGCTGGCTCTTTTGACTAATCCACTTGCGGAACCTTTCGCACGTGGTAAGTATCTTCTCATTTTTAAGCCATCACTAGCGTAGATTTCTGCAACATATAATCTTGCTTCATCCATGCCGAAGTTATTGATAGCGTTAGCAGCAGCGGACTTAATTACTTTAGTAACTGGTTCACTAGCAGCACGGTTGATGTTTCTAAGTAAGCCAAGGGCAACTTTAACATCCTTACCTCTAACTTGATCGATGACTAAGCGAACTTTACGAGGAGTGACTCTAACGTTATATGCGATAGCGCGAGCTTCAGTTGGCATTTCCTTTTTAGGAGCTTCAACTTTCTTTTCTTCTTTTTTCGCTTTTGGAGCAGCAGCCTTTTTGGCTGGTGCTTTTTTAGGAGCTTCTTCAACTTTGACTTCTTCTTTGACTTCAGCGACTTCTGCTTCAACTTTCTTAGCTGGAGCTTTTTTCGCGGTAGCTTTCTTTGCTTCTGCCATTGTCGTTACCTCCTATTATTTGCCTGCCGCAGCTGCTTTATCTTCAGCAGTGTGGCCGGTATGTCCGGTGTATTTTCTTGTTGGAGAGAATTCACCGAGCTTATGTCCAACCATATCGTCTGTGACATAGACAGAGATATGTTCTCTTCCGTTATAGACTGCAAAGGTGTGGCCAACGAAAGATGGATAAATGGTTGATCTTCTGGACCATGTCTTGATGACTTCTTTTTTGCCAGAGGCATTAAGAGCGTCCACTTTTTTCACTAAGTGTTCATCAACAAAGGCGCCTTTTTTCAAACTTCTTGCCATGATTCATTTCCTCCTTACTTTGCATTTCTTCTACGGACGATTAACTTCGTAGACTTTTTCTTGTTGTTTCTGGTCTTGACACCCATTGCGCGTTTACCCCAAGGAGTTCTTGGTGCATCACGTCCGACTGGGGACTTACCTTCACCACCACCATGTGGGTGGTCATTAGGGTTCATAACAGAACCTCTGACGGTTGGTCTAACACCATACCATCTATTTTTACCAGCTTTACCGAAGTTGACTAAGTTCCAATCTTCGTTACCGACAGTACCGATAGTAGCGCGGCAAGTTCCAAGAACTTTTCTCATTTCTCCGCTGGCGAGTCTTAACATAACGTATTTTCCTTCGCTACCTAAGACTTGTGCTGCAGCACCAGCTGCTCTACACATTTGTCCACCTTTACCTGGAGTGAGCTCCACGTTGTGGATGAATGTACCTTCAGGGATGTTGCTTAAGCACATCGCGTTACCAGTTTTGATATCGCAGACATCTCCTGAAACGATTTTATCCCCGACTTTGAGATCTTTAGGTGCTAAGATGTATCTCTTTTCACCATCAGCGTAAGCGACTAAACAAATGTTTGCGTTACGGTTTGGATCATACTCAACTGTTTTTACAACTGCAGGGATATTGTCCTTATTACGTTTGAAGTCAATAAGACGATATTTTCTCTTATGTCCTCCACCATGATGACGGCAGGTAATAACGCCTTGGTTATTTCTTCCGCCTTGTTTGGATAAACTGACTAATAAACTTTTTTCAGGAGTGCTAGTTGTAATTTCTTCGAATGTCGAGTTGGTCATGTTACGTCTACTTGCAGAAGTAGGCTTGTAAGTTCTAATTGACATTACTTTATCCTCCTATAATTCGAGAGTAGCGAACTAACTATTCTCTTAATAAGTCGATTGCTTCTCCTTCTGGGATAGTGACAATCGCTTTCTTATAACCTTGGATTGTTCCGTGATAACGGGTTCCTCTGGTGGTTGCTTTTGGATGAACGGTGATGATTCTAACATCGACGACTTTCACTTGGAAGATTCTTTCAAATGCGAGTCTGACTTCAGTTTTGTTCGCGTCATCCGCAACTCTTAATGTGATTTTGTTATCATCGCTCATGGCCTTCATGCTCTTTTCAGTGATGATTGGCTTAACGATGACTTGGAAATCTCTTTCCGTGGCTTTTGGGAAGCTTGCTTTTGGGGCTGCTTCAACTTTCTTTTTGGCTGCCATATTACTTCAATGCCTCCTCGATAGCTTTAATTGCATCTTCGCTGGCAACTAATTTGTCGGCGTTTAATAAGTCATAAACGGAGACGTTGTCAGTTGTGACGACTTTGGCGTAATTCACGTTACGCACGCTGGCTAATAAGTTTTCATCGAATTCCTTAACGACAACGAGTGATTTGCAATCAGCTTTTAAAGCGGCTAACATTTTGACAAATTCTTTTGTCTTTTTGCCTTCAAATTTGATGGCATCCACAACGATGAGGTCTTTAGGTGTCTTAAGGGATAAGGCACTTCTTAAGGCTAATTCGTGTTCTTTTTTATTTTGGGAAATGGTGAAGTTTTGGTTTCCAACTGGTCCAAAGACTGTTCCACCACCAACCCAGACTGGTGATCTAGAGCTACCAGCACGGGCTCTACCTGTACCTTTTTGTCTCCATGGTTTTTTACCACCACCGGAAACTTCATGTCTAACTTTGGTCTTAGCAGTTGCTTGACGGGAGTTAGCTTGTTCGACTTGGACGGCGTTGAACATTGCTTGCTTATGTGGTTCGATTCCGAAGACAGAACCTGCAAGAGAGACTTTGCCGACTTCTTCGCCTGACATGTTAAGAACTTTAACACTGAGGGATTTCTTTTCTGCCATAATCTATGTTCTCCTTTCGTCCTTATTCAGCTTTAGCTTCAGGAGCTTCAGCTTGTTCAACCTTTTGAGCAGGTGCTCTATTAATTAAAGGTTTAACAGTTGGTTTGTTTTTGACTGTCTTAATCGCGGAACGGATTGTGACGATACTCTTCTTAGTACCTGGTAATCCACCTTTGATTAAGATGTAGCCTTTTTCTGCATCCACTTTAACAACTAATAAGTTTAATAAGGTTGCAGATTTGTTACCGTGGTGTCCGCTCATGTGCTTACCTGGCATGACACCGTGGTTGTAACGACCGTTGTTAGCGAAGGAACCCATTCCTCTGTGATAGCCTGAACCATGGCCTTTTGGACCAATTGTCATATGCCATCTCTTAATGGTACCTGTGTAACCGTGGCCTTTACTTGTTCCGATAACGTCAACGATATCTCCTGCTTGGAACATATCGGCTTTGAGTAAATCACCTAATTGGTAACCACCCATTTCATCGCCTCTTAATTCCGCACTGACATAATGTGGGACGGTATTGGCTTTCTTTGCGATACCCTTTTCAGCTTTGTTAGCGCGAGATTCTTTCTTTTCTTCGTAGCCAACTTGAACTGCGACATAACCATCTTTTTCAACGGTTTTAACTTGGGTAACAACGTTTGGTAAGACTTCGACGACTGTCACTGGGTATAATGTTCCATCTTCAGCAAAGACAGATGTCATGCCCATTTTACGACCTAAAATTGCTTTCATTTTGTCTTACCTCCTTAAAGTTTGATTTCGATATCAACTCCTGATGGAAGATCGAGGTTCTTGAGAGCATCGAGTGTTTCCTTCTTTGGATTTGTAATATCGATAATACGTTTGTGTGTTCTGATTTCGAATTGTTCACGAGAATCTTTGTACTTGTGAACCGCTCTTAAAATCGTGAATACTTGTTTTTCTGTTGGTAATGGGATTGGGCCCACAACAGTAGCCCCAGAGTTCTTGGCGATTTGCACAATTCTCTCAGCGCTGAGATCAAGGTTGACATGATCATAAGCTTTGAGGCGAACTCTAATCTTGTTAGTTTTTGCCATGAAATTTCCTCCTATATCACTTCAGGCTTGACTTATCTCTCTCGATGCGAATTCCCAAACATACCTTCATGACAACGCCTGTGGGTGTGTCCGCAACCTCGCATGTCATCGCGAGCAGTCAACGTTCAAATACTACTCTTATGCGTATATGTGTGTCAATAAATTAATTAATTATTTTTTATAAAAGAAAAAGATGGCAATTTTTACCATCAAATTTTCTTCAATTATTTACGTATTTTTTTCTCAATTAGGTGTTTTAAACCTCATTTTTTTGATTTTTCGAGGTACTTTTCGTAGCTATATTTACATCCACAATATTCTTGAAAATACATCTCATGTTCTTTAATAATCAAAAGGCTCTTTTCATAGCCATTATTCTTCTTAAAGTCAGCATATAACCACTTAACAGTAGGATAATCTTTCTGTAAAGTTTCACCAATTTTATTAATGTCTTGTGCATTTTTATATCTTGAGATGGTCATGACTGTTCCATAGTAGTCAAAATTGTGATTTGAAGCGTATTCAAAACCTTCTTTTAGTCTCTTGTTGAAGCAGACTCTACATCGATTATGACCTTCTTTTTCATCTTTGTATGGTTCTAAGTCTAGATTATATGTTTCATTATCGTAAGGTACTTCAATTACCTTAATATCACTGCCTAATTCAGATAGATACTTCTTCAGCTCTTCTAATCGGCGATCATGTTCGGCTTTTGGATATATATTGGAGTTGTTATATAAAATTGTAATCTCAAAATAGTCCTTAAGAATTTCATGAGGAATAGTAAAACAAGGACCGCAACAAGCATGCAAAAGAAGTTTAGGCTTTTTGCGAAATTTCTTTACATTTTCCAACTCAATTTCCAGATATTTTTGGTAATTCTTATTATTTTGCATAGATAATCATCGAATCTCCAAATGAGAAGAAATGATACTTTTCATCAACCGCGTGCTTATAAACTTCAAGAGTAAATTCGCGTCCAAGGAACGCACTAACAAGCATTATTAAAGTTGATTTTGGAAGATGGAAATTAGTAATTATGCAGTCCACTGCTTTCCATTCATATCCAGGGAAAATAAAGATGTTAGTTTCTTCTTTGGCTGGAGTAAATTTACCATATTTTGAATAATTTGCCTCTAATGTTCTAACAGATGTTGTCCCAATTGCAATAATTCTTCTATTTTCTTCTTTAGCTTTATTTAAAATATCGCACGATTTCTGATCTATTTGATATTCCTCGCTATGCATGACGTGATCTTTAGTATCATTTACCTTAACAGGGCGGAAAGTTCCTAATCCAATATGTAGTGTAATGTCAACAATAGTCACACCCATAGTTTTTATCTTGTCAAAAAGTTCATCTGTAAAATGAAAACCTGCAGTAGGGGCTGCAGCACTTCCTTCATATTTTGCGTAAACAGTCTGATATCTATCGTTTTCACAAAGCTGTTTTTTAATATATGGAGGTAAAGGCATTTTTCCTAAAGAATCCAAAACTTCTAAGAAGATTCCTTCGTAGATAAATTTAACTAATCTAATACCTTCTTCTTTTTCTTCTACTATTTCTCCTATTAGTTTTCCTTCTCCAAAATTAACTCTTACTCCGACCTTTAATGACTTCGCAGGTTTAGTTAAGCATTCCCAAATATCTCCATCTTTTTGCTTAAGCAAAAGTACTTCACATTTAGCACCTGTGATCTCTTTAACACCAATTAATCTAGCAGGAATAACTTTAGTGTTATTTCTAACTAAAACATCACCTGGCCTAAGATAATCAACAACATCATAAAAATATCTATCTTCATATGTATGAGTGTCTTTATTAATAGCGAGCAAACGAGAGTGATCTCTTTTATCACTAGGTTTTTGTGCAATTAATTCTTCAGGAAGATAAAAATCAAATAAATTAATATCCATTAGAAACCTCTAGCATCTCCAAATGCGGCGAGTTGAATTTTCATATAATCGCCAAAACGATCTTCTTTGATGGCTTCTCTAGCACCTTCCATAAGTTTGATTAAAAAGCGAACATTGTGAATAGAGAGCAATCTCTTTCCAAATGTTTCATCACAAACATATAGATGTCTTAGATACGCCTTAGTATAGTTTTTGCAGCAATAGCAATCACAATTCTCATCTAAAGATGAGAAATCTTCTTTATATTTTGCATCTCTGATATTAACACGTCCTTTAGATGTAATTAACGCACCATGTCTAGCTAATCTAGTAGGAAGAACACAATCAAACATATCAACCCCACGAGCAATACCGCCTAATAAATAATCAATAGAACCAACGCCCATTAGATATCTTGGTTTATCTTCAGGTAAATACTTAACTGCATATTCCACCATTTTAAAGCAAACGTCTTTAGGTTCTCCAATAGAAGTTCCTCCAATGGAATAACCTGGAAAATCCATTTTTACTAATTCTTCAGCGCAGTGTTTTCTTAAATCTTCAAATTCTCCGCCTTGAACAATTCCAAATAAAGCTTGATCTTCTCTTTTATGAGCTTCTAAACCTCTTTTTGCCCATCTTAAAGTTCTTTCAGTGGATTTTTTTGTATATTCGTAGCTACTTGGATAAGGAATACACTCATCAAAAGACATAATAATGTCTGCACCTAATTTTTCTTCTATATCAATAGCAACTTCAGGAGAAAAGAATAATTTATCGCCATTAAGATGATTTTTAAAAGTTACACCTTCTTCGGTGATTTTACGTTTTTCCGCTAAAGAGAATACTTGGAATCCTCCACTATCAGTTAAAATTGGCCCATCATAATTCATGAATTTATGTAAGCCACCAGCTTTAGCAACAATATCTGCGCCTGGTCTAATAGATAAATGATAGGTGTTTGCTAAAATAACTCCAGCCCCCATATCTTTTAATTCTTCAGGAGATAAAGTTTTAACTGTCGCCAATGTTCCAACAGGCATAAACATTGGAACTTCAACGTTTCCATGAGGTGTGTGTAAAATACCGTATCTAGCACCAGTTTGCTTATCAATATGTAAAATTTCTAGGTAAAAGTCCTTCATTTTATCAAAATTCCTTATAATTCAATCAAATCGAGAATATCTAAAACATTAAATCTAGGGGCCACTTTTTTCTCGATTGTATTTGTAACAACGATGTCCTTGATATTTGAATTGATAACATAGCTTAATGTCTTTTTAGACAATACAGCGTGAGATCCACCAACAAGAACTTCTTTCGCACCACTATCTAATAAGAGATTTGTTGCAGAAATAATTGTTCCGCCTGTATCAATAATGTCGTCAATAATAATGCAGGTCTTGCCTTTTACCAATTTTTCATCGACTTTTAGGTGTTCTGCCAAATTAGGACGAGGTCTATATTTATTCAAAATTACTTTTGTAGTTCCCGGAAGTTCTTTCACTAAAGCATCAGCCCTAGAATTACTTCCGTGATCAGGAGAAACAACCACTACATCTTCGCCTTTGATATTATTTTTTTCAAAATATTCTCTGTAGTACTTTCCAAACACTTTTGTAGTAGGTAATGAAACAAGTTTTGTAGAAAAGAATTTCTCAATATCTGGATGATGTAAATCGAAGGTTAAAATTTCATCGACTTTTGCAGTGTCTAAAATCCTAGCTACAACTTCACAAGAAACAGGTTCATTAGTCCAAGACACTCTTTCTTGTCTGGAATAGCCAAAATATGGAATAAAAAGTCTAATTGATTTAGGGTTTTGCCTCTTCATCGAGTCTATTAATAGTAGAAGTTCAAATAATCTTTCATGCGCTTTTTCTGCTGTTGATTCGATGATTACAATGTTTTTATTAGTAACGTTATCAATGGTTTTAACAAGGACTTCACCATCAGCAAAATGTCGAATTGAAACTCGACCATATTCACACTTATATTTGGCAGCAAGTTCACGAGCCAATTTCTTATTTGAATGAAGAGAAAAGATAATTAAATTTTCCATATTTTATTTGTAATATTTGCAGAGCATTAAAACGATTTGTTTATTTACCGAATATTGATCTTTAATGCGGTTTTTATCGATAGAAATACCATATTTTTGCAAATATTTCTCCATTTCTGTTGTTGGAAACCATAATCTCAAATAGGACTTAACTAGATCACTATTTTCATCATATTTGGTGCAGTAGGTATCAATGTAAATAAGTCTTTCATCAGCTATGATCCATTTATCAGGAGAATAGTCTAAAGTAATACCTTTGATTTTAGCTAAAAAGGCATTGTTAAATAACTGTTGTAATTGGTCTTCGGTAATATCTGTTTCACCTAAATATTCGATTACTTTTTTACCTTCAACTAAATCGCGAACATAATATCCGCTTTTTTTATCAATAAATCGTAATTTTGGACTACTCACGCCAGAAGAAAAAATGCGTTCCAAATTATAGATTAGCTCGTCTGCGGATGAAGTATGAGGTTCGAAATGAGTAACAAGATAGACTTTGTTCTTATAAGAACACTTAAAGACATTGTCCGACACTTTTTCAATAATTTGAAAGTCTCTATGCTTAATCCTTAATGTTTCCATTGCCGTTATTATACATTATTTAATTAATTAAATATAGAAATCATTTTTGTAACAAATAATTTGTTGCTATTAATTTACGTAATTATAGGTTAAATACTACTCACATTTTACTAATTCGTTTATTCACAATTCATCACAATTAATTTATCATTATTGTTATGAAACTTTACGAAAGCGCTGAAGACTATTTAGAGAGAATATTAGTGTTGTCAAAAGAGCACGAATCAGTTCGTGCAATCGACATTGCTCATGATATGGGTTTTTCGAAGCCTAGTGTTTCGGTTGCTATGCATAAATTAGAAGATAATGGATATATCAAAATTGAAGACGATGGATCCATTGTTTTAACTAAATCAGGAAGGGATGTAGCAGAAAATGTCTATGACCGACATGTCACATTAACTAAGGCATTAGTAAAAATCGGAGTTAGTGAGGAACAGGCAAAGATTGATGCCTGTAAAATCGAGCATGATATCTCTGAGGAGACATTTAAAGCTATTAAAAAGCAAGTCAAATGAGTAATTTAGAGAGATTTATTCGCTATGCGAAAATAGATACACAAGCCGACGAAACAACTGGTACAACTCCTTCCACTGAAAAACAAAAAAATCTAGGAAAACTTTTAGTTGAAGAGCTTTTAGAATTGGGCCTTAAAGACGCTCATATGGACGAATGGGGAAATGTTTATGGACATCTTCCTGGAAAAGGAACAAAAATTGGCCTAAATGCTCATATGGATACAGCGTTAGAAGTCACTGACAAAGATGTTCGACCAAGTTTGATTAAAAATTATTCTGGCGGCACTATTCAACTAGCCAATGGTTTAAAGATGTCTCCTAATCAATTTCCGATTCTAAAAGAACATGTTGGACATGATTTAGTTGTAACTGATGGTAATACATTATTAGGGGCAGATGATAAGGCAGGTATCGCTATCATTATGTCCGCTCTACAATATTACAAAGACAACCCAAAAGTTGAGCACAACACCATCTGTGTTTGTTTTACTGTTGATGAAGAAATAGGTGAAGGTCCATTACACTTTAACTATAAGAAAATGGATGCGAAATACGCTTACACGATTGACGGAGCACATATTAATCTCATTGAAAATGAGAATTTCACCGCTGTGGGTGTTGATATCGACATTGAAGGAGTAAGCATTCACCCTGGAGAAGGAAAAGATCGTTTGATTAATGCTTTATTAATCGGAAACGAAATAATTTCAATGCTTCCTCAAAATGACACTCCATACTATAGCTCTGGAAAACAAGGTTTTTGGCACTTAACTAGTTTTGAAGGTGGTGCCGAAAAAGCCAGCCTTCATATGATCATTAGAGACTTTAAAGAAGCAGGTGTTAAAGCAAGGGTCTCTAATATAAAAAATATTATTAAAAGAACACGCGAAAAATATCCAAAAGCAAAGATTCTAACCTCTTTTAAAGATCAATATGAAAATATGAAGCCTTATGTTGATAAGAAACCTATCGCTATTAAGCGCGCAAAAGAAGCTTTGAAGAAAAATGGAATCGAGCCAGAAATGGGATATATAAGAGGAGGAACTGATGGAGCAACCTTCTCAAAAAACGGTCTTCCAACACCAAATTTAGGCACCGGAAGCTATAATCACCACGGAAGATACGAATTCCTCGACGTTCAAGAATTTGAGCAAATGATCAAAGTTGTCATCGACCTAGTACGTAAATAATCAGTTATTTAATATAGCTGATTTTTTATTGTTAACCCACGCACATAATTATTACAATAAATAAAGCGTAAATTTTGCTTTTTTGGACAGTGTCTAAATATTGTATTTTTTTACAAATTTATTGTTGCGATTAATAATCGTTTTGGTAGTATATACCTACACCTTTTAAGAAATAGGGTTATTTATAACGTCATTTATATACAACATAGGGGGAGTATTTTTATGCTCAATATTCGTAAAAGAGATGGAGCTTTAGAAGAATTTAAGCTTGAGAAAATTTCTAAAGCCATCGAAAAAGCCTTCATGGCTGAACACAAGTTCTACAATGAAGATATTATCAACATGTTATCTCTTAGAGTTGTCGCTACAATGAACTCTAAAATTAACAATGACGTCGTTGACATTGAAGATGTTCAAGATTCTGTTGAAGTCACATTAATTCAAGCAGGATATGTCGACGTCGCCAGAAGCTACATGCTCTATAGAAAAGCAAGAGCGAACTTAAGAGATCAAAAAGCGACAGACTTAGACTATAAGAAGACAGTCGATAACTACCTCAAAATTAATGACTGGAGAGTTAAAGAGAACTCCACAGTCACATATTCTGTTGGTGGACTTATTTTATCTAACAGTGGCGCAGTCACCGCTAACTATTGGTTAAGCGAAGTCTATGATCAAGAAATCTGTGCAGCTCATAAAAACGCTGATATTCATATTCATGACTTATCAATGTTAACTGGATACTGTGCTGGTTGGTCACTCAAACAATTAATTCAAGAAGGTTTAGGTGGTGTTGTTGGAAAGATTACATCTGCTCCAGCAAATCACTTATCAACATTATGTAACCAAATGGTTAACTTCTTAGGAATTATGCAAAATGAATGGGCTGGCGCTCAAGCCTTCTCTTCTTTTGATACCTACTTAGCACCTTTCGTCAAGAAAGATAACTTAAGTTATAAAGAAGTCAAACAATGCATTCAATCATTCATTTATGGTGTTAATACACCATCTAGATGGGGAACTCAAGCTCCATTCACCAATATTACGCTCGACTGGGTCGTCCCAAATGATATGGCGGAACTTAACGCCATTGTCGGTGGAAAAGAATGCGATTTCAAATATAAAGATTGCGTCAAAGAAATGGCGATGGTCAATAAAGCCTTCATCGAAGTCATGATTGAAGGAGACGCTAATGGAAGAGGATTCCAATATCCAATCCCAACTTATTCCATCACCCGTACTTTTGACTGGTCTGAAACAGAAAATAATAAATTATTATTTGAAATGACCGCCAAATACGGAACCCCATATTTCTCTAACTACATCAATTCCGATATGGAACCAAGTGATGTTAGAAGTATGTGCTGCCGTTTAAGACTCGACTTAAGAGAATTAAGAAAGAAATCTGGAGGATTCTTTGGTTCTGGCGAATCAACTGGTTCTGTCGGTGTTGTCACTATCAATATGCCTAGAATTGCCTATCTCGCTTTAGATAAAGAAGATTTCTACGCAAGATTAGACAAAATCATGGATATCTCTGCTAGATCCTTAAAAGTAAAAAGAAACACCATTACCAAACTCTTAGAAGCTGGATTATATCCATATACCAAGAGATATCTTGGTACATTCAATAACCACTTCTCCACCATCGGATTAGTTGGTATGAATGAAGCATGCTTAAATGCTCGTTGGATCAAAAAAGATTTAACTCATAAAGAAGCTCAAGAATTCACAAAAGAAGTTCTCAATCACATGAGAAATAAATTATCTGACTATCAAGAATTATATGGTGACTTATATAACCTTGAAGCCACTCCTGCAGAATCAACTGCATATCGTTTAGCAAAACACGATAAAGAAAAATATCCAGATATCATTACTGCAAGTGAAGAAGGTAGAACCCCTTACTACACCAATTCTTCTCACTTACCAGTTGGCTTCACAGATGACATCTTTGCAGCGTTAGATATTCAAGATGAATTACAAACTCTTTACACCTCTGGTACCGTTTTCCACGCTTTCTTAGGTGAAAAATTACCAACATGGAAGAGCTGTATGAATCTTGTTAGAAAAATTGCTGAAAACTATCACTTACCATATTACACAATGTCTCCTACATACTCTGTATGTAAAGAACACGGTTACTTAACAGGTGAACAATACATTTGTCCAAAATGTGGTTCTAGAACTGAAGTCTATTCCCGTATTACTGGATACTATCGTCCAATTCAAAACTGGAACGATGGAAAGAGCGAAGAATTCATAAATCGTAAGACTTACAACATCAAAACTTCTAAATTAACTCATGGCATTCGTGATGAAGAAGAAACATGTGAAGAGCCAAAGACCAAGTTAGAAGAAATCTTACTCTTTGGCACAAAGACATGTCCAAACTGTAAGATGGCGAAAATGTTACTTGAAAAAGCCAACATTAACTACAAATGGATCGACGCTGAAGAAAATGTTGAATTAACAAATTCCTTTAACGTTAAAAAAGCCCCAACATTACTCGTTCCTAACGGAGAAGAAGTCTTAGTCTTCGAAAACGCTAGCAACATCAAAGGATATATCGAAAGTCATAAGTAATTATGAAATACGACATTATCGTTGTTGGAGGCGGACCTGCTGGCATGACTGCCGCATTATATGGTCTTAGAGGAGGAAAATCTGTTCTCATTCTTGAAAAAGAAGCTTTTGGAGGACAGATTGCCACTTCACCTCGACTTGAGAATTATCCAACTATCATGTCCATCTCTGGAAGCGAATGGAGCGATAAACTCTTCGAACAAATCACCGAATTAGGCGCAGAGTTCGAACTTGAAGATGTTCAAGAAGTCACTAAAAGTGAAGATACCTTCCATATCAAAACAAACTATAACGAATATGACGCTAAAACTGTTATCATCGCCAACGGAGTTAAACCACGTAAAATGGGTTTACCTAATGAAGATGATTTAACAGGTAAAGGCATCTCATATTGCGCTGTTTGTGATGGACCATTTTATAAAGGTAAAGAGATTTATTTAATTGGTGACGCAAATACTGCCTTACAATATGCTCTTCTTTTATCAAGTTATTGTCCAAAAATCCATATGATCACATTGTTTGATAAGCTCTTTGGAGATCAAATCTTAATCAATAGAGTTCTTCAAACAGAAAATATTGATATTAGACACAACTTATCTTTACAAAAGATAAATGGCTATGACAAATTAGAATCTGTTGAATTCAAAGACACTCAAACTGGAGAAGTAGTTAAATTTGAAACTGATAACTTATTTATCGCTATTGGACAAATTCCACAAAACGAACCATTTGAAAATCTTATTCAATTAGATCACGGCTTTATCGTAACTGATGAGTCAATGGAAACCGAAGTTAAAGGATTATTCGCTGCTGGAGACACCAGAAAAAAAGAAAACAAGCAAGTCATTACTGCTTGTAACGATGGTGCGGTTGCCGCGTTGAACGCGATTAAATATATTAATACTCTAAAAGATTAATATCCGCGAAGCTCCACTACTTCAATATCTTTAGACAAAATATCTTTGTAGATATTAGCAAGGCCTTCATCGACATGATGGAGGTTTTTATTTTCCACTCCATCACTAACCATAAATTTCTGTAAATAGAATCTTTTGCTACCTTTTAATAAGGTCGCAATTTTTCTAATGTTTGTTTCATTATGAAATTCATTAATAAGAGTCATCCTAAATTCATAATCAACTTTATTTTGTTTTAGAATCTCAATCGATTTTTGAAGTTTTTCAATATTAGGTTTAACGCCAGAAACACCTTCATAATCATCTAATGAATTCTTCACATCCATAGCAACATAATCAATTAATTTAGAGTTGATTAAATCTTCCAAAATTTCAGGATTTGTCCCATTTGTATCTAGTTTAACTAGATAACCTAATTCTTTTATCTTTTTTATCTTTTCTTTAAGATCTGGCATTAAAGTTGGTTCTCCTCCAGAGATAACCACTCCGTCGAGAATACCCACTCTTTTCGATAAAAAGGACAAAATTTCATCAAAAGGAATACATTCGATTTCCTTATTAGTGATTAATGTTTTCCAATTGTGGCAAAAAGGGCATCTAAAATTACATGGTTGAACATATAATATCGCCGCTACTTTTTCAGGGTAATCAAGTAAAGATAAAGTATTAATCGAGATAAATTCCATATCACTATTATCGTATTATTTCTTTCTATTGTGCAATTATTTTTGCTACAATAGAACTACTATGGAAAAGAAAAACAATATATCGTGGGATGAGTATTTCATGGGGATGGCGATACTCTCCTCACTAAGAAGTAAAGATCCATCCACTAAAGTTGGTGCGGTTATCGTTTCTGACGAAAAGAAAGTTGTTTCAATTGGTTATAACGGAATGCCTCGTTATTGTGACGAAGATCAATTAACTTGGAATAAAGGCGAAGGCTTAGATTCTAAGTATCTTTATGTTTGTCACGCTGAGATGAACGCTATTTTAAATGTTCAAAATGGAGGTTCCTTAAAAGGAACAACAGTTTATGTTACTTTATTCCCATGCAATGAATGTGCAAAAGCATTAATTCAAACAGGAGTAAAAGAAGTTGTTTATTTAGACGATAAGTATAACGGACAAACAATCTTTCAAGCTAGTAGAAAACTTCTTGAACTCGCTGGTATTAAAATTAGACAGTTCAAGTGTGAAGAAGTTGAAATCACTAAAAAATAAATATGACAATCAAAGAATATGTTGCTCTTAAAAAGCAAGAGTTAAAAGATTTTGTTTCAAGTGTTGAAGTTAAACCACATTTAGCAATTATTCAAGTTAATGAGGACGCTGGTAGTAATGCTTATGTCAAAGGCAAAATTAAAGATTCTCAAGAATTAGGAATTACTGCTGATTTATTAAAATTTGACACCACTATTTCTCAAGAAGATCTTTTAAAAGAAGTCGAAAAGCTCAATAATAACCCTGCAATTGACGGTTTTATTGTGCAAATGCCACTTCCTTCACATATTGATCAAGAAGTTATCAAACTCGCTATTTCTCCTGAAAAAGATGTTGATGGTTTTCATCCATTAAGCAAACTTAATCCATGTACTCCACAAGGAATTATCAATTACTTACACGCAAACAATATTAAACTACAAGGTTTAAATGCTTTAGTCATCGGAAGAAGCAACATTGTCGGTAAACCAATGGCTAAATTGCTTCTAGCAGATAACTGCAATGTCACGGTGGTTCATTCAAAAACCAGCAAAGAAGATATGGCAAGATATATTGCTAATGCCGATATCATTGTTATCGCCATTGGAAAAATGCATTTCTTAAACGAATCTTTCAAATATAAAGATACCGCCATTATCATTGATGTTGGTATTTCTAGAGACGAGACTGGTTTACATGGAGACGCTGTTCCTAATTTACCAGTTGCCTTACAAACACCTGTTCCAGGTGGTGTTGGACTCGTTACTAGAGTAACTCTTTTAGATAACTTATTAAAAATATACAAAGAAAAATATAAAATATAATCATGAAGATCCTTTTAGATTGTGATCCAGGTCACGATGACGCTATTGCCATCCTTCTTTGTTGTTATTCTAAAAAAATTGATTTACTCGCAGTTACTACTAGTTCTGGTAATCAAACAATAGAAAAAACAACAAGAAATGCGAGAAACATGCTTAATTTTTGTCATAAAGGAAATATCCCATTTGCTAAAGGAAATTCCTCTCCTTTAATTCGACCAGTTCAAGTTTGTGCTGAAGTACATGGAGAATCTGGTTTAGATGGATATGAATTTCCTAGTTACGCAATTAATACACTTCCTTATCCTGCTAGCGAATTAATCATTAGAACAGTAAAAGCTAATCCCGGCTTAACAATTGTGACAACTGGTCCAATGACTAATCTCGCCATTGCCTTGAAGGCAAATCCATCTATTATTCCCTTAATAAAGGAAATAGTGTTAATGGGAGGATCGACTGGAGAAGGAAACATTACTAAAGCTGCTGAGTTTAACATTTTAGTGGATCCAGAAGCTGCAGATATATGCTTTAAATCGGGTATTCCTTTAAGAATGTTAGGTCTTAATGTCACTAGAAAAATATTAGTGAATAACCACGTCATGGAAGAAGCTAGAAAAATTAACACTAGAGGTAGTGATCTCTTTGTTAAATTAATGGAAGTCTTTAATAAAAACCAAAGGGAGTTCTTTGGTCTACCAGCAGGTCCATTACATGATCCGGCCACTATCATTTCATTAATAAATCCAAACGTTTTCAAATTTGAAAAAATGAATGTTCGAATAGATACTTCATTTAGTGAACTAGCTGGCAAGACATACTGTTCACAAAGCGAACCATATAACTGTTTAGTGGCAACTGAAGTAAATCTAGAAGAATATTGGAGTGAAATATATAAACATCTTAGGAGGTGTATCTAATGAGTCGAAGAATTGTTGTAATAGGTAGTATCGCTATTGATAACACTATCTACACAAATAAATTACCATCTCCTGGAACAACCACTATCGCTGATAGCTATATCACCAATATTGGTGGCAAAGGAGCAAACCAAGCATGCGCAAGTATATTTTTAGGCGCGTCCACTACTTTTATTGGGGCTGTAGGAAAAGATAATAATGGCAAAATGGTGGAAGAATTCCTATCAAAATGCGGATTAAATTATCGAATTAAAGAAAGCAATAAACCAACCGGAGTGGCCTTTATAGTTATTGACGAATCTAACGCTGAAAATCAAATACTAATTGTTCAAGGCGCTAATACTGATTTACAAATTGAGGATATCGACAAGAATTTAGACCTCTTTAAAGAAGGAGATATTTTATTAACTCAATTTGAAAATTCCATCGAAACGGTCGAATACGTTGTTAAAAAAGCTAAAGAAGCCGGAATGATTGTTATTGTAAATCCTGCTCCAATCAAAAAAGTTCATGACCGTATTTACAAATATATTGACTACTTAGTACCTAATGAACACGAACTAGAGCAACTAACTGATACAAAAGAACCGATTAAAGCTTGTAGAGTTCTTCTATATAAGGGGTGCAGAAACATAATAGTCACTCTTGGTGAAAAAGGTTCGATGCTCATTAATAAGAAAACAATGCTTCATGTAGATCCAATTAAAGTTAAAGCGGTAGACACAACTGCTGCTGGTGATACATATTTAGGCGCATTAGTTAGTAAATTAGCGGAAGACGCTCCAATTGAAGAAGCAATGAAATTTGCCTCCAAAGCAAGCGCATATACAGTTACTAAAAAAGGAGCGATTATCGCACTCCCTCATCTAAGCGATTTAGAGTAAAAGAAAAAGAGCTTTAGCTCTTTTTTTCTTTAAAATTTCTTCGAATTAGTCTTCAACTAAGCAGAGTCTGTTGTTGAGGAATAAGAAGATAACATCAAGGATTAAACCAACCCAAGCTAATCCGATAACCGCGAAGATAACTCCACCAGCAATATTGATAACGCTTGGTTTTCTTAAAATCTTTGAAAGACGGTATAAAATTTCAACAACCCATCCAACAAAAGGAATAATAAGAAGAATTACTTGAATAATCTTTTCTTGACCTTCAAACCATTTATCAAAGTTCATTTTGTGTTCTCCTTTATCTAGGTTTCTATATGAAACCATACATATTTTGAGTATCAATCGATATAATTGCAAATGTTTTTTATATTTTTTACAAATTACATTTGTTAAAGGGTATAATATATGGGCATGAAAAAGAAGTTATTAAGTTCACTAGTCATATTTTCTTTTGCTGTTGCAGGTTTAACAGTGTCTTTAAATGATAAAAAGTCAGCGGAAGCTAACGCTACTGATTATTATGCAACTATTGATGCTTCTAAATATGGCGATCCACTAAAAGTTGATTTATATAATCTCATCAAAGGTCACACTGTAAGAGATTACGATACTTTAGAAGTAGATATGAAAACAACCGATAGGGATTGGACAAAGTCGCCTAATCCAAACGATGAGAATCCAATAATGGTTATTCTTTACGCAGATTATAACGATACAAAGAATATTACTTGGGATAAATCCCAAGGAAAATACGGAACCACTACCAATGGGCAATATGTTTGGAATAAAGAACATATTTGGGCTAAATCAAATGGTTTTCCAAGTGATTCAAAAGCAGCTTATAGTGATTTGCATCATTTAAGAGCGAGCGATCATCAACTAAATTCTGTTAGAAGCAATAACCCGTTTGCTAACGGAGGTAGTTATGTTAAAGACCATTTTGGTAACACCTCAGGATGTAAAAACTCTGGTTCTACATTTGAACCACAAGATCAATATAAAGGTGATGTAGCAAGGGCCTTATTCTATATGGCTACTAGATACTATAACGGAGATGGAGCTAGCGCTAACCTTACATTAACAACTGGTACTGATGCTTCTGGAGGAAAATGGGGATATCTCAACACTCTTTTAGACTGGAATGATTTAGACCCAGTAGATTCTTTTGAAGCTCATCGAAACGATTTAGTCTATGGACTTCAAGGAAACAGAAATCCATATATTGACCATCCAGAATTTGCTCGTGCAGTCTTCCAAAACACTCCAATTGTTGGGCAAGACACTCTCCAATCTTTAACAAAATCAGGTTCTCCAAGCAAAACCAAATATAAAGAAGGAGAATCCTTTGACCCTACAGGATTGACAATAACTGCAACATTCAAAAAAGCAGATAATACTACATACACAAGAGATGTTACACAATCCATTACCTGGTCTCCAACAGTGATTACTAAAGACACAACAAGTGTCACTGGTACATATTCTTACTCTGGTCAAAGCATGACTGTAACTGTCAGCGGAATAGAAGTAATTTCTATAAAAAGATTAGAAAAAAGCGGTGTTTTGACGAAAAATACTTATTTTGATGGAGAAAATTTCGATCCAACTGGATTAACCATTACAGGTATATACACAGATGAATCTACAGAAGATGTAACAAGCAAAATGACTTGGTTACCTTCCCCGCTAACTCTAGGAACAACTGTGGTCGTTGGTACACTTGGTTCTAACTCAATAAACATTGAAGGAATAACTGTAAACGAAAGCACAAACACTGGATATTCAATCTCATTTAAGACCACCAGTAACGAAACCACTCTATCTACAGATGCAAATTTCAAAGCTTTGGTTGAATCAGGTTCTGAGTACATTGATAATTTCTCTAATATAAGTAAAGCGATGAGTGGAAATAATAAACCTGGATTTAGACTAGGCAACAGTTCTACTGGTGGAACCCTCAACATTAATTTATCTAACTCTGGCAAAATTAATATCACCGGAATAAAAATTTCTGTTTATAAATATACAGCTAGTGATGACACCAAAACTCAAGTTTCTATTGATAATTCTACTTGGAAAGACGCTGTTCCTGATGACGCCTCAACTCCAAAAGAAGTTACTTTAACTTACGAAAATTCATTAGTAACAACCATCTATTTAAAAACAACTAAAAGATGCTTTATTTCTAAGATTGAACTATTAGGTAATTCGGGTGGAGGAGGTTCAGGAGAATTCGTTCCTGTAACTAGTTTATCATTAGATAAAACTACTGCTAATTTAGAGGTTGGTCAAACCTTAACACTTGTTCCAACTATTAATCCATCTGACGCCACAAATAAGACAATCATTTGGCTTAGTAGCGAAGTAACAATAGCGAGCGTTTCTCAATCAGGAGTGGTTAGAGGACTTAAAAACGGCACTGTCACTATTACTGCTAGAACATCTAATGGAATAGAAGCGACATGTCTAATAACTGTCACTGGAGAAATTATTCCTCCAGATCCTGACCCAAGCGAGCCAGAAACACCAGATACACCTAGCGATAAGCCTGAATTAAAAGGTTGTCTAGGAGATATCTCCACTATTTCAATCATTCTCTCTTCGCTTTCTCTAATTGGAATCTCATTAATACTAATTAAAAGAAAAGCAAAATAAAAAGAACTCATCAATCGGTGAGTTCTTATTTGTTATAGAGTTTTCTTTTATAAGAAATAGGTTCTTCAGTAACTCTAATTCCTAATCTATTTAATGTTTGATAATCAACATCTGATAGAAGAGTTGAAGCATGCGCTTCACAGCCTTCTAATTTCTTAAGTTGCTTTAAGGCAAGTTCTGCTAATGGATTAGTTTTAGCTTGAATCGATAAGGCAAGAAGAACTTCTTCTGCTCTTAATCTAGCGTTACTTCTATGTAAGAAGTTGGTCTTTAATTCTTTCATTGGTTCTAAAACTACAGGCATTAATAAGAACAAGTTCTTATCAATCTTCGCTAGATGCTTAAGAGTGTTTAATAACGCAGCCGCGCAAGCACCAAACATTTCGCTTCTATGTCCGGTAATGACTTTGCCGTTATTTAATTCGATAGCAATACTTGGTTCTCCAGAGATTTGTTCGGCCTTTTTAGCAGCAGGAACGCATTTTCTCATTTCCGGATTAACGTTAGCCTTATTTAATAACATCTCAATCTTTTCAAGAGCCTCATTAGGGAATCTTCCTAAATAGACGTTCTTTTTAGTTTGGAAATATCTTCTAACAATTTCTCTATGACATGCGTGAACAACTGCTTCATCATCTTCAATAGCAAAGCCCACTTTATTTACTCCCATATCTGTTGGGGAGAAATATGGAGATTCTCCATAAATATGTTCAAAAATATTCTTTAATAATGGGAAGACTTCAACATCTCGATTATAGTTAACCGCCATAACGCCATATTTTTCTAAGTGATATGGGTCAATCATATTAACATCTGCTAAATCAACTGTTGCTGCTTCATAGGCTAGATTAACTGGGTGATTAAGTGGGAGGTTCCAAACAGGGAATGTTTCATATTTAGCGTATCCTGCTCTAACACCTTTTTTATTTTCGTGATATAGCTGAGATAAGCAAGTTGCCATTTTTCCACTTCCTGGTCCAGGAGCAGTAACAACTACTACTGGTTTAGTGGTCTTAATATATTCGTTTTTGCCTAATCCTTCTTCAGAAACGATTAAAGGAATATTTTGAGGATATCCTTGAATCTTATAGTGGCGGTAGACTTTAATTCCGTTATTTTCTAATTTCTTGGTGAACTTAACAATGTTTGGCGTGCCTTCATAAAATGAAATAACCACACTAGAGACATATAATCCGTGTTCGCGATAGATATCAATAAGTCTTTCAACTTCTTCTTGATAGGTTGATAAAGTGTCATTTCTAATCTTATTAGAATTAATGTCATTGGCATTAACTGCGATGACCATTTCAACTTTATCTTTGATGCCCACTAACATTTGAAGTTTGGAGTCACTATGGAACCCAGGTAGAACTCTAGAAGCATGATAATCATCAAAAAGTTTTCCACCAAATTCAAGGTAGAGTTTGTCTCCAAATTTATTGACTCGATCTAAAATAGCTTCTCTTTGAATCTTTAAATATTTGTCATTATTAAAAGGTGTCTTTCTAACCATATATAAAAAACTATAAAGCAAAGTTATTTATTATTAAATAATTAATTTGTTTATTTACTGTTTTTTGCTTTTAGAGCCTTAACAATCTCGGCAATATTATCACTTTTTGCGTCAGGATATAGTTCTCTTGCTTTAACCCTAAATTTTTTATTATCATCTTGATCTTTAATCAAGTTATCATAGAGTTTTTCTAAACTATCTTCTGAAGAATATATAGATTTAAGAAGCTGTTTTCCTGTTTCGCTTAACTCTTCGTTCATATCTGCATCGTATAGCTCTTTAAAAGCTCTTTCGATATCTTGATATTTCACAACATGACCTTTTCTTTTTTCTTCAATAATAATTCCCACAACATCAGATAAATCTCTTTTATAGTCTCTTGATGATTTCAATTTCATGGCAGCTAAATATTCGCCAACCACCACTCTAACCGAGATTAAATTAGAAAAAGTCCTATAATAATTTGAGAACAGATAAATTTTATCTGAATAAGAAGTAGTGTTTTTAAAATCCTCATTAATCCAGTTGTTATATAATTCAGGATGTCTATCAGTAACAATATTAATAGCCTGCTTTAATGCATCGGATTTGGGATAAATATAACAATCCACATCTAAAGAGTATTTCCTAAATGAGTAATATGAAAAGATGGCGGCTCCACCAATAATTATTATGTTTATTGGATTTTTGCTTAACTTTCTATATTCTTTTCCAATTTCAGTTAGATATTGATCAAGTAGTTCTTTAGTAATATTAAATTCAACAGGCATCTCTAAGGTCTCCTTCCACAATATTAAATTGTAAAAATTCAGGAATGGCCCCCATTAATAAATTTTCTTCGTATGATTTAGGCATAATCTTTTTCAATAAATATGCATCTTGAGGCCAAATAGGCTCTTCAAGTTTGAAATTTCTGATTTCATTATATCTAGTGGCTTTAGGTAATTCGTTGATTCTGGACAAATAATCAACACAGGCAAGTAAATAAAGCGCCTCGGCTTTCTTGTCGTCCTCCCAATATTTCTCAATCTCATCGCCCATATAAACTTTTAGAAGAAATGTAATATCGCCTTCTTCTTTGATTCTGTGTTTCACAATACTTTTGAAATTTTCAAAATCATCAAACTTACGTCTTCCGACTTCAATTAAATACTCCATCGAAACTCCTAACGTTTTCGAAAGACGATAGGCGACATCACAACTACACTTTTCAATATTTGTGTTTCCATTAAAAATATCAGAAAGAGTTGAGTAAGGAATTCCACTCAACTTTGAACATTGATAGACTGATAGATTTTTTTCTTTTAACAGATTTTTAAACATGTCTTTATTATAACGGTGTGCCGTGATAGTTGCAACAAAAGAAAACAGCGATTTTTCATTACCGCTGCTATCTTAGTTTTATCGATTAATTGAGTAGTGAGAGCAACTAACAGAAATACGATTAATTGCCTTCATCTCTCTGGCCTTATTAATGATCTCTTGCTTTGCTAAAGAGATAATGTAATTCGCACTGCTAGAAGAAATCTCTCCTTCTAAACCACCAAAGTCTGCAGAAATATCAATATCAAATACCACAGAGTAATTTCCACCATAACCACTCACTGAGATATTTGAAATATCTCCATAGTAGTTACCAGAATAAACATATCTTATTCCGCTGAGGTAATCTTCAACATCATCCGCATCAGGGTAGATGATTTTACCAGATTCATCCCTTTGAATCTCTCTACGTCTTCTTTCTTTTTCTCTTTGCTCTTTAAGCCAGGCTTCGTGTTCTTTGCGTTCTTTTTCTCTTTCTGCTCTTCTTTCAGCGGCCCATTCTTCACGCATCTTCTTTAAATGTGGAGGCATTTCGATAATGCCATGGTCCCAACACCAATCACGAAGTTCATAATATTTTTTCATTTTCTTATGTTTTTCATAATAGTCTAGTTTGGCAATCATCTTGCGTTTATAAGCTTCTTTTCTAGCAGCTTCTCTTTCGCGTTTTAGTTTGTATCTATCATCACGTTTTTCTTGTTTGATTTCTTCTCGATGCTCAACGATATCTTTACCGATACACCAGACTAGTTGTTTGTCGTTACTACAAGTAACGAAATCTTTAGTGTATTTAAGAGTTTTACAGTAAAAGCCTTTCTTTCCTTTGATCTTGTCATAGACTGGATGAGTTTTATAAAAGAAGACTGCCATAAAAGCGTTAGGTTCTTTAAACTCATCAGAGTGACTTTTATATGGATCCTTTTTCTGTTTTGATTTACTACCCCACGTACTAGTTGATTTTTTCTTAGGTTTATAATCCTTAACTAAATGAATAATGAGATAGACAATTCCAACGATGATAGTGATTGGTAAGAAGATGATTGCTAAAAGAACTAAACCAACCTTCTTAAGCACTTCAGTGTCGATGCTAGAGAATCCGTTAGCGATGAAATTTAAGATAATATGTTCATCTTTAACTAAGCACAAAATCTGATAGCCAAGGCAAAGAACAAAGAAGATGAATGAAATGATGATTAATGCTTTTTGCCAATCTAAAGATTGGGCGTAAGCAGAAGTCACCATCACAACAAAAAGGGCCAGGACATCTATAGCGAAAAACACTAATAAGATAATTCTAACAACTCTTCCAAAAGTACTCATAAAAATTAATAATTTGTTTCTTGTCGGTGATGATTTTCTTGAAGTTTTAAATAGTAAGCATTATCAGCTTCTTCCCAAGAAAAGCCGAGTTTAAATAAGATTCTCAAATATGCTTCAAACGCTAAAATATATGAATTTAGGCTGCGTTTTGCCGAAAAATCTGCAATTTTGTTATAAGAATCGTTAAAAGCTCCTACTGTGTCGAGCTCATTATCTTCTACATCAATTGAATCCAAAACATAGTCATACGCTAAACCAAGAGAAAGAAGGAAATGGAGTCCATCAGCGAACTCATCAAGGACTCTTTCTTTTGATTCGCTTGGTTTAAATGACCAGAACTTAAACACTCTTGTGGCGTTAGCGAGTTCTCCAAGTTCCACAAGCAAAGCGAGGAGCCTTTTATCTTTGGTCTCCTCATAAGTGACATGGTGATTATTTGCTATCTCCAAGTCTAACTCTTTTTGCTTTTTGTATAGGTCGGTTAAAACACAGATCATTATTTAATCTTCTCTAACTTCCAGATTTCTTTTGCGTAAGCTTCAATGGTTCTATCACTAGTGAAGAATCCACTATTGGCAATGTTCATTAAGCACATCTTGGACCACTTCATCTTATCTTTGTATAAGTCAGCGACTTTCTTGTGAGCGTCGATATAAGATGGTAAATCTTTCAAAATGAAGTATTGGTCATGTTGATTCATAATCTCGTCAAAAATCATTCTGAATTTATCTGGACGGTAGTTGACCCATTCGCCTTCAAATAAGCCATCCATGATACGTTTAATTCTTTCATCGGAATTATACATATCCCATGGAGAATATGTTCCATTACGGTAATATTCTTCAACCTCTTCATTTCTTAAACCAAAGATGACCGCATTTTCTTCTCCAGCGTATTTAACAATTTCAATATTCGCTCCATCCATGGTGCCTAAAGTAATCGCTCCGTTCATCATGAACTTCATATTACTAGTTCCACTAGCTTCTTTTCCGGCAGTAGAAATTTGTTCGGAAACATCCGCAGCAGGAATGATGAGTTCCGCTAATGAAACACCATAGTTTTCAATAAAGACAACTTTTAAATATGGAGAAATCTCTGGGTCGTTATTAACAACATTACCAACCGCTAAGATCAATTCAATAATCTTTTTCGCATATGTATAGCTAGGCGCGGCTTTTGCCCCAAAGATATAAGTCTTAGGATAAATTCTAAAGCTTGGATCATCTTTCATTCTTTGATAGAGATAAATAATGTGGAAAACATTCATTAATTGTCTCTTATAAGCGTGCAAACGCTTAACCTGAACATCAAAGATTGAGTTAACATCAACATCGATGCCATTATGCTTTTTAATATAAGCAGCGAGTTTCTTTTTATTTTCAAGTTTGATATCGATAAGTTTTTGTAAAACTTTTGGATCGTCTTTAAATTTCTCAAAAGCCTTAATCTTGCTCATATCAGTAATCCAGCCTTCGCCGATTTTGCTAGTAATTAATTTAGCAAGTTCCGGATTAGCGTTTAATAACCATCTACGATGAGTGACACCGTTGGTCTTGTTATTAAACTTTTCTGGCATATATTTATAGAATTCTTTAAAGGTTGTGTTCTTTAAGATTTCTGTATGTAACGCCGCAACTCCATTAACAGAGAAAGCTGCGTAAATCGCTAAATTAGTCATATGGATTTGACCATCTTTAATGATGTTCATCGCATATTTTTCACCTTCAGGAATGCCAGCCTGATTCATTTCAATATTAAATCTACGATTTATTTCTTCAATAATCATGAAGCAACGTGGAATTAAATGTTGAACATAAGTAATTGGCCATTTTTCAAGAGCCTCTACCATGACAGTGTGGTTTGTATAAGCCATACATTGAGTCACTTCTTTCCAAGCATCATCCCATTCCATATCGTATTCATCAAGCATAATTCTCATCATTTCAGGAATTGCTAAAATTGGGTGAGTGTCATTTAATTGGAAAACATATTCATTATGAATACCCACCAAGGTGTTGTGATGTCTATAGTAGGAATTTAAAGCGTTTTGTAATCCAGCAGAAACTAAGAAATATTGTTGTCTAAGTCTTAAAATACGTCCTGCTTCGGTTGAATCATCAGGATATAAGCCATGACATAACTCTTCTAAGGCATTACAGTACTCTTTGAAGTCCATATTCTTTGGAAGAGTTTTGTTTGATGGTTCAGCGTTCCAAAGTCTTAATGTATTAGTCATCTTGTTATGATAACCGATGACAGGCATATCATATGGGACCGCTCTAACGCTAACCGCATCAGCGGTTCTAATGCCAAATGTGCCATCTTTCTTTTGATAGCTTTCAGGATGTCCATAGAATTTAACTTCAACCGCATATTTAGCTTTTCTAACTTCCCAAACATTACCGTTTGTTAACCATTGGTCTGGAAGTTCTTTTTGTTTGCCGTCTGCAATCTTTTGACGGAAGAAGCCATATTGATAACGGATACAGTTGCCATGTCCTAAATAGCCTAAAGAAGCGATTGAATCAAGGAAACAGGCGGCAAGTCGACCTAATCCACCATTACCAAGACCTGCGTCACTTTCTTCATCTTCTAAAGTATTTAAATCAATACCTAAGTCGTCTAAGCCTTCTTTGACAACGTTATAAATGTCTAAATTTTGAATATTATTATTGAGTAAACGTCCAATTAAAAATTCCATTGAGAAATAGATTAATGTTCTTTTTCCCTTAACCGCACTTTGCTCGTGGGTATTTTTAAGATTGATGTTCGCATAGTCACGAACCATCTCTCCTAAAATTGTGTATTGTTCATTCGGACAGCTCGTCGCCACTTCAACACCATATCGTTCAAGTAAACGAGCTTGAAATTCTCTTTTAAAATTTGCTTTTGAAGAAAACATAGAAAAATTACCCCTTTATATAAATATATAAATATTATTTTGCTTTTTTAGTGAGCTTAAAGATACAGGCCCCTAAAGAAGGAAGTTTAATGGTGAAATATCCACCGAAGCTACCAATAGGTAGACCATTATATTGGTTATCTCCACCATAGATATCTTTATCGCTATTAAAGATTTCAGTGTATTCGCCTTCGACTTCCACAGGAATTCCAAAGTTGTCGTAATAATTTGGAGTCATATTAAAGACAAAGATCATTACTTCATCATCCACTCTACGAGTGAATGCAAACACTGAATCATTTTTATTATCGACAATCAACCATTTAAAGGTGTTTGGATTATATTCTTGAACATACATTGCTTTATGCGCTCGATAAATGAGGTTGAGGTCTTTATATAATCTTGAGATGCTATCATGAGCAGGGAAACGCTTTAAATCCCATGGGAGAGATTTATTTTCATTCCACTCATCAAAACTAGCGAATTCATTACCCATGAAATTAAGTTTCTTTCCTGGGTGAGCGAATTGATATGTAATTAAATTTCTTAATAAGGCAAACTTCTGATAATAATCTCCCCACATCTTATTAAGAAGTGTTCCTTTTCCGTGGACGACTTCATCGTGAGAGAATGGAAGTAAGAAATTATCGCTATAGAAATAAGCCATTGAGAAAGTTAATTTATTATGGTCATACTTTTTATAAACTGGATCTAAGGCGTAATACTTTAAAGTATCATTCATCCAGCCTAAATCCCATTTATAGTCAAATCCTAAGCCGTCTTGTTCGGTTGGTTTAGTAACTCCTGGGAAATCAGAGCTATCTTCCGCGATCATCATGACTTTGTCATGAGCGATATGCATTTTTGCATTAAGTCTTTTAATAAACTCAATCGCTCCTTCATTTCTTCCTTTGGTCTTATCACCATTATAGAAGATGATATTACTAACCGCGTCAATTCTAATACCATCAATGTGGTATTCAGTGACAAAGTAATTCATCGCGCTCATCAAAAAGCTTCTAACCGGGTCTTTTCCTAAATCGAATTGTAAAGATCCCCAAGGAGAGACTCTGTGTTCATTAGAATATTCAAATAAACAGCTTCCATCATATTCCGCGAGAGCCCATGGGTCGCTAGCGAAATGTACAGGAGCGAAATCTAAAATAACTCCAATACCGGCTTGGTGAAGCCTATCGATAAAAGACATTAATTGATGTGGATTTCCATATCTAGGATCAACTGAATAAAATCCAGTTGCTTGATATCCCCAGCTACCAGTAAATGGGTGGGCCACTATCGGCATAAATTCAACGTGTGTAAAGCCCATTCCTTGAATATAAGGAATTAAGACATCCGCAACCTCTTCATAAGAAGAGAAACGGTCTTTTTTAAGCCAAGAACCAACATGCATCTCATAGATGCTCATTGGACGATCAAAGTTTCTATCTCTTTGAGATAAGAATTTTTCGTCATGCCAAATAAAATTGCGATAGTCAAATAATCTAGAACATGTTGATGGAGCAATCTCACTAAAGAATGCGCATGGGTCAACACGATCGACATATTCGCCTTTCGCATTTTTGAAATGGAATTTATATGCTTGATAATTGCTCAAGCCTGGAATAAATAATTCCCAGACTCCAGAATCATCGATTTTATTCATCTTGTGTTCGTACATGCTCCAGTTATTAAAATCACCGATAACTGAGACATCACTGGCCATTGGAGCGTAGAGTCTGAAAACCACTCCATCTTTGCCGTTTTGTTTTGTGAAATGAGCGCCGAAGTAGGTGTATGCTTCGATTGTTTGGCCCATTAAGTAATCGTATATTAATCCGTATGCCATACACTTATTATATTTATTTTTAATTTTCTAGAAAATAAAAATCATTCTAATTAAGTGACAACGCTGTTTTATTTGAAAACCAAAACACTTAGTGATTTAATGTTTCTACAAGGTGATTTGAAGGAGCTAGATCTCCAGCGCCAAATTTGAACAAGAGTTTGTTCGACCGGCGGAATCATCTTTTTTTATTGAATAATAGGATGCACAATGGTTTAATATTCTCACAAGGTGATTTGGTGGAGCTTAGTCCTCCCACGCCGAAAAATCGATCAAGAAATTGTTCGACTGGCGGAATCATCTTTTTTTAAACATTTTTCTAATATCTCTATCATCACTCTCATCTAACTCCCAGCCCTTTTTAATCTTGCTGAATTCATTCCTTTTGTCTTCTTTAATCTCGGCGACATAGTAAGAATCTCGTTTATCCTTAGGATTTGGATTTTTTCTAAGTTTAATAAGTGTGACCCCTTCAACATCATCCGAATGTGTCAAAGTAACATAAATGAAAATGTTATCATTTTCTAAAAATACATAGGCAGGGTGCCACATCATAAAAGATTTCGCTTTTTTACTTTTCACTTCAACTTTATGAAATCTAATTTCTTTCTTTTTTGCTGGGTAAGATCTTTTGTGTTGTTTTGCCATACAATGGCCTCCTATATATAAAACAAAGGGCTTATATAATTTGTGGAGCCCTCTTATTTATTTATGGAAATACAAAGTATTTCCTTAGGCCATTTTTCAGGAATTTTTAAAAAATATTTTTGTACAAGAAAAAAGACCTACTATGTAGGTCTAATTTTTAAAATATTTATCAATTATTACTCAAACCACTTGTAGTCTGGGTATTTAACTTCTTTCATCCAAGAGAAGTCTTTAACCTTCCACATCCAGTTAGGAGAACCCACTGTACCTGGGTAGTTCATCCTCGCTTTATTATCTAACTTCAAAATGTCTTGTAGTTGGAAGATAGTCATTAATGACGGAATCGTGTAGATGTATTTAACAATCGCATCATATAAGGTACTTCTTTCATGATGATTTAATCTATTTTCAATGAATTGAAGTTGTTCTTCTTTTAAGTTTAAATACCAGCCATATAAAGTCTCGTTATCATGAGTGCCTGGATAGACTAATTGTCTATTCGTGGATTCGTTTTTCAAATCAAAAATAGTGAATTCAGAGATAAACATTCCTGGGAGATTAAATTGATCTCTAAGCTTCAAAACTTCAGGTCTTAAATCCCCTAAATCTTCCGCAATTAAGTTAATCTTTGGATATTTCTTATATAGTTCATTAAAGAAATCTGCACCTGGACCTAGTTTCCATTCTCCGATTCTCGCATCATCTTTATCAGCAGGGATGACATAGTAAGTATCAAACGCTCTAAAGTGGTCGATACGTAAATAATCACATAAGTTCATTAAATAACCAATTCTATCAATTAATAACTTATAGTTATCTTCCTTCATTTTGGCGAAGTTATAAATTGGGGTTCCCCATAATTGACCAACATCAGAGAAAGCGTCAGGTCCCACTCCTCCAACTTCGAATAATTTGTTATCTAGTCCAATGGAGAATTGATCTCTATGTAGCCAGCATTCCACTCCATCAAAACCAACATAGAAAGGCATATCACAAATTAATGTAATTCCTTTTTTCTTCGCATATCTAAGAACTTTCTTCCACTGTTTTAAAGCGACATATTGAAGATAAATTACAAAGTTAATTTCTTCCATTAAGTGCTTTGGAGGATTGCTATGGGTGAAGTAATAATCTCGATACCAAGGACCCCATTCATTCCACTGCTTGTTGTCATTATGCCACTTGAACACTTCAAATGTTGCGTAACTACTAACCCATGGTTGTCTAAATTTAAATTTATGTAGAGTTTCCGGATGTTTTTTATAGAACTTTTTAAACGCTTTCCAAAGTAGCGCTTTTTTATATTCTCCAACTTCAAAGAAGTTAACAGCCTCGCTATCCTTTTGAAATCTAGGAGCGGATTTTAAATATCCTTCTTTGACTAGATAATCTAATGAAATATACCGATACTCTAAAGCATTAGAGCAAGTAGACATATATGGAGAATATCCTGGCCCTAATGGGTTAAGAGGTAAAACCTGCCAATAGGTGTATTGGTTTTTCTTAAGCCAATCAATGAATTTATAGCAAGAATCTCCAAAATCCCCAATCCCATGATTTCCAGGAAGAGAGCTCACTGAAAGTAATATTCCTAATTTCTTATTCATAACTATTTTTCCTTCAACATTAAAATATTATTATTACGCGAAAAATAACGCAATAAGTAAATGGGACAAAAATTAAAAGCAGCCTTATTCAGACCGCTTTATTAACATCTAGTTAATTTTATTATTTATCTTCTTTTCTCTTTTTGATGAAGAAGAACGCTCCAACTGATGCAACTGCAACTGCAGAAACAACGATAATCCAAATGTATGAACCGTTACTAATATTGCCATTGCTATCAACTAATCCAGGAAGAATTGATGGCATTGATTGTTTATTAGCACTATTTCTTCCTAAGAAATTGTAACTATATGTCTTTGGTGATTGTTCCAAGGCAGTACCATAAATCTTGCAGATTTTATCATATCTTGCCATGCCTTGTTCAATTGTGGAACCATCCTCTTTGGCATCTGCGTTCTTTAATTTGTTAATTTCAGATTGCGGATAATTAGATAAATCTGCATACATAGATGCCCAAACAGGTTTTAATGCCGATGCATTGTGTCCTTGATTAGATGCACAAATACTATCAGTGTTGCTCATTAATTCTGTTGCAAATTTTTCTGCATTATAGAAGAATGCGACCCAAATTTCTGTAATTTCGTAAGTTGAAGGATTGATGTTGATATAGATACTATATCTAAACGCGGCACCAGCGGCGGTAACATTAACATTTCCGCCAGATACATACATGTATGTATCAAAGATATCCTTGTTGGTATTATAACCTGATTCAACCCAACCATCGCTTCCTTTAATAATCTTCCACTGTTCTCCACTTATAAAAGTAAGATTTTCAGCTTTGTATTGTCCTGCTCCAGACGCTTCAAATAATACAGCACCGGGTCCAGATGGACTCCAGTTTCCTTTGTTATTTCCAACAACATGATATTGAATTTGCTTCCATTGAGCATACAAAGTTAAAGTTGATCCAGCAGCTTGTGTGTTTTTAGTGATTGTGCTGCCAACTGCATACGCTGTGCCTTTACCATTTGCCGCAGTGTTCCAACCAGTAAATTCATATCCTGCTCTTGTAAACTCATTATCTGGCACACCCCAGTTAATGTCTCTAACAGCATTGTGTGAGGCCATTGAACCTGTTCCACCATTAGCATTAAATGCTAATGTATAAAACTGGACATCCCAAGTTTCAACAGTTCTATTTTTGTAATCTCCACCACTAATATAGAAGCCCTTGTTATTTGCAATATTTGTAGTAATGTTTGCAGTTTGGTCTTTTCCATTACCAGCATTAAAAATCATGCCAGTTGTTCCATCTGGAATAGTTGCTTTCATAACTTGTTGATTTTGATCGTTATTGTAAGCGTGAACGAGCGCATTTCCTGGCCATTGTGTTTCACTACTTCCCCAGTAATGAATATACAAAGTTCCTTTCCAATCATCGCCCTTGTCAGTTGGTCTTGTAAAATATACATCCATTGTAGCTTCTGCCACTTTTATAGGAGCTTTTTCTGCACTAACACCAGCACCAACGGCCGCGCCAATGCCTAAAAAAGCTGTAAGACAACCAATTAATAACGATTTTCTAATTTTCATAATTTCTTGTTGAACTTAATCAATAACCAACGTTAAGTTCATTCCTTTTAGTAGGATAGGAAACAACTGGTTATGTCCTTTAAGAAGGTAATCAAAAGAAGATTCTTAAAGAATGCCAAGAAATTTGCCTACTAGTAGGCAATCTTGCTTAGTTTCCTGTCTATATTCTAAAAGTTTCTTTTTTTGTAAAACTTTCTGTTACGAAAATTAAACTAATATTCCCCCGAACCTTTTAAAAATATATACGACGTTATTCTAATTTATAAGAATAAATATGACAAGAAAAATATTTCACTACATCAATAAAAAAGAGTAGATTATTAGTCCACTCTTCTATTCAAACTATAGGTAAGGTCCGGGGGTTATATATTGGACTCTATAGTTGGAATCACTTTAATTATTTGTCTTCTTTTCTCTTTTTGAGGAAGAAGAACGCTGAAACTCCTGCGACTGTAATTACCGATATAACAATTATCCAAATGTTTGAATTGTTTACATTGCCATTTGTTAAATCGCGAATAGCAGGATTGATCACACCTCTTGGTGCTGGCTTTCTTCCCATAAAGTCATGATATTGACCAGGTTCAGTGCCATAACCATGTTTACCAAGTACTTCATCATATCTTTCTCTTGCATTGAGAATATCTGTATCACTTGTTGATGTTGTGCCATCCATTAGATGTTTTGCGCCTTGAGTTAATTGTTCAAATTTATATTCCATACTAATGGTTTCAGAACCAACTTTGTTCCACTTATTAATTTGGAATGTAACTGAACCTTGTCCACTACAAGTAATGGTTGTAAGGAATTCAACAGCATAGGCTTTTGCTTCGGTAACCGAATCTTGTTGGATCCAAATTTTATTTGTGTCAACTGTTGTCTTAATATAGATTTCGTATGTTCCAGCAACAGCAACTTTAATTCTAAATCCAGTTGTATCAGGATCATTGCCCTGAACGATGCTTCCATTTTTTACAACATTACTTGATTGGTCTACTTGACTCCAACCATGCCAACCATTATTTAAAACTACTTTAAATTCAACATCTTTTGCTAAAGCGGTAACAATCCTGTACTGAGAATTCTCGGCAGGCATCATAAGATAATTATCATCAGACGCATTCCATCCATTCATAGTTCCAGATAAGAACGCAACTTTGTTAAGTGTTTGCTTAGCGAATAATTGTAATGTACTAGAAGTCACAATAGCAGCTTTATTTGTCAAAGATTGTTCTTTGTACCAGCCACCAAAAGTATATCCAAACATGTTATATGCATATGCAGGCAAGTAGTATTTTGGAGAGCTAAATGAATCTATTGTCTCGATAACGGAACCACCACTAACTGCTTTAGCAGTATAAGAAACGTCTCCCCAGTCCTTATAATACTCGGTTGATCCAGTAGCAAAATATAGTTGGGTATTATTTACATAGATGTTCAAATAATATCCCCACTGCCAGCCAGAATGAATGCGAACAGGATCTCCCAACCAGGACGAATAGTTGTTACCTACAATTTTAAAGCTTACGTCAGTAACCCAATTTGGCATTTCAAAATTGAATGTAGAATTTGATCCGTTTGGACAAATTAGATATTTCGATGTTTCAGAGTTTAAATAAGACCATCCTTTAGTTGTTGGAAAAGTACTTGCTTTAGTAGTGTCATAAGACTTTCTTGCACCATACTCTTCTGTCAAAAAAGCCTCCCAATCAGATCTGCTATAACCAGATGCGGTGTTAAATGTGATGCTTTCTATTGAGAGAACTCGATAATTCCCGCTTTGCTGGTCTTCAACATAAACCCCAGTTGCTCTCTGTGCAGCAGCTTCCGCTTTTGCAGGTTCTTTATCAACATTAGAGGCAACACCAAACGCACCACCCAAAACCATCGTCGCCATCGCGACGCCGATTAAAGATTTGAAAACACTTTTCTTCATAAGCGTTGCCTCCTAAAATTCGTATAATCCTGGATTATAGAAACTACTATATCGCATGTGTGTGTGTGTGTTTCAAGCACTTTCAACTTGAGAGTGCTAACTTATTAAACTATGTTTAATAATTCAACAAAAAAGACCACTTCAAAGTGGCCAATTATTTTTCAAATGCTTGGACTAACTCCAATCTACTTCAAGAGAAACGTATCCTTCAAATTCAGAGAAAATGTAGGCTGGAACTTGTTTTATTCCGATGAAGAAATAGAGTTTCTTTTCTTCGTTACCACTTACAGAAACTACTGCTTCTGCGTACTTCTCTGTAGTGTCATTAATTTCTAAAACTTTTCCTTCTTTAGTTGCGGATTCATAAACATTGACATAGAGATAATCAATAATCTTATATGCACCAGTTTCTGCACTGGTAAGACTAACTGAGAAAGAACCACTAAAGAGTTCACTAGAAGATTGGGTTGCTAATAAACCAACAACATATGGTCCTTTTTCTTCTCCGTTTTGTAAATCATCAATATCCACTAAAGTTTTTGTGCCCCACGCTAAAGTAATTGGGGTATCAACTGGAGTTGGAGGAGTAACTGGTTTGACTTCAACTTCACAGGTTGCAGATTCACCATTTGCACTTGCAGTAATTGTGGTTGTTCCTTCTTCTAAGGCAGTGATATAGCCATCAACAACAGAAGCAACGTTTTCTTTTGAACTTGTCCATGAGACAGTAGCAGGTTCGCTTGTAGTTGCAGTGATTTGTTGATGCTCCCCAACTTTTAGTTGTAATCGAGCATAATCTAAAGTAATGGTAAATTCTCCAGGTCCTGGAGGAACGACTTCTTTTGTAATTGTTACAAGACAAGTAGCGGACTTATTATTCGCACTTGCGGTAATAGTCGCATTACCTTCTTTAACCGCATATACTAGACCTTCTTGAGTAACAGTTGCAAACTCTTCACTAGAAGTTGACCAAGTAACTGTGGCAGGTTCACTTGTAGTGGCCACTAATTGAGATTGTTCTCCTTCTTTTAGTGAAAGGTTAGATTTATCTAAAGTAATGGTAAATTCTACTACTGGTGGAGTAGGAGGCGTTGGTTTTTTACCTCCTTCTTTTCGACAACCTGATAAAGACACACCGAAAAGAGTTAAAGTTAAAATTGGAAAAATAAATTTCTTTTTCACTTCTTTACTCCTTTCTAAATTGGATTAGAACTCCAATCGCCTTCATTCCAGTCGGTCATTGTGTAGCAATATCCGTCTCCAGGAATTGAGGTATCAATAGTCTTGTTCCAGACATAAGTAGAATCGTTAAGTTCACTGCCATCACTTTGTGTTGGTGCCCAAGCGCATCTAGCGAAGACTAACATATCTTCATAACTATGAACGGTCATTTCATATTTACCAACCTTAGTTGCGCTGGCGGTCAATTCAACCCATCTACCATCTTTTCCGTATTCCCAAACCCAAGCGTAGAATAATGGTCCCACTCTTGGAGATTTGTATGTAATGTTACTAACTTTATATTTGCTGTCTTCCGTTCCATCTGGATAGAATAACGTTCCATCGCTAACTGAAGAAATAGGCGTATCCACTGTTTGAGTTCCACTACCATTATTGAATATGACTTTGTCATATTGAGATGGAACTTCGTAATAATAAATACCTTGTCCGTAATCATTATCACAGAGATAAGTCATATCTTCACCTGGCCAAGAAGTTGTTTCTCCACCATCTTTCCACATGTGGATCTTAACTTCAGACCAATTTTGGTTATTGGTAAAGTAAATCATCTTACCTTGAATTGGTTTTTCCCAAAGTGAAGTTCCACCTGCGTCTAAATAAACAGTTTGATAACTACCAATCGCAGTGTAGATTTCTCCACTATCCTTTAGATAGAAGTCATATTTATCTGCTTTATTAAATGTTAATGTTTCACTTTGATCTAGGGTGTCTAAATAAGAAGGAGTTCCTGCTTGTTTATAATTACCACTGACGACATCATTAACAGCGTCAACATACTTAATCTTGATTGTGGTGTTCGCAGCGACATCAATAGATGCTTCAGCGATATTTACTCCAGTGATGTCTTCCATTCTCACGCCGGTCTTATAGCTATAATCTGGAGCGTAAAGAATGTAATAACCACTTAGACTACTTAGTGACTCATTAGCGAAATAAACATGATTATCTCCTCTAGAGACCATCAATTTATATGTCGCAGCGTCTTTAATAGTCATCAATTCATCATCATAAGATGAAGATAAGAAATTAGGGTAATTAGCGGCTTGTTTAAATGGAGATGAGATAATTCCTCTTCTTCCATTAAAATGTTCAACCTTAAAGCTCTTAGAGGTCTCAAAATCAAAACTACCAGTAGCGAGGTTATCTCCACTTTCAAATGATGTCAGTTTATTAGATGATTTGAAGGCGTAAGCTTCATCTTGATATGTCACATAGTAACCATCAAAATCTTTATATGTTTCATCATCAACATAAAGCTTGTCTTCATTAGTTAAATAGAAGGAGAAAACATTTCCACTTCTATCTGTGTTAAAAGTCAATGTATCACTACTTAAAGAGACAAAGCCGTGAGTTTCTCCCATAGTGAATGGGAATGGGGTTTTATCTTTCTCATAGGTATTACCATTGAAATAATAAATTCTCGCACTAGTGTTATCCGCGATAGTGACATTGAGTTTCTTTGCTTTATCTTCGTCACTACTATCAAATTTAATCGCATGAGAACCGCTAGGAGAATAATTATCGCTTTCAAATGTGAGATAATAACCAGCTTCAACTGGTAAACCTCCAACTGAAACAGTCATGACAAAAGGATCGGCGTTATCGGTGACAGCCCATTTGGCAAATGTTGAGCCAACGAGCAAACTAACGCCCATAATAGATAAACTAGATAACATAAAGATCTTAGTTTTTCTCATTTGTTTCTTTAGTTTCCTTTTCTTCAGATTGTTTTTTGTCTTTCTTATCTAAGAAGTCGATTAAGAAGTCTCCCGCTAAGATGATAAGACCAAGTCCAATAAGTAAGATGATTCCTGGACTCGATGTAAAGAATCTTGTCATATATCCCGCTTTTGGGATGACCTTATCTACTCTAGAGTAGATTTTATCAATTGAGAACCATCCATCGCTTGTTTTAGCAGCGTCCCCTCTTATCTCATAGAGATATGATGTATTCCTAATACATTGAAGAATGTTTTCATCTTCGCTAACAGTGAAATCTTTTCCATTAAGTTTAAGTTCTCCATAAGTAGAGTTGATTCTAATTTCTTTGATGGTCTCAAGGGAGTAATCATATCCACCTTTAGGAACCATTGTGATTTCACAAGCTTTCGCGTTCGCCTTAGTTAATGTAATCGTGTGGCAATATTTCTCACCAATTTGTTTAACTTCATGGGAATAAGCTTGTTCAGCTTTATCAATGGAGAAAACATACTTATTTGAGAAGAGTTGTTCTTTAGAATAGATATCAAACTCTGCTTGAGTGAAGTGAATGGTGTTCGTATAGATAGCTGCATTACCATCTAAAAGATTAATCCCACCACTTTCACTGACTGTGGTCTTCTTAAGATAAATCTCATCTTGTTGTTCGACTTTAATATCGACGATTCTGTGCATGTCCACTCCAATATATGGATTATTAAACAGCACGACATCTTTAACTTTTAATTTTGTTTTTTTGTTAACGGTTTTGCTTCTAACAACATCCATCTTTTGGATTTGACTCGTTCCCTTTAAAAACTCTGCATGCTCTTCATTTCGAGACGCCATTGAAGTTGTGAGAACTGTGTCATATCTAGAACCAAAGATGTCTAGTCTGCCATTAGCTTTTCTAGAAATTAACAAAGTTAATGATGTTGCAAATAACGCGATAACAAGGATCCAACTAACTATGTCGATAATCTTCCATTTAGTGGTCTTTTTATTTTTACCAAGATTTTCGTTTTTCATAGCAGTCAATAGAGCATGGGAGGGCCCAAATGAATGGGCCCATCCCAATAATTTGATAATTATGCAGTTTTGGTAAGGTCGATATAGTTACCTGCTCCACCTGGAGTCAAGTCGAAGTGGATTGTATATGTACCAGCAGCGGTGACAACGATATTTCTATCTTCATCATCGGAAATAGTAAATCCACAATTATCCCATGTTGTCGCGTTGTTATACCAAGTATTACTTAATGATTCAACAACCTTAATCTTTGCGCCAGCTAATAAAGCGACACCAGTGATTTGATATTCATCAGTCTTGCCTGGAACAACGGTCATCTTGTATTGATCAAGTTGTGCCCAATCATCATCGGTGAAATCACCAACTAAATAATATGTTGGAACTTTGACTTCGCTTGCGTCGTATTTAGAAATAACACCTTTAACGCCTTCAACTGTCGCATCATATGCAAACATGTCTTTTTGATTGACGAAGACACTGGAGATAACTAAGTCGCCAGATTGTTGTCTATTGGTTTCGTCGCTATAATCATCGTCGTAAGAGAAGATGACATTAGCAAATGTTGCTGGGATTTCAACGGTGTAAACTCCAGAACCTGGAACTACTTCGGTCATTGCAACACCTGGGAATTTTGCATTCTCTTGTGTACCAGCTTGACTTGTTGACCATGCATATGCATTAGGTGTGCCATTGAATCCTTTAGCGTAATAAGTTGCTTTAGTTAAAACATCACTACCTGGTCCCCAATCAAATTCAACGTATGCTTGTTCACCATTCATTGAATCGTATTGAGCGGCGGTTGTCTCACTGTCTAAGTAGACTGCAACGGTAAAGATATTCGCATTGTCGTTTTTAGTAACTGGAACGACAACTTTGCCATTGGTGAAACTTAATTTCTTATCAGCAGCAACTGCAGCGTCAATGGTAGCTTGAGAAATAACTCCATCGCTATCAGCTGCTAACTCTGTCTTATAAACATCGACATGGAGTTTAGAAGAGATGTGTTCTCCGCCAGTAATAGCAAAGCTTAATGTTCCATCAGGATCATCTTTACTATTTGTGTTTGCTCTTAAATCAAGAACACCTGCCTTACGAACTGTTCCTAATTCAAGATTTGAGACGTTACCCATCTTTTGAGACGCACCCCATTCAAGAGTGACATATTGAGTTCCGTCTGTTGTGACGTTACCTGTACTGACTTTAATGCTAAAAGGGTCAGCATTGTCAGTAACAGCCCATGCAGCAAAAGTACCACCGACTAATGCGGCAGACATTGCAACAGAGGCCAAAAGAAAGATTGATTTCTTTTTCATATCTGTCTTATCCTTTCATGACGAGATAAATCGCCATATCTGTACAATAATTATTGTATACTCCAAGACAAATAAAGAAAAACTACTTTTTTAATTATAATTAATAACCAAGAAGTTGTTCTATTAATTACCTACAGAGTAGGTCTATTTTAAAAAACTTGATTGATTCAAGAAAAAATATTAACATGACAATAGCTAGATAGCGGTGCTAGTCACCCAACTAGTCTAGGCGTTTTATAAAAGAATGTCGGAGATATGGCTAGGCCCATAAAAAGGTACACCATTGAACGGTAGAGAGTGCAGCTGAGGGGGAGCCCCGATGAGATGACTCTCATTTTATTTTGTCTAAATTATTTCTATTCAAGTATAAGCCATTCGGTATTTAGTATTACTCAAAAAAGACTGCACATTTTCATTTTGAATTTGTATCAGTCTTTTTTCTTTATTTTTGCTTGATAATTATTTTTATGTATGAAAACTGACTGAATCTCTTAATTACCTTTCTTCATTTTTGCTAAATAGTTAAGATACAAAACTTTATGTTCTTCTAATTTCCTTTGAATTAGATTATCTGCTTTTGATTTCGGGAACATTGTTACAAACTTATATTCTTCTGCTTTTGGGTTGTTATATAGTGGGGCGTCAATTTGAATAATGAGCATCAACGGTTCTCCTGACTCCACTTTTGTTGATGAAATAATTGCGTACTTTTTATAATCTTCTTCATAAATACAAATTGGGTGCTCTACATCAGAAAGAACATCAAGAATGATTTCAGGAGTTAAGCCGTGATAATTATGTTTTCCTTTTCCTCCCTTGTCCTGCATTAGGTCAAATAGAGTGTCGCTATCAACAAACAGATAGTTTTTGCGAAACATCGGTAGTCTTATTAATAAATTGATACCCATCAAATTAACATTTTTCAATTTGATATCATACGATTGGTATTTTTTGTATTTGTACTTAAGCAAGTTGTTTACCGCATTTTTTCTATATTTAATATTTATTCCGTCAGACATATAGATGGCCTCCTTAATACTTGAGAGACAAACGATTCCTCTCATTATTTAATAGGGCGATTTTTCGGATTTTTTTAAAAATTTCCTAAATTTTTTTTGTTATTTATAAAAGACCTGCTATGCAGGTCAATATTTTCTCAAATCTTATTGAAACTAAGGAAGAATGTGCTCTAAAATAAAAGTAGCCAGGCAATACCATGGGTCATGGTCACTTCACTGGACGTTTTGAAAAGAATGGCAAAGAGGCAGCAGGGCCCATAAAAAGGTACACTGCCGAATGGTAGAGAGTGCAGCTGAGGGGATTGGCCCCAAGGAGATGACTCTCATTTTATTTTGTCTAAATTGATTACATTTTAAATGTGTTTCTAGGAACAAACACTCTATTTATATTCACTTTATCGTTTCTAATAGTGAAAGTACTCGCTCCTTTAAGGTAGATTTCTTTATCCTCGTAATATCCACCACATTCACCAGTTTTTAAGGCGCTGGTTAATCTGATGTTTTGATAATTAAAAGTAAAACTATTCCCATGTTGATGTCCGGCAACAATATCAGTGATATTAACATCTTTTGATAAATCAAATAATTGATGCCCATCCACTCCAGATAGACTCCAATTGATATATGGAATTCCAACACTTGTTGAGTGATCCACTAAATAATGTTGATAAGCAGTTCTAAATTCTGGAATTGGTTTATGCATGAACACCATTCCACTTGAATAAATATCATTGTTATATGCTTTAATTCCTTCACTAGTCCACTTCATCCATTTCATCTGTTCACTAGTGAAAGAGTCCACTGTTCCATTATTGAGCATGTAGACGGTTTTCACTATTTGGTTTTCTTCCACGATGTTAAAAACATAGTTACCAATTGAACCTAAATTAGATGGCCCTCTAGAAAATAATGAATACTTCCCGCTTTCATATAAATCACATAGATAGTTAATATCACACACCGCTGAATTAGGTTTATTCCCATAATCGTGATTACCAAATACTGGAGCGTAAGGAATCTTATAAGAATCTAACCAAGAGATAATTGATTTTGTGGACATTAAATTCTCATTACTCCAAGTTTGATCTCCAGTTAAAGTGATTAAATCTGGATGAGTTTTTTCCACTAAATAATTGATTTCTTTATGAATTGTTTCTTTATTAAAGAAATTTTCTAAATCACATATTTGTATATCAGCGAGATTTAAAATGACAAAATCTTTGTCTTTTTCTTTTTTAATCGTCTTAATCTTTTTGATATCAAAAGTGTCAGTTTCTGACCAATCATTCTTTACTATCTTCCCTTTATAGTGATGTAGAAAAGTGAAATAGACACTTAATAAAGCACCTACACATATCGAGGAGATTAATGTTAATGAGACTATTAAGGTAATTTTCTTTTTTTCCATCATATAAAAAAGCCACCCCTATTGTAGCATGACTACATTTGAGGTGGTCTTGATATCTTATTTCTTTGTGATAACTAATTCATTATTTTGATAATCAACAACGTAACTTGTGTTGATCTCAAGTTCATTAGAGATAATCTTGTTTGCTAATAAGGTTTCAATCTTATTTTGGATAAATCTCTTAATTGGTCTAGCTCCATAAGTAATAGAGAACGCGCTATCAAGGATATAATCCACTACTTTGTCAGTAAAACTAACTTCATAATAAGATTCTTTAAGTCTATTAGTTAATAAACCAAGCATCTTCTTAACGACTTTTCTTTGAACATCTTTATCTAGAGGCGAGAAATAGACGATTTCATCAATTCTATTTAGGAATTCAGGTTTGAATGTTCTATGAAGTAATTCTTCAACTTGTTCTTTATGTCCTTCTAAAAGTAAATCACTACCTAAATTAGAAGTCATAATGATAATCGTATTACGGAAATCCACCACTCTACCTTGAGAGTCAGTTAATCGACCATCATCAAGAACTTGAAGTAACAAGTTAAAGACTTCTGGATGGGCTTTTTCAATTTCATCGAATAAGACGATTGAATATGGATTTCTTCTAACTTTTTCAGTTAATTGTCCACCCTCTTCATAACCGACATATCCTGGTGGGGCACCAATTAGTCTAGAAGTGCTATATTTCTCCATATATTCACTCATATCAATTCTAATGATGTGAGATTCACTATCGAATAGAGCTTCCGCTAATGCACGAGCGACTTCAGTTTTACCAACTCCAGTAGGTCCTAAGAATAAGAAACTACCAATTGGTCTATTGCTATCTTTTATACCCGCTCTTTGACGGAGAATTGCTTCACTAACTAAAGTTAAAGCTTCATCTTGACCAATAACTCGTTTAGATAGAGTTTCTTTTAAATTAAGAACTTTTTCTTTTTCTCCCTTTTCAATCTTACTTAAAGGAATCTTTGTCATCTTTGAGATGATTTTAGCGATGCTAGATTCATCCACAACTTCAGAGATTAAGCGGTTATTTTCATCAATGCTTAACTCCTTAAGTTTCTTTTCCAAGGTAGGAATTTCTTGATATTGGAGTTTACCAGCTTTTTCATATTCAGAATGAGATAACGCCACATCTAAATCAAAACGCGCTTTTTCAAGTTTAGTTTTAATCTCTTTAGCCTTATCGATTTCTGATTTTTCTTTCTTCCATTTCTCAGTGAGTTCTTTATCTTGCTCTTTGAGTTTAGATAATTCACTTTCTACTTCTTCTAATCGTTTGACACTAGAAGCATCTTTTTCCTTAGAAAGAGCAATCTTTTCAATCTCTAATTGTCTAATATGTCTTTCAAGTTCATCTAACTCACTTGGCATCGATTCGATTTCCACTTTGATTGAGGCACAAGCTTCATCCACTAGGTCAATTGCTTTATCAGGAAGAAATCTACTAGTTAAATATCTATTTGATAAAGTCGCTGCAGCGATTAAGGCAGAATCAGTAATTCTCACTCCGTGATAGGATTCAAATCTATTTTTCAATCCACGTAAAATACTAATCGTATCTTCGACACTTGGTTCATTAATCAAAACAGGTTGAAATCTTCTTTCTAACGCACGGTCTTTTTCGATATATTGACGATACTCATTTAGGGTAGTCGCTCCAATACAGTCGATTTCTCCTCTAGCGAGCATTGGTTTAAGCATATTAGAAGCATCTAACGCCCCATCAGTTCTACCTGCTCCAACGATGAGGTGAATTTCATCGATAAAAAGAATGATTTTTCCTTCTGAAGCTTTGATTTTGTTCAAGACCGCTTTTAGTCTTTCTTCAAATTCTCCACGATATTTCGCACCTGCGACAAGGGCGCCCATATCTAATTCATATATCTCTTTATCTTTTAATGTATTAGGAACATCATCTTTGACAATACGCTCCGCTAGTCCTTCTAGAATTGCGGTTTTGCCAACGCCAGGTTCACCCAAAAGAATGACATTGTTTTTAGTTTTTCTAGCTAAAATCTCAATGATTTTTCTAATTTCTTCATCTCGACCGATAACAGGATCGATCTTTCCTTTTTTGACTTCATCATTAATGTTACGGCCAAATTTCTCTAAGATGTTTTCATCTTGACTATAATCAATAGGTGCATTCATTGACATAATAAATACCTCCTTTTAGCACTCTCACTATCCAAGTGCTAACTATATTATAGCATCAATTTAGCACTCTGCAAGAGAGATTGCTAATTTTATTTTAAAACTCAGTTTTCGTGCGATTATATTAACTTAATCGTGCGATTGTAAACATTATGTTCTATACTAATGTTGGAGGTAAACTTATGTGCACTATTACCGCAACTGAATTTAAAGAAAACCTAGGAAAATACCTAAAACTAGCGTTAGAGGAAGAAATTGAAATTAAACATAAAGGGCAACCTTCTGTATTTTTATGTCCAAAAAGTAATTCTCTTTTATTAAAAACCGAATCTTTTTTTGGAATGTTGCCTAATGAGGTGTTAGAAGATGAAGACATTCCTAGAGAGTAATTTATCTAATTCTATTTTTGTCGACACTAATGTCATTGTTGATGCTTTAACTAATCGTGATTACGATTATAAACCATCGCAATATCTATTAAGATATATTTCTACTGGTGTAATAAAAGCTTGCATTTCTTCAAAACAAATCACCGATATTTATTACATATTAAGAAAATATGTTAGTGATGAAATAAAGAAGAAAGAGTTTATAGATCATCTTTTTAATATATTCTATGTTCTTCCACTATTACCGTCATATGCAAAAAAATCGCTTAATAGCCCGATTAATGATTATGAGGATGCAGTAATAGAAAAAACCGCCAAGATTCACTCAATCAAATGTCTTGTAACAAATAACGTAAAAGATTTTGAAAAAAGTGATCTATTGATTTTGACCCCCGAACAATTTCTCACTATAAATATGCTTAAATAAAAAGTGATGTTCTTGTAGAACCATTAATAGTTCCGAACACCACTTTTTTTATTAAGCTTCAGCCTCTTACTTAATGCCAGCGATTTGATTATAGATCTGATCTCGCTTTTCTTTACCTAAGAGCTTTTCAACAATCGCTAATCCAAACGGGATGCTATACATCATACTTCTTGCAGTAATGAGATTACCGTCCACTACAACTTCTTCTCCGGTGTAGTTTCCTCTTAGTCCTTCTTCACATCCTGGATAGCAAGTATATCTCTTTTTATCTAATACACCTGCATCAGATAAGACCATTGGAGCAGCGCATATCGCACACACTAAACGGTCCGCTATTGCAAAGACTCTAACAGCCTTAATGACTTCATCATTATTAATGAGGTTATTTACGCCTCTAACTCCACCTGGAAGGATAATTCCACTATAATCGCCTAAATTGGTCGTAGAGAGCCTTTTTAAGCCCTTTAAATGGATTTTATGTGAGGCGATGACTTCTCCGTTGCGATTAATAGTGACATCATCAACTTCTATCCCTGCTCTTATGAGCACATCACGGGTAGTGATAGCTTCAACATCTTCAAAGCCGTCCGCGAACACTAATAACATTTTCATAGTATTTCTCCTATATAGAAAGGAGCGAGGTTGTCGCTCCTATTGATCGATTAAGATTTTTTCCAATATCCAACTTCGTATTTGTCGCCGACTTTGGTATCTTTAATCCAAACCGAGTTATTACCACCAGTAAGATAACTTAGCAAGATATCGATAGTTTGTCCGCCGCTACCATTGACAATGAAAGCGTCGTAATTAACGGTATAGATTTCGAATGAATAGACACCTTGACTTTGATCATTGGTATATTCATATTTTAATTCAACGCCTGGCCAACCAGCTTTTTCGGCTTTGGTTTCATTATTGAAAATATAAACTTTCAAATTGTTCCAGTATTGACTATTTGTTACATAGATCTTCATAACATCTGCTTCGTCAATGATGGCGTCAGCAGAGAATGTCCATGTTCCAACTGTGACTTTTGTAGTGTCATCTAGTGGCGTTTCTCTTCCACTACAATAGTAAGCTTGGTTAGTTTCAACATTAGTTAAATCAATATCCACTGTTTGATTGGCGTCTCCGCCTAAACCGTTATTGATAATTAATGTATCAAATTCAGATTTATCCACTGTGAAACTATAGATGTCATCTAAGTCACTGTTTCTGCCGACTTTAGTCATTGCTTCTCCTGGCCAAGCAGTTTTTGGAGTTCCGCCTTTGAAAACATAAGCATTAACAGCTGTCCATTTCCAGTTATTAGTGAAATAAATTGTAATTTCATCTGGATCAACTGGTTCACTACCATTAACAGTGATTTCATAGGTGGTACTTGCTTCTCCATATGTATCAGAGTAGCTAACAGTGATGGTCTTTTTACCAGCGGTTGTCATATCTGGATTAGAGAATGTTGCACTAGAAGTAACTACTTCATCAGCTTTCTCTTGAGAATAATGAGCGGTGACCACTAAACCTTCATGCGTGAACTCTTCATTAAGTTCAAAGGTTATTTTATATGTTCCACTTAATGTGATGCTTGTTAATTCTGGTTCTTCTGGAGTTGGCTCGTAATGTTCGAACTTATAGAAGCCACAATCATAATGACCTTGCTCATCAGCGGTATCTAGATAATACGCTCCATCATGTTCACTACCAAATTCAGAAATAGCGATATCCTTTGTTTGAATCTTTGTGCCACCATCAACCATCGAGAAGATAACAGTGTCATATAAAGCGTAATCAATTGATGCGCTATAAACATCTGCGTTAAATTGATCTTTCTCAACATAAGTCATTGCCACACCTGGGAATTCGGCGTTTGCCACACTTCCCTTAAATGCGTAAACGTATGCGTCTCCACTAAATCCCTTATTGTTTGTGAAATACAAAGTATGTAAATCTGGTTCCACTGGTGGGACTACTGGAGCGGTATATGCAATAAATACTTGTCCGTGTTCTGCTTTTTCAACATAGAAGGTATATGTTCCTGCAACACTCGCCATGAAATTAGTTGGGTCAACTATACCGGCAACAACTTCATCTGCAGAACCTGCTTTCTTATTCTCGTAGTGTCTCCAATCTTCTTCACCAACAAAGAAGACAAATTCTTCATTAGCGTTGAGCTCAAGAGAACCCATGTATTCGTTTGGATTGCCTGGATTTTCAACTAAATCTTCTTTAATCCATTCTTCTCCACGATGATATTGAACAAATGGACCTTCAACAGGTGTTGGTTCTTCGTTAGATTTAACATAAATCTGCCATCCACCATCGTTGAGTAAGACTTTGATACAAATGTGATATGTTCCAGGTTTGTTAACCTTAATGTTGCTATTCGCTAACAATGTCATTTCTGGATCGGTTCCACTAAAGGCACCTTCAGTTGATTGAACATTACTAATCCATCCTTGATTACCATCAACGAGTGAAGTGCCGTTTCCGTATAAGCCTCTCCATTCATCGTTTTCACGGAATGTGATATCTGCGACAAATTGTGTGTAATAACTTGGATCATCTTCAGTCTCAGTGACTTTGTAAGATTGCGCTACAGTCCAACCTGTGCCAATAGTTGAGGTTCCTGTTGAATAATCACTAGAACCGATAATATATGGGCGATCTTTTTCAAAGACTTTTTCTTCTTCGTAAACTGTATTCGGATCAAAGACATCCCAAACTCCAGAGAGGAATTCTTTGGCCTCTTCGCCTTCTCCAACAGTCTTATAACCAGTAGAGACAAACATATCTTTACCATCAGTTGGGATATTTAAGTCTTGGGTTTGTCCCCAGAAATATTCGCCTTCCCAAACTAGATGTGTCGCTAATGGGCTTTCTCTAACAATAACAATCATATTATGTTCAACTGGAATAGAAACTGAATAAACAATGCTTTGTCCAGTGACTAATGTAAATTCATTGTCTCTTGGTAAGATTGTTGAACTACTTTCTGCCCAAGTGCGTGCGAATAATTTAGCACTATCTTTATTGGCGTGTCCGTTTCCATTGACATAAATCGTTTTAGAAACTCCACTTGCACCATCAACGATATTAACAGTAACAACAACTGGTGTGCCTTCTCTACTATCGTTAACGGAAACTACCACTCTACCTTCATCTCCTGTGGCGGTAATAACGCCATCTTCGAATTCAGCATTAGCGGTATTTTCAGTAACGTTGTAACTAACTTCACCAATAACATTAACTGGTTTGATTGTGAAGGTATCATCAAGTCCCATAGATGCATTTGCAATCTCGACTTCGATAGCAGGTGTTTCACAAATATATAATTGATACCAGTCATTGCTATCCGCTTTAGCGTAACGCTTTGCGTAGAAGTCATAATAACCAGTTTCGTTAACAACGATATTAGTTTCAGCATTAGTAGCGTCTTTTAACGACAATTTTTCAGTAATGAACGCTCCATCAGTGTGTTGGATGTGATAGGCAGTCCATGGGTTGCCTTGATCATCAATGCCACTTTCAAATAATGGGACGTAATAATCACTTCCAACAAAGAATCTAAATTCATCGCCTTCATGTAAATGTAATGTTCCCTTATATTGGTTGGTTATATCTGGATCGTAACATTCAGTAGCAAAGGTATAAGCATATCTTGCCGCTCTTGGGTTGCTACCATCTGCGGTATACCAGCTAGTATGTCCACTTGCGGAAGTGCCAGTATTAAAGGCTCTATTACCAACGAGGTACATAGTACCTGCTTCAAAATTAACCGCTCTTTCTTTAACAGTTAATTCAAATGAACCAGTCACTCCACCATGAGCAGCAGCTTCATTACTTGCGGTAATTGTGACCACTGCTGGTTCATCGAGTTCATCTTCAACACTTGTAACAGTGACAGATTTACCGTTAGGTTCTAAAGTAACCACTCCAGCAGGTTCAACTGACCAGGCGATTGTATCATCACTAACATTAGTAGGAGTGATACTCGCGGTTAATTCTAATGAAGTATCAGTATATAAAACAGAGGATGAAGAATTAATCTTCACAGATTTAGAAACCATGTAAACACTGACTTCTTTTTCTTGTTCAAGAGTGTGTTCTCCATCACTAACTGTAACTTTAACATTAGCGGTTCCTGGGTTTTTAGCTTCAACTAATCCAGTATTATCAACTGTGACGATTTCTTCGTCATCAGAAGAATAACTAACTGTCCATCTATTTGGAACTTTATCATTAAGTGTTCCACTTCCCGCTGCATTAGTGTAATTTGCATTAAAATGTAATCTTGTAGTAAGAGGATTAGTTTCATCATTAGATAAAACTTCATCATCTAAATGAACTTCGCTTAAAGAAGTAACTGAAGATTGATAAACAGTAATTTCTTTTGGAGTAGAAGTTGTATCTTTACAGACTACTGAAACATTAGCGGTACCAGGGTTAACACCTCTAGCAACTCCAGTTGCAGGGTCAATAGTTAAAACGCTTTCATCACTAGAAACAAATTTGACACCATATCTGACATAGTCAGAAGCATTATCTGGAGTGATGACATATTTAAATTTCATTGCTTCATCAACTTCTAAATAATTGGTGTGTTCTTGACCTTCTTCATAATCAACCGCTAAAGAGTTGATTGGAACGTTTTGAACAACGATTGGATATGTTTTATCTTTTTCCGCACCTAAATAGTCACTATGGACTCTTAAAGTAGCGGTGCCATTAGCTCTAGTAGTATGAATTACTCCTTCATTATCAACACTAACGACATCTTCTTCGCTTGGATTTTCAATAGAAAATACTAAATCGCGATAAGTTGTATCGTTAGGGGTATAAGTAACTTCTAATGGTTGACTGACTTCCCAGTCAAATTTATCAGGAACAGAGACTGAGAAATCTTCTAATGGGACATTAACAACAACGCTGAGTTCAACAGGATCAAACATCTCTTCTGGAGAACTGACTTTAATAGTTGCCTCACCTGCTCCAACGGCGGTAAGTAAACCATTATCAACTGTTGCCACACTTTGTTCATCACTACTCCAAACTAGAGAGTTTGAAGTTGCTCCACTAGGTGATAATGAATAGTTATAATTATGTGTTTCACCTTTATTTAATTGGAGGAATTCTTCTCCTTCAGCGAACTCTACTCCAGTTGCAGGTAGATAATAATCTACCCAAGGAGTATCGATATCTAAATCGGATTGAGAATAATTCTTTCTCAGCTCATTAGCGTCGCAGCTAGAAAGCATCAAACCAAATAAGGCGAGAGGAATGAGAAATTTAATCTTTTTCATATTAGCCTAATAAACCTCCTTGATTGTCGGTCCAAATACCATAGATATAGATATAGGATCTACTTCCAATAACATATGTACTTAAGTCAATTAATTGACTCTTGCTATCGACTAATGAGTGATCAGACCAACCCGCGAAATATGGGAATGCCTTATCAGGGGCAACACTTGGGGTAGGAGGTACCTTACCACTTTCAGCGATTGGACGATCTTCATACCACCAGAAGAACGATAAGAGTTTTTTGCCAGTAGTGTCTTCATCATCAACGTTGTTATAGTCGATGAAGAAGTAAACTTTAACAGTCATATCTTCGTCTTGAGGTTGACCTGGGTCAAATTCTTCATCACTAACTGTAACTTCACATCTAGCGTATTTTCCATTAGCGGAAGCAACAATAGTTGTTGTTCCTTCACTTAATGCAGAAACGACACCATTACTAACTGTGGCAACCGCTTCATTAGTTGAAGTCCAAATAACTTCAGCGGCTTCACTTGTAGTTGCGCGTAATGTATATGTTTCAGTAGGTTTTAATGTTAATTCTTCTTTATCTAAAGAAATTTGGAATTCACCAGGGGTAACAGGGGTATCTCCTCCAGGCGTTGGTGCGTCATCTTTTGGAACCTGGACATAACAACTCGCCATTTTCATTCCAGCAATAAAGGAGATATTGCAGTGACCACCCATTAAAGTAGTGACCACTCCATTATCAACAGTAGCAACTTTTTCATTGCTAGAAATCCACTTTTGTCCGACTTTGACTTCTTTATCATCTCTATAGTGAATGGTTGGGGTAATTGTAAATTGTTCACCAGCTTCACTTGCTTTATAGTAAGTGACATCGAGTTCAACTTCAGTGACTTTTAAATCATTAGCAAAACTAGATGAATAAGTCGCTGGAGCACATCCAGTAAGAACACTAGCAGCTAATAAGGAAGCAACAAATAATACATTCTTTTTCATATTCATGCCCTCCTTAATTCCATTTTGGCCAGGCCACAATCGTGTACCTATAGGCATTTAAATAGTATTTACCGTCAGATGCGGAAATTGAATAATCTTTGGATTTAAATGTTGAAGTGATATTACCAGTTTCTAAAGAACCACCATCACGTGAGAAAATTGCGATATGGATTCCGCCTGGGTTAAACATACCAACAGAACCATTACCTTCCCACTTGGAGAATCCAGCGGTTTGATAGGTATTGTAGTCAAATTTGGTGTTAGTCTTATGAACTTCAACCATCTTTTGCCATGTTTCTTTATAGTTATAGGTAATGCAGTTACCAACATGGATTTTACGATCCCATTTAAATGAGTTGATGCTATCTGGGAGTTTATAAGAGTTATGGGAGACTATTTCGGTATCTCCATACATTCTTACTTCACCAGTAGATAAAGCTTCAACTTGTCTTTCTTTAGGATCGACATAAGTTTCATAATCTGGGAATGGACGGACATAGGCTTCCGCTCCACCAGCCATCAATTCTTCATATTCTGGGGTAGCTTTAATGCCTTGAGCGTCGTTAGCGGTCTTAGAAATTGTCTTTGTACGATAAATTTCTTCTCCACCTTGAATGAAGGCTACTCCGTTAGACGCCATAACGATGCCGTGCGCCATAATAGAGCCACTAACAACTTCGCTAATAGCAGGTTCTCCACCCTTAACTGGGCGACCACTATTGTCATATAAAGTACTAGTTCTATCAGTGTAACCTTTTTCAGCCATACAATATCTTAATTGATCCCAGACTGTGTAGTTATCGTGACAGCTAACATAGTTAATGCATTGATTTGGGTTTCCACCCTTTCCACTATGGACGCCTTGGAACATATCGTAAATTGCCCCAATTTTACCAGCGCCATCATTTTTGCCTTGGGTAACATAACCCCAACTTGGATAGGAGTTATTTGTGCCATATCCATGGTCGTTTCCACCACGGATAGAATCTCTACCGCTATCGTTAAATGCTCCAACATATCCACTAGCGATATCAGGATAGAGTTTGGAATAGATATTTGCGGAGTCTGCACCATAGGTGCCAGGATCTCCATTATATCCAGCAATTGAGGTCCATCCTTCTCCATAGATAAAGATATCTGGATCGATGTTATTTAAAGCTTTTCTAGCGGCTTTAATAGTTTCAGTATCGATTAATCCCATTAAGTCGAAACGGAAACCTTTAATCTTATATTCACTAGCCCACCATTTTAATGAGTCGACAATGTATTTGCTCATCATTGGGGCTTCAGTTTTCACTTCGTTAGAACATCCACTACCATCGGTGTAATTCCAGTTACTGTCGTATCTGAAATAATACTTAGGCATAATCTTAGTAAAGCAAGATGACGCAGCGCTAGAGACATGGTTATAAACAACATCCATAATCACTCTAGTGTGATTTGCGTTATTCGCATATTGTTTAACTAAGTTTTTGAATTCAACGATTCTATTTAATGGATCTTCAGGATTTGAGGAGTAACCACCTTCAACACAATTGTAGTTAAGTGGGTTATATCCCCAGTTAAATTTCATCTTGCCAGGTCTTTCATCATCGTCATGATCAAACATTGGTAAGATTTGAATAGCGTTAACGCCTAATTCTTCGATATGATCGAAGCCGGTCTTAACTGTATAGTCTTTATTACCATATCTTTCACTATAAGTTGTTCCCTTTTCAGCGAAAGCTGCGTATGTACCTCTAGTAGATGTACCTTGCCAAGTATCATCCATTGTTAAATCTCTAATATGGATTTCATAAGGGGTTAATTCATTTGGTGTTTTAATGTCATATCCAGCTTTGCCATCCCAAATAGTAGGAACATTATTCCAATCTTCTGGATTAGCTTCTGGAGCGTTGTGGTCATAGATATAACCACGAACACCATTAATACCACACGCTTTAGCGTATGGATCCATCGCTTCGATATTTGTACCATTTGGATTAGTGACTTGATAGGTATAGTATTTGTCTTTTAAATCTCCAATAACAGTGAGCTCCCAAACACCACTTCCGGTATAGTACATGGAGTGGGTTTCACCGCTATCGATACCTTCTTGAGGATATAGAGATCTCGGTTTTCCTGAGTCGTAGATTTTCACCAAGACATTCGCAGAAATTGGAGACCAAACTTTGAAGGTGGTCTTTTCAGGAGTGTAGGTCATTCCAAGGTCATCACCAGTATAGGTATAGTATTGGGTGAATCGACTTGTTTTATATAAGTACTCGTAACTGACAAAGGCTTTTCTTTCTGGTTTATCTTCATAGCCAGGATATTTGGATTCAATATAATATTGAACATTAATCTTGGCGGTGTTATTTAAGACGATATCAAACTCACTTGTTGTTGGGTTACCTTCTTTAAAGAGGTAATACTCTTTCATATTGGCTTGAGCTTGTGGGGTCGCATTTAAATAAACCTTATCAAAAGCGTAAACTTTGTACCAAAGAGGATGAGTAGAAGGATCACTACTCACACAGTGAATAGTCTTCCAATCTGTGAATTTTGCAGTAGCGATTTTTGGAATTTTTGTTTCTTCTTCAGAAATGCAGAATTCAATCGCACTACCTTCTCCAGGAATGAGCCAAAGTTCTAAGGAATATTTTCCTTCACCGATGTCTTGCATCTGCTCTTGGAATCTTTCATATTTAAGCTCGACGTCTTCTGATTGACCTGCCCAAGTACCAGCCTTCTTAATAATGAAGAAGAGACTTGGCATATTCTCGTAATTTTTAATCTCATCAAAATCTAATGTGATATCGATTTTAGTTGCGCTAATCGTGTCAGGTTTTCTTTCGATTCCGTCATATCCTGTGACCCAGGTATAAAATCTACGAGTTTCACATTCTGCGTCATCGTTGATGTAGTGAAGAGTGACTTTCGAAGGGATTTTCATCTCTTCTTCCGCTCTAACTTGTCTAAATTCACTCAATTTAACTTCTTTAGGAGTTTCATAAGTAATTGGATCATCTAAAGCTTCTTCACAACTCTCCACTCCTGGCTTAGTTAAAGCTGTCGGTAAAACCATCGCGGTTGCACCGAGAAGACATAAGCCTAAAGGAATTAGTTGTTTTTTCATGGACTATACCTCCATTTTTACGAGTTGTTGATGTTAATTATTTAAGTTCGATATATAAGGTATCGTTTTGATACTGTAATTGAATGTAGAAGTCTGCTGTGAAGGACTTAAGTGCAGTATAGGAAGTTGTTCCCATTCTGATATATTCCTTCCAAACAGTGCCTGTACCTGAATCGCCAAACGACCAAGCATTTGGAGAGACCGCCCAAGTTCCACCATTAGAGAAGTCATATAATGAGAAGACATCTCCTTGGTTGATGGTGACTCTACTAGCAAGATATTCTTCTTTGCCGTCCATATTAGTGCCTTTATAAGTAGCTTGGACAGGAGTGTCATTAACTAAGATACCAAATCCAGTACTGACAGTGCCTCCACCAGATCCACCACCAGATCCTTCTCCTCCAGAGCTTCCGCCTCCACCAGTTGGGCCATCAAAGATTGCAAAGACTTTTTGACCGCTAACTGCTGGAACAGTAGTGAGCTTATCTGGGTAGACTTTATCGTTATATTGGAACCAACCTCTGAAGGTGACTCCATATAAATCACTAGTGACAGTGCTATCAGCCGGTAAAGCTGCACCAGCTTCACTCTTATAAACGATACAGTTTTCTAAGAACATTTCGTCGACATCGACGCCTTTAACTTGAGTCCCATCGACGTTGATTTGTCCATATTTAGACATCATTAAATAGGTGATGTGGCTACCTTCTCCAACGGATTTCTTTGAGATGGTAGCGAGTCCTCTACTATCGTAGGAAACTTGATACATCGCTTCTTGTAAGGCTTCTTTACTAGAAACGACAGAGGTCTTAGCTTGGCTACAACCAACTAAGAAGAGAAGAGGTAATAATGCGATAATCTTTTTCATCTTCGTATCCTCCTTAGTTTTTCACCATGACAACAAAGCCATGGGCTGGGCAGCTATTAGCGCTGCCACCTTGTGAGCAGCCTAGTAAGGAATATCCTTGCATTGAGAAGCCTTTTGCGCTGCTACTATTGTTGATGAAGACGGTGACATTTCTTGAACCATCGGAAACATCAAATTTCACGGTTTGATCTCCAGAGAATGTTCCGGCTCCGGAAATGAAACCATATGTTGGATAACGATCATTATTTTTCACTGCACAAAGTGCTTTGAAGTAATTGAGCATTGATCCAGCGGCGAGTTTTTGTTCATCAACAGTTTGTAATTCGTTCTTGTTATATTTATCCCAAAGGACTTCAATACCGCCGAAGATATAATCAACCGTGCCGTTTGGACCACCTTTTTCGTTATCCCATTTCATTGGTTGACGATACCATCTATCGATGTTATTGCCGTGATCATCAAAGACTCTTCCTTGACTATCTGGCATCTTATCAGCGATATTACCAGACATTCCGATTTCATCTCCGTAATAGATCCAGCTAACTCCAGGAGTGAGAATGGTCATCGCTGCGTAATATCTTGCCATATCATTAGCGTATTCAACATTACGTCCAGGTCCACCCATCGTATTCTCTAAGGTAATCTCTTTGTGATGGATGCCGTCTCCTCCAGAATATTTAGAATTAACACTATCATCGTGAGCGGCCGCGTGGTTGAGCATTCTAGCAACGTCGTGGTTAGATGTATAAGCGCCATTAATGAGATCACTACGGTATTTCGCGTATTCGTTTAATGAAGTACCAACATCGTAAGCAATACTTTCTTCTTTTAATTCGTTTAAGTGATAGTAGGTGGAGAAATCAAATTGAGAATCCATTGATTTATAGAATGGAGCCATTCTTTCGTTCCAACCATCGAAGTTTTCACCGACTAAGAAACAATTTGGATAAGAAGCTTTAATCGATCCAGCAAATTGTTTCCAGAATAAGACGTTCATGTCTCTATCATAGGAGTAATCATTTGGAACAGTGTCTTCTTTGCCCATTTCTTCATTCCAGTAAGTCTTAAAGCCAACATCGTAAGTCACATCGTGACCAGAAATTAAAGTCTTAAGATCTGGGTTAAGTTCACCTAATAAGTAGATGTGTTTAATCGCATCAAGACGGAAGCCATCTAAGCCGAAGCTTAACCAATATTTACACATATCGGTCATATAGTCTCTAGTAGCTTGACAGTTATAGTTAAGTTCCGCCATACCACTACCGAATTTACCGAAGTAGTAGTAATCACTTGTGCCATCTTGGAACCATTGAGCAGAGCAATCTTTATCAGTAACTTTCTTGCTAACAAAGTTATCTAGTCCGACTGTTGTGCTCTTTCCGGTTTGATCCCAGACCATCACATCGTCATCTTTATATTTCCAAATATACATATCACGGTAGGAAATAGTCTTTCCGTTAATGACTTCTTCAACAGCGGCTTCAGATTTCTTAAATAAGACGTTACTCTTTGAAGTATGGTTAATAACCATATCCATCAAGACTTTCATTCCAAGTTTATGAGCTTTGTAAATGAGTTCTTGATAGTCTTCAATCGTTCCGAATCTGCTATCGATCTTGTAGTAATCAGTAACATCATAGCCGTGATAGCTATTGGATTCTTGAATTGGAGTGAGCCATAAGACTTCCGCTCCAACATCATTTTTAATGTAATCGAGTTTGTTGATGATACCTCTTAAATCGCCAAATCCGTCTCCATCACTATCAGCGTAAGATGGAACAAAGATTTGATAACCAACACCTGGACGATCTTCTTTGAAGGAAGTTGAGGTTGCAACTCCTGCTCCATAATCATCTCTAGTTAATAAAGTTGTGTCATCTTTACTTCTATATTTACCATTAGTGTTTGGTTCAAGGGTTGGATTATTAACCACTTGTTTACCACTACTAGTGGTGTAATTGCTAACGTTACCTTCAACACAGTAAACGTGTAAGTAACTTTCTTTACCCTCGGTTAAATATGTTCCGAGTTTTTTGATGAAGGTTTCTCCAGATCCATCAGAGGTCCACATGGTTTCACCAGTCATCTTGGTTTGATCGACAACTAAGAAACCGATATCAGTCTTCATGAGTTTTTCCCAGTTACTAACAAGTGGTGAATCATTACCTGTTTTACCACCTTTAATTGGGTCTGCTAATAAATCGACATCGATAATTCTTCCGTATTCATCGCTATATATATCACTACCTTCTCCACCACATTCGGATTTTTTCATGTATCCAAATGTTTGAATGTTTTCAGGTTTAATAGGAGTTGTTTCTGAGAAGTGACTTGCGTTTGCACCCCATAAGCTGCCCTCTAAGCTTCTTGGGAATGATTGCCAAATCCATAACGCCCAGTTATCGTAATCGGCATGTTCTCTTAAGTAGTGGAAATAAATGTGTCCTTTCTTACTCCATGTTGCAAGTTGAGCCTCATATTCACTTGCTTGTCCAGTTGGTTTGACATTAACAATACAAGTTGCGGTCTTGATTTGATCTCCATCACTAACGGTCACGCTAATAGTGGCAGTACCAGCACTAACGGCGGTAACTTTACCAGCTTGATCAACGCTAGCAAATTCTGGATGATCAGATTGCCATCTAGTCATTTGGACGTTACCTTTTGTTGTTGCAACTAATGTTTCGCTTTCACCTTCTTCAAGACTTAAGGTTGTTTTATTTAAGCTAACAGAAACAGTTGCAGGATCACTTGCGTTATTAACGCTTAATTTACAACTTGCGAAAATTGAACCATAGCTAGCGACAATGTTAGTTTCTCCAGGACCAAGAACATTAACAACAGCTTGGTTACCTCTAGAAGTAACAGTAGCAACAGACTTGACTGTGCTATACCAGTTGACTGTGACTGACGCAGTTTGAGGTGTACAGTGAACAGTAGCAATTAATGGGAAGGAGTTATTTCCACCTTCGACATAATCGAATGTTTTGGTTGAATCGCTAAGAGTGATATCACTAACAACGATAGATGGATCGATGCTTCCACTACCATTAACTGTAACTCTACAGCTAGCGGCTTGTAATGAACCATCGACGATAGCGGTAATAGTTGAAGTTCCACTTTCTAATCCGGTAATGATGAGTTCAGTCGAATCTGAATCACTAACGGAAAGAATGGAGTTGTCGGTATTGACCCAAGTGACTTTAACATCACCAAGTTCAGCACCTTCAACAGGATTGACACCAAGGACTAAAGTTTTAGATTCGCCAACAGCGATTGAAGATGTTGGTTCGAGCTCTAAAGTAAAACTATCAGCCGGGGCCTTTCCACTAACAGCAACTAAATTACCCGAGCATGACGAAAGCGTCACGCACGCGAGAATAAAAGGAACAAAAAATTTCTTTCTCATAAGGGCTCTCCTTTTAAAAGGGTGAATAGTATACTTACTATTAGTATAAAACTTCTTCGCGCGTAGGTCAACGCGCATATGAAGAAAAAAATGACGCTAAAAAATTAAATATTTTCCACAGTAATAACTGTAGTAAATGTCGATTTAGATGAGACTTTTGTCATGTTGCTTGAGACCAACATTCCTAGCTCATTTGCTCGATAATCTTGAGAGATTGTAACAGTCTCATTTCCCTCTTTCATAATGCGTTCATAAGAATAAACTAAAAGTTTATTCTCAGAATCAATCGTTACATTATCTTGAATATCATAGATGATATCTCTTAATGTGTCGCCAACAAACATTCCTCCGATGTAGATTCCTTCACTACTACTAGTATAGAAAAAACTGTTTACAATTGTGGCGACTTCACTGAGTGATTTTTCACTTTTTTCTTCTCCACTGACGAAAAAATATTTTTCATTATTTTTTTCTAAATACTGATGAATGTTGGTGGTGACTACCCCATTTTCCTTTTTAATTTTGGTGTAATCATATTGAAAATTGTTGCTATCTTTGACATTGATACTCTTAGTTTCTGTTACCTCAGTAATGTCTTCTCCAACTGTCTCAGTGTCTGCTCTTGTGTAGCTACATTCTAAGTAGGTTTGTTGAGATTTCTCAATAGAAAAAGAAGCGATAAATTTCTTAATATCGCTTCTTAAATATCTTTCCTGTGTGCATGATGTGAGAAGCGATATTGCCATTATAAAAGGTAATATCTTATTTCTCATATTAGCTAAATTTATAGGAATAAACGGAACGTAATGCGACTTGCGCATCAGTGGTTTTGTTGTAATTATAATCGCTTGTTTTAAGGGTTTCTTTAACAAGCCAACCATCTTTGTTATATTCGAATCTCATGTCGAATCTACCATCGACAAAGCTCTTATAACATGGTAATGGTTCTAGTTCATCCCACTCCCCTAATTCTGGATGTTTTTCATAATTGAGGTAATAAGGATAATTATCAATTGTCACTCTGGAATGAACGTTTCTACCACCGATGGCAAAGCCTCCATCTGGTAAAAGTTCATAATATGGTCTATTGGTGGAAGCATTAACTGAACCACTAGAATCGATCCATGCACAAACAGTGTGAACTAATTGATAATGGGCGCAGGTTGGGTTTTCTTCGACCTCGCCTTCGGCTTGCATTTCAACGTAGAAGTTATCCTTAGTAATTCTAAGAGGCATTCTAAGCCAATATGAACGAGACGCCATACCATATATGACAACATCTTCTTCATTTAAGACAGTTGAATCTGTTGTATATGGGTTATAAAAACCTTCATAGTATCTAGAATTAGCAACATAAGATGTTCCAGTTGGATTTTTATCAAATGTTCCATCATCATCACTAATTTCAGTAATCATTCCATTAAAATCTAATGAGCCAACTACTTTGTAATATGGGTGTTCATGAGTGTCTTCAATCTGGTCTATTCTCGCTTTAAGCGCTTTAAAAGAAGCGGATTGATTAGCACAACTCGTTAGAAGAAGAGGTGTTAAAAGTAATAAGGTTAGTTTTTTCATACTAATATAACCTAATGTTTAATTCATCCTCATAGATTTGAGATTTGACTAAATCGGCACGTAAGTGAATCTTTTCTCCGATTTCCATTTCTCTTTCTTTTTTGATGTAGACAGTAACTTTTTCGCCATAAGCTACGCCGTTACACTTATACATCTCGACGTCACCATAATTAACATTAGCGACGACTTGATATTCATTAGCGCCTTCTTCTTCGACAAAGCCATCATGAGGAACTTCAATTCTAAAGATTTTAGTGAAAACGCGGTTACCTAATCCTTGAATAATCTTTGTGGTGATATCATCAGGAATCATTTGGTAATGCTCATCTTGTTTGAAGAAGAAAATAAGTTTTGCGTGTAATAATTCATCATCTTTCTTCTTGAGGAGCTCTTTTTCTTTGGCCGCATATTCTTTTTCTAAAAGCTTATGAGGATAGTTTTCCTCCATAAAGGCCTTTTTATTTTCTTTAATGGTTTCGTTTAATAAATTCTTCTTTTGAGAATATCTAGCTTTCGCTCCATTGATCTCGGTTTCCTTGTCAAATTCTAAAGAATTTGTCTTTCTTTCAAGGTCATTAGCCTTCATTTGTGGGAAACTCTCTTTAAAGACCGCGTGAGACATTCTTCTACTTCTTCTACTCTCTGGGTCTTTGTTATTCATCATGGCGCGTTTAAAGTCATCGTTTTCATCTTGAAGCATCTTCTTATACATTGCTTCAATCTTTCCAATTTCTTCCTTTTCAATGGCTTTATGGCGAGCTTTGATTTCCACCATTTGAGTCTTGTATTCTTCTTTTGCTTTAGCTAGTTCAGCTTTCAAAGCATTATTCTTTTCATCGAGCTCTGCTTCTTTAGCGTCCAAGTTCTCCATGGCTATATTTTGTTTTTCGCCTGCTTCGCGTAATTTTTCTTCTTTTTCTTTATTAAATTCTTCAAAGATAGGAGCGTATTTATCTTCCACTGCTTTGATTCTCTCTTCTTGAATTTTCAAGAAGGAATCATCTTGAGTGACTTCATGCGCAGTCTTTAAATTGACAAATGTCGCAGTTAAATTGTCTCTATCTGGAAGAGGTGAGGCGAGAAGTTTACCTTCCGCATCTTTAAATGTCGCTTTAGAATAGTCAACACAATATTTAACTTTTGCACCGACTTTAGTGCCCTCAGGAACAAAGGCGAAAATCTTCTTATCTTCAACTTGGAGTAAGGCTAATTGTCCTTCTTCTCCGTGGTCTTCAACAAGTAAAACTTTTCCTTCAATCGCTCCATCTCCTAGTGATAAAGCGCTAAGTGGTAAAGCAATTGTCCCGTCTTTAACAAAGTCAACAGGGATTGACGCTGGTTTTTTAACTGTTCCAAAAAGTGTCATCTTTTCATTTTCAATAGAAACTGGTAAGACGTTAGCTTCTGGGATAGGTGGGATAATGGTCATTTCAGTTTTTGCGTCGAATAAGTGAATTCTACTAACGTCAATCTTTGCTTTAATGACATCTCCTGGGACATGTCCCATCTTAGATGGGGCTTTAATAATAATTGCAGTTTTACTTTCTCCGCCTAAACCTTCGATTTCTTTTAAGTCACCATAGATTAAGGTTTCATTACCAAGTTCTTCAAAGTGAGAAATAGTCACATCAACAACATTATCATCGTTTTCTTTAATATCTTCCGCGGAAACCGCTTCACATCTAAATCCTAAAGTGATATCAATATCGCCTTTTAAATATTTTCTTTCAGCTTTTAACACTGAATCATGAGTAATTTTAAGAGCAGGCTGTTCACAATCAGTCCAAAGAACATCAACATGATCTCCAGCGTCTTTTAATCTGACGTTGAAGAAATTCATTTGAGGTGTGCCAATAAATCCTGCAACGAATTTATTAATTGGGTGATCATATAAGTTTTGTGGTGAATCAACTTGTTGAATACGTCCAAGTTTCATAACGACAACACGTGTACCAAGAGTCATCGCTTCGACTTGGTCGTGGGTAACATAAATAAATGTTGTCTTTAATTGTTGATGGAGTTTAGAGATCATACTTCTCATTTGACCTCTTAACTTCGCATCAAGGTTAGATAATGGTTCATCAAGAAGCATGACTTTAGGATTACGAAGAATCGCTCTTCCTAAGGAGACACGTTGTCTTTGTCCACCGGACATCGCTTTTGGTTTACGGTCTAAATATTCTTTTAAACCTAAAACTTCTGCCGCCCACATAACTTTTTCATGGATGATGGTTCTTGGAACTTTACGAAGTGTAAGACCAAAAGCCATATTTTCATAAACAGTCATATGTGGATATAACGCGTAGTTTTGGAAGACCATTGCGATATCTCTATCTTTTGGTTGCATATCGTTAACTAAGGTGTCACCGATATAAAGCTCACCACTAGAAATATCTTCAAGTCCAGCGATCATTCTTAAGGTTGTTGATTTACCACAACCAGAAGGACCGACGAAGACGATGAATTCTCCATCTTTAATGTTCATGTTAAAGTCAGTAACGGCTTTATGTCCGTTAGGATAGACTTTGTAAATGTGTTCAAGTTTTAAAGAAGCCATATATTCTTCCTCCTATTATCCTTTAACAGCGCCACCGGCAATACCCTCAACGTAGTAACGTTGTAGCCAGAAGAATAACGCTGCAATCGGAATTGATACCATTACTGCACCAGCGCAGAATAAACCATATTCACTCGCTTCTGTGATTCTGCTTAAACCAACAGCAACGGTGTAATTGTATGGGGTAATCGCACTACTACTACTGGCGATAAAACTACCAAACATGTAGTCACCCCAAGGAGCGGTAAATGAGACCAATACTGTGTAAATGATGATTGGTTTTGAAAGCGGTAAGATAATTCTCCAGAAAACAGTATTCTTGCTTCCTCCATCAATCATGACCGCTTCGTCAAGAGATTTACTAACCGTGTCAAAGAATCCTTTAGCGATGTAATAACTCATCGCACTAGAAGCCACGTAGACAACGATTAAGGAGAATATCGAAGTGTTTAATCCTAATAACTGCAAAATATAGTAGTTAACAAGCATTCCCAAGAAACCAGGGAACATGCCGAGGACTAAAATTAATTTCATTAACGCTTTACGACCAGAGAATCTAAGTCTAGATAATGAATACGCTGTCATTAAGACTAAGATTGTTTGTAAAACCGCTGTCGCTAAAGCGATAAGGAATGTATTAAGCCACCAACTCAAGAATGGTTTTGAAGTTGATGAGAATAATGTTAAGTAGTTTTGGAAAGTCCATCTCTCTGGGAAAATACTCTTTGGGTTAGCAACTTCAGCGAAAGATTGGAAAATTAAGTAAATGAATGGGAAAATCCAAATAACACTTACTACTGTAAGAATGATGTAAATGAGAACCCTTTGGCTCTTTTCAGCAAAGCGCTTACTAGCAAAATTCTTTTCAGCCATTATGCGAAGTCCTCCTCATTTTTAACCGCATTACTTCTTCCATAGAAGATCAAGGATAAAACAGCGATCACTAAGAAGACTAAAACACCAAGGACACATGCCATCGCGTAATTCTTTTCAGCGCCGCTTTCCATGGACATCTTATAGATCCATGTAATAAGTAAGTCGGTTTCTCCTGGATCACCATAACCTAATGTTGAAGATAATCCAAAACTTGGACGTCCTGCAGACAAAAGGTAGATGATATTGAAGTTATTAATGTTACCAACGAATTGAGACAATAGGTATGGTCCAGTAATAAACAACATGTATGGAAGAGTGATGGCGGTATACATCTTAAATGGAGATGCGCCATCAATTCTGGCGGATTCATATAAATCTTCAGGAATATTCATAAGAATACCAGAACAAATTAACATCGTGTAAGGAACACCAACCCACATATTAACAATAATGATGATAACACGGGCAAGTGTCTTATATTCGAATGGGCTATGGTTGGTGGCCACCCATCCAAATTGTTCAAAGATTCTAGTTAAGAAACCGGTGTTAGATAACATACGGTTAATTAACATTAAGCTAACAAATTGTGGAACAGCGATTGTAAAGATTAACACCGTTCTCCATAATTTCTTAAGTTTGATACCTTTCTTGTTAATAAGAAGAGCGATAACCATACCTAAGAAATAGTTGGTGAATGTGGCGATTAAAGCCCACAAAAGAGTCCAGGCCAAAATCTTAAAGAAGATTGAGACAATTCCTCCACCACTACCAAATCCAGAGAAAAGGATACGGTAGTTGTCAAAACCAACCCAGTCATAAAGAATACTTCTAGAACTACCGTTATAGTTGGTAAATCCAGTAATAATCATGAAAACGATTGGAATGATTGTGAAGGCCACAAGTCCCACAAGTGGGACAGCCATTAATAAGACGTGATATTTACTATCGACTAAGTCTTTAAAGAATTGACTATTCTTGCTGAGTCTTCCAACTGCAATATTATCGTGTAATGATTTCGCATCTCTAATAGAGAAGAACCATAAAACGACGAAGACAATCATTAAGAAGAATGTCACTAATGAATAAAGGAGAATGGTGAAAGAAGTATCTCCACCTTTAAATGCACCATCTGCAACTCCATAAGTTGGATCAACGAGATACATCGAGGAAGTTGAGAATGTTCCAAGTGTACCTAATTTTGCTAAATATGCAGATCCGGTGCTTGCTAAGAACCATATAAATACTATTTCATAAAGAAGATAAAGCACGCCACGCGCGATTTCTCTATGAGTTAATTGGTAAAAACCAAAGACAAAGAAGTTGACTCTGACCATCCAGTTTCCTTTTTTCCACGCATCAATTAACGTCATGAAAGGAGCGGAAACTTTGTTCCATAGTCTTAATAATTTGACCGGAATACCTCTAAAGAAGTTAACGAAGCCTTTACCGAAATTCTTAAAGAAGTTCCCGATATTAACAAGGATTCGTTGAGGTTTGGTCAAGGACAAATATTGAATAGTTGTCATAACTTTCCTTTTATTTTGTCACTTTAAGAGTTGCATCGAGTTCTTGGAGAACGCTGGTGTAATTCTGATCGGTTGGAGTAAATGTTTCTTCGTAAATCTTATTTAAAGCTTTAGAAGTTGCACTCCATAATTCACTGCCCGCGGCAGTTAATAAGACGGTTGAATTGAATTTAGCTTGTTCATTCAACGCAGCAATATGTGGTTCACTAGCGACCATCGCTTGTAAGCTTGTGATGGTTGGTTTGCTTTGGAATCTATTAAATCTCTTGGTTTGAGAATATGCACTGACTAAGAATTTAGCAACATCATGTGCTTTAGTCTTGCTGTCGTTATCAAGGGTTTGGTTAACACCATAGAATTTGTAGCCTAAATAGGCACCCATTCTTGTTCCTTCGTTATCAACAGCAGGAAGAGGTGCAACAGCGTACTTATTGCCCATTAATGTTTTGAAGGATTGGACATAAGAAGTATCAACGATTGTTGCAAGAATACCAGAGGTACCTGGGGCACCATCACCAAATCTGATAACTTCTCTATCATCGGTGAGCAAGTCATAACAGACTCTAATAGCCTTATTACCTGCTTCACTATTGAAGTTAGCGGTTGATTTGTAACCAGTATTGGTTGGGGTTAAAGTATATAATGATTTACCTTTGGTATATGAGTGTAAAGCACCAGCAGCATAGAAGCCTTCAGTTAACTTAAAGTCAACCTCGAGACCTTTTTGTGATGCGAGTTGTAATAATTCATCAAACGTATCAATGGAGGATGGATCAGTAACAACACTTCCGTCATAGAACATAACAACACCATTATCTGAAGTGAATGGGTAACCAAGTGTGGCGGTACCAACTCTAGCTGCAGTTAAAGCGTCTGGGAGCATGTTATCTCTAATCCATTTAACATTATCGGTACGTAGGGATGTTAAAGCACCTAAGTTTTGGAAATCGACGATTTGGTCACTAGCGTATGGGAAGATAGCTGGGGCAGCACCCGCATTAGCGAATTGAGCAGCACCTTTACCTTCTTCGACTTGAGTGACATCAAATTTAATTGAAGAATTGGTTAATCTATTGAAGTCTCTTAAGAGTTCTTGCATGAAGGCCATTTGTTTTTCAGGAGCACCAACAGATAATGATCCTGTATATCCTAAGTTGGAGCTAACACCGATATCATCAGTGCCTCCTCCGCCTTCTCCACCAGAGCCCTTAACAGTGACGGTACATCTTCTAGTTAGTCCATTAGATGCAACTGCGGTAACAACACAGCTTCCAGCAGCAACACCTGTAATAAGTCCCATTTCATCAACTGTTGCAACAGCAGAATTGTCTACTGAGAAGGCAATGGTTGTACTAGAAGGATTAACATTCCATGTTAATTGAGCGGTTTTTCCTTCTTCGATTGAGACCGATGTTGGAGATAATGTAAATCTCGCAGCACTTGGATCTCCTCCGTTATCTGTAACGAGAACTGTACAATCAACATACGCGCCTGCAATAGCGGCGGTAACTGTTGCACTTCCTTCACCAACAGCGGCTACATAACCTTTTGAACTGTTAATGATGTGAACAACGTTCTCATTTGATGTGAACCATCTTTGTTGATAGTTCTCATATCCCTTTTGGACAGATAGTTTAATTGGTTTTGTATCACCGACTTCCATATTAATTGTGGACGCTTCAAGTTTGACGCGTGGAACGGCAACTGAAGAGTTAGCACAACTAGAAAGTCCAGTCACACCAAAAACAAGTAAACTTACGCTTGCCAACAAAGAGAAATTAAAAACTTTTCTTTTCATAAGCTTTCCCTACTTCAATAATGTTATATTTCTACCAACGAGAAATACGTCTTTACAAAAATTATAATGTTATAAATTTTTTAACGCAACGAGTGATTTTCTCTCTTACATAAAGTAAAATAGGTGATATGAATATTACCGAAAGAAGGAATCTAACCTACCGATTAATATCGGGTTTCATAGTTTTGCTCAGTTTAGGATTAATGATTTATTCATTAATCGTAGTAATAAAATTGCAGCCTAAAGAATTACTACTCGATATAATTGCCTTGGCTTTGGCTATGTTCTTCCTTGTTGGAGAAGAAATAATTTTTTTGAAAGGTGGAAAAAAGGATTCCAACCTCTACAAAATTGCGTTTAATGACAACAATACGATTAACAATATCCCTTTAATTGCAATAAGTGTTGGGACAGCCTTTGGATTAGGTCTAATCGCTTTAGGAGTTTCAGTCTATTTTGTTAGATTTGACGATATATCAATTCGAACTTCAATGTTAATAGTTTTATCAATTGCATCGTATTTACTAGTTAACTGTATAATCTACTTCTTCTTTGTAATCTTTTTCAAAAAGAGAGAATTAAAATTAGAAGATTTAATTAAATAAGGAGAACGTTATGGAACAAACGATGAATCATCAAAAGAAAAAGCACTTAGTGTTTTGGATTATTTTTCCAATTGGGATAACAATTATCACCGCCTTATTAGTGTTTTATTTTGATCTCGCTAATGGTCCATGGTGGTTCATGCTTATTGAAGGAATCGTTTTAGCAACGTTCATCACCATCAGAATTTTATTTAGAGATAAGAAGTTTTGGGTAAGGCTATTAACATGGGTTGGCTTTGTTGGATTGACTGTCGCGGTCTTGTTTACTAATAAACCTACAATTGAACGTAAAAGCATTATTTATCATTCTGGAAAAATTGAAAAAACAGAAGTTTTGCAATTAAACCAAGGTAAAGTCCAAGGATATTACAATAAAGATAAATCTGTTGAGATGTATGGAGGTATTCCTTACGCTCAAGCAGAAAGATGGAAAGAGCCAAAAGAATATACCTGGGATAATGTAATAGATGGCAAATATTTCGGCCCGAGAAGTATGCAAAAAGATAATCCTGCTATTTTAAATAGCTTAATTGATATATACGCTGCTAAAGGATGGCATCCAGATTACAAAATGCAACCTTTACAAAATGTTAGTGAAAACAGTTTATATCTCAATATTTGGAAACCAAACACCACTGATACTAATTTACCAATTCTTGTTTATATCCATGGAGGATCTTTAACTACTGGATCTTCATCTTCTGACGATATTAATGGAGAAACATTCGCTAAACATGGAGTCATCATGATTACCATACAATATCGTTTAGGTGTCTTTGGATATTTAGCTCATCCAGATTTAAAAGCTGAAGCTTTAGAAGAGACCGGTCACGCCACTACTGGTAACTATGGCTTATTAGATCAAGCATTTGCATTAAAGTGGGTTCACGATAATGCCTCAAATTTTGGAGGAGATGAAAATAACATCACTATCGCCGGAGAAAGCGCGGGAAGTAGTTCTGTATCAGCGTTATGTGTTTCTCCATTAGCAACAGGCTTATTTAAGCGCGCAATAGGAGAATCATCATCTTTAGTAATTAAAAAAGCGCCACACACGTATAGAACAGAAAAACAAGCATATGAAACATATGCTAAAATTCTAAAAGAATTTAATTGTAAAGATATCAATGCTTTAAGAAAAGTACCTGCAGAGAAATTAGTAAATACACAATACGCTAATTCGGGAATGATGATGGATGGTTACGCATTAGTAGAAGATCCATATCAAACATATCTAAATGGTAATTCTAATGAGGAAGCCTTATTAAATGGCTATAACGTTAAAGAAGCTGATGCATTTGTTATTCCTAATTTCTTATTTCAGCCAACTAATGCCTCAAACATCTTATCTAGACTAAAAATGTATTTTGATGATGAATATGGTCAAAAGATTTATGACCTATATAAAGACAAAATCAAAAAAGATGCTTTTAGTGCGTTTAATGAAATCATTTCGGTTTATTGGTTCATAATGCCACATCACTCCTGGAGTAACGCAGCATTAAATGAAGGAAAAGATGTTTACCGCTATCAATTCACCAAAGAGAATAAATTCCACGGAACATATCACGCTGGAGAAATAATCTATGCATATGGAAATATTGATAAAGTTGGCCACGACTGGGCATATGATAAAAGCGATAAAGACTTGTCTAACATAATGGTAAATTATTGGACCAACTTTATTAAAACAGGCAATCCAAATGGTGAAGGTTTGCCTGAATGGAGCAAATATACAAGTTCCACTGATGGGGTTCAAGAGTTAGGTAAAACAGTTGGAAAATTTGATGATAAGTACTTACAACTCTACGCCTTACTTGATCAATATCTAGACAAAATAATTGCTGAATAAATCTAATAGAAAAATCGGAGAAAAAACTCCGATTTTCTTTATTTTTATCGTAAAATCTTCACTATTTTTTTGATTTTGAAGATTTTTTGCTTGATGATTTACTTACAGATTTTACAATCTTTTTTGCCCCTGAAGTCATCTTGCGTCTAGTCTTTTTACTGCCATTAACAAATATGATAGTTAAGACGATAACAAGAACAACTGCACCCGCTCCAGCAGCAATATAAATCCAAATAGGCATTTTCTTTTCTTCTGGAGGTTTTACAACATTAATTCGGTAAGAAGCGACTTGCCCACCATAACGAACATTAACAATTAACTCTCCTTCGGTAGATGTATCAATATGATTGTATGTGTAATCTCCAAACGGAATAATAATTTTTTTACCATGCTCGTAATTTGCTGTTACAACTAAATCTTGGCACTTAAATTCTTCATTAATGTTGAATTCTTCTTTGTAATCAGAAAGCGTCAAAGAAGTTACCTTATCAGCAGTAATGTCAATAACCGTTGATAAGTCTTCGCCTTCAACCTTTGCACTTGCTCTTAATTTAGCTGTTCCATATTTTATACCAGTTAATAAAATAGGTTCCCCACTATTGCTTGTTGTTTTATTAATACTAACGCAATCATTAGTACCAGCAAAAGCCCAAGTGATACTGCTTGAATCAGCTGTAACTGCTGTAATAGCCGTTTTTCCTCCAGGAACCGACGTATCGGTTACGATGTTAACCATTGCATCAGTTGTTGAAACTTGTAATGGGGCTGGGTTATAAACATGCAGCTTATCTGTTTGTGGATTAGCTTTTTTAGACGGATCAGGCTCTAAAACGTCTCCGTCTTTGCCAGTTCCCCAGATTACTTCGGCCCATTCAGGGAAATCGATAAAAGGATTTCTATTTCCCTGATAATTTCTAAAAATTAAATCATTTCTATGAATCTCATATTCATCAACAGGATCAAGAACATTCCATTCAAGCAAATCACTTAATTTACCCATTGCGACCGCGTGAGTTGGAGAAGAGTCTTCATGGTCTCCATCACTAGTTAAATAATTAGCAAGAACTAGGTTCGCCTCAAACAATGTTGGATCTAACGTACTAGCACCTGCGTAGTTATTATATCTAGCAGCCATATAAAATATGGCTCTAGCAATGTCACCTTTAAATTCGTCAGCAGGTTCAAATGCCTTATGGCCACTTGATTCATCTTGCGAAGATTGATGTAAAGCCACACCAACCTTATTGTTTACAGTACTATCTAAATTACCTTGTCCAGTTGCAGATGATACATATCCATAAGGAGTGTTATTGTGAACTGTTTTATTAACATAAGCATCTCCACTAATTAGATGATGAATATCAGTACCAGCAGGTCCTGTAGCGCCCGTTGAGGCCTTAAATCCTCTAGATTGACACCAAACATGTTCTCTATTAGTGCCAGTATCATGAGAGTCCCATTCTTTTATTAAATCTTTGCCACCTGCAGTTTCTCTATATAAAGTTCTAACATATGGGTCATTTTTTCTATTAGTACTAGATGAGCCATATTCATAATTAGTAATAATTTTTGTTGTGCTGTCATAGCTTCCATAAGTTGTGCTATCAGCAGGAGATAATGTCCAGTTTCTATCCGTGATTTCATATATCTTCCATACAGCGTCATAATTGTAATAATTCATGTTATAGAGAATTGTCTTTAAATTTTTTAGAAGATTAGTCCCTTTAAGCTCTGAATCTGATAGAGAATTAAGAGAAGAATAATAAGATCTGATGTCATTGTCAGAAACAGGTTTTAAATCAATGGTTTGCTTCGATGGCAAACTTACTTTATTACATCCAGACACACTTAAAGCTTGCGCTGGCTTAACGTTATCTTCAGGTGTGTGCACCATTATTGGTAAAGACAAAGCAACAATAAATAATGGCGAAAATAATACTAGTTTCTTCATATTCTAATCCTCTATCTCATTATAAATAAAAAGTGGACACCAGTCCACTAACTAACTTAATGCAACATCAAGAACCATCATGATTACAAAGCCTATTGCTAATCCGATAGTGGCAAGATTTGAATGAGGTCCTTCATTAGCTTCTGGAATAAGTTCTTCAACAACAACATAGATCATCGCGCCTGCCGCAAAAGCTAATGCATAAGGAAGCACAACATTCGCTACTCCAGTTAATAAAAGAGCAAATAATGAAGCTATTGGTTCCACTACTCCTGATAAAAATCCTAGCAAAAAGGCCTTAAATTTGCTCATTCCTTCTTCTTTTAGAGGCATTGAGATAATCGCGCCTTCTGGGAAATTTTGAATAGCAATACCAATCGCAAGAGCTAACATCGCACTTTCATTTATGTTATGAGTTAAGGCGCTAGAGATAACTACTCCAACCGCTAAACCTTCTGGAACATTATGTAATGTAACCGCAAACATCATCTTTGCGGTTTTGCCAATCTTATTTGTTTTTACTCCTTCTTCACCTTTATTGATATGAATATGAGGAATGACATAGTCTAGTAAAAGTAAAAATCCTACACCAATAAGGAAACCTATTGCAGGAACTAGCCATGCTCTAAAGTCGCCTTTTTCATAATGATCAATTGCAGGTTGAAGTAAACTCCATATACTAGCTGCGATCATTACTCCACTAGCAAAGCCCATTAAGATCTTTTGTAATTTAGGATTAATCTCTTTTTTTAAAAAGAAAACCATTGCACTACCTAGAGTGGTGCCAATTAATGGGATAAATAAGCAAAGGATAATCATTGGACTCATGCTTTTATTAAATGCTTTATCTTATAAAGACGCAAATAATATGCAAAAAAAAGTAAAAAAAATGAGGCTCTGAATAGCCTCTACTGTTTTTAACCGATGCCCTGTGGCAGGGATGAATCCCTGCGACACAGAAGTATAAGTTAAGTTCCTTTTGGCTGGTGGTGCTTCTTGTTGGCAGTTCGTTTTAAACTGATTAGCGAACTGGTGGCCAGCTTCCTCTAGTTATTAGCTTCGAGGCTGTTATCCTTTTCGTCTTGTCCGGTACTGGGTTTACGCTGTCAAACTCTAACGCAGCGACCAGTGATAGCAAGCTATCAGTGAGGATCGTACCGATGTTCACCTTTTCAGGGAACCTTTGCTAGTGCAACCATTGACCACTTTTTTTAATTCCATGGAACTCCCATATCAATTTAGAGGAGTTGGTTGACTTATCTAGTCTTGAACTCTTTAGTCCTTTTCTTCGCGGGTTTTCCTTTTCTAGTTTGCCCGTTATCATCTCACTTTGAGTTGAGTAATGAGATTTAGGTTTCTCTAGTAGCAATTAGCTTCTAGAATTTTGTTTTTGCCTCTTTGATCGTGTCCGGCGGTGGTTTTTTAAGCTGTTAAGTTCTAACTCAGCGACCACTCTAGGAGGGAGGTTTGCCGTTTGTCTCTTTCTTGCGATTGAGACAGCTCTTTGCGACCATTGACCAGAAGATTTAATTCTGGAACCTGACTATCAACGTTGTCGTTAATGGTTGGTCATCTTTTTAGAGCTAAACTTTAGGACCTTAGGCTTCTACGATTGATTTTCCGAAGATTTCTTCAATCGATTGCGTCACGTTTTGAGTTGACTGTAGCGTGATCTGGTCATTATGGCGGGGTTATTAGCCTTCGTCTTCATTCCTCTTCGTTCGTGTCAGGTGGTGGCATTACGATGTTAAGTTCTAACTCATCATCCACTGCAAGCAGGGAGGAATCACCTTGAATACTTATTGCTAAGCATTCGTGCTAGTGCAATCGCTTTATTTTTGGTGAGCTTTTGAATTTCTTCTTTAATCTCACTGTCGCTGTGTCAACTTCTTTGGCGGCGATTGTCTTATCTAGTCTCGAGCCTATTAAACAACTATCGTTGTTTAGTTCTCCCCAACTGCCCTTTCGGGTGTTGGTGACATCTAGTATGTGCTTTTTTATTATTTTCGTCAAGCGGTTTTTTTAATTTTTTTATAAAATACTTTTCAAAGTAATACTAAGTATTACTTTATTTTTTATATTTTTTTGTTAAATATTTATTTTTTATTGTTTTTTGTATGAAAAAATTAGGCTTTTTTCGCCTAATTATTCCTTATATATATTATTTATTATTGATTAATATCGCTTCTAATTAATAAAGCAATATCGTCCACAAGAGAAAGAGTAACTGTTTTATTTGTAACGGTATAGGATTTACCGTCTAATAAATTTATGTACGTTCCTTCTTTTACATTTTGTAGAGAAATAGTGACATTACCAGAAGTATTAGCCATTCTAATAACAGCAATCCCTCTAGTCCCTCTTTCATTAACGTAACATCCTTCACTTTCAAAGATATTCTCTTTTAAATTCACTAATTTAGAGTGAAAGTTATTTGCGCATTTGATTAGATTAGATGAATAGGCATCTGAAGTTGCTGTACCTATAATCGTATTATGTGTAGCGCGCGAGAAATATAAAGAGTTCGCTCTTGCTCTAGTAGTTTGTAAGACATAAGCTTTATCAATTGCTTCTTGATCCATATCTTTTGTATAACCCCAAGTATTAGCGTAGGTATCATGAGATTCTCCCCATAGCATAAGATATTTACCTTCTAAAGTGGTTTTATATCTAGAAGTATACGCAACTGGACCAACAGCGTGGTTATTAACCGCATCAATGACTTTAGTTCCTTCTTCATCATCAGTCACTGACATATACTTTGTATACCAGTCGAAACTACGCTTAGTGCCAGGAGTGGTTAAAATTTCTCCGTAATAATATGGTTTATCTTTTCCTTTATTTGTAGCGTATTCGGTTGCCCCATTTAAAACAGTTGGCCAGAAATTACTAGCGTATTCTCCATCATCAGGGGTTTCGATATGTTTAGCAGCATCAAATCTAAATCCAGAGACTCCAACATCAATATATTCTTTCAATAATGAAAGAACACGATTTTGAACAATTGGATTTTCAGTTTGTAAATCAGGGAATCCTCCAATCGCGCCTTGAACTATCCAATCAGTGTGAGAATTGTATGTAGGATCTTGAGCAGCGGTTTTATTTCCTAATGTATGAATTAAATTTTGGTTATAGATTTCAGGTTCAATATTTTGAACATTCCAGTTTAATTGTTTATCGTTTCCACCCGCTAAATGGTTAGCGACAACATCGACGATAATCTTGATGCCTTTTTGACTAGCGGAAGAGCATAGATTTCTTAAATCATCTTTATTACCTAAAACGTTTTGATTATTGCCCGTTGCGATAGTAAATCCAAGAGGTTGATATAACTTCCACCACTGGTCTTCCCATTTGGCGTAATTTGGATCGTAATAATAATCTAATTGAGGTTGCATTGGGGAGATTTGAATGCTCTTAAATCCAGCGTTCTTGATTTTATCAAGATTAGCTTGAATTTCACTCATCTTCCAGCTCCAACAATGTAAGACCGTATAATCTTGCATGGTTAAATCATGCTCATCAAAATAATTAGGATTATCTGGGTCATATGAATCAGTCCACTGCGCATAGAAAACACAATCGCCGGTGATATAAATAACGTTACCAACCGGTAATAATGCGCCAGCGTTATCTATTTTCCAACCCGCAAATTCTTTATTTGTTGGTGGAGTAAAACTGCAGCTAGGAGCGGTATATGGACTACCTCTATTAATATCAGTGACTGGACTCATATATCCAGTTCCACCATTAGAGTTAAAAGATATTGTGCATAGATCTTCTTCTGGATCTACTGGATCAACAGGATCAACAGGTGAACTATCATCAACAACTGTAAGTTTACAAACCGCAGCTTTAGAACCATCTAAAGTAATAACTGATAAAGAAGATTTTCCAATCTTTTTTGCGACAACTAGTCCACTACTAGAAATAGTAGCAACACTATTATTTGAGGATTGGAATCTAACTGATTTATTGGTCGCATCAATTGGAGAAATAGTTGCTACTAAAGTAAACTCATCTCCAACATGTAAAGATAGTTCTTTTTTATTTAATGAAACACTTTCGACTCTCACATTACTAGTTTGTTCACTAGGAGCGGCATTACTACACGCAGTTAAAGGAGTCAAGACGATTAACGAGGTTATTAATAAGCGAAGTGTCTTTTTCATAATCAGTTTTAAATTATATCTTTAAAAGATTTAATAGCGGCATGAACATAATTCATAGAAGGATTATATTCATCGATATCTTCAATCATCACAGTGTAGGCCCCGCTATTAAATGAAGAAATTAGTCCATTGGGTGAATCTTCAAAGACAATAACATCTTTAATATTTTTATTAGCAACTTCCGCTGCTTTTAAATAAACATCTGGATGCGGTTTGCCTCTTTCGACATCTTTAGCGGAAATAATATTATCGACAAAACTAGTAAAACCAATTTCCTTAATGATTCTAGCGGCCTTATCGACTGTATTAGAGGTAACAATATATATTGTTTTGCCTAACTTTTTCATCTTTCTAAGAAACTCTTTAGCGCATGGCTTCAATTGAATTGGATAGACTTTCAAATACTTACTCATCAGCTCAATTCTTTTGGCTTTAACTAAGTCGTAATCTAGAACTCCATTACTGATTTCAGTAAGAAACGCTCTAGCGCTTTGATTGTCTCTACTTCTCATTGATAAAGCTTCGGTATCACTTAATTCTCTACCATAGAATTCAGTAGCTTCTTTCCAGAATCTAAAATATAGAGGTTCAGTATCAATTAAAGTTCCATCTAAATCAAAAAATAGCACATCAGTGTTAGCGAGTTTATTACGTAGTTCTTTTAAATTGAAAACCATAATTACAGTAATGGGTAGAAGAGTTTAAGTATTGTACAAAGGAATCTTCCTTTTTTAAGTTTGAAATCAGTAGGAACCTTTTCACAAACCGAAAGCATCTCTTCAAAATCCTTTCTGATATCTTTCATACAAGGAGTCTTATATAAATCAATACCACATTCAAAATGGTGAACTAGACTTCTGAAATCGAAATTAATTGTTCCTACGAACGCTAGTTCATCATCTGCTAAGGCAGATTTCATATGATTAAATCCTGGCTTATAGTAGTAAATATTAACGCAAGCTTGTAATAAATATTTGAAGTGACTCTTAGCAACTAAATAAACCATCTTCTTATCAGGGATCCCTGGAAGAATTAAATGAACTTTAACTCCTCTAAGAGCGGCATTTCTTAAAGCATCAACAAGCGGGTAAGTAGGAACTAAATAAGGTGTAGAAATAAATACTTCTTTTTGAGCGTAATTCAAGATGTTGATATAGTTTTGTTCCCCAATTAAAGCATTATCAATTCCACCAGGACCATCTCCAAAAGGAATAACATAGCCTTCACCTTTATATTCTTTATAAGGATGCTTTAAATAAATAGAGAAATTACTGACATGTCCGCAAGCGATATCGTAGTTTTGTAAGAAGGTTGAAATGAGGTTATTTATTGCACTACCTTCAATTTTCACCATTGTGTCTTTCCAATATCCAAATCTTTCGATGATATTTCCATATTCATCAGCAAGATTCATTCCGCCTGTAAAACCAAATTGATGATCAACAACAACAATTTTTCTATGATCTCTGTTATTATAGGCACCACTTAAAATTGGTCTAAATGGATGGAATTTATAACATTTAATGCCGTATTTGCCTAAAATTCTAGGAGTTGAAGGCTCAATTGTGCCAGTGCAGCCCATGTCATCATAGATTAATCTGACCTCTACTCCTTCTTTAGCTTTTTCAATTAAAATCTCTTGAACCTCATCCCAAAGCTTTCCATCAGAAATAATAAAGAATTCAATAAAGATAAATTCTTTTGCTAATCTTAAACATCTCATCATTTCAGGGAAAAATTCTTCTCCAGTTTTATAGTAGGTTATTTTATTATTCATGTGTCCAGGCACTTTAGCGGTATTTTCAATATAGTTAAACACACTATGAGCGCGACCTAAGCCTTCAACATATTGTTCTTCGTTTCTTCCTTCACCATTAATATATTTACGGTTTGCAGCTTCGCTAGCCTCGACAATTCTACGGTCTTTCTTTCTAATGCCGTGATTACCAAAAATCAGATAAATGAACATGGTGAATACTGGCATAATCAATAAGCCGATTAACCAAGCAATTTTAAACTCAGGGTCTTCATCTTTAACAAGTATTCTGAAGAATAAAATAACTGCTACAATTGCTTGAATAATGTGAATGAGTAAAGTAATTAATACTACCCATATGCTATCTTCAATACCTATAGCGCTTAAGATAACATCTAAAAAATTCTCATAAGCGATAACGATTAAGATTTGTAGAATTAATAAGAAAAAGATCAACAAATAACCAGATAGTAAATTACGAATGAACTTTTTCATAATATATGGTCCTCTATTATTTTAATAATACTAAAAGTTATATCTTTCTTTCAATTTCTTAATAACATTTGTCCTAATTATTAACTGCGCTGCAATTCCAACTAAAACACCAGTGATAACCGCGCTAAGACCGATAAATGGCAAATAATATAAAACATAAGTTGTACCTAAATAAATCATCGCAATTAAGATTTGTCCAACAACATGGAATATCGCTCCAACAACTGAAACACCAATTATCGAAAACTTTTTTATTAATAAATAAAATAGAATCATGATACCTAATGACATGACCGCTCCAGTTAAAGACATTACAAATCCCATAGACAAAAATGAGCCTCTAATCAAACTAACTAGAATAACTCTAACAAAATCAACAAAAACAGCCTCTACTATTCCGAGTTCATATAATGTAACTAAAATCATGATATTAGCTAAGCCAAGTTTAATTCCTGGAATACCAATAGATGGAATAAAAGACTCCACTATACCAATAACAACAGTGGCAGTGGTTAATATAGCAATTAAAGCAATTTTTTGAACCTTCATCTTAAAGCTCCACATCGTTAACTGTTGAAGCGCCAATAATTGTGATAACTACTTGATTATAAGTACAGATTATTGGTCTACCTGCTTCTGAGACATAACCCATATGAACGCAATCTTGATGAGGGCAATTAGATTCCACTATCGCAATAGCGCCATTCTTGGTGTGAATTTTAACTATTCCTTTAACACCTTGAACTTCAATATATCTATCTTCTTTTTTATCTAAATCAACTGTCTCAACAACTTGATTAGCGACAGAAATTCTCGCAAATAAATGGGTTTTTGCACGATTTAAAGCTAAAATCACAATACTAATGACCACAACTAAAAGAATGGAACCAATCAATATCAAGTCGTTTTTGAGTTTCTTTTTATCCATCAGTTTCTATAGACCTCGATACTAGAATTTTTATATTCAATTTTGTGATCTTTAATGACTATTACTTTAACGTTTTTATCTGTCTCTATTTGCTTAATTTGGTCAATTGTGCACATCATCATAGAGGTGGATAAAACATCACCTAAATATCCGACATCACTAATAACAATAACTGCGTCATAATTATTAATCGCACTACCAGTAATAGGATTTACAATATGTGAATATTTAACTCCTTCAATTACTCTTCCTTGTTCAGCTGTTCCACTTGTAGAAACAAAACAATTTTTAACTTTAATATGATGGTTAGGATATTCTTCTTTTGGAAGTCCGACTCTAAATAATCCATTAGAGGTATTAACTTTTTCCCCAATTAATAAAGAACTTCTACCAGCGTTAATTAAGTAATTTTTAATATTTCTATTAACTAAATATTCTTTAGCAATGTCTAAAGTGTAGCCTTTGGCTATTCCGCCTAAATCAATTTCACTTTCACCATTTCTTTTAATTTGATTATTATCTAAAAATTCAAGGTTTGAGTTGTCAAGTTTAGTTAGTTCTTCTTCGATAACCTCATTAGAAAGAACTTTGTTTTCTGACAAAGATTCTTTCCAGGCTTTAGATAATGATCCACATAAGGGATTAAAATAAATTCCAGAATCATAATCTTTAGCGTTATTAGCCTTCTGAATTAAGTCATATAGGCTTTCATTTGCAGTTACAGCGTTATTAGTGTGATTTAATGTATAAACATTATTTATATCTCTAGCTAAATAATTATCACTAAGAGCGTCAATAGAGTATGTGATATTTTCTAACTCTTTAACATCTCCTTTATTACCTTGATTAAGAGTGATATCAACTGGAACTCCCCCAAAACAAAAAATCTCACTGTCTAACACTAAAGTGTTAGAAACACATGAGGTTAAGGCGATAATAGGTAATAAAGATAAAAATCTTTTCATATTAAAGATGGACTTTAACTTTAGTGCCATCACTATTTGGATGTTGCTCCAAATATTCGATAATAGGTTTGAAGTTTGCGTCTTCTTTTCCTGGTTTACATTTTCTTAAGTTTTCTTCTTTTCCAGTAACGATTGCTTCCGCTAGAGATTTACATCCAGCGTAGCCACAACTACCGCAGTTATAATTAGGAAGTTTTTTAGCAACTTCTTCAATTCTTTCATCTTCTTTAACGTGTAAAACTTTTGCAGCGATAGCTAAGCCCAATCCTAAAAGTGCGCCTATACCAAGTAAAATGAGAATCGCATATAAAATTTCCATAATTATTTCTCGTCCTTTCCTTTATATAAAGCACATTCGTTATGTCTAGAACACGCGCTACAATTATCTTCACTTATTTGAATATCTTCACAGCCTTTTGGCACAGGAGTTCTCTTATAGAGAACAAATGAAATAATAAATGTTGCTACTAGAACAGCAAGTATCGAAATTGCAAGAATTAAATAACCAGTTTGACTCATACGATAATACCTGAGAATAATCCTTGTAATCCCATAAAGGCAATAGCCATAATCGCCGCTGTAATTAAGGCGATTGGCAAACCTTTAAACGCCTTAGGCGTATTGGCGCTTTCTAATCTAGTTCTAATGCAGCTAAAGGTCACAATAATGAGTAAGAATCCAATTGAAGTACCAACTCCATTAGCGAGAGATTGTAAGAAATTTAAACCTTGATCAGTATTACTTTGAGCAACACCTAAAACCGCACAGTTTGTGGTAATTAAAGGTAAATAAATTCCTAAACTCTTATATAAAGAAGGCGAATACTTTTTGATGAAGAGTCCAACAAGTTGGACTAATGAGGCGATAACTAAGATATACGCCACTGTATCCATAAAAGCAATTCCAGCTGGAACTAAAACATAATTATATAAAGGCCAACAAATAACAGTGGCTAAAACGATAACAAAGACAACAGCAATGCCCATTCCTAAAGAAGATTTAACTTTTCTACTAACTCCTAAGAAAGGACAAATACCGTAGAATCTAGATAAAACAACGTTATCAATAAGCATGCTCGAGATAATCGCTAAAATAAATGAAATAAAGACACTCATTATTTATTACCTCCTTGAGCAGCTAAAGCTTTAGCTTCTTGTTGCTTTCTAATCTTCTCTTCTCTTTCCTTAATTGTTTTAAGTTCAGTCTTTCGATTCTTAATAAAGGCAATGACCGCTAAGATAGTTGCAAAAACAATAAAGGCTCCTGCTGGATTTTGGAAAATAGAAATTTCATATCCGACTGGAATAATTTGTAATTTGAAATATGGAATAAATGTGAAGATTTTGCCAAAGGCAAATGCTCCTGTACCAAGAATTTCTCTAAATAACGCCATTAACATAATTGCTAATGTATATCCTGCACCCATTCCAAGCGCGTCGATAAAGGAATCAAAGACCCCATTTTTACTCGCATAAGCCTCGGCCCTACCTAAAACAATACAGTTAACAACGATAAGAGAAATAAAGACTCCTAAGGTTGAATATAATTCAGGCAAGAAGGCGTTTGTGAGCATTTTAACGATTGTAACAAATGTCGCGATGATAACAATATAAGCAGGGGTTCTAATTTCTTCTGAAATAAGTTTTCTAAGTAATGACACTAAGACATTTGAACAAACTAGAACAATAGTGAAAAGAAGTCCCATACCAATCGCTGCTTCAACCGATTTAGTAGTAGCTAAAGCAGGACAAGTACCAAGAATGGACACTAAAAGTGGGTTCTCATTAACAATACCCTTAAGAAAATTTCTTTTTGTCGCTCCCTTTTCTTTTCCCATACTAATTCTTCCACTTCTTAGTAGACGCTTGAGTGGCCTCATTTAACATTTCTCTAACGAGTTTAGCCCCATAAGTCGCTCCACAGCTAACATCATCAATATTTATTTCTTTATCGTTTAATGGATTGATATATTTATCAACGAGTGTTGAGGCATATGTTTGTTCATTAACAACAACTGTGAATTTCTTTAATGCTTTAGTTTCATAAGCAAATCCGACTAATAAAGAGATCTTCCCGTACATGTTACTTCCGCTTGTGCGATATGCATATCCAAGGAATTGATCATTATCTCCAGATACTTCATAAACATAGTTCACGTATTTATAATCAGAAACACTTTCTTCTTTAGAAATAACCGCGAATTCGCCAAAAATATCAACAATTCCGGCTTTAATTTTATTTTTTTCAATAAGTGCGATTTGATTTCGAGTCACTAAATTGGCCACACCAATAAGAGCTCCACTACTAGCAGCGATAACTCCAAGAGTAACAGCGGTGATAATATAATGTTTTTTATTTGCCATTATAAACACCTCCAAAATAAATCGCTAAGAAAGTAACTAAAGCAGGAATAACTATTAATAATCCCATCGCTAAGAATTTCTTCCAAGTATATTTGCTGCTGCTCCATTCGTAGTGATCTAATACACACGCAACCATATTGGCGATCAAAATAGAGAATCCAACACCTTCAGGTAAAGCGGCAAAGAATCTAATAAAGATTGTCGAGACCGCGGCAACCATACCATATAGATACCTACTAGGCGGATTAATTGGACTCGTTACTGGATCAGTTAGCATAAAAACCGCTCCAAATAACACACCACCACTTAATAAGTTATATAAGGTGAACATAAATGGATTCACATTCTTATCTAAGGCGTAAATTGAAAGTCCACCAACTAAGGCTAAAACAGTAAATGTTCCTAAATAAGACAAGACGATGCGGTAATCTGCACTTCTTCTAATTAATAGATAAATTAATCCAACGATAATTGTAATCTTATAAACTTCACCTAATGTACCTGGAATTCTACCAAGTACCATGTCTAATGGTGAATATTCACCCATATTGTTAACAAAGTTAACCAAGGAAGAATCGGCAGAGCCACTTAATGGGCTAGGTCCAGCAGAGACATCAGGTTGAGCAAAATACCAAGTATCAACATATTTAGGAGGGTATGACCCACCAAAACAAATCTTGGCAAATAACATTCCGACCGCGGCAGGATTGAAGATATTACTTCCTAATCCGCCGAAGACTAACTTGCCAAAAATGATTCCCGCTAATGCGCCAATAACAAAAGCATATATTGGTGCGCCTGCAGGCATGATGAGAGTATAAATAACCGCGGTAATTGCCGCTGTTAAAACATTCTCTAACCTAAATTTGCCTTTATAGGCATAGATAAATCTTTCTTTAAATGAATGCTTCTTGCCATCATTAGGCATCATGTTTCTAAGTCCAACATAGATGAACTCAGAACCAATCATTATAAATAATGATAGTAAGTAGAAAGCTAACATTTTTAAAGGATAAACAACAAAAGCAAAAATAAGTGTTGGTGCTAATGCGATTAAAACATCAACCATCATGCGTGTGACAGAAGCTTTACTTCTAATATGAGGTGCGCTCTCTTTAATTATTGTCATAATTTCGCAATCATCTTTGCCTTTCTAATATAGTCCGTAACTTGAATTTTTGAGGTACATGTATATGTGCATAAACCACATTCTATACATCTAAGTGGTTCAAGTTTTTTAATTCTTTCTTTATCTAAAGTCTTTACTGCGTTCATGATTTGAACTGGTTCTAGATGAACCGGGCAACTTAAAACGCAACTTCCACATCTAACACATGGATTTTCAACATAATCGGTTTTATCTAAAACAATTACTGAAGTAACAGTCTTAGTAATGATGACATCATCGCTAGGAACACTGACCCCCATCATAGGTCCACCTAAAATAAAGACTTTATCTTTTTCAGGGTGTTTATATCCACCACAAATTTCCAATAATTCTTTAACAGAAGTTCCCACTCTTACTCTAAAGTTTTTAGGATACTTAATACCATCTCCAGTAATGGTGATGTCTCTTTTAATAACAGGCATGTTATATTTAATGGACTTATAAAGTCCAACCATCGTGGAAACATTTAAATTTAAGATTCCGCGATTAGTAGGAAGTTCACCCGGTTTTAATTGAATACCGGTCGCGCTTTTAATCATCGCCACTTCCCATCCTTGAGGATAGAAATTACCAACACAACAAAGTTCAATTCCACTACCTTCAAATTCTTTTAAAACTTGAGTGTAAACTTCTTTAATATCTTTATATTTAGATTTAATGCAAATCTTGGCGTGAGGGCACTTAAAAGCGTGCATCACATATTTAATCGCATTGACAATACGATATGGGTATTCAAGCATGATTCTATGATCTGCAGTAATATATGGCTCACATTCAATACCATTAATAAGAATCAAATTAATTGGTTTATCAGTTTGGAACTTAATATATGTTGGGAAAGAAGATCCTCCTAGACCAACAGAAGCGCAATCCTTTAGGATTTGAGTCATATCTTCTTTAGTTAAAGCGTCTATTTCTTCTTGAGTTCTTGTTTTAACTGAGGAATCTAAAGTATCTAAAAAATCATTTTCAATTTTAATGAAATCGGTTAGTTTACCATTTCTATGGAAATGCTTTTCTAATCCAACAAAGGTTCCGGAACAAGTCGCATGGATTGGTTGTTCAAAAAATGGTCCATGTCTCATGCCAATAACTTGGCACTCATTCACATGGTCCCCTTCTTTAATATAAAGTTCCGCTTTTGGACAGCGAGCGTTATCCATCGCTAAATAGATATATTTAGGTTCAGTAAATCTAATCGCTGGTAATCTACCAACGAGATTCTTTGTATCCTTAATTTTCGCTGTCTTAACAATCATCTTAACTATTCTAACTTTTTATTTAAAAAAATAAACAATTTATTTCTCTTCTTCGATAAGTTTGGTTCTCATCATGTATGCTGTATTGATCGTTTCATCTCCGACATAAGTAATTTGAGCTTCCACTTTAATCTTCTTATGGTGAGCACCAATAAGAGTAAATTCACGTTTAATATTAAACTTCTTATCTTTCTTATACATAGCTTCAACATCCTTCATAAATGTTTTTAAATCTTTAGAAGGAGAAACTCTTTTTGCAAAGCTGCCATCATTAAGTTCTTTTTCTAACGCTTCTGGAGAAAGTCCTACAACATCGCTTAAAGCATGGCTGCTGACGGAATAATGCCATTTATTATTAATTCTATTAATAAACATAAGGTTATCACTAGAATATTTAGAAACAAGCTTTTTAGTATCTTCTAAATCCGCTAATTCAGATACATTAGTGGCGGAGCCATAGAATCTATCAGTTCCTTCTTTTCTACCGATGTAATAGAAATGCATTTTAAATGTCGCATATAATCCATCAGTTCTTAAGAAATTAAGGATAGCGGTAGAACCATTTAATTTATCTTCTTTTGCTTCTTTTAGTGACTTAAAGATCTCATTTCTTTGAGATTCTGGAATAAATTGTTCAATACTCTCTAATCTATCCGCAAATTCAGGTACATTGACAGTATCTCTAAATTGTTGATTAAATCTCACGATATCAACGTGATTCTTGCTGCAAGAATATATCGCAACAGCACCAATAATGTTATTAAGCATAGAATCAGAATAGACATTATTATCTAAGAACTCTCTAATTCTAAATTGTTCGTTCTTATTAGCGACAAATCCCATCATATCGATATTCTTTTCATCGACAATAAGTTTTTCTAAATCAACAATCGGCATTGGTTTATAGAAGTAATAGCCTTGAATATAACGCACTCCAAGGTTTTCTAAGAAGTCGATTTGCTCTTTGGTTTCAACGCCTTCAACAATGATTGGCAAAGACATAGTCTTAGCCATATTAACAACAGACTCAAGAATATGAACGCCTTTAGAGAACTCAGCTCCATGAATTTGTAAGAATTTAGCGTCTAATTTAATCGCATCAAGTTTTAAAGATGAAAGCATATTCAAAGATGAATAACCACTACCAAAGTCATCCATTAAAACCATGAAACCATCCGCTCTTAGTTTATGAACAAGTTCATCAACTAATGTCGTTGTTTCAGCGTAGGCAGATTCAGTAATTTCAATCTTGAGAGATTTTCTAGAAACATTATATTTTTCACATAACTCAACAAAATGCTTTTCAATATCAATATTAAAAATATCGATTTGTGAAACATTGATTGAAATAGGAACTGTTTTAATCTTATGAGTGCTATTATAACTACCAATCCATTTACAGACTTTGTCCCAAATAAATTTATCGAGGTCAGTAACGAATCCATACTTTTCTAGAATTGGAATAAATTCTCCGTTAGAGACAAAAGTTCCATCTTTTTTAATCCATCTCGCTAACGCTTCGGCGCCAACAATTTTACCAGTGGAAATCTCACATTGAGGTTGTAAGTAGAAGGTGATCTCATCATTTTGTAAAGCTTTCATGAAATCAGTTAAAATACGATACTCATTTGTGAGTTGGAACTGCATTTCAGAGTTATAAACAAGGATTCTATTCTTAATATCTTTTTTCGCGTTTGTGGAAGCAATGGTCGCTCTATCAAAGGCATCAACAACGACCATATCTTTATCAATGGCGGAAATACCAAAAGCTGGCAAGAATCCTGCGGTTAATCCAAAAGAGGTAATAATGTCACGCATTGAATTATATAGTTCTTCAAAATGAGGAATATTTAATTCAGTAAACAAAACAAAGTCATCTTGTCCAAAATAACCGGCAACTCCGCCATATTTTTTGACAAATTCCTTCATTTCATTTCCAATTTTACCTAATAATTGGTTTCCTCTTTCTCTTCCGAACCACTCATCGAAGAACTTAAAGTGTTCAATGTCAACCGTGACTAAACACCAGTTAACTTTATTTTCATTTTTGTGGATATCTTCAGCCTTAGTGAAGAACTCTTTTGTTGTATATAATCCAGTAATTGAATCTCTTCCAACCGTGGATAAACTAGATTCTTCAGAGATCTTTCCTAACTGTCTAGATTTGATGTTATTGATATCAAAAACATACATTCTGACAATACCTTCAGAAATGCCGTATTCTTCTCCAGTAACCACAACTTGTTCAACCCATCGATAAGATCCGTCTTGGAGTTTATATCTAAAGTGAGCAAAATCAAAATTTGGAATTCTCGAGTTCTTTAACCTTTCAAAGAATCCATCAATTTTCATTAAACCTAAATAAGCACCTAAATCATCTGGATGAACAATGTGCTTAACTGTAAAATCAACAAGTTCTTTATAAGAAACTTCGACAGTCGGAATAAAGTATTTTCCGTCGACATGATATAACTGTTTGAAGGTGTCGTTCTTAATATCAAACTCAACAATCTCATCACAAGAAGAACTATTTAGCATGTCGAGTAGTGATAAATCACTACTGTGATAGAACATGTTATATAATCCATATCTAATTTCCATTAAAGAGGCACCGGAAGATGAATTTCCAACTTCTTCTATATTTAAAGATGTATGTCTCTCTTTAAGCGCTCTTTTTCTTGCATACATTCTTTCGTCAGCGCGTAAGAACACACTTCGTAATGTGTTATCTTTTTCTTTAACAAAATCAGAAAATCCAGCAGCAACAATTGGATCCGTTGCTTCTTTGGAGTTTTCAATTTCTTTATTAAATTCTTCTAAATATTTAAATCTATTATCAAAGGCATTTCCTTCAAGGATAGTGACAAATTCATCTCCACCATAACGATAGATTTCAACATTAGGAAAATGTTTCTTGATTAATTCACAAGAATTAATAATAAATTCATCGCCAGTGCTGTGCCCATAAGTATCATTAATAAGCTTAAGGTCATTCAAATCAAAAATGAAAAATGAGAATTTATCAATTTTTCCTTCTCTAATCATCACATCCATTTTGGCTTCAAGCTCAACATAAGCGTGCTTATTTTTAACTCCGGTCAACGGATCTAAATACGCTAATTCTTTGGTGGCTTCAATCTCAACTGCCTGTGCACTTTCACGAGCTTGGCTTTGATCCAACTCAAGAGAAATAATCATCTTGTTGGAAACACCAACAAAGATATGGATTAATGAAGAACCAATAGCTAATCCAACAGCGTAGAAAGGATAAAGAGGGAAATACGTTTGTAAACCGATGAATAGCACCATGACAATTCCAAATAATGTCATCGTAAAGTATTGCCCACGTTTATATCCTTTTTCTAATAATGTATGAACAAATGAATAGACAGCAGAGATGGCGAAAACAGTAGTTTGAGCACCCAAGAAAATATATCTCCAAGTCGCCGGAACATAAACATTAGTTCTATAACTAAATAAAACAGGTTCAAAGAAGTTAATAATAACTAATACAAATGCCCCGGTTAAAAATAAATAACCAAGTGTTCTAATTACAATTTGGGAAGCTCTTGTTCCTTTAACAAATTTAATATTAAAGAATGTCCAAGACCACAAAACAACACCCATGTTAATAAAATAAATAGCTGTATCAATTAAAACATATGTTTTATTTTCTAACGGATCTAAAATTCCCCATAAAAGATCGGTTATCAAATACATGGCTAAGCTAAATAAAAATACTCTATAAGCAAGAAGGGCTTGTTTGTTGTTGGCCTTATAATTCTTGTCAAAAAGCACGTCAAAATTAATGATTAAGATGACAATTAAAGCAACAATGGAAATTAACGAATAGTACATAGGCTTCGTCTAATTTAATATTTAAATTACTTGTTATTGAACATTATAAGAAATAGTCCAAAATAGGTCAACAAGAACAAAATGTTAATATATTTATATATATTAATTTTAATTAAAATTGTATAACCTACTTATTTTATATATAATAAGTAAACATTTTATGAAAAGAAAAGTATTTAAATCATTATCATTCCTAGTCCCAAGTAGGTTCATCAAAGAAAAACGCTTCACCAAAAAAGATATTAGCGAAGTTAAGCGTAATTTAGTTCTTTCTTTTGGAAGTGTTTATCTTATTGCCTCAATTGTCATCGCCTTACTTGTTGGTAGTATTTTCACTTTTCAAAACATTGAAACAAATAATAATTATATCGGCGTTTATGGCCTTCCAGCATTTATTGGAAGCTTTATAATAGTGTCAGGCTCTATTACCACTATTGCTTTAACCATAATTTCAAAACTAATTCAAAATAAGAAGATTTCATTTATAGTTTGTAGAATTTCAGGTATCGTAATCTATACTTGTGCAGCAGTCTATATGCTATCCTGCATCTTCTCTGACGCTAAGATGGGGTTTGTCACACAAAGCGAATCTCTATCAGCAGGAATTATCTTTGTTGCGATTCTTCTTTTGATTCAACAAATGTGTTGGATTGACGCGGCAGTATTAGATATTGGAACCTCAATCGGAATTGTCCTAACAGCGTGGTATTGTTCTAATACATATGGAATGAAGGCCATTTACTACTATGGATTGATCGCTTTAATATATCCATTTGCGTGTTACATGATTATATCCTTATTGTTTTACGCAGAGTCCCAGAGATATCTAGAAGAAATGGAGAACGAAAGACTCCACAATAGAGCGTATTATGATGCTTTAACACACTGCAAAAATAGACACGCTTTAACAGAGTTTTTAAAAGAGAATAAAACACGTTGGGAATCAAAGGAAAACATTAACCTACTAATTGTGTTATTTGATATTGATGATTTTAGACTTTATAATAATCAATTTTCACATTTAGGCGGGGATTATTGCCTAAAATCAATATGTGACGCAATAAGAAATGAATTTAAATCTCCTAACCTAGATTTCTTTAGATATGGTGGCGAAGAATTCCTTCTATTTTTTGAATTAGAAAATAGCAAAGAAGCACCTATATATTTAGAAAGAGTTAGGCAAGGAATTGAGGGGTTAGACATCACCGCTCCAAAAGGGGCACCAAAAGATTTTGTTACAATCTCTGTTGGTGGATTATTACTCAACAATGTCAAAGTATTTAGCTTTGAAGAACAAATGAAAGTTGTCGATGATTATCTATATCAAGCAAAAGCATCAGGAAAAGATGTTGTTTGCTTTAATGGTGAGATAATCAAGTAAGTATTGATTATAATTGCGAGTTAGAATAAAATAACCTGTATGAATAAGAAAAAAATTCTCTTTATCGCTCTTGGAGCTTTGGATATTGCTGTTGTGACATTTTTATTTGTTGTTCACATCGTCATGTTAGCCAATGTCGTAGGTAAGACACCAGAGCAAATACAAGCGTTTGCCCAAGGACAAGGGATGTTCGCTTATTTAGCCGGACACCTTGACGTATATGGATATGCATTTGTCATTCCACTATTTGTTGTCCTAGCAGCAAACATCGTTGGATTAGTTCTCTACATCAGAAAAACAACTAAGAAAGAACCAATCACTGTTAGCAGCTTAAGTGAAGAAGAAAAAGAAGCCCTTAAGAGAGAACTTCTTGAGGATTTAAAGAAATAAGAATTACAGCGAAAGCTGTTTTTCTTTTAATAAATATCCACCGGACAATCCGGTGGTTTTTCATAGACGGGCAGATATTAGCC
>CAMOEI010000001.1 GCA_946612115.1 uncultured Caryophanales bacterium | reverse complement strand
GATTGTTCTCGTCATAATCCTAGCGATTATCCTCGAAATAAAAAAAGACCACCATAACAGGTGATCACATCCATTTATAGTAAACCATGGTGGACCATATTTGTCAACTGCCCTCGGATAGGAGGACCTTATGGTCAAAATTATTATTGGGGTCGTAATTGTTGCTATTGCAGTAATTGGCACTTTTCTTATCCTCGACCCAAACATTGGCATCACCTCAACTTCTGGAGCCGTAACAGAAGTAGCCGAGACATTTACTGTGACAATTGAAGGTGAAGTGTATAATTCTGGCACATATACACTGCAAGATAACGCGACGCTAGGAGATTTAATCGACACTGCTGGCGGAGTAACAAATAATGCAGATGCTAGAGCGTATTATGAAACTGCTGAACTCACCAAAGGCATGACTTATTATATCGCTTCTAGATATGACACAAATGATGTGTGCAATACTAGTGAAGTTAGCAAAGCTAACGTTAATACTGACGATGCTGAAACACTTGCAACGATTAACGGTATTAATAGCACAGTGGCAAATTCGATTGTTACCTATCGAACTGAAAATGGTCAATTCTCAACTCTTGAGCAACTATTAGAAGTTTATGGAATTGGTAATGCAACATATCGAAAAATTCGAAATTACGTAATTTTACACGCGTGAGTTTTCTCTTTATCTTAATTTCATTATTAATAGGACTGAATTTAAGATATTCGATAATTGTAGGCGTCATTGAAGCCTTAATTGTATTAATCTTTGTTTTCATTCGAATTAGCAAGAAATTCGCACTAGTAAGTCTGGCTTTTGTTTTAATTGGTGTTGGCGTTTCATTTATTAGACCTAGTTTTAACAAGTCAACTTATCGATCCCTAGTGGTGGAAGTCAAAGATAATTATTTTATCGCCTCTAGTAGCCTAGAAAAATTTTATGTATATGAAAAAGAGCATCCCCACGAAATTGGGGATATCTTAGAGATTAAAGGTTATAAAACCGATCTTGATTTCGTGAGACTTGAATCAGATTTTGATTTCAAGGAGTATTTAAATAATAAAGGAGTTTATAGCGAACTTCATATTGAAAGTTTGAAGGTTAAGTTTTCTAATCCGTTAAAAATTAACAAATTCAAACAGAATTTTCTTTTAAAACTTGACGAGAATAGTCGATCTCTTCTCGCCGGGATGCTCTTTTCTAAAAATGAAGATGGCGAATTAAAAGATCTCGCTAGCGACCTTCACTTCATGAGACTAATCTCAAGTAGTGGATTATATTTGTCACTAATATATTTCTTAATCTCTCGCCTATTATCTATATATATCAAAAAGGAAAAATATAGGGACATAATTAGCCTATTACTATTCGTGCCATATGGATTTTTATCGTTCCCTAGATTTATTACTTTGAAGTTTTTCTTTTATCATTTATTTAAGTATTTTAACGATCATATTTTTAAGAAAAAGCTCGATTATTTAACTTTATTATCATTGACTGGTCTATTCTTTTTGCTTATTGATTATCACTATGCGTATCAAGATAGTTATTTTTTATCATTTTCGATTCCATTACTTACTTACTTCCTTAATGGAAGTATGCCAAAGAAATGGAAAATAAAAAGAAGAATAGTTCTCTTAATAGCGGTTTCGTTACTCTTTATTCCTTTTTACTTAAAATATTATTCTGAGATATCAATATTATCGATTGTTCTACAAATTCTACTAACCCCATTATTTGGGATATATTTCTTATTGTCTATTTTATCGCTAGTAGGAATTCCATTATATTCTGCGATAAATGGGTTTAGCGGCTTTTTACTTTTTATATTAAAAGGTGTAAGGCCATTCTTATTTAAGATATACGCTCCAAATTTACCAAGTTGGGGAGTTTTGATCTATGAGTTAGCTTATTTTACCTGCCTATATTATTTATCTATTAGACATAAGCCGATGATTAAAATGACTCTGATTCCTTTCGTTGTTACTTTCGGATTATATTTTATTCCGATTAAAAACGTTTTCACCAGTAGCGTTAGTTTTATCAATGTAGGTCAAGGAGACGCAACATTAATTAGAAAAAATAACACGACTATTTTAATTGATACAGGAGGGAGTGTATATAAAGATATCGCCAGCGATGTATTAATTCCGTTTTTTAAAAAGAATAGGATTTATGACATTGATTTACTAATTACCACTCACGATGATTTTGACCATTCAGGAGCGGTTAGTTCCCTTGTTAACAATTTTAAAGTGAAAAGGTATGCAAAGGACTATAGAGAGTTTCCACTTTTAATAGATGGGATAACACTAACAAATTACAATGTCTATCCAGAACTTTGGAAAGAAGAAAATGATGAATCGTTAGTGATTGGTTTTAATTTAAATAACAAAAGTTATTTAATAACGGGAGACGCTCCAAAAAAGATTGAATCACAAATCATTAAAGATCATAAAAAATTCAAATTTGATGTTTTAAAAGTAGGGCATCACGGCTCTAATACATCAAGCGGGCAAGACTTCATTAAGATGGTTGATCCAGATATCGGGATTATCTCGTGTGGGAAAAACAATAAATTTGGGCACCCCCATAAAGCGACTCTTTCGACTTTGAAAAAATATGATGTGAAGATAAGAAGAACGGATTTGGAAGGAACGATCGTCATTTAGAAGAATAACTTATTCGAAAATTTCGATAATAAGTTATAATTAATTCGATGATTTACTTTATTTACGGCAATCAATCTCCAACAGTGAAATCTCAAATCAAAAAGGTTTCAAAGGAATTTTTAGCAGGCGAAGTGCCTGATGAATTTAATTTTATTAAATTAGATGGTCATAATGTCCTTGTTCAAGATGCGATTGATGAATGTAAATATGTCTCGCTTGGATATGAGAAAAAAGTTGTATCTTTAGAGAATTGTTATTTCTTATTAAAACCAAAACCAAAAAATAAAATTGATTCCGATCAAGATTTTGATGCTCTTTTAGATTTTATTAACGCTCCAGCGATGGAGGAGACACTTTTTATCGTCTCTGTTTGTTCTTCATCTATTGATGAGAAAAGTTCAATTGTTAAAGCTCTTAAAGAAAAAGGGAAAGTTATCCAAATAGTGGACCCAGATGAAAAAGGCTGGAACGAATATGTAAAAGCATATCTCGCTAAAAAAGAAGTGGTGATTGATAAAGATGCAATTATCGAATTAGCGGACCGTACAAGTGGAGATGTTGGTTTATTAATTAACGCCACTAAAGTTTTAACTTTATATACAGATCACATTAGATATAAGGATGTATGTCTAATGGTGGCTAAACCATTAGAGGATAATGCATTTTTATTATTTAATCTGTTATTAGAAGGTAAAAACGCTGAGGCGGTAAAGCTTTTAAAAGATTTAAAAATCTTAAATGTTGAACCTGTGACTTTAATCGGGCAACTAGCCAATCAATTTAGACTATTAAACGAGATCTCTTATCTAAATAAAAAGAGATACTCCAAGGAAGACATCGCTAAAGAATTGAATATTAAGCCAGGAAGAGTCTATATACTTTCTAAATTCTTATTTAATATCTCAGAAAGCTATATTCATCAGACACTTGATACTTTGTATCAATTAGATTTCGACATAAAAAGCGGTCTTGTCGACCGCTATTATGCTTTTGAATTGTTTTTGCTAAAATTTAAAGCGCAATAAATTTAATATACTTATCTTAAAGAATTAACTAATCTGCTGATTTCGCTTTTTTGTCTGGAAGCGGTATTCTTGTGTTGAATTCCGTCACTGACAGATTTGTCGATTAAAGAAGTTGCTCTTAATAAAGCAGCTTCAGCAGCTTTTAAATCTTTGGCTTCGACTGCAACTCTAACGCTCTTGATAGCGGTTCTAATTGCACTCTTAGCAGATTTATTTCTTAAGCGAGCTTTTTCGTTTGTGCGATTTCTTTTGATTTGTGATTTAATGTTTGCCATAGGTATACTCCCTTTTTTGCGTCAGCAATTATGATACTAAAAGCATCTAAATAATGCAAATACTTATTTGTAATTATTTTTTACCCTGTAATTTAACTACTTCTTCTACGAAGTCATTAATACAAGTTAGTTTGCCATATAAATCTTCTGGAATGACGACATCGAATTCATCTTGAATGGTGGTGATGAGTTCAACATAACTCATGGAGTCTCCACCTAAATCGTCAACCCAGTGGGCATCATCTTCAACTTTGAATTTTGGTAAGATGAGAATCTTTGAGAAGATACTTCTCATTGGTTCGACAACCTTCTCGATTGTTGCCGCGTCAAAGTTCTTCTTGGATTTACCTTCTTTCTTATAGTCGAAAGAGATATAGTCTTCAGATTTTGTTTCAATAGCCTTCTTGACCATGAAACGTTTGACCTTCATGTTATTGGCAACAGGAAGCTTCTTTCTTGCGAAATAGAATTCAGTAATCTTTGTGCCTTTTGGTAAGTCATTAGCACCAACGCGTTTCATTTCCGCCTTGAGAGCTTCTAAATCTTCTTCAGAGATGCTATTTTCTACTTCAACAGCACAGACAACTCTTTGGTTCTTACTACCTTTTTGATCGACACCTAAAACGCAGACTTGTAAGACATGTGGTAATTTCTTGAAATAAATTTCAAGTTCATCAGGGAAAATGTTTTCTCCATCGGCGTTAATAATGACGTCTTTAATTCTACCTTTTAAATAATATCTATTTGTGGCGTCAACTTCAGCAATATCGCCTGTAGCGAAATATCCTTCTGGATCAAGGGTAACTTCTTTTTCAACTCCACCAATAATTTCTCTAATGTGAGTAATCTTTGATTTGACAAATAATTCACCAGAGTTTGGATTCTTAGGAGAAGATGGCTTGATCTTATAAGAAACACCGTGTAGTGGAATACCGATAGAACCTTTTAATCTGATTTCAACAACTGGAGAAAGTTCAACGGATGTAATACCGATTTCGGTCATGCCATATCCATTATATAATGGATAACCAATACCGTTAATCACGGTTTGGGTCTTGCTATCAAGATAACCTCCACCGGAAATACAATATTTAACTTTGGTTCCGAGTAATCCGGATTGAATCTTCTTTTGAACAACCATATAAGGTCCGGCTTCTTCTTTAGAAATTTTACCGGTGTTATAACCGATACATTTGTCGATTAATTGTTGTCTTGCTGGAGTTTCTAAGGCCTTCTTTCTTTCTAATCCTTGAGCGACAGAATCCCAGAAAAGTGGGACAGAGAAGACGTGAGTGACCTTGCATCTTTGTGAGATGGATTGGATTTCACTTGGCGCTAAGTTTCTAACGAAAACAAAGTTTGCGCCGTAATAGAAGTACCATAAGAAGGTCGCGATAAAACCAAAGATGTGATGGAATGGAATCATCGCTAAGACCTTTAATGGTCCCATTGATTTTGGGTATAAGAGATCTTTACTAGTTTCAGCAAAGTCTAAAGCTGCAAAGATTTGGTTACACATATTTTCACCGTTATAAACCATGAGTTTGGCATCACCAGTAGTTCCGCTTGAACAGAAGATAACTTCATTTTCCCAGTTAGGAGCAAAGTCATAACTGTGTTTTTCTTCTAAGATGTCTCTTAAGGAGAATTTAGGAACTTCGTAGTTATAGTTATCATCTGTGATGATGGCGACAGCTTTTGCTTGCTTAATTAAATTTTCAGTGCCTTCTTTAGAAGTTTTGGCGTCGATTAATAGTGGTTTGTATCCACACATTAAGATAGCCCAGAAGATTTCTCCCCAGTGTGGTCCGTTAGCGGCTTTTAACACTAATGGGACGTTTTTAGGCATTTGAATCATGAAGTTAGAAAGAATTGATGCGATTTCAAATGCGTGTTTTCTAAATAAGGCGTATTTATATTTCTTTAATTTTCCTTGGTTATCGATGTAAGTGACAGCGAGTCTTTTCTCATTTCTTTTGGTAGATAAAACGAAAATATCCTCCATAGTTTGAGAAGTGGATAAAAGCTTATTTGCTTCAGCGGCACAAGCTTTAACTTTTTTGTATTCTGGGTACATATGTTTACCTGCTTTCCTTGTGTATTTTACATTATTTCATAATAAGAGAGAATAGATTTTGAATTTACCTCGTAAACCGAAACTTTGATTTTCTCTTTTTCTATATCCAATATGATATAGGTGCCTTCGTCTCCATCACGTGGCAACGTTAGCGAACCAGGACAAATATAGACTATATCATCAATTTTTTCAACTTTCACCATATGTGTATGACCATAAACTGCGATCTTGACACCTAACAATTCTTTATAAGAATTAAATGGTTTGTGTTTGGCTAAGAGGTATCCATATGGAGTGTTTAATCTTCTCATTTCATCAAAAGGGAAATAATCACAGTTTCCTTTAACTGAATCAAATGGGAACAAACTATATGGATCACTTTGTGAATCGCCCAAATGCAAGTAATAGTCCATATTAGGGTATTGAGTGACTAACAAAGGGAGAAGCTCGTTTTTTCCGTGCGTGTCGCTCACTAGTAAAATCTTCATGCGCTCATTATATATTGTTTTGGTTTGAGAAACGATGACTTTGCGTATATAATTACTTTTGGGTATATCAAAGATATATGAATAGTAGAAGCGAAAAAATCATCTTTATGGGAACTCCTGAAATATCCGCTTATGTTCTTGAAGGACTTATTTCAAATGGTTTTAACGTTGTTGCGCTTATTGCTCAACCAGATCGTCCAGTTGGAAGAAAAAAGATTTTAGAACCAGTTCCTACTAAAGCAGTGGCAAATAAATATAATATTCCTACTTATCAACCAGAAAGAATTAGGAAAGACTATGAATTTGTTAGAGATATCGCTCCTGATGTAATTGTCACATTGGCGTATGGACAAATCGTCCCACAAGGGCTTTTAGACATTCCAACAAGAGGTTGTATTAATCTTCATGGAAGTTTATTACCAAAATATCGTGGGGCAGCGCCTATCCAATACGCTTTAATGAATAATGACAAAGTTACTGGCATGACCTTGATGAAAATGGTGAAAGAAATGGATGCCGGAGAGATGTACGCTAAAGAAGAAGTTGTTATCGAGGAAGACGACAACTCCACATCTTTGTTTAAAAAGATGGGTGAAGCGGCGTTAAGACTCATATTAAGAACTTTGCCTGATTATTTAGATGGCAAATTGCCTGGAGTTCCTCAAGATGACTCTCTAGTGAGTTTTTGTCCAACCATTAAACCAGAAGAAGAAAAACTTGATATTAATGGCACTAAGGAACGTTTTTTTGGATTGGTTAGAGCCCTTTCAGATGTTCCTGGGGCCTATTGTTATTTAGATGAAAATAAATTAAAAATTTATAAATGCAAAATTGTTTCTGATGAAATCAAAGGAAATGTTGGAGAAATCGTTAAGGCAGACAAGAGTGGTTTAGAAGTCCAATTAAATAATGGAATCGTTTCCATTTTAGAACTTCAAAAGGAAGGAAAAAATAGAATGGACTATAAATCATTTCTTAACGGTAACCAGGGTTTACTCGGAAAATATTTAAAATAAATGGCTAGAGCGAAAATTGAATTATCGGTCCATCAACTGGTGGACTTTCTTTTAAGAAAAGGCGATATTGATAATCGCGTCTTTAATCGTTCTTCGATGCAAGAAGGAACTCTTTTACATGCCTTATATCAATCTAAACAAGGTGATAATTACATTTCAGAATACGCTTTGAGTAGAACTTTTAATGTCGATGGAATTGAGATTGTTCTACAAGGTCGAGCGGATGGAATCATCAAAAAAAGTTCAAAACACTATATTGTTGATGAAATCAAAACCACCGTTATGGAATTAGAAGAATTCCGCGACAATAACATTGAGTGGCATTTAGGGCAAGCAAAATGCTATGCATATATGTTTGCTAAGGTCATGGAATTAGAATCAATTGATGTTAGACTCACCTACATCAAACAAGGAAAAGATTCAAAAAAACTCATTGAGCAATATACCTATGTTGTCTCAGATTTAGAAAAAGAGCTTTATTCCTTATTAGAGGAGTACGTCCAGTTTTATAACATTGTTTTAGAAAATACAGCGCGTAGAAATGCTTCTATCAAAGATTTGGAGTTCCCATTTGATTCTTATCGTGAAGGGCAAAAAGAGCTCGCAAAATACGTTTATAGCGTCGCTACTCACGGAGGACAATTATTTGTTGAAGCCCCTACTGGAATAGGAAAGACTATGTCAACTTTATTCCCATATATCAAATTCCTCCCAGAAAAGGAGAATAATAAAATCTTTTATTTGACCGCAAAGGCAACAGGAAAAGAAAGCGCTCATCAGGCGTTATCAATTCTTAGAGACAAAAACTTAAATATTTCAAGTGTCATATTAACATCTAAAGAAAAGATTTGTTTTAGCAAAGGCGTTGCGTGCAACCCTGATGAATGTCCATTCACTAAAGGCTATTACAACAAGATTAAAGATGTCATTAAAGAATCGATTATTCGATATGATGATTTTGATTACGACACGATATGCCATATCGCAAATAAATATTCAATTTGTCCGTTTGAATTGGAATTAGACTTATCTTTATATACAGATATAATCATATGTGATTATAACTATGTCTTTGATCCAATTTCCTACTTAAAGAGATATTTTGATGACGTTAATCCAGAACACCTTGTTTTAGTAGACGAGGCCCATAACTTAGTAGACCGTTCAAAAGAGATGTATTCAGCATCGATTTCTTTAAATCAACTAAAGGATGCGAAAAAGGCTCAAAGAAAAATACCTAACAAGAGAATAAAAATAATTCTTAAGAAAATTGAAAATGAATTCGATATTTTGGATTTACGTTTTCCACACGGTAATAGTAAGGTTGAAGAACTCCCAGAGGGTTTGATGAAAGTCCTAGCAAAATTCATCTTGCTATATCAAGAAGAGAGTAAAGCTCATAATAGTGACATTAGCAAAGAACTCACTGATTTCTATATCGAAGCAAATAAATTAGTGAGAATATCTGATTTAATATCAGATAGATTTCTCTTATATATTTCTAAAATCGAAAAGAATATCACTTTTAAAATATATTGCTTAGACGCTTCTAGGTTTTTAGCCGCTAACATGATGGCGGTCAGATCCACCGTCTTATTTTCGGCAACATTATCTCCAATGAACTATTACGTCGATGTTTTGGGAGGAAGTTCTAACAATCCAACATTGACATTATCATCACCTTTTCCAAAGGAAAATTTGAAACTTTTAATTGCCCCAAAAATCTCAACTAGATATAAAGATCGCGATAAAACATATTCTGAAGTTGCCAGATATTTAGAATCCTTTGTCTCACACAAAAAAGGAAACTATTTTATTTATTTGCCAAGCTATGAATATCTAGACAATCTTTTAGGTGAACTTCATTTTGAAGAAAACGTTAATGTCTACACTCAGAATAAAGATATGACTGAGCAAGAAAAAAGCGACTTCATTTCTCATTTCAAAAAAGAGACAAAAAACACTAATATTGCTTTAGCAATAATTGGTGGGGCTTTCGGAGAAGGAATCGACTTAGTTGGCGATTCATTAATCGGTGTAGCAATCGTTGGAATTGGCTTGCCTAAAATCAATTTTGAAAGCAATGAAATCGTCGAAAGATATAAACTCGATGACAAAAACGGTTTCGCTTACGCCTACATATATCCAGGCATGAACAAAGTCATGCAAGCAGTCGGGCGCGTAATACGTAGCGAAACAGATCGAGGCGTTGCCTTATTAATCGACGAAAGATATATGTGGAATGACTATAAAGACTTGTTCAAGAAAGAGTGGAGCGACTACGAAGTTGTTTTATCAATAGAAGAAATGCAAGGAGCAATACAAAGATTTTTCAAAAATTAACATTATGTTATAATTCACCTTGAAATTATGGATTTCGATCAAAAATATACGAGAAATTTCTCAATCATCGCTCATATTGATCACGGTAAGTCAACTTTGGCAGACCGTATTTTAGAAATGACCGGAGCGATTTCTCAAAGAGAAATGAAAGATCAAATTCTCGATTCTATGGACCTCGAAAGGGAAAGAGGAATCACGATTAAACTCAACGCAGTTACATTATCCTACAAAGCTGATGATGGACACACGTATATATTTAATTTAATTGACACTCCCGGCCATGTCGACTTCACATATGAAGTATCGCGTTCATTAGCAGCTTGCGAGGGAGCGGTTTTGGTAGTGGACGCAACTCAAGGAGTTGAAGCTCAAACACTCGCTAATGTTTATCTCGCAATCGATAATGATTTAGCCATTCTTCCAGTTATCAACAAAGTTGATTTGCCTAGTGCGATGCCTGAATGGGCTAAAGAAGAAGTTGAAAAAAGAATCGGCATCCCCGCTGATAAGAGTGTCGAAGTTTCTGCTAAGACCGGATTCCATGTTCACGATTTATTAGAGTCAATCGTTAAAGAAATTCCTGCTCCAAGCGGAAGTGATGATAATCCATTACAAGCACTTATCTTTGATAGCTATTACGATTCATATCGTGGTGTTGTCATCATGGTGAGAATTAAAGAAGGAAGCGTTAGTGTAGGAGATCACATCAAACTAATGCAGTCAAATAAAGACTATGTCGTCACTGAATTAGGAATTAGAGCTCCTGATGAAATAAAGTTAAAAACTTTAAAGTGTGGACAAGTTGGTTATATTTGCGCTCAAATCAAAGATATTAAGGATGTTAGACCTGGCGACACAGTCACCTTATTTGATAGACCAGCATCTGCCGCTTTACCTGGATATAGAAACATAAACCCGATGGTTTATTGCGGCTTATACCCTGTCGACAGTGATGATTATCAAGAATTAAAAGAAGCTTTAGAAAAGCTATCGTTAAATGATGCGTCGTTACATTTTGTTCCCGAGACATCACAAGCCTTAGGCTTTGGGTTTAGATGTGGTTTCTTAGGTCTACTTCATATGGATGTCATCCAAGAAAGACTTGAACGCGAATACAATATCGACCTCATCTTAACGGCTCCATCGGTTATATATCACGTAGTGATGACTAACGGAGAAGTCATTAATATTGATAACCCATCTAAATTACCAGACTCATCCAAAATCAATAGAATCGAAGAACCTTATGTTCGCGCTAGTGTTATGACACCTAAAGAATATGTCGGACCTGTTATGGAGTTATGCCAAGAAAAAAGAGGCATCTATCTAGACCTTCAATATTTTGATGACACTCGAATGATTCTAGTCTATGAATTACCATTAAGTGAAATTGTTTACAATTTCTTCGATAAATTAAAAAGCTGCACAAAAGGATATGCTAGCTTTGATTATGAACCAGGAGATTATCGTCCAAATGATTTAATCAAAATGGATGTCTTATTAAACGGGCAAGTAGTCGATGCTTTGAGCAGTATTGTTTATCGCCCACACGCATATAGCAGGGGCCTAGGAATTATCAGACGTATTAAGACCGTTATTCCTAGACAACAATTTGAAATACCTATTCAAGCCGCAATCGGAGGCAAGATTATCGCTAGAGTAGATGTTAAAGCGGTTAGAAAAGATGTATTAGCTAAGTGTTATGGAGGAGATATTTCTCGTAAAAAGAAGCTCCTAGAAAAGCAAAAAGAAGGCAAAAAGAGAATGAAGAAAGTTGGATCTGTAGAAGTTCCACAAGAAGCATTCATGTCAATCTTATCGATTGACGAAGAAGATAATTAGTCAAAAGTTGGTAAAAAATTAGTAGGTTTTTTAGTTTCTTATTGAAAGTAGAATCTACTTTTTTTATAATGACCCTAGAGGTAATAGATATGGCCAATAACGATTTAGCAATGCGTTTTACTGAAAATGTCTACGCAACTAAGCAACAAGTTTCTAGAGAATTAAAGATTTCGATGATTGATGGAGTTTGGGATAAGATTTTATCTTATCGTTCATTATTCTATCGATATTTAAGCATCAAAGGCATCGATAAGAACCAATATCGAGTCTGTTTGTGCCCAACAGTATCTAGTAAACTCAATGAAGTTGAAAATAAATTAAGTAGAGCACTTAACGATTATAATAAACTCTCCCCAGTTAATAGTGACTTGCAACATTTTAGACAACTTTATTTTATAAAGTGTTTACAAAATATTGGTGTGAGTTCAATGCTTATTAGCGATGAAGATCGCATTAAAGACGTTATTAATGGTCAAAGTAGAGAACCAAATTCAGAACTTGATAGATACTTCTCGGCTCTACAATATATTGCTAATAAACACGTCAACAACGTTGATGTCGATTTCTTGGCAGAATTATATAGTAGATTAGTTGGCGATAGTGAATTAACCTATTTCTACCGTGAAAAGGACTTTGAAGATATCAATTCTTCCTCAGTCATTTCGCGTGTTTATAGAAGTGCTCCACATGTATTAATTGAGCAGATGATGGATGGTTTATTCAACTTTGTTGAAAACTCCAATTTAAGTGTCGTATCTAAAGCACTAATCGCTTATTATTACATTAGATTTGTTCAACCATTCTCTAATTATAATAGAGAAATTGCTGTTCTTTACGCTAAAGCAATTCTTGCTCATTATTCATTAGGAACATTTGCGAGCTTCTTTCCATTAGAGACATTCTTAAATGAGAATGATGTCTATGTTCAAAAGATTTTTGACGAGGTCCAACAAACTAGTGACGTTACTTATTTCTTAACATTTGCTCTAGAATTGGTTGAAAAAGAAGCTTATAAGATCCTTGATTCTTTAGCGGAATATTCAACTCAAATCATTAAAAATGATTTCTATAGACTAGACGAAGAGCCAAAAGAAACATACACAATTCCGGTGGCTGAGGAAAAGAAGCCTGAGCCAGTCCCTACTCCTACACCGGCACCTGCGCCTATAAAAGAAGTAGCACCTGCTCCTGCAGTTGAAGAGAAAAAGTCTGCACCTGCTCCTATCCAAACTCAACCAGTTGGTTTAGCGGTCAGTTTTATTCCAGAAGAGTTAGATGAAAAAACTGCTCAAAGATTAGAAAGACATTTACTTGAATTAGATGTAAGATTGAAAAAGGGCCAAGCGTATTTCTACGCTAGACATTGCACCCTTGGAATGTTCTATACAATAGAACAATATAAAAAAGCCACAAAGTGTGTGTATGAAACTGCACGTACATCTATGGATAAATTAGTCGAATATGGCTATTATGAAAAGCAACTAGTGGGTAAAAAGTTCGTTTATACCCCAATTAAGAGGAAGTGAGGATTGATTTATGGGAAATGGTAACCAAACTTGGTTGGTATTAGTAATCATTATTGCGGTTATTGTCGTTATTGCGGTCATCGCTTTCTTGATTTACTTATATTTAAGACCAAAATTAAAAACTGATGATAAACCAACTGAAGAACAAATTGCTGACGAAGAAGTGAAGCGTGTTCTTCAACCAATCGACGATGAAAAGCTAGCGTCTGAGATTGAAAACTATAAGGATGAAGAAGATTAAAGATATAAAATCTTTATATATTCACATACCTTTTTGTGAATCATTATGTGATTACTGCGACTTTCCAAAGTTGCAGTATTTTCGTAATTTCGGAGTTGATTACTTAAAAGCACTAAAAAAAGAATTCGAATATCGACAAATCGGGACTCTAAAAACAATCTATATTGGTGGAGGAACTCCAACTTCTTTAGATGACGATTTATTTGAAGAACTACTTAAAATGGTCTATTCGTTCACTAAAGGCGTAGAAGAATACACTATAGAATGTAATCCTGAATCACTAACTCTTAATAAAATTAAGATGATGAAGAAATATGGGGTTAATAGAGTTTCCATCGGTGTTGAATCCACAAATGATCAAATTCTTAAGTCAATCAACCGCCATCATACTTTTTTGGATGTTAAAAAAGCAGTGGAGTTATTAAGAGAAAATGGAATTGATAACATTAATCTAGATTTGATTTTAGGTTTACCTAACGTTACAAAAAAGATGCTTGAACAAGATGTCACAAATATCATTTCTTTAAATCCAAAACATATTTCTTGTTATTCATTAACCGTTCATCCACACACAGTGTTCTATTTAAATGAAATAAAAGAGCCTGATAGCGATTTTTCATATGAAAACTATAAAATGGTCAATCAGTTACTAGAAAAGGCAGGATATCGCCATTATGAGGTGAGTAACTGGGCAATAGCGGGCTATGAGAGTAAGCACAACATGACGTACTGGTTAAATGAGCATTATTATGGAATCGGCTATGCCGCTAGTGGATATATTGGTGATATTCGCTATCAAAATAGTTCTAATTTTCAGGAATACCTCAAGGGTAATTTTCAAGGTGAAAGCGAAAAAATAACATCTAAAGATGAAATCACATATCAAATAATGCTTAACCTTAGATTAGCGGACGGCCTTAATCTAAAATCGTTTAAAAATAAATTTAATAAGGATTTATTCAAAGAAAAAGAAGAAAAGATTAATTCATATATTGATTCTAGACATCTATATATTGAAGGTGAATGTCTTAAACCAACCTTTGATGGAATGATGATTTTGGATCAAATTTTGCTTGATTTAATCGACTAATTATTGAAAAATCTCCTATCATTTTAAAATGTTACCTAAAAGGTAATTTTTTATTTTTAGCACTTTTTTGTTGACAGTGCTAACACTTAGACTATAATTAGATTAGCACTTGGGAAAAGTGAGTGCTAAAAAGGAGGATCAATCATGGCGTTAACTAGAAGCGAAACAATCTTGAAATATGTTGTTGAGTATTTCATCAAAAACGCTGAACCAGTTGGAAGTCATACCTTAATTGAAGAATATGGTCTTCCTTATAGCAGCGCAACTATTAGAAATGAAATGTTCGCTCTTGAAAAGATGGGATATCTCGAAAAGCCTCATACAAGCGCAGGACGTGTTCCTTCTACTAAAGGATATGAATATTATTGCGAACATCTAAGAAATAACAACTTAGATGAACAATTCAGATATTCACTCCAAAGTGTCTTCTCAGATCAAGTCAAAAGTGTTGAGGAAGTAATCAAACAAAGTTGTGAGATTATATCTCACATGACTAACTTAGTCAGCGTGGTTACTACTGAAGAAGAAACTGAAAAGCTTGCCTCGGTGCAACTTATCCCAATTAGTGATAACACCATAACAGCGGTCTTTGTTACCGATAAAGGATACGTTGAAAATAAAACCTTCATCTTATCCGAATCGATTAAACGTGATGATTTGGTCAAATGTGTCGATTTGATGAATAAGAGATTAGTTGGAACCCCAGTTACCGAATTAATCGATAAGATGGAAGCGATTAAACCTATTATGGCGGATTACGTTGTCTCTCATGATGTTGTCTATAAGGCATTATTAGAAACGCTCGTTAGATTTGCCGGAGATCGTCTTAGCCTATATGGAAAAGAAGAATTGTTCTCTCATCCAGAATTCAAAAATGATGCAGAAGCGTTACAAAGAGTAATAAAATTACTCGACAACGCATCACTACTAAAAGGATCAGAATTTGAAATCGACGGTCCAAGAGTGACCAAAGTTAACATTGGTGATGTTGAAAATAACCCTGATGTTGCGATGGTCTCTACTAAAGTAAGAATTGGTGATGAGGGCAATAGTGTAATTACCTTAGTCGGTCCAAAAAGAATGGATTATGACAAAGCCTTAAGCGCACTTGAAATCCTCGCAGATGAATTAGAGAAATATTTCGGAGATAAAGGAGGTAATGAGAATGGACAATCCTGATATTCAAGAAGTTCCAAATAAAAAAGAAGAAAAGAAAAACAGAAAGTTAAATGAAGAAATAGAAAAATTGAAAGCGGAAGTCGATCATTGGAAAAATGAATACTATCGAGCTTACGCTGATACGAAGAATCTAAGAAATAATCTTGAAAAAGATTATAAAGAAGCGATGAAGTATCGTACAGAAGGATTCATTAGTGATTTACTTCCAGTGTTAGATAGTTTCTATCTCGCACTTGCAAATGAACCTAGTGATCCAGGTTTGAAAAACTATTTAGTTGGATTCCAATACGTTTATAAGAACCTCGTAAGTGTTCTTGAAAACGAAGGAATAAATGAAATCACTCCAGAAGTTGGTGGAGAGTTCGATCCAAAAGTGATGAACGCCGTCGACACTGAAGTTGGTGAAAAGGACAATCTCGTCCTTAAAGTTTACGGAAAAGGTTATAAACTTCATGACCACATCATTAGACCAGCAATGGTTAAGGTGAGCGTTGTGAAACCTATAGAAGAAAAAGAAAGCTCAGAAATCCCTGAAGCATAGGAGGAAATTAATTATGGCAAAAGAAATTATCTTAGGTATCGACCTTGGAACAACAAACTCAGTTGTTTCCTATTTACAAGCTGATGGCACAGTCAAAGTCATCCCTTCTCCAGAAGGAACAATGACCACCCCATCTGTTGTAGCCTTTAAGGCTAATGGTGAAGAAATCGTTGGTAACGCTGCTAAAAGACAAGCGATCACCAACCCAGACACCGTCTCTTCTATTAAAAGAAAGATGGGTACTGCAGAAAAGGTTCACATCAACTGTGTGAACAAAGACTTCACCCCACAAGAAATCTCTGCAAAAGTTCTCGCTTACATGAAGAAATATGCTGAGAGTAACATTGGACACAAAGTTGATAAGGCAGTCATTACTGTTCCTGCTTACTTCAACGATGCCCAAAGACAAGCGACAAAAGATGCTGGCCAAATCGCTGGATTGGATGTCGTAAGAATTATTAACGAACCAACCGCCGCCGCATTAGCGTATGGCTTACAAACTGAAAAATCTGAGAAGATTTTAGTCTTCGATTTAGGTGGTGGAACATTCGATGTTTCAATCCTTGATATCGGAGACGGAACCTTCGAAGTCATCTCTACCGCTGGAGATAACCGTTTAGGTGGTGATGACTGGGATCAAGTCTTAGCAGATTACATCAAAGCCCAAATCAAGATTGAAGCTGGCGTTGATATTTCCGATAAAGGAAGCTTACAAAGAATTAGAGAAGCTGCAGAAAAGGCCAAGATTGAATTATCTTCATCCTTAGAAACAGTCGTCTCCTTACCATTTATTTCCATGACTAGTGCAGGACCAGTTAACTTTGAAACTACATTAACTCGTGCGAAATTCCAAGATTTAACAAGACATCTCTTAAAGAGATGTGAAGAACCAGTTAGACGTGCATTAAGCGATGCGCATATCTCCGCAAGTGAGCTTGATCAAGTCTTATTAATCGGTGGTTCTATCCGTATGCCAGCAGTCCAAGAATTAGTGGCTAACTTAACCGGCAAGAAACCAAACTTATCTGTCAACCCAGATGAAGCTGTTTCTATCGGTGCAGCCTATCAAGGTGGTGTTGTCAGTGGTGATGTTAAGGACGTTGTCCTTCTCGATGTCACTCCATTAACCTTAGGTATTGAAACCTTAGGTGGAGTCCTCACTCCTCTTATTAAGAGAAACACCACAATTCCAACCACTCAATCACAAGTCTTCTCAACTGCGGCAGATAATCAACCTGCTGTTGATATCATGGTCTATCAAGGCGAACGTCCAATGGCCCATGACAATAAACTCTTAGGTCACTTCCAATTAACTGGTATTAAACCAGCAAGACGTGGTGAACCAAGAATTGAAGTTACATTCTCTATCGATGTTAACGGTATCGTTAAAGTTTCCGCTAAAGACTTAGATACTCAAAAAGAACAACAAATTACTATTACTGGTTCTAACGGATTATCTAAAGAAGATATCGATAGAATGGTTAGAGAAGCCGAAGAAAACGCTGAAGCAGATGCCAAACGTAAAGAAGAAACAGAAATTAAGAACAAGGCTGAAACCTTAATTAACGATATCGACATTTCTTTACAAGAAAAAGGCGATAGCTTAGATCCTGCTCAAAAAGAACAAACTCAAAAATTAAGAGATGAGTTAAAGACCGCGTTAGATAATAACGATATCGAAACCCTTAAAAAACGTATTGGTGAATTAGAGCAAGCCGCTGCATATATGGCAAACGCTCAAGCTAATGCACAAAACGCTAATAATGGTCAAGGTGCGACCCCAGGAAGCAATCCTGATGATGTCGTAGACGCTGATTTCTCTGATAAGAATAAAGCGTAATTAACTATTACAAATTCCATAAGGAGGGCTAATGCCCTCTTTAGTTGGAATAGAAAGGAAAAAGTATGGCCAAAAGAGATTACTATGAAGTCCTTGGTGTTAATAAAAGTGCATCAAAAGATGAAATAAAATCTGCTTACCGTAAATTGGCTAAGAAATATCACCCAGATAATAAAGAAACTGGGGATGAAGCTAAATTTAAAGAAGTTCAAGAAGCCTATGATATTCTCTACGATGATCAAAAGCGTAGCGCTTATGACCAATTTGGTCATGCTGCATTTGAACAAACCGGAGGAGGCCCAGCTGGAGGTAATCCATTCAGCGGCTTTGGAGGAGGATTCGGTGGAGAAGACATCAATTTAGGAGATATCTTCTCACAATTCTTTGGAGGAGGAGCTAGATCCACCAGAAGAAGAACTGGTCCAATTAGAGGCGATGATGTCTTAATGAAATTACGTGTTGATTTCATGGATGTCGTCAACGGAAAGGATCAAGAAATATCATTTGATTTTGATGAAGAATGTCCACATTGTCACGGAACCGGTGCGGAATCTCCTAGCGACATTTCAACTTGTACCGCCTGTGGAGGAAGAGGCTCAGTTACCAGACAACAAAGAAGCTTATTCGGAGTTGTCGATACCGAAGTCGTCTGTCCAACATGTGGAGGAAAAGGCAAAATCATTTCAAAGAAATGTTCTGCCTGTGGAGGAAGCGGCACTCACCGCGTAAAGAAGACCACGAAGATTCATATTCCAGTTGGAATTGCCAGCGGTCAACAAATTAGACTCCAAGGTTATGGAGGAGCTGGACAAAACGGTGGAGGACATGGAGACTTATATGTTGAAATCAGTGTCAAGCCACATCAATTCTTCCAAAGAGATAAAAACGATATCCATCTTGAAGTCCCAATCGACTTTGTCGATGCAATTCTTGGAACCAAAATTGAAGTGCCAACTGTCTATGGAGAGATGATTCTCACCATCCCAGAAGGAACTCAACCAGGACAAATCCTTAGAATGAAGGGACAAGGTATTAAAGATTTAAGAACTGGTAAGCCAGGAGATCAATATGTCCACTTACTAATCAAGAGTCCGACTAGCTTGTCCAAAAAGCAAAAAGAAGCTCTCGAACAATACCGCGCAAATACGAAAGCCGGCGATTCACCGTTTGAGAAGTTCAAAAAATTCTTCAAAAAATAAGACCCTTTGGGTCTTTTTCTTTTTTCATAAAAATATTTTAAGAAATTTTTTAAATTTTTCTGAAAAGTGCCCTAGGAAATACTATGTATTTCCATATATATATGAGAGGACTTTTATGTTTCTCTCAGAATGGAGGCATATGTATTTTATATCCCAATTAGGTGAATCTGACTGTGCGTTCACCTGCTTAAAAATCCTTCTCGCACATCTACACAAAGACCGCAAGTATCTTTATTTGCCCGGTGATCAAACAAAGTGCTACAGTTTTAAAGACATTGTTGAAATAGCGCGATCTTACAATGTAGAAGCGATAGGGGTCAAACCAGACAATTTTCATGAGGTTGTCAAAAACAAGAAATGTTGGCCGTTATTAACAAACATCAAAGTTAAGAAAGGTCAACTCCATAGCGTCATTATTAAGAAAGTCGCGCATAACAAAGTATATTATTTTGATCCTGCGCTCGGGCACAAAAAAGAACCGATTGAGACGTTTGTGAAAATGTGGAGCGGAAATGTGATTTTGGTGGAAAATTTTGTTAAAACAAAATGTCCAATCACTTTTCCTGATTATATTGCCAAAAAAGATAAGGTTGTTTTGCCAATTTTACAAACTCTTAGTGGAGTGTCTTTATTAGCGGGTACTTATTTCTTAACTGAGTCTTATCCGCTATATATTCCTATCGGTTTATTAGCTGGATTTTTGATTTTTGAAATCATCTATCGAGCAGCGTTAGTGAAAGCGATGAAACGAATGGATACAATTATTTATTCTAGAAAGTTCCTAACTATTAAATTCTCTTATAGAGAAATATATGAAAACATTGAGAAATATCGACGAGTGTCTTTATCTATACTCCCAAATTTTATCTACTACACACTCGTCTCGGTATTTATGATTATGATTTTGCTTACTAACGAGCTTAGAAACTTAATCTATATTTTGATTCCGCTTTTGTTCGCCTTTGTTGAAGCATTCTTCTATTCACCATATTTTGAAGAAGCAAACACAAAAATAGTGCAGATTGAAAATGAAATTAATGACGTAAAGAATGATTTTCAATTCAAATGCAAGACAGATGAGGCTCATGAACTCGCCTATAATCTTGCACTAGGTAGAAATGCCTTAACTTATGTTGAAATTGGAGTTGTCTTATTGGTGAGTTTACTCACCATGAGTCTAAAAGGACTTGTCGATATTACTTATGTAATTTTCTTTGCATGTATCGCAACTTTGCTAAAGGGCAACTTCACTAAACTTTTCTCCTATTCAAAAGAAATGGAGGAATACGATTATCATAAGTCGAAATTAGTGAACTCAATCGATGAATTTATCATCGATGAGAATCACAAATCAATAGAATGAACTAATTATCTATGTTAAGATAATTGATATGGAACTAGATTTCGATTCTAAATATGAGGGTTTTGAAGAATATGAAAGGAAATACCTCAAAATCATGGAGGTTGCTTTAAAGACCTTACAGTATGAATTTGAACCGATTGTCTCTGCGAGTTTTGTTGACAATAAATACATTCACAAGATCAACAAGAAATATCGTAATATTGACCGTCCAACAGATGTGATTAGTTTTGCTTTTTTGGATAATGACCCAAATAGAGAAAAACTCTTACATTCTAAGTCGATGGTGGCGTTAGGAGATATTTATATCTCCGTCGATAAAGCTAAAGAGCAAGCAGAGGAATATGGACATAGTTTAGATCGAGAATTACAGTTTTTATTTACGCATGGTCTTCTTCACTTGCTCGGTTTCGACCACATGAATGAAGAAGATGAAAAAGTAATGTTTGAACTTCAAGATAAAATCTTAACAAAGGTAGGAGTGTAACTATGGAAAAAGAAAAATTAATTGAACAGGCTAAAAAAGCTAGAGGCTTATCTTATTCACCATATAGCCGTTTTGCAGTTGGCGCCGCTTTATTAACTAAAGATGGAAAAGTATTTTTAGGCGCTAATGTGGAAAATTCATCTTATCCATTATGTATGTGTGCTGAAAGAAACGCATTATATAATGCGATGATGAACGGTTATAAAAAGGAAGATTTTGTCGCTTTAGCCTTATCTGCTGATACTGATGAACCTTGTTCTCCTTGTGGAGCGTGCCGCCAAGTTATCAGCGAACTTTTTCCAAAATCTGCTCCAATCTATATGACAAATTTAAAGGGAGATTTCAAAGAAACAAATGTTGAAGAATTACTTCCATTTGCGTTCTCTGCTGACGATTTAAAATAATTATTTTATGAAATCAGGTTTTGTCACTCTTTTAGGTCATCCTAACGTTGGTAAATCGACCATTTTAAACGCCATACTTAATAAAAAAGTGGCGATTGTTACCGACAAAAGTCAAACGACCAGGAACACAATTAAAGGCATTTATCGAGACGAAGATAGCCAAATTATTTTTATCGACACTCCAGGTATACATAAACCTCACGCTCAACTAGGTGTTGAAATGAACAATATGGCTTTTTCTAGCGCCCATAGTGCGGATGTTAATATCCTTGTGGTCGATTCTTCTCGCCCTTACGGGGTAGGAGATGATTTCTTGCTCGAACACCTCGATATTAATAGCGCTCCTTTAGTTATTGCTTTTAACAAAATTGATCTCACTAGAATAGACAAAGCTGAAGAGCTTAAAAAGATTTATCGTCAAAAATTCCCACAAAGCGAGTTTATTGACCTTGTGGCAAGCGAAAAGTTCAATATTGACTCTTTAATCGAATTAGTCAAAAAACTCCTCCCAGAAGGCCCAGAATATTATCCTGAAGGGGAGATAACTGATAAAGATAATGTTTTCCAAATCAAAGAAATCATTCGTGAAAAGCTTTTAAAAATGCTTCGAGACGAAGTTCCTCACTGCGTCGCTATTTACGTTCATAACATTGAATGGGAGAGTGAACCAGTGGAGATTATCGCAAGCATCATCGTTGAAAAAGCTTCTCAAAAAGGAATTATTATCGGCGCTAACGGAAGGACGATTAAGACCATTCGTGAGCGTTCTACTCATGATATAGCAAAGCTATTAGGTAAGCCAGTTGACCTCTCTATAGAAGTAAAAGTTAGAGAAAATTGGAGAAACGATGACAATCTTCTCCAAGCTTACGGATATAAATACAAAGCAAATTAATGAAAGCAATCATATTAAAAATCTCGAAGTATCGAGAGAAAGATTTAATTTATACAGCGATATGCGAAGATCGCTCAATTTCATTCAAAGTTAAAAATGGGCAAGATCCAAAAAGCCCATATGTGTGGATGAACAATATTTTGACATTCGCCGACATCGAACTAATCGAAGGTAAATATAAATACCCTGTCCTAAAAGAAGCGAAGATTATTTCATCTCCATTAAATGGAAATGATGGATTTGATTATTTATCTGGAATCGCAAATTTAGCGGACATCACCCTTAACGCAGTCGAAGAGGATGAAAGGCCAATTCTATTTGATGAGCTAGAATCCGCGCTTGCTTCTTTACGAAGTGTGAAAGATAAATTGTCCTGTGTAGCGGTATATTTTGCTCGTTGCCTTAAAAAGGCAGGAATGGAATTTGTTGTCGATAAATGCGTTAGATGTGGTAGCAAAAAAGACATCGTTGCCTTTGATATGACCGAAGGTGGGTTTGTCTGCCGAAATTGTCTAGATGATACGATTGAAAGAGATTTAACTCCTAACCAACTAAAGTTTGTTAGATACATCTTCTCCGTTAACGATTATTTTAACGAGTGGGATGATAGATTCACTAAAGAAGATAAGATTAGTGTCTTAATGAAGATGAAACGCTTCATGTTAGATGTTAATGGTGCAGATCTACAGTCTTTTGACTGCTTGTTATAAATCTTAATCAAACTACACTCATAATGTGTTGACAAGTAGTGTTTTTACCTATAGACTTTTTGGCGTACGTTTTTTGGAGGATATATCACTATGAGTGAATATAGTTTTGACAAAGTATGTAGTCACTTAATTACTTCTGGCTATTATTTTCAAGGAAGTGAAATTTATGGTGGCTTATCAAATACATGGGACTATGGTCCGTTAGGAAGCGAAATCAAATCCAACATTAGAAGAATGTGGTGGAAGAGATTTGTTCAAGAAAGTCCAACTAATGTTGGAATCGACGCAGCAATCTTGATGAATCCTAAAGTTTGGGAAGCTACAGGGCACGTTTCAACATTTAACGACCCATTAATCGACTGCAAGAAATGTAAACAACGTTTTAGAGCGGATCATTTAATTGAGGAGGCTGACCCAAAAGCCCCAGTAACATCAATGACTAATGATCAAATGATGGAATATATTCGTTCTAATCATATTGCTTGCCCTAACTGCGGCAGTGAAAACTTCACCGATATTCGTCAATTCAATATGATGTTTAAAACTCATATTGGTGTGACAGAAGATAGCAAGTCAGTAGTCTATTTAAGACCAGAGACCGCTCAAGGGGTTTTCGTTAACTTTAAAAATGTTATAAGAACAACAAGAAGAAAATTACCTGTCGGTATCTGTAATACCGGTAAGGCATTTAGAAACGAAATCACTCCAGGTCAAATGACTTTTAGAACTCGTGAATTCGACCAATGTGAAATGGAATTTTTCTGCAAACCAGGAGAAGACTTGAAATGGTTTGAACATTGGAAAAAGGAATGTTTAACTTTCATTAATGATTTAGGCATTAGAAGTGATCGTTTAAGATACCGTGACCATGATCCAGAAGAACTTGCCTTTTATTCAAAAGGCACAACTGATATTGAATACTTATTCCCGTTTGGTTGGGGAGAAGTTTGGGGTATCGCTGATCGTACCGATTACGATTTAAAACGTCATATGGAATATAGTGGAGAGTCTTTAGAATATCTCGATCCAGAAACCAACGAAAAGTTTGTTCCATATTGTATCGAACCATCTGTTGGTCTAGATAGATTGGTTCTTATGACCTTATGTGATGCGTATGATGAAGAACAAATTGGTGAAAACGATACTCGTATCGTTATGCATCTTTCTCCAGCTGTTGCGCCAATTAAGGCTGCAATTTTACCGTTAAGTAAAAAGCTAGAAGAAAAAGCTAGAGAAGTTCAAAAGGCTTTGTGCAAATATATGCCAGTCATCTATGATGACACTGGTAGTATTGGTAAAAGATACCGTCGTCAAGACGCTGTTGGCACACCATTCTGCGTGACAGTTGACTTTGATTCCTTGGAAGATAACCAAGTAACTGTTCGTGACCGTGATTCTATGAATCAAGTTAGAATGCCAATCGCAGATCTTGAAAAATATTTATCTGAGAAAGTGTTTTTCTAATCGTAGTATTAAATTAGTAATAAATTAGTAGATTTATAACAAAGTTATATGGACAATAGTAGCGTTAGCATTGCACAAGATATATTGAACCATGCGGACATCGTGAAAGTTGTTGGAAGTTATCTCACCTTGTATAAACAAGGAAGAAACTATAAGGCGGTTTGCCCATTCCACGACGATACGAATCCTTCTTTGGTTGTGTCTCCTGAAAAGAAGATGTTTAAGTGCTTTGTTTGCGGAACTGGTGGTAACGCGATTACCTTTGTTCAAAAATATGAGCACATCTCCTATGGAGAGGCGATGAAGAAAGTCGCTGATATATGCGATTATCATCCCGCTGGTTTAGATAATATTTCTCGCCCTAAAAAGGTCGATGAAAAAAGAGAAGCTCTGCTTAAGTGCTTATATGACCTTAATTTGTATTATCAATTTTCTCTTAATACACCTGAAGGCAAAGCTGGTTTGGATTATTTAGAATCTAGACACTTAGATACCGTTCTTAGGAACAAATATAAACTTGGTTACGCCAATAAAGACGGCAAATCAACAATTGAGTTTCTTAAAAAGAAAGGGCACTCAATCAAAACCATTGAAGATACTGGAATCGCCAAGATGATTGGTGGAGGTTCATACGCTGATATGAATGAAGGGCGTGTGACATTCCCGATTTGTGATCCAGATGGAAATGTTATTGGCTTCAGCGCAAGAAGATTGGTTAACGACGATACAGCGAAATATATGAATTCGCCTGAAACATACTTGTTTCATAAGTCAAATAATCTATACAATTTCCATATTGCTAAAGAAGCGGCAAAACTAAAAGGATACATCTATATTTGTGAGGGCTTTATGGATGTATATGCGTTAGCCCGTATCGGTATAGATGCTGCAGTAGCAATTATGGGAACGGCGTTAACCAGTGAACAAATCGCCTTATTAAGAACGTTGAACGTTGAACTAAGACTTTGTCTTGATGGCGATTTACCTGGACAAAGCGCGATGATGAAGATTGCTAAAGTGCTATCAGCTAACGGAATTCAATTTAGAGTAGTGGATAATCAAGGCTCTTCAAAGGATCCAGACGAAATACTTAACGAAGATGGACCTAAGGCCTTAGAGGAATATCTTAATAAGATGGTTTCTCATAATGATTTCGCTCTTAACTATTATTTGCGTAGCAATCCATTAAAAACAGTGGAAGAGAAGAAGGCTCTTGTTAAGCAATTCTTACCAATCTTAGCGAACTTAAATAGCCAATTAGAGTTAGATTCTTATTTAAGAAAACTATCTCAAATTACTGGATTCAACGTTGAATCAATTAGATCTCTTGTAAAACAAGCAAGGATGCAAGCTAGAACTGGTGAAGGACTTAAAGTGGAAAAAAATCTATTTCAAAACTTCCACCCTGAAAGAGAAGCCCTTCAGAAGCTCGTAACGGCGGAGCGTGAGCTTTTATACCAAATGAGTAGAAATAAGGCTGCAGTGGCCTTTTATGAGCAAAATGTCGGTGGTTTCTACGATGACATCTACCGTCAACTTGCAAACTTCATGGTTGAATACGCTTTAACCCATGATGATATGGACGTAAGTGGAGTGATGGTCTTAGTCGAAAATAGCGACTTAGAAAACAAGGATGAAATCTTAAATGATTTATCATCACTAGTTATTGAAACTCATCCAGACGAATGTAATAAACAACTACTTGATAATTTATTATCAACTATAGATTCTGAAAAGAATCGAATCACATCTGAAGATATGTTGAATGACTCTTTGAAAGGAAAAAGCGAATTAGAGAAAGCAAGGATCATCGCTGAATTCCGTCGAAGGGAAATGATTAAAAAGAAATAATTTAGATTATTTGTGAATCTTATTGGAAAGGGAGTATGACAATGGGAAGACCAAGAAAAGATGCAGCAGCAAAACCTGCTGAGAAGAAAGCTGCAAAAACTAAAAAAAGAGACAATGAAACATTAGCGACCTTAGCGGAAATTGAAGCTAAGCTTGTTAAAAAAGCACGCGCTAATGGAGATTCAATTGATCAAAGTGATATCTATGATGAATTGAACATGTATGAAATCGAGGACGATGTCGTCGATGATTTAATTGAATACTTTGCAAAGCAAAACATCGAAGTTATCGGTGATGAAAGTGAAGAGGAAGAAGACCTCGACGAAGAATTTGACGAATCCAAGATGAACCTCGATGAGGCTGAAGATGATGACTTCTTTGAGGACGATGAAGAACACGCTGGAGAAGAAGAACTTGATTTTGATATTGACCATTTAGACCTTTCCGTCGGTGGAGATGTTAAAGTTAACGACTCGGTTAAGATTTATCTTAAAGAAATTGGTAAATACGAATTATTAAAACCTGAAGAAGAGCCAATCTTAGCCGCTAAAATCCTTGAAGGCGATGAAGAAGCAAAGCAAAGACTTATTAATGCTAACTTGCGTTTGGTTGTCAACATTGCAAAACACTATGTTGGTAGAGGAATGTTATTCCTTGACCTTATCCAAGAAGGTAACCTTGGCTTAATGAAGGCTGTTGATAAATTCGACTATACAAAAGGATTTAAGTTTTCAACTTACGCTACATGGTGGATTAGACAAGCAATCACCAGAGCGATTGCTGACCAAGCCAGAACCATTCGTATTCCAGTCCACATGGTGGAAACGATCAATAAGATGACTCGTGTTCAAAGACAACTCATCCAAGATTTAGATAGAGATCCAACCGCTGAAGAGATTTCTGAAGCGATGGGTGGAGAACTTACTCCAAAAAGAATTCGTGAGATTCAAAGAATTGCTCTTGAACCAGTTTCTTTTGAAACCCCAATCGGTGAAGAAGATGACTCTCACTTAATTGATTTTATCGAAGATAAAGATAATGAATCACCAGTGGAATACACCACCAAAAAACTCTTAAAAGAAGAACTTGATTCTATCTTGAAAGATTTAACTGATAGAGAAGAAAGAGTCTTAAGACTCAGATATGGTTTAGATGACAATAGACCAAGAACTCTTGAAGAAGTTGGAAAAGAATTTGGTGTTACTCGTGAACGTATTCGTCAAATCGAAGCGAAAGCGATTAAGAAATTAAAACATCCAACAAGACGTAAAAAATTAGGGGACTACCGTAACATATAATGAAATTATCCGCTAGATTAGAGGCTGTTGCGAATATGATATCCACATCGGTAATTGCTGATGTTGGAAGTGATCATGGGAAATTAGTTATTTCCTTATTTGAAAGTGGCCGAATATCTAAAGGATATGCAATCGAAAATAAAAAGGGCCCGTATAATAGGCTTGTAAAAGAAATTGCTAAAAGCAAAATCTCAGTGGACAACGTCATTCCAATGTTTTCTGATGGTATTAGTCAACTTCCAACCGATGTAACAACAGTTGTTATCGCCGGGATGGGAGGGCAAACAGTCATTGATATTTTAAAGAGTCACAAAGAAAAACTTGCTCATGTGAAATATATCGTTGTCGACGCTCATAACGCTGTTCCTGAAGTTAGAAAAGAAGTTTGTGAACTCGGCTTTTATATTCAAAACGAAGCAATTGTTCACGAAGATGAAATCTATTATGAAATCATCAAATTCGCCAAAGGCGAACAAAAATATTTAGATGATAAAGATTTTGAATTTGGTCCAATATTAAGAACAAGCAAATCTGTTGAATTTAAAGACAAATGCTTATATCGAATTGCTCAAATTGATAAAATCTTGGAAAAGAAAGAACTTCCTGAGGAGAGAATCTCAAAACTCAATAGTGAAAAGGAAAGGATTAGACAAGTTTTATGAATACGATGAAACTATTACGTTACCTTTCTAAAAGATTCCCAAAACGCTATGCCAGAATGAATCATGATTACGTCGGACTTATGACTGGGAAGCTTCCTAACGAAGTTCATAAAATTTTCTTATGTTTAGATTGCGATTGGGAAACGCTTCCTTTAATAAAGGAATTTAAGCCAGATTTAGTTTTAACTCATCACCCATTTATTTATGGCACACGAGCAAAAGTCTTTAAAAGAGATCCTAGTAAAAAGGAGTTAAGTGACTTATTAGATTCTCTTGGCTATCCAGTTTATTCTATGCACACAAACTTTGACATTGGTGTAGATGGAATGAATGATGCCTTAGCTGAAGCGCTTGGTTTACAAGATGTAAAAGTTGTCGAAGGAGACATGATGATGAGAGGAGGAAAACTCCCTCGCGCTATGAAAGCTAGTGATTTTGCTAAATATGCTAATAACGCCTTAAATGTCGACTACTCACTATTAATCAATAGTGGAAAAGAAGAAATTGAAACTGTCGCGATAGTTGGAGGAGCGGGAAGTGGTAGATACACTTTAGCTAAAGAACGCGGCTATGACATTTTTATTTCTGGAGATGCCCCTCATCATATAAGAAGAGAAATTGTAAATGCTAAATACAACTATTTAGATATGCCTCATGAAATAGAAAAAATATTCATCAGACAGATGAATAAATTACTTCTTGAATTCGACCCAACTTTAGAAATAAAGATGGTTGATCACGAGAAATTACCTAGAGTCATATTTAGATAAGTACTCGTAAATTTCATCAACTATATAACTTGGTGTAGAAGCCCCAGACGCAATGGCGGCTTTTTTTATCAAAGATAAATCAAATACCTTCATATCTTCAACATCGTTAACCATCATCACGAGTGCGTCAGGATAATGGGTTTTAGCGATATCAAATAATCTATTTGTGTTACTGGATTTCTTGTGCCCAACGACAACGATTAATTCGACATCTTTATCAATATGAAGCATAGCTTCTTGCCTTAATCTAGTCGCATCACAAATCTCATTTTCAAATCTAGCGCCCGGAATATGCTTTTTAATGTCATCATAAAATCTCGTTAACTCATAATAATTAAGCGTCGTTTGGTTGATGACATATGGATTTTTATCAGTAATTAAATAGTAGTTAATTAGTAGTTTAGTATCATACAATGATACTTGTGGAGAAATGGATAACGCTGCTTCAGTTTCTTTGTGACCCTTTTGGCCGATATAAATGACTTGATGCCCGTCTTCGATTTCTTTTTGAATTTTCTCTAAGTTGCTTTTTACTTTAAAACATGTCGCATCATAAGTTATTAAACCTTTTGAAATCGCTAGGTTATCTAAATACTCGCTATGTCCGTGCGCAGTAAAAACTATGACATCACCTTTTTTTAGTTTGTTAATCTCTTCTTCCTCATTACCTAGTAAGGTAATAAAACCTTGTTTAGAAAGATCATCAATCAATGTCTGATTGTGGGCGAGCATGCCTAAGATATATATATCTTTACTTGGGTGATCTTCTTTGGCTTTCTTCGCCAAGGAGACCGCTCTAGTGACTCCTCCACAAAATCCTTGAGGTTTAATTAGAGTAATTTGCATAAAAATATGTTAACATATCCAAAGGAAATAACAAGTTATGGCAAATAAAGAAATATACCTTGGTAGTCACGTGAGCCTCAGTGCACCTGACTTTTATTTAGGAAGCGTTAAAGAGGCGCTTTCTTATGGAGCAAACACATTTATGTTTTATACAGGCGCTCCACAAAACACTTATCGCTTACCTTTAGAGAGACTAAAGATTGAAGAGGGCAGAAAGCTTCTAAAAGAAGCTGGAATCGATGAAACTAAGTTAGTGGTTCACGCTCCATATATTATCAATGCAGCGAATTATACTAAACCAGACTTATGGGAATTATCTATTAACACAATTGTAAGCGAACTTAGAAGAAGCGCGGCTTTTGGTGCGACAATGATGGTCCTTCACCCAGGCAGCCACGTTGGCATGGGAGCAGAAAATGGAATTCTTGCTTTAGCAAAAGCTTTAGATGTTGTTTTAGCAACCGATGGAACTAATGTAAGAATCGCCTTAGAAACTATGGCGGGCAAAGGCCATGAAATTGGTATTACTTTTGAACAAATCAAAATGATTATTGATAAATGCCAACACAAAGATAGATTAGGCGTTTGCTTAGATACATGTCATATAAATGATGCTGGATACGATGTTAGCGATTTTGACCATATCTTAGATGAGTTTGATAGAATTATTGGACTAGACAGGCTCTTATGCGTACACGTTAATGACACCAAAAATCCAATTGGCGCTCATAAAGATCGTCACGAGAACATTGGCTATGGATATTTAGGATTTGACACTTTATATAAAGTGTGTCATCATCCAAAACTCGATAATATCCCAAAGATTCTCGAAACTCCTTACATCAATGAAAAAGCCCCTTACAAACAAGAGATTGAAATGTTAAGGAGCGGTGAATATAAATCTAATTGGAGAGGTGATGAGCCAATCCTTCAAACTGAGGCTAAGTTAAAAGCTTAAAGCTTCTCAATTTCTTCTATTAAAGCCCCGATAGCTTCGCTTTCTGGGACTTTTTTAATTACTTTATCTTTTTTAAAGATAACAAACTCGTGTTTTCCTCCGGCAATACCGATGTCAGCGTTTTTTGCTTCTCCTGGTCCGTTAACAATGCAGCCCATAACCGCGACATGAATTGGTTTGTTGATAGTTTCTAAATACTTCATGACCTCACGAGCGACCTTCTCGACATCAACTTGAGTTCTTCCACATGTTGGACAAGCGACAAGGGTTGGATAATTTGGGTATAATCCACAGTCGTGAAGCAATCGCTTACAAGCAATAATTTCCTCTTTAGGATCTCCAGAAATGGACACTCTGATAGTGTCTCCAATCCCGTCTAGTAATAAAGGCGCTAATCCAGCAGCGCTTCTAATAACCGCAATTTCTTTATAACCGGCCTCTGTTATACCTAAATGTAATGGATATGGGAAAGTTTCAGAAGCGAGTCGATAAGCTTCAACAGTTTCTAAAACGTTGGATCCTTTTAAGGATATGACTATGTCATAAAAACCAAGTGATTCGAGTATTTCAACATGTTTTTTAGCTGATGCCACTAATTTTTCAGCAGTGTATTTACTAGAATAGTCATGAATCGACTTATCTAGCGATCCTGAATTGACACCTATTCTAATTGGAATGTGCTTTTCTTTTGCTAACTCAACAACTTTTTTGACGTTTTCAATATCTCCAATATTTCCTGGGTTGATTCTAATTTTATCAACTCCATTTTCCATTGCTAAAATAGCGAGACGATAATCAAAATGAATATCCGCAACTAAAGGGATAGAAATTCTCTTTTTGATCTCTTTAATGGCGTTTGCGTCAGCTATATCCATGACAGAAACTCTCATCATTTCAGCACCCAATGCATTGCATTCATTGATTTGAGCGGCAACAGCTTCGTAGTTTTCTGTCTTGATATTGCACATCGATTGAATGACAACTTTATCTTGCCCACCGATAGACAAATTACCAACTTTTACCTGTCGAGTTTCGTTTCTTTTTCTCATATCGTGTATTTTAGCATCGTGAGTAATAAAAATATACTTTTATTATTCAATTTGATGTGTTAATATATTCAGCGATTTAAGGAGACTATCCAATGGCAAAAGAAGAAAGAATCTCAATTACATTAAAATGTACAGAATGTGGTGAAGAAAACTACCTCACATCTAAAAATAAAAAGGCAAATCCTGATCGCTTAGAAAAACAAAAATATTGCCCACGTTGTCAAAAGAAAACACTTCACCGTGAGAAGAAAAAATAATAGGGTCATCCCTATTTTTTTCTATTTGAAAAAATGAAATTCGAAAAATTCTTCTATAACGATTATGATGACCTATCTGCGAACACTTACGTTGTAAGCGATGCTGATAACTCTGCCATCATAATTGATCCTTCTCAAGATAACGATAGTGTTATCAACTATCTTAAGAAGAATTCTTTAAAACCAATAGCCATTTTATTAACTCATGGTCATTTTGACCATATAAGAGGAGTTAATAGACTAGTTAACGAATATGACATCGAGATCTATATTCATGAAAATGACGTTAGTTTATTAACAAATCCAAAACTCAATTGCTCTTATTTTGAAGATACACAGTGCGTAGTGGAAAAAGAACCTAAAACCATCAAAGATGGAGAGGTTTTAAACTTATTAAAAGAAGAACAAATTAAAGTGATACACACCCCGTTTCATACAGAAGGCAGTGTTTGCTATTATTTTATAAATAATAAAGTACTTATTTCTGGAGACACTCTATTTTATATGTCGATTGGAAGAGATGATTTGCCAACTGGAGATCATCGAAAGGTTAACGCTTCATTAGAAAAACTCAAGACCCTTCCAAAAGAAACAAAAGTGTATCCTGGACATGGTCAAAATTCCTCCATGGAATTCGAGCTTAAATTTAACCACTTTTTAACTAATTAATTATTTGGTATAATACCAAATGGAATTTATAAAGAAAGGAATTAAATTATGGTTAACGTTACTGAATTAAGACCTGGTAATTATTTCATCGAAGAAGGTAACATCTATCAAGTTTTAGACATTTTATTAAATAAAACTGCGATGAGAAAGATGGTCGCAAAAGTCAAAGTCAAAAATCTTCGTAGTGGTGCTGTCACAGAAATGGCTCGCAATAGTGGATACGCTATCGAAACCATTAGATTAGACAAGCGTCAAATGCAGTATCTATATGATACTGGAGATGCTCTTTGCTTCATGGATCAAGAAACATATGAACAAGTTGAAATCAATAAAGAAAGATTAACTTGGGAAATGAACTTCTTAAAAGGCGAAGAAATCGTTGAAATTACCAGTTATGAAGGAGAAATCCTTGGTATCAACTTACCAGCAAAGGTTGCTTTAAAAATTACACACTGCGAACCAGCTATTAGAGGTGACACAGTTAATAAAGCAATGAAAGATGCTGAACTTGAGACCGGTTTAAAAGTTAGAGTCCCATTATTCATCGAAGAAGGTGAAACTGTTCTTGTAAGAACAGACAATGGTGATTACGACGGAAGAGCCTAGGAGATAACGAGAATATGATGTCAGTTGGATTAGCAATTGGACTTATCGTTGTTGCCTTAGTGGTCGGATTAGTCGCCGGATTCTTCGGAGCGAGATTCTATTTCAAAAGACAACTTGAAAAGAATCCTCCAATTAATGAAGGAATGATTAGAGCTCTATACATGAGCATGGGTAAAAAGCCTTCAGAAGCGGACATTTTAAGAACAATGAACGCTGTTAAAAGGCAACAAAAATAACTTATCTAAATAGGTTATAATAAAATGCACCGTAATTAATAAAAACGGTGCTTTTTTATGGCTTAAAACAGCTGAGGTGGAGCAATTCCTCGAACAAGCTATAAAAACGTCCTAAAACGCCTAAAAGTCAATGAAAAACCAAATGTACACTATTATATAGTGATTGATAATAAAAATAGGTTTTCGTCATATTGTGGAAAACCTAATTCACATATTGATATAAATACTAAATAATTACTAATTTAATACTAATCGATTATTTCATCCATTTAATCTTGCTTTCGGTTCCGGCTTTGATTCTTTGGATGTTCTGTGAGTGCCTTAAGGTTAAAATCATCGCCGATAAAGTGATGACAATTGCGAAGATATAATTGCAGTCTAGACAAACGCCATAAGTTGCTAGACTAATGTATTCGACAGGGATTACTGTAAGAGATAAAATTGCCCAAATCCACGCTAATATAGTTCCAAACCAAGAGCTAAGAATGCTTGATAATGAGACGTATTTTTTGAGCTTTAAGATAATAACGAAAAATGCAACGGTCGGTAATCCTAATAGCCAAGTTGAACCTAATAAAGAGCCATAAAACGTTGAAACGTTTTTTCCTCCTTTAAATTGTTCATAAATTGGATAGCAGTGACCAATACTTGCGCCTAAAATGACTAGCCAATACATCGGCCATCTAACTAGGTAATTTGCATCACCAACTGTGTATTTGGTCTGGATATCTGCCATTAAAGGTAAATTGTTATACATCGGCACTTTAATCATAAACAACCAAACTAAGTAAATCGGAATGATTACCTTGATTGCGTCTAACAGGATGCAAATTGCACCTACTTTTTTGCCAAAAACTCTGCCAACATTGGTCGCACCGCTGTTTTTGCTTCCATAATCACGAGGATCTTTCTTAAAAAATAGTTTTCCAATCCAAATACCATTTGGGATTGCGCCAAAGAAATATCCGATGATTGTTATTAAAATTGCAAGACCTATATTATATAAAATAATATCCATTTTTTGACCTTTATCTATTCTACTAAATTGCTTTATATTTTCAATATTTTCCGTTTATAATTGTCCTCAGCAAAGGAGGTATAGTATGGCGGAGAGACAATATACTGCAAATGATATTCACATTTTGCAAGGCCTTGAAGGTGTTCGTAAAAGACCTGCAATGTATATCGGAAGCACAAATTCAAGTGGTCTCCATCACCTTGTTTGGGAAGTTGTCGATAACGCTGTCGATGAAGCTTTAAGTGGATTCGGAAGTCAAATTATCGTCACTCTTCATAAGGATGGAAGTTGCTCTGTTTTAGATGAAGGTAGAGGTATTCCAGTTGACATTAATAAGGAAACTGGACGCCCTGGTGTGGAAATTGTTTTCACAGAATTACACGCTGGTGGTAAGTTTAATTCCTCTGTCTATAAAAGTGCTGGTGGACTCCATGGTGTTGGTGCTTCGGTAACCAATGCTTTAAGTTTAATGTGCGATGTCACCGTTTATAGAAACGGTGGTATTTATCATTTACGCTTTGAAAACGGAGGTCACATGGTTACTCCTCTTGAAAGAATTGGAGACACCAAAAAGCATGGAACACTTGTTAGATTCCTCCCTGATCCTGCAATTTTCTCAACCGTCGATTTTAAATTTGATACTATTTCCTCTCACTTGCAAGAATCTGCGTTTTTGATGAAAGGAGTTCGTTTCATCATTGTTGATGAAAAGACCGGTCAAAAACAAGAATATTATTACGAAAAAGGCTTGGTGGAGTATATTAATCTCCTCAACGCCGAGAAAAAACCAATCATCGATGTGGTAAGTTTTTCTGAAATTGATCCAATTACCAATATTGAAACTGAAATTGCAATTCAATATTGCTACGAAGATTACAACGAAGTTGTATATTCTTACGTTAACAATGTTAAAACCGGTGATGGTGGTACACACGAATCTGGATTTAGAGCTGGTATCACTAGAGCGGTCAACGATTTTGCCGAAATGGCAAATTTACTCAAAGGAAAGAAACTTGAAGGCAGTGATATTCGTGAAGGATTAACTGCAATTGTTTCCTTAAAAGTCCCTGAAGAATTATTGGAATTTGAAGGTCAAACCAAAGGAAAATTAGGTACTCCAGCAGCCTATCAAGTTGTTTCTAATTTAATTTATAATAAGTTTACTTATTATCTTACTGAAAATAAAGAAAACGCGATCAATATCATTAAGAAGTGTGTTGATAGCCAGCAAGCAAGACTTGCTGCAAGAAAAGCGAAAGATGAAGCAAGAAGTTCTAAAAAAGCCAAACAAGAAGTAATTCTTTCTGATAAACTCACTCCTGCTCAATCTAAAGACTACCTTAAAAACGAGCTCTTTATCGTCGAGGGTGATTCCGCTGGAGGAACTGCAAAAAAAGGAAGAGATAGAATCCATCAAGCAATCTTACCACTACGTGGTAAACCGCTTAATACAGATTCTATTTCAATGGAAAAATTATTGCACAACGAAGAAATCGCAACAATTATTAACACAGTTGGTGCAGGTTTTGGACAGAGTTTTGATATTGAAGATATCCATTATGGCAAAATCATCATCATGACTGATGCTGATACCGATGGTGCTCATATTCAAACTCTTTTGCTGACATTCTTCTATCACTATATGAGGCAGCTTATAACAAGCGGTCATATTTATATCGCTGTCCCACCTTTATATCGTGTTTTTAAAGAAGTGAATCGTCAATTAATCCAAGAATACGCTTGGGATGACGCTCAACTTGAAGCTGCGAAAAAGAAGGTCGGTGCCGGATATAAAATTAACCGTTATAAAGGTCTTGGTGAAATGGATGCTATTCAACTTAAAGAAACAACTATGGACCCAAGAACTAGACTCCTCATTCAAGTTGATATCAATGATCCATTCCTCGTTGAAAAGCGTGTTAATATCCTCATGGGTAGAGATGCAAGTTTAAGAAAACAGTGGGTTGAAGAGAATGTCGACTTTAATAAAGTCGATACATTTATCAAGGAGGTCAAATAATTATGGCAAGAAAAAAAGAAGTTCCTGTCCAAGAAGATTTATTCGAAGAGAATATTTCGGTTGAAACCCTTGAAGATGTCATGGGTGATAGATATGCAACTTATGCTAAATATGTCATCCAAGATCGTGCTATCCCAGATGTTAGAGATGGATTAAAACCAGTTCAAAGACGTATTATTTTCTCAATGTATAAAAGTGGAAACACTTTTAACAAACCAACAAAAAAATGTGCTCACACAGTTGGTGCTGTTATGGGTACTTATCACCCACATGGCGATACTTCAATTTATGAAGCGTTAGCCAGAATGAGCCAAGATTGGAAAGTGAGAGCCCCATTAATTGACTTCCAAGGTAATAATGGTTCGATCGATGGAGATTCTCCAGCAGCTTATCGTTATACTGAAAGTAGATTAAGTGAGCTTTCTAACGAATTAGTAAGAGATATCGAAAAAGACACTGTAGATATGCAGCTTAACTTCGATGATACAGAATTCGAACCAGTTGTTTTGCCTTCTAGATTCCCAAATTTACTCGTTAACGGAACTGAAGGTATTGCGGTTGCTTTAGCGACTGAAATTCCACCACATAACCTCAAGGAGGTTATTGATGCCGTTGTTTATCGTATTGGACACAAGACTGCAACTTGTGAAGAGCTCATGGAATTTGTTAAAGGTCCTGATTTTCCAGGCGGTGGATTTATTTATGAGTCTGAAGGACTCAAATCAATCTATTTAACTGGAAGAGGAAGAATTGAAGTTGCAGGCAAAACTGAAATTGTCGAACAAAAAGATTGCAATCAAATTATCATCACAGAAATTCCTTATAAAGTGGTGAAAATTCAATTAGTTTTCGAAATTGATAAGATTCGTCACTCTAAAGCGATTGATGGAATTATTGAAGTTAGAGATGAATCTGATTACAAGGGAATCAGAATCGTTATAGACGTTAAAAAGAACGCGAAAGCGGACTTGATTTTACAATATTTAATGAAGAAGACGAACCTTGTCTGTGGATATACCGCAAACATGGTGGCGATTGTTGATGGACGTCCTAGAACATTAAATTTACTCGACTATGTTGATGCTTATATTGCTCACCAAGTTGATGTTGTTACTCGCAAGAGTAAATATGATTTAAAGAAGTGCCAAGATAGACTTCATATCGTTGAAGGATTAATCTTAGCAAGCCTTAACATCAACGAGGTTGTCGAGATCATTAAAAAGAGTAAAGACAAGGCCGATAGTAAGGTCAACTTAATTGCTAAATACGGTTTATCTAACGAACAAGCTGAAGCAATTGTGACCATGCCTTTATATAAGTTAAGCCACACTGATGAGTTAACTTTAGAAGCTGAAAAGAAACAATTAAGTAAAGAAATCGAAACCTTAACTGGAATTCTTGAAGATCCTGCAAAACTCAATAGAGTTTTAATCAAAGATTTAAAAGCTGTTGCAGAAAAATATGGGGACGAAAGAAGAACTCAAATAATTGAAAAGGGCGAAACTAAAGAAATTGATAAGCGTGAGCTTATCGCCAAAGAAGAAGTTATGGTTTCTGTTAGTTATGATGGTTATTTGAAACGTAGCTCAATTAGAAGCTATTCTTCTAGTAATGGTGATCTACCAGGCTTAAAAGATGGGGATATGTTAGTTGGAATCGGCAAAGCGATGACAACCGATTATTTGATTTGTTTTACAAATCAAGGAAACTATTTGACCATCCCTGTTCATAAATTGACAGACACTAAATGGAAAGATGAAGGGAGCCACGTTAATGAATTTACAACATTAGCTAGTGGAGAAAAAATCATCAAGGTTATGTCTTTAAGCGAAAAACGTGATGATTTATATCTCGCTATCTTGACCAAGTTTGGTCAAATTAAGAGAATGGCGGTTTCTTCGCTTGATTTATCTAAACATTCTCGTCCAGTCAAATACATGAAACTCTTATCTAGAGATTCGATTGTTGGAATTAGATTAATCTCCGGAAACAGTGATTTATTAGTTGTAACTAATAATGGTAGATGTTCATTATTCAACGAAAACGAGCTTACTGTTTTAGGAAGCAAAGCCGGTGGAGTTAAATCCTTCTCTGGATTAGGTAATGCCTACTTAGCAGGTCTATTATCTTTCGACGAGGAAGATAAGAACAATAAAATTGTTCTTTTGACAAATAAAGCGCATATGCGTGTAACTGATATTAATAAATTCACACGCACGAATAGATTAGGTAAACCGCAAACTATCTTACAATGTTTCAAAGGTGAGCCACACAACATTATCTCTGTATTAAAGGTTTATAAAGATGAACCTCTTAAGATAAATCTTTATCTTAATGACCGTACTACAAAGACTTTGGTTCTCGATGATTTAAAGAATACAGAAGCTCAATACGCCAAGAAGAACATTGATGAGGTATTAGCAAAACAATCAATCTCCTTTGCTTTTGACACCAATATCGAAAATATTGGTAAGGACAATATCTCACATCCAATTTTAGTCAAAGAAACAGCTAAACCATTAGATGAAGAGATAGCGGAAAATGAGACCGAAGAAGCTGAAGAAATCAAGATTGAAAATAAACCAGAAAAAAAGGAAGAAACAACCTTCGAACAGATCTCAATCTTTGATGATCTAGACGACTAATATAATTAATTATATTATAAGATTTTATTAGTAGAAAATTAGTAGTTAATTAGTATAAATAATTGACTACTTTTTTCTTTATATAAGAAAATTAAAGTGATGTTTTTAATTAAAAGTCTATTAAAATAGGACTTTTTCGTTTACAATCAATATTAGGTTTAATATGTTTAAAAAATTCATTCCATTTGCACATTCGGCTTCAATTTACGAAATTGAATACGATTTCTACAAAAGGAATGGAATCAAGACGCTTTTTATGGATCTAGATAACACGCTTGATTCGTTTAAAGCCAAACATCCTCAAGAAAGAACAATTAACTATGTTAAAGGTTTGATTGAAAACGGGATTAAGCCAATTATTATCTCAAACAACCGCCCTAACCGTGTTAGCGGTTATGCTAATGAACTCGGTATCGAATTCTTAGCATCGGCTAGAAAACCATTTTCTAGGAGAATCAAAGCCGAGATGTCTAAACGTAATCTCGATCCTAACGAAGTCATGCTCGTCGGCGATCAGATGATGACGGACGTATTGGCGGGCAGAGGAGCAAATATTAAGGTCGTTCTTACAGAAAAGATTGTTAAAGAAGACCAAATTACTACACACTTTAATCGTCTATTTGATAGACCGATTAGAAAATATCACAAAAAAAGAGGCAATCTCGTGGATTGGAGGAACAAATAATATGGCAGTGGCAAAAAGAGTTCTTAGATGTCATAACTGTGGAGCTATCTTACAAACAGATAGTAAGAAACTTCCTGGTTTTATTTCGCGTAACATCGTTGAAAATGGTGTTCCAAAAATCCCATACTGTAACTCATGTTATGAAAAGATGCTTGAGCTTAATGGTTCAAATCTTGATCATGAAACCGATAAAGATATCCTCAAAATCTTAAAAGACGCTGTTGCGACAGATGCTCTTATCGTCTGGATTGTTGATTTATTCTCATTTAATGGCACATTAAACCCTGATGTCGCAAAGAAAATTAAGAAATTAGACATTGTTGTCCTTGGTTCTAAAAGAGACTTATTCCCTTCAAATGTCACTGATGAAATGCTCATCAGATATCTCGATGAGAGATTCTCAGAAGTTGGAATTAACCCAATTAGCATTCGCTTAATTGGTAATAATGACAATGAAGACATCAACAGTAATCTTAAAAAGATTAATGAAGAAAGAAGAGGCAGAGATGTCTACCTTATCGGTGATTTAAATAGTGGTAAAACCACATTTATCAATCGCTTACTTAAGAACTATGTCAATAAAACCAAATGGCAAATTAAAACTGAATTATATCCAGGAACAGCTTCTAATGTATTAGAAATTCCTCTTTCCAATTCTAGTTTCTTCTATGAATTACCGGACTTAAGCGATTCCACGAGTGTTCTTTCTAAGGTTGAAAAATCAGTTCAATCTGTTATCACTCCTAAAAAAGAAGTGAACATGACCAGAAAATTTATCGCCGGTGGAAGCGCAATTTTAGTTGGCAACCTTGCTTGTTTCTACCTCGTGAAAGGCAAATACACATCTGTGCGTTGTTTCACCTCAGAAAAGGCTGAATTAAAAGTAACTTCAATTGAAAAAGTTGACGATATGCTTGAAAGCATTAGAAAAAGAAAGAACTTAAAACCTGCAAGTGATCGTTTTGTCTCCTTTAGAGACTACGATATGTTTGAATACGACCTTGAAAGCGATGATTTAAGACATGATATTGCTGTTGAAGGTTTAGGATGGTTCTCTTTAAGAGGAAGAGGACAAAAGATCAGGATCCTTCTCCCTAAAGGCGTAGCCGTGAAGGAATGTTTATCTAAGGTGAGATAAAATGCTTAGTAAATCCGAAAAAGCTCAATTAAGAGCGATTATTGCTACTGATAAAACAAAATATCAAGTCGGTAAAAGTGAAGTCACCAACGCCCTTATTGATGTATTAGATAAAGCACTTACTGCTAGAGAACTCATTAGAGTGGAGGTTTTAAAATCGGCGACCACTCCAATTATGGAGTTAACTTTAGATTTATCTAGTAAGTTGAATGCTGAAGTTGTCAGCATGGTGGGAAGAGTCATCATTTTATTCCGTAGGAATAAAGAAAATCCAAAAATCAAACTTAAGAAATAAATGAAAAATATCATTTTATTCGGTGGGGCCTTTGATCCAATTCATCTAGGCCACTTAAATATGGCAAAAAAGGCAAGTGAGCAATTTGATGCAGTTGTCTTTTTTATTCCTGCAAAGATTTCTGTTTGGAAAAATGAAAGCGCACCAATAGAAGATAAACTCAAAATGGTGGAACTTGCCATTAAAGATTTTGGCGAGGAAAATACTTTCTTTGTTTCGGATTACGAAGCTAAGCTTCCTAATGATGTAAATTATTCGATAGATACAGTTAAACATTTCAAAGAAATGTATCCAGAAGATAAACTCTTTCTTCTAATTGGCGGAGATCAAGTTGATAGTTTCCATAGATGGAAAGACGCTGATGAGATTGCTAAATTAGCGCAGGTTATTTATTATGGCCGTCTAAATAGCGAAGAACTTGCCACTAATATAAAGCGCTTCAATATGAAGGCGGTAAAAGGCGAAGACATTGATATTAGTTCCACAGAAATTAGAAATGGTTCATCTTTAGAAACTACTGATTCTGTGATTAACTACATGATTGACCATAAACTTTATTTTATTAATAAAATAAGTACGATGATGAATGAATATCGTTTTACTCACTCTATGAGCGTTGCTAGATTGTCTTACGAGATTGCATTAGCAAATGGATTAAAAGACGCTAAGAAGGCATATTTGGCTGCTTTATTACATGATGTTGGCAAAGAAATGCCTCAAGTAGAGCAAAACAAAATAGTGGAAAAATATTTTCCTGAGTATTTGGATATCCAAGAAGACCTTTATCATCAATTTGTTGGTGCATATTTAGCCGAAAAGGAGTTCGGAGTCAAAGATCCGGTGGTCTTAGAGGCTATAAAATTCCACACGACAGGTAATGGAAACATCTCTGAGGTAGCAAGAATAGTGTATTGTGCAGATAAAATAGAACCAACTCGCGGATTTAACTCAAAATCACTAATAAATGCTATGGAAAGTAGTTTAAAAGATGGCTTTAAAGCTGTAATGACAAGCAATATTGAATATTATGATCGACATAGAATCGATTATAGAAATAGATTAACGCTAGCCTGTTTAAAAGATTATTATCTCTAGAAGCGAAAGCGTAATTGGCTAAAAAGAATGGATGTGGGCAATTCACATCCTTTCTTTATCTCAAATATAATAACTTCGCATAATTACCATTATGTTAACTAAAAGTAAAAGTATACAAAGTATAAGGAAATAGAAAACAATATAATTTTAAGTATTTGGACATATTCACACAAATAAAAACCAGGGAAATTTTCCACATTCCCTGGAATTTTCCACCTACTAATTATCTACTAATTTTGTTTATCCACCATGAGCGTGATTGTTTTATCTTTAATATGAATAACTTTATTTTTGCTCATCTGACTAATTAATCTACTTAATGTTTCTCTAGATAAAAACAATCTTCTAGCTAATTCAGAGATGCTTTTATATCTAATTATATTTTTATTAAATGTAAGATAATATTCAAATCTGTCTTCTGCGGAGTCTAAACTCAATAATTTGATCTGTAAATTGAGCGACTTAGAAAAATCTGATTGATAATTCAGATACGCTAAAAGGAATTTTTGATTTTTTGATAACAGTCCTAACAATGTTTCTTTGCTCAAAAGATATATTTCTGAATCTTTTTCGGCAACAACGTCTCCTCGATATTTAGGCGTCGAAGAGAAAATTAAATTATTGCCAAACATTGAACCAGGTTCTATTACATTATATGTAATCTCTTTTCCACTTTTTAAAAATGACTTAATTATCAACTCACCAGATTTAACTATTCCGACATTTTTACACTCGTCACCTTCTAAAAATAGAGTTGTTCCTTTATGGAGTTCCACTATTTTGAGACTTTTAAGTTCTTCTTTTGATAAGGATAAGAGAATATTTTCCATATGCGTGATTTAAATCACACTTATTATATAGTTATTTATGTAAAATAACAACGAGGTAAAAAAACTATGAAAAAACAATTATTATTACTTGGATTAATCGCTACATTATCAGCGTGTACCAATACTGGAAACAATGTTTCCTACCATAAAACAGATCTTAAAATGCTCGCCCCTACAGGTGCACCTGCTGTGGCGTTATCTGGATACGCAAATGCATTAGAAACAACAACCGATCCACAAAATGCTTTAATGCCTAAATTCATGACTAATGAATATGACATTATTGTCGCCCCAACTCATGGAGGATTAACAAAGATTAAACAAGGCGCTAATTACTTACTTGCGGCAACTGTTTCCTTTGGAAACTTCTATCTATTATCTACCGGAAAAGATGATGATGGAGTTTTAAATAACGGAGATAAAGTGATGTATTTCCAACCAACTGATATCCCTGGCAAAGTCTTTAAATATCTATATAGCAATCTTGAATTAGATTTATACGATGTCGACGCCGCCAATAAAACCGCTCTGGCTATCAATAACGGAGGAAATTATAAAGTCGACGAGACCACCACTGTTCAACTCGATTATATCTTCACCGCAGAACCAATTGTCACAAACACTAATAGTGTTTCTAAGATTTATGAATCAGCTAGAGATGCTTTTAATATCAGAAGTGGCGGTAAACAAATCATGCAAGCGTCAATCTTCGTAAATAAAAATGCTGATAAGGCTAAGGTTAATGAATTCTTGGAAAATATCGAAGGTGATATTAAAGCGGGGTTAAAGACTCCAGGCACTTTAAGAAACTATGTTAAAGGACTTGGAAGCGAAACCGAACAAGCACACAAGATGGGCTTCACTGCTGAAGTTATTTATAAAGCTACCAAAAACAATAACAACGGATTAGGACTTGGTTATCGCAAAGCGATAGATGCTAAACAAGATATCCAAGATTTCGTCAATCTCATCACAAATAATACTTATGGAGAATTAAGTGAAGAAGTTATTTATCAATAAATATACTTTCTCAATACTCGGAATCCTTCTATTTTTTGGAATCTGGACCGTCATATATTTTGCCGCTGGTCAAAGTAATCTAATTTTTCCTGGTCCGATTACCACATTAAAGGAAGCGTTCACCTATTTTGGAGACCCATACTTATATAAATGCATATGGGGATCTTTATCTAGAATGCTTATTGGATTCTCCATTTCCTCAATTTTAGCGATTATTTTAGGGATGATTGTTGGTAATCATCTAAAGATGAAACATATCTTTAATCCAACGATGATTGCCTTGAAGGCAGTTCCTACTGCCGCTTTAGTTTATTTATTGATGGTTTTAGTAGGTTTTAAAAACGCTCCGATATATATCGTGATGGTCATTGTCTTTCCAATGGTTTATGAAGCCACGATAAGCGGCTATTCTAATTTAGACACACAAATACTCATGGCTATGAGAGTTGATAGCGCTAATGCCCTTTTAAATAACTTTAAAATCAAATTACCACTAGCGTTCCCACATATCGCCTTGGGTTTGGTATCAAGTTTTGCTTTATCTTTTAAAATCGAAATTATGGCGGAAGTCCTTACTTCTTCCTCTTCGGTATATGGCTTAGGTAGAGCGATTTCGGTCTCGTTTATTAATCAATATAATGGACTTGTCTCCACTTTTGCCTATTCATTTATTGCGATTGCAATAATGCTCATAGTGAGTTTGATTATTTATATCGTTAAAAGATTTATTCAAATTAAAAGTGCCTAGTTTCCTAGACACTTATTTTCTTATTCGAATAATTCTTTGATTGGTTTTCCAATTAAGTTATTTGGAAGTTTGAGGTGGAAATTTTCTAACACTGTCGCCCCAACATCTCCGAAGCACTCTCTTTCTTCGAGATATCTTCCGTTTTTAATACTTGGAGAATACATCAATAATGGAATTTTTTCTCTGGTGTGATCTGTTCCCCACCAGGTTGGATCGTTACCGTGGTCTGCGGTGATGATTAATAAATCATCATCATGCATCTTTTTCATGAATTCTCCCACTCTGATATCAAATCTTTCTAAACATTCTCCATAACCGATTGGGTTTCTTCTATGACCGTATTCACTATCGAATTCCACTAAGTTAACAAAGCATAATCCGGTGAAATCAACATCCACTAATTCTTTAATGGTTTTATCCATTCCGTCCTCATTAGAAATGGTCTTTTGAGTCTTACCAACTCCATATCCATCAAAGATGTCGCCGATTTTTCCAATGCAGTTAGTTAATAGGCCATTATCTTGAAGGACGTTCATCACTGTTGGAAGAGTTGGTCTAAGAGCTAAATCGTGACGGTTACTCGTTCTTTTGAAATTATCTTTATTATCGCCGATATATGGTCTAGCGATAACTCTACCAACCATCCATTCTGGCTTCATACAAATCTCTCGAGCAATTTCACAGCAACGATATAATTCTTCTACTCCAGTGACTTTTTCATGGGCAGCGATTTGTAAGACAGAATCGCTAGATGTATAGACGATGAGAGAATTGTCTCTCATTTGTTCTTCGCCTAATTCTTTTAAAATCTCGGTTCCACTAGCGGATTTATTGCCGATTACTTTATGACCAGTTCTTCTTTCTAATTCATCGATTAATTCCTTAGGGAATCCGGTATCGGTGAAGGTTTTAAATGGAACTTGGGTATTTATACCCATCATCTCCCAGTGACCAGTCATCGTGTCCTTACCGTTACTAGCTTCTCTAGCTCTAGCGACGTAAGAATGAGGATGACTAACTTTACTAGTTCCAACGATGTTATTATCTAAATCATGGATACCAATCGCATTCATATTCGGAATATTTAAACCATGAGGCATTTTTTCAGAGATGTGAACAAAGGTGTTACTACCCCAGTCATCATGATCTCCATTATAAAAATTGTGAGCATCAGGTTCATAGCCGATTCCTGCTGAATCTGCGACGATAACAAAGATTCTCTTGTATCTATATGACATAATATATTTCCTTTCAGTTACCTATATTGTAAATCATTTTTTGTTCATAAACAAATCATACGCATTGATAATTCTACGACTAGAAACATGGGTATAAATTTGCGTTGTGGCAATGTTGGTGTGACCTAGCATTTCTTGTACAGTTCTAAGATTCGCCCCGCCCTCTAACATATGAGTAGCGAAGCAGTGTCTTAAAGTGTGTGGGGAAATATCTTTTTCTATCCCAGCATCTTTTGCGTATTTTCTTATTTGTTTAAAGAAATAAATTCTACTGATTGGTTTACCTTGTTTATTTAAGAATAAATATTTTGATTTTTCCCCGTGAAATTTGTTTCTAGCAGAGTTGATATATTTAACAACATATTCACTGGCGAAATCCCCCATTGGAACTTTTCTTTCCTTCGCCCCTTTTCCAAAGATGGTGACAATTCCTTTTTTGAGATTGACATTACTTTTTTCTAATCCGACTAGTTCGCTAACACGTAACCCACTTGCGTACATTAGTTCAAGCATTGCTTTATCTCTTATCCCGCTAGGTGTTTTTAGATTAGGAGCGTCTAATAAAGCTTCAACTTCTTCAACGCTTAAGCAAGTTGGCAAATGAGACGGCTTTTTAACTGGTTCAATCTCAGGAAGCTCATCTAAAAATAAGCCTTCTTTCTTTAGAAAGAGATAGAAATTTTTTAGGGAAGATAATCTTCTTAATGAGGTCGAAATATTTTTCCCTTCATTCATTTCATTTCCGAAGAAAATTAGGATATCTTCAGATTTCAAATCTTCCACTTTTCTTTTTTCTGGGAAGAAATCAAAAAACTTCAATAAGTCATCTCGATAGGCTTCAATTGTTTTCTTTGAAAGACCCTTTTCAACGAGGAGATATTGGATGTAATTGCTTAATGCATCAGTTAGTTCCATCTTTTTTCACCTCGCTAGCCCTTTTTAAAGGTGAACCTTTAATCTTACGGTTCAAATCGTTTATTAGTAATTTGGTTTTGCTTTCCTCTTCATGCTTTTGATAATCGTAGAAAGTCATCTGCACTTTCATCTCTTTAATATCGATGAGGTTTTGTAGGCACACTCCAACCGCTCTAACGGTTAGATCTAAGAAATTCTTTTCGTAGAGTTTTATCGCTGCGTCATAAATATCTTTTTCGCTATTAGTTTTATTTACTAAAGTAATCGATTTGTTATGAGCTTTATAGTCTGTATCTTTAGCCATTATTTGAATAGTTGAACCAATCTTTCCTTCTTTTTTCGCTCTTTCACTAACTTCACTAGCGAGCATATAAAAAGTATCTTTGATGGTTTCAAATCTATTCGTGTCTTCTTTTAATGTTGTGGAATTACCAATTGATTTAGGATCCCAAGCTTCAGTTTCAATCTTGTCACTTCCATATCCATTAACCCAAAGGGTTAACTCTTCTGAAAATTTCCCAAGTAAGTTTAGAACATTTTCATCTTTGGAGTTTAACGCTTTTGCTAAATCACCTATCGTGTTAATTCCAATTCTTTTTAATCTTGGAGCGCTTTTCTTGCCAATCCCATACATATCTTCAATAGGTAAAGGCCAGATGATCTTTTGAACATCTTTTCTTCTGATGATAGTCAATCCCATTGGCTTTTTATAATCGCTACCCATCTTCGCTAAAAACTTTGTTGGGGCGACTCCAATAGAGCATTTTAAGCCGGTATTCTTAAATAAGTTATATTGTATCTGCCTAAAAAACTCTTCGACATTTGTTCCTTTTTTGATGATGTCGGTAAAATCTGCATATAGTTCATCAACCGAAGCAGATTCCACTAGAGGAGTTAATTGACGGATATATTTTTTAAATTCGTGACTTAAAGTGCTATAAAAGCGATAATCTCCAGGAAGAATGATTAAATTTGGACATAGTTCGACAGCCTTATTCATCGGCATCGCGCTTCTCACTCCAAATTCTCTAGCTTTATATGAGCAAGTTGAAACGACCCCCGCTCGACCTAAGTGACCGATTGCGACTGGTTTATCTTCTAAGGAAGGATTTCTAATTTCTTCCGCTCTTACAAAAAAAGCATTTAAGTCAATATGCGCAATAATTCTTGCCATATTAACATTATAAATGCAATCTTATATTATGTTAACTAATATTATAAAGAATCGATGATATCATCGATTGTTAGATTAAATTCTTGTCTTTGTTCTTCGATTGAGGCGTGCTTAACAAACGTTGTTGGGACGGTCTTTGTAATAACTTCGCCTTTATAGTTATGATCAATTAAGAAGCTCTTTACCGCCGAAGCAAAACCTTCTTTTGTCGCGTATGGGTTATAAATAATAATCTTTGAATAATCAAGCAAACTTAAAAGCTTAGATTCATCTAATGGTCTAAGATAAATCGCATTAAATAAAGTTACATCTTTATTGAGTTCAATAAGTTTGGATTTGAGTTTTAAGGTTAATGGACCAGCAGAAATAATTGCAGTCTTACTTCCCTCTAATTCAACTTTCCAACTTCCGTATGGAATCTTTTTAACGCCATCTTCTTTATTCATAAAGAATTCACGAGGATATCTAATTGCGAACACCCCATGGTGGCATAAAGATTCTTTCATTAAAGATAAAGCTTCACTAGCTCTACTAGCCATTGTAATCGTGACATTTGGAATGGTGTATAAAAATGCTTCATCATAGATTCCTTGATGAGTATCTCCATCACTTCCCACTAATCCAGCACGGTCGATCAAAATGGTCATGTCTAAATTTAATCTAGCAACATCATGAGATAATTCGTCGTAGCTTCTTTGTAAGAAAGTCGAATAAATGGAGACCACTGGGTGATACCCACTTACAGCAAGCCCACCCGCTAAAGTAAAGGCGTGCTCTTCACTGATTCCAACATCAATCATACGTTTTGGATAGATATCAAATAAAGAATCTAAAGCGCTACCGTGTCCAGTTGCAGGAACGATTGTAACGATTTTATCGTTAACTGACATCTCGTGCTTTAAAAGAAGCTTATATTGCTCACTCCAAGACACTGTTCCATCTTTACTAGCAAGTTCACCAGTATCGATATTAAAGGAACTAACTCCATGCCAATCACCTAACTCATCATCTTCAGCGTAAGGATATCCTTTGCCTTTCACTGTTTTGATATGAACAACAACTGAATTATTAATCTTTTTAGCGCGATTAAAAGCGTTTTCAAGCTGTCTAAAGTAATGCCCATCGATTGGTCCGATAACACTATAACCGAGGTTATCGAATAAAGTCATATTGATTACTTTTCTTTTGAACCAGTTTTTAAAAGCGCCAAATCCCGATAATAACCATCTGCCAAATCTATTCCATCCGAAAATTTTTCTAGCGGCAGATTTACCTTTTCTATAGAAACTTGATGTTGAGAATCTTCTAAACACGCTAGATAATCCGCCAACAGGTTTAGAGATTGACATCTCGTTATCGTTAACCACAATAATCACTTTGTGATTAGACTGTGCTAAATTGTTTAAAGCTTCCAAAGCTAAACCGTTTTGTAAAGCGCTGTCTCCGATAAAGGCGATGATATTATATTTCTCTTTGTTGAGGTCTCTAGCAATCGCCATCCCGTTAGCGACGCTAATACTTGTTGAGGAGTGCCCGGCTTCAAAGTGATCATAACTAGATTCACTCATCTTTTGATAACCGCTAACACCGTCTTTTTGTCTTAAGTTATCCAAACTTCTTCCGGTTAAAATCTTATATGTATAGGATTGATGGCCAACATCAAAGATGATTTTATCTTTTTTGAAGTCAAAGACTTTGCATAAAGCAATCGTTGCTTCAACTACTCCGAGGTTACTTGATAAGTGCCCACCATTTTTTGAAACACTTTCAAGAATATAATGTCTAATGTCGTCACTTAAAAGCTCCAACTCCCTGTGATTCATGCTTTTCAAGAAATCAGGATTTTGGATTGATTTTAAATCAATTCTTTTAAGTTCCTTTTTTGACATTATTTTTTATTAGCCTCAATGACTTTTTCGACTTTGTCTTCTGCTTTTTTAAGCTCTTCTGTTAACTCGACAATAATTTTATTGCCTTCTTCGTATAGTTTTAAACTCTCATCTAAAGAGACATCACTATTTTGGATTTTGTTAACGATGTCTTTTAATCGGTTGAGTTCTTTTTCAAAATCAAATTCTTTTTCCATGTGATTGCTCCTTATTTGATAACGCTAGATACTTCTCCATCAGCGAATAACGTTTTCATCTCATCCCCACTATTTAGGGATTTTGATGACTTAATGGCGTTGCCATGTTTATCTAAAGAGATCGAATAACCTCTTTGTAAAATTGTTTTTGGGTTTAATAAGTGAAGTTTATTTTTTAAAACCTCAAGTTCTTCTTTTTGGTTCTCAATTAATTCTTTTAACGAATCATCGAGTTCTTCTTTTAATTCGCTTAGTTCTTCTTTTCGCTCATTTATCTTATTTGCTAAAGCTTGCTCCATAGAGAGGCTAGAATAAGCGAATTCTTTCTCGATCTCACGGATGTCCACCGTTGCTAATTCCGCGGCTCCTGTGGGGGTTGAAGCGCGTTTATCGGCAATAAAATCGATTAAGGTGCTGTCGATTTCGTGTCCTACTGCAGAAATTATTGGACATTTACTAGTAGCGACCGCTCTAACAAGAGTTTCATCGTTGAAGGCGCTAAGGTCTTCACTTGCTCCTCCGCCTCGACCAATAATTAAGGTATCTAGAGGATATTCTTGGGAGACTTTAAAAGCTTTTAATAACTCTTTTGGAGCTTGTTCTCCCTGAACAAGACTAGGAAAGACATAAATGTCGGTAATTGGATATCTTCTTTTAATGTTTGTGATGATATCTCTAACCGCTGCTCCATTAGGAGCGGTGATTACTCCGATGGCTTTTGGGTAGATATTGATCGCTCTTTTTCTTGAAGCATCAAAATATCCTTCGCTTGCTAATTGTTTCTTTAATTTTTCTAGTTCAACTAGCTGTTGACCTAATCCAATTTCCTCCATCTCATAGACTTGCAAGTTGTAATTTCCTCTAGGAACATAGGCGTCCACACTAGCGAGAACCACCACTTCGTCTCCATTTTCTGGTTTAAAGACTAATCTAGAAGCGTAATTAGCAAACATCACCGCACTGATCACCGAAGTTTCATCTTTAATAGAGAAATATAAGTGACCACTTGGGTAGAGTTTAAAATTACTTATCTCCCCTTTTACTCGAATAAACTTTAGTTTAGGATCAGTTGTTAAAAGGGATTTGATATAAGTATTGACCTCGCTAACAGATATAACTGGCGAAGATTCGTACATTAAGCAAGAACTCCTTTATCGAGGATGCCGTTAATAAACTTTGCTTGTTTATCATCGATATATTTCTTTGCTAAGTTAACAGCGATATTAATGACAACGCTCTTATCGACTTTTTCAATGAAATAGTAATGAGTATAACTCATTAAGAGTATGGCTTGAGTTAATAAAGGCAATCTTTCCCATCTCCAGTTTTTAAGATGAGGTTCGTAAGCGCTTTTGATCTCACCATATTTTTGTAAGGAAGTCATAACTGTGTTAGTGATATAAGGATCAACTTCTTCAAAAGGCTTTTCCGCCAAGCTTGAAATTAATTCTCTAGCGTCACGAACAAAATTATCGCTTCCAAAGTTGAAATCGATAAGTTCGTTATAAATAACGGACATGATGATGTAATGAGTTTGGTTTCTGGTTAATTCCATAATTTCTTTATTTCAAAATTTCTTCACACATTGCCACTAAATGGTCGCTTGTGAAATCAAATTTCTTAATGACGTCTTTTGCTGGAGCGCTTGCACCGAAATTGTCTAAGCCCATATGGTATTTAGCCCATTTGCCCCAACCAAAGGTTGAAAGCATCTCAACAGAGACTCTTCTTTCACTTGGTAATTGTAAAACTTCTTTTCTATAAGAAGGTTCTTGAGCAGCAAATAATTCCCAAGAAGGTAAAGAAACTACTCTAACATCAATCTTCTTTTCAAGAAGCTTTTGTTGAGCTTCAATTGCTAAACTAACTTCACTACCAGTAGCGATTAACACTAAGTCGATTTTCTTCTTTTCGTAGGAGACAACATATCCACCTTTTTCAACTCCTTCAGCACTACTTCCTTCTAATAATGGAAGATTTTGTCTAGAGAGGATTAAGGCAGTTGGAGTTTTAGTGCTCTTAAGAGCAATCTTCCAAGCAGCGAATGTTTCTCTTTCGTCCGCTGGTCGAATAACGTTAACGTTAGGAATGCTTCTTAACATCGCTAATTGTTCAATTGGTTGATGAGTTGGACCATCTTCTCCAACAGCGATACTATCATGAGAGAATAAATAAATACCTGGTAAGTGGCTTAACGCCGCCATTCTAATGGCAGGTTTCATATAATCGCTGAATACAGCGAAGCAGCCAACATAACTACGAATTCCACCGTGGAGGAGCATACCGTTTTGCATACATCCCATAGCGAATTCTCTAATTCCCCAGTTGACGTTGTGGCCTTCTCTATGACCTGGAGCAAAATTAACTCCGTTATCTAATTTAGTCATAACGCTTCCGGCAACGTCAGCAGATCCACCGACGAGCATTGGAACATTGAGCATATAAGCATTTAATGCTTTTCCGCTAGCAACACGGGTGCTAGTTGCGCTTCCACTAACGAAATCTGGCATTTCTTCTGGAACATATTTAGAAATATCTAATCCTTTTAAGGATTCGAAACGTTCGGCGTCAGCCTTATGGTCTTTGCGATATGATTCGAAATCTTTATTATATTTTTCGTGAGCTTTTTCGCCTCTAGAAACAAATGTTTCTTGGAAATGTTTTCTCACTTCTTCTGGAACGTAGAAATCTTCGTGATCAAATCCATAAACATCAACTTTGGCGTGGTGTCCATCTTCCGCTCCTAAAGGAGAACCATGAACTTTAGATGTTCCTTGTTTTGCACTACCATAGCCGATAACAGTGTGAACTAAAATCATCACTGGCTTATCTTTGGATTTCTTTGCTTCTTCAATCGCTTTATCGATTGCTTCAACATCGTTTCCATCTTTAACTTCTAAGACTTTCCATCCACTAGCCTCAAATCTTAATTTTGTATTTTCAGAGAACGACAAATCAAGTGAGCCATCTAATGTGACTTCATTTGCATCATAGAAAAGAATTAATTTGTTTAATTTTTGGTGTCCAGCAAAGCTGATTGCTTCTTGGGACAAGCCTTCTTGTAAACATCCATCCCCGCATAAAACATATGTGTAATGGTCCATAATTCTCTTGCCTTCGTTATAATTGGCAGCGATAGATTCTTCCGCTAAAGCCATACCAACTGCTTGAGCTATACCTTGACCTAAAGGTCCACTAGTAGCGTCGACGCCTTTTGTCCAGTGATATTCTGGGTGTCCTGGAGTAAGCGAATCGATTTGCCTAAATTGTTTCAAATCATCTAGGCTAACTTCATATCCACTTAAGTGGAGCATGGTGTATAGCAAGCTAGAAGCATGTCCTGCAGATAAGACAAAACGGTCTCTATTAATCCATTCTGGATCCTTAGGGTCACTAACTAAATGCTTAGTGAATAAGGTATAAAGGATTGGCGCACTGCCAAGAGCCATTCCTGGGTGTCCGGAATTAGCCTTATTAATCATGTCGATACATAAGCTACGGATCGTTGCGATGCTTAATTTGTCAATTTCTTTCATTACTTTGTTCTCCTTTTTGTGTAGTAGTAAATTAGTAGAAATTTAGTATTTATTATAAACTTTGTTTATAAACTATTGATTTTCGTAATCTGTAACAGCAATTCCTAAGTCGGATAATTGTTGTTCATCTACGATGTTTGGTGCTCCTGACATTGGACAGACAGCGGATAAATTCTTAGGGAAGGCAATAACATCTCTAATATTTTCTGTGCCGCCTAAAATCATCGTTAATCTATCTAAGCCGAAGGCCATACCCGCGTGTGGAGGTGTGCCGTATTGGAAAGCGTCAACAAAGAAACCGAATTTACGTTTGATATCTTCATCGCTAAGTCCAAGGACTTGGAAGATTTTCTTTTGAACATCTTGGTCGTAAATTCTTAAAGATCCACCACCAGCTTCGTAACCATTTATGACTATGTCATAAGCATAGGATAAAATCTTGGTTGGATCGGTGTCGAGATATTTTAAATCTTCGTCACGTGGGCGTGTAAATGGGTGATGGGTGCTAGTGATTTGACCATTTTCAACATCTCTTTCGAAAAGAGGAAAATCCACTACCCATAATAAATCATAGGTGTTTGGTTTGATTAAACCGAGTTCTCTAGCGTAACGTAATCTAAGCGCGCCTAATAATGGGCAGACACGATTATATTTACCTGCGGCGATGATTAATAAATCATCATCCACTAAGTGTAGTCTTTCTTTTAAGGCTTTGACTTCAGCATCTGATAAGAATTTAGCAAACGAACCGGTTAATTCACCGTTTTCAACTTTGAGGATTGATAATCCTCCTAAACCGAACTTCTTCGCTTCTAAAGTCAAGGAATCGATAACTTTACGACTAGTGACACTTGCAACTTTGTTAATAACAATTGCACGAATTGCTTCAACATCTTTAAAACCACCGAATTCGCTATTAGCGAAGATATCTTGGACATCATTTAATTTGATATCAAATCTGGTGTCAGGTTTATCACTACCATAGTTATCCATTGCTTCTTTATAAGGCATTCTTCTTAATGGAAGTTTCACATCATAATTGATGGTGCGTTTAAAGATGTCTTTAATGAGACCTTCCATCATCGTTAAGAACTGATCTTGATCAAGGAATGATGTTTCGATATCAATTTGAGTAAAGTCTGGTTGTCTATCCGCTCTAAGGTCTTCGTCTCTAAAGCATCTTGCGATTTGGTAATATCTTTCCATTCCACCAATCATTAAGAGCTGCTTAAAGATTTGTGGACTTTGTGGAAGAGCGTAGAATTTGCCGTGATGGACTCTAGAAGGAACTAAATAGTCTCTTGCTCCTTCAGGAGTAGACAAGGTTAAAATTGGGGTTTCAACCTCAATAAATCTTTCTTTAGAAAGATATTCATGAACTGTCATCTTGATCGAATGTCTAATATCAAGATAATGTTGCATGATTGGACGACGTAAGTCGAGATAGCGATATTTTAATCTTGTATCTTCTAAGGCGTCTGTTTCATCGGCGATGATAAGTGGAGTCTGCTTAGCGGTATTAATAACTTCAATTTTGCTAGCAAGGACTTCAATTTCGCCCGTTTTAAGATTAGGATTGGCTTTTTCTTTCTTAGAAACCTTTCCTTCTACTCTAATGATATATTCGTTACGAATATCTGGAATCTCCACTCCTTCATTAACGGTAATTTGGATAATTCCACTACGATCTCTTAAATCGATAAAGACGATTGAGCCAAGATTCCTTTTCTTGCTCACCCATCCGATAAGAGATACTTCTTCACCGACATTTTTAATCGATAAGTCGGTGTTAAATGATGTTCTTTTCATGTTGTTAATCACTCCTCTTCTTTAGAAGAATTAAATAATTCATCAAATTTAGTGACAAGTTCTTCAACCTTCACTTTATTTTGTTCTTGTGTTTGTAAATCCTTGATGACCACTGTTTGTTCATTAACTTCAGTTTCACCAACGATTAAGGCGTATTTTGCTCCTTTTGTACTGGCGCGCTTAAACATCGCGCCCATCTTGCAGTTATCTGCGCATACATCAACGCGATAACCACCACTATTTCTTAAGAAAACAGCAATTTCTTCGGCGTAAAGATTGCTCTCTTCGCCTAATGGCATAACGTAAGCATCTAATTCATCTTTGATGTTTTCAAGTAGCTCATCGTCTTTTAAGACAGACACCACTCTTTCGATGCCGAAACTAAATCCAACTCCTGGATAATCTGGTCCACCGAGTTCGCTCATGAGTTTGCCATAATGTCCGCCAGCGCCAACAGCACCGTAGTCAATGCCTTTTTTGCTCTTATAGTGGAATTCAAAGACTGTTTCTGAATAATAGTCTAATCCTCTTACTAAAGAGGAATCGATTTCATATGGAATTTGGAGAGTTTCTAAAGCGTTCAAGACTTTAGAGAATCTTTCTTTACTAGATTCAGAAAGATAGTCGTTAATAACAGGAGCGTTATCAATGTATGGACGATCTTCAGGAACTTTGCAGTCTAAAATACGTAATGGATTTAATTCAAATCTGGTTTTGCAGTCCTCACACATATTTCTAATATGTTTAGCGAAATAGCTCTTTAAAGCTTCACGATAGTTATTTCTACTTTCATCATCTCCAAGAGTGTTGATTTTGATAGTCACTCCATCTAAACCAAGGCTAGTGAGGATGGTATACGCCATCGCAATCACGTCCACATCTTGCATATATGAAGCGTGTCCGATACATTCAACTCCGAATTGGTTAAATTGACGATATCGTCCTAATTGAGGTCTTTCATATCTGAATACTGGACCTAAGTAATATAACTTAAGAGGTAATTCGTTTGTGGCGTAGAGTTTATTTTGAACAACCATTCTCATAATACCAGCGGTAAATTCTGGTCTTAAGGTAATATCGCGATCACCGTGGTCTTTAAATGTGTACATTTCTTTTCTAACGATATCGCTAGAAGAACCGACTCCACGAACAAAGACAGAATTAGATTCGAGCACAGGAGGTCTTACTCCGTGATAAGCATATAATTCTGCAACTGATTTCATTAAGTTCTCAACCATCTCGTAGGCGTTATTTTCTTCCCCGTAGATGTCATGAGTACCTTTAACATTTTTGATAATTTCCATTTTTATACCTCTTAGTGAATAACTCTTTTAACGTTATAAACGCCTTTGATGTTAAGAATGATATTAAAAATATCATTTAATCTTTTAGCGTCGCTGACATAAATCGTCATAGTGACCAAACATAATGTGCGGTTATGATGCGCCACTTGAGCGTGAATAGAAGACAAGCTAACCTTGTTAAAACTCATCGTATTCATAATGTCGATTAATAAGTTAGGTCGATCATTAGCTTCAATAGACAAGTCGACTGGATAAGTCGATAAGGCAATATTTTCTTTCCAATAAACATCGATTAATCTTTGCTTTTCATTAGCGACATTCGGACAATTACATCGATGAACGGTTATACCTTTTCCTCGAGTGATATATCCGATGATGTTATCTCCAGGAATTGGAGTACAGCAGCTCGCTAATTGAATGGCGATTCGATCTGCACCACGGCAATATACTGGAATTGAGTCATTATCAACGTTTACTTTTTTCTTTAACTGTTTTAAAACAGTTGGTTTTTTAAGCTTTAAGAATTCAATGATGGCACCAGGAACTGGCTTTCTATTTGAAATGCCGATTAATAAATCGTCAACATTATCAAACCCGAATTCGGTCAAAACCTTTTCGCTAGATAAATACTCCATCATCTGCGCTTCTTCAACCCCACGGTCTTTAAAAGCGTCTAATGCGGACTGTTTGCCTTTGGCAATCTTTTCATCTTTTAATAATTCAGCGTTCTTTTGATTTAAGAATTTCTTAATCTGAGATTTCGCTAAATTGGATTTAACAAATTCAAGCCATCCTTCGTTTGGACCTGGAGATGTCTTGCTTGTTTTGATTTCCACCATATCTCCAGTTTTCAATACTGTGTTAAGTGGGACCATTGCTCCATTAACTAAACTGCCAACCGCACTGTCACCAACTTTGGTGTGAATACGGTAGGCAAAGTCAATTGGGGTTGAACCATTAGGAAGTTCGATGACTTTTCCATTAGGTGTGAATACGTAGACGTTCGCTTCAAAAATATCATGGGTGAGCGTATCCATGTATTCGCTTGCGCTACCGCTATCATCATTGGTGAAAGAGACAAAGTCTCTAAACCAGTGCAATTTATCTTCAATTTCTTTTTGCTCTTGAGTTGGGTTGTAATTACTCTTCTCTTTATATGCCCAGTGAGCGGCAACACCTTCTTCAGCAACTTGATCCATGAATTTGGTTCTGATTTGAACTTCATAGAAGTTGCCGTCTCCAGAAATAACCGTGGTATGTAAAGATTGATACATATTTGGTTTAGGCATTGCGATATAGTCTTTAAATCTACCTGGTAATGGGGTGTATGTTTGGTGAATTAATCCAAGGATTTCATAACACTGCATCTCTGTTTCGCAAATGATACGTAAAGCAAGGATGTCGTAGATTTCATCAAACTGATGACCTTTGATATACATCTTTTCATATATCGAAGATATAGATTTAACTCTACTGGTGATTTCAAATGGGATACCATGTGAATAAATGATATCCGCGATCTTCTTTTGGAAGACACTAAGTGACTTAGATAAGTATTTTTCTTTAGTGGCCAATAATTCAGTGATTTCTTGATATCTTTTTGGCTCTAAATACTTTAAGCATAAGTCGAAGAGTTCGCATTTAATCTTGTCTAGACCTAATCTATGAGCGATTGGAACAAAGACTTCTTTTGTTTCTTTTGATAAAGCAATTTGTCTTTCTGGCTTTAATGAGGCTAATGTTCTCATGTTGTGTAAACGATCCGCGAGCTTAATGATGATGACGCGTATGTCTTTAGCCATTCCGATGAAAATCTTACGGTGATCTTCAGCCTCGAAATCTTCGCTTTCAATTTTTGAAAGTTTTAATCTTTGAATCTTAGTTAAAGCGTCGACAATCTTAGCAACTTCTTCTCCCCATCGTCTTTGAATTTCTTCGATAGGAACATCAGTGTCTTCAACGACATCGTGAAGCAAACCAGCGATAATCGTGCTAGGTCCAACGTGTAAGCCGGCTAAAATATAGGCAACTTCGATTAAGTGATGGTAATAAGGTTCACCGCTTTTTCTAAATTGGCCTTTGTGTTTCTCAATGATAAAATCATAGGCGCTTTTAATCGCCTTAAGATCATCTTCATTGCTGATATATTCTTTATAGAGCTCTTCGAGTTGTTCAAAGGTGTGTAAAGGATAACCACCATTGACTAAAAGTTTTTCATTAGCTTCCATACTTCAATATTTTAGTCTTATTTATTTCTTTTATAAAGGAATAAAAAAACACAAAATAAAAAAGCCGATTAATCATTGAGATTTCTTCGACCTTTATAAATAGAATTTGTAGTTTAATCTAAAGCTGAGTCAAAATCTTTACAACTGAACTCAACATAGCTCTTTCCGTTATATGATTTTAAGTTTAATGAACCATATAAATTGACATAGCTAGAATTCTTTAATTCTGGTGGATAAGAGAAATAAACTATCTTCAAAGATTGCCCCAAAGAAGTAATAATATGTTTTCCATCTCTAGAATACAATAGATTAGAGACCTTGATATGTCTAAGACGCAATATTGGACTTGGCCAAGATTCTCCAAATGGAGAAAAAGATTGAATTAAATAATAATTCTCAAAAGAAAGTTCATTCATTCCAATATCGATATAAGGATGCTCGACTTTAACAATTGGGTGAAGCTTTGCTTCATTAATGAATCTAGCTTTAAATTCTTCAAAGTTATCTTTACTAATTGAGCAACCACCCGCTCCAGCGTGACCGCCAAACGCTAATAATAAATCACTTGAATTAGTAAAGGCTTCGACAACATTAAATCCTTCAGGAGCTCTAGCGCTTCCTTTTAAAGAACCGTCTTCCGCTTTGGTAAAAACAATTGTCGGCTTATGATACTTATTCATTAAGCTATTAGCGAGCAAGCCAATGATTCCTTCTTTAAAATCTCCAGAGATGACAATCGCTTCATCATTCTTATTATATGAAAGATCATATTGCTCAGGCTTTGAGAGTTCTTTTCGAGATTCGTTCATTTCTAAAATATATGAATAGTAGGATAATATGAAGCTCTCATCATCGCTCGTAAAGAAATCAACAATTTTATTGATTGATGTATCGCTAGTTAATCTACCGATTGAATTAACTCGAGGGGCGATTTTCATTCCAATGACATTTTCATCAAGAGCTTCGTGATCTGCTAATAGGCTAATTGGTAAAAATTCATCGACTTTATAATCTATAAAAATAGCCCTTAATAAGTTACGGTTATAATCGAGTAAAGGCATCATGTCACTGATTAAAGAAATACCCGCTAGAGTAGCTAAATATTTATCGATATATCCTAAATAGGATATTGAGTAGATAAATGCGGTAAATGCCCCACTACTGGCGGTTTCTCCAAAATGAGTGACTGTTGGGTGACAAATCGCATCCGCTAACGGTAAAGTATCTTGCGCTTGATGGTGATCAAGAACTAAAACCTTGACGCCGTTATTGTGCAAATATTCAATTGGCTCAAAAGCGCTTATTCCGTTATCGACAGTGATTACTAAGTCATATTTACCAACATATTCTTTTGCATGAGCCATATTTAGCCCATAGCCATCTAAATAGCGGTTAGGTAAATAATGATCGACGACATAGTTATCAAGTTGGAACATCTTTTTTAAGATGCTTGCCCCCATCACTCCATCGCAGTCATAATCGCCATAAATAATAATCTTGCCGTTATTTTTAACGACATCTTTAACTAATTTAACGGCCTTATCAATATCATCAAATTTATGTCCACTAGCAAAATTAGATAAGGACTTTGGACTAGTTAATTCTAGATATTTGGAGTAGTCGATATCGTAATATTCTAATAATCGTTCTAAAAGTGATTTATTCATAATTTTAAAAAGCTACACAAAATGTGTAGCTATTTTTGTTAGTCGTTGATTCCGATGAAGATTGCTTCTTCAGGCTCAGCGGATTTTTGTTTAACTTTCTCTTTCTTTGCTTTTCTTTGAAGTTTAGGGAATTGAACACCCTTAAATAATTTGAAGAAGAAGTTACTTACTGGAACGTAAAGGATTGAGAAATAAACAAGAGCAATAATCATTCCGAGTAAACCAACTAAATAGATGTAGCTGGCGCTTGCTGGACCAAATCCGAAGAAATTGATGAATAAATAGCAAGCGATAACTGCGGAAATAATAATTGGGGTATAGCTGATACCTAAAGCGCGTTTAGAAACGTCTAAACGGTATTCCACTGTGTTATCTCTATTTCTCTCTTCGAGAATCATTTCTCGCTCTTTATTGGCGAAGATGATAACGAAGAAGTAAGTAATTAAGGTTGTAATTGGTAAAGCGACAAACGCTCCGCTTGGAATAGCGAGTCCTGGTAGGCTTAATAAAACTAGTAAACCAGCAACTGTCACACTTGTAATAACAGGGAAAACAAGACTTGCTAAACCGCGAGATAAGCGATATCTGAGTAATAAATAGACTGTAGATATTGCAATAGCAATACTTGTTGCAAGTAAGACCTTTGACCAATCGGTTTCACTCTTATTAACATGAGTGGTAATTTTCTTTAATTCAATCTTGGTGTCATCTTTATTGAATAAGTGATCTGGTTCAAGTTCAAATAAGTTATTTAAAACAGTTTCAAGACTCATCGCTTCAGTAGTTGTGTCATCTTTAACTTGAGTAGTAACATTTTGATTTAAAACTGATTTTAGTGAAATAACATAATATGTTGTTTGATAATTCTTTGTTAAAGAATCAACAGTTTTGCTTTCGCTTGTTGTAAATGATTTAAAGCTAGAGACATAGGTATCTAAAGTGACATATGTATCTGGATTAGCTTGATCAATTGGCGTATTAGCGTCTTTTTGGATATAGACATAGCTTAAAATACGTTTGAATGATTCATCGTCGAGTTTTGATTTGCTATCTTCGTCGATGAGTTGGATGGTGTTAGTGAAATAAATTTCATTGCCCACTACTTTACTAGAAACTGGTTTGAGCATATTTCCACCAGTTAAGACTCCGCTGACGATCATTCCAACAACAGAAGCAACAAATAAGATAGAGGCTACTAAAGCAACAGGCTTCTTACTCTTTTCAAAGTTTTTATCAGCGTAATTGCCAAAATAGGTTTGTTTTTCTTCTGCCATGTGATTTGGAACGTGAGCGCTATCGATTCCGAAACATTCATATTTTCCGGTTAATCCTGTCGCGTTAGTGGCTAGCCACATTGAACCTTTGGTTCCTAATGTGTTAATGATTAAAGAAGCTAAGCTTCCTAGAAGGAAGACAGAAGCAAATGAGTGTAAAGATGCTCCTCCTAATAAGTAGCACATTAAGCTAACGGCAATGCTAACGATATGAATATCGATAATTGGGAGTAAACTCTTCTTGCTGGCTTCAGCATTAGCCTTTTTAAGTAGACGTCCTTTATAGGATTCATCTTTGAGTTTATTTAGATAAATAATATTGCTGATTAAGCTAACAATAGCGACGAGAATTAATCCAACAACCGCTAAGGTGTTATATTCTAGTCCGGCTTTCACCATAAATAAGAAAGCGAGGAAGACTGATAATAATGTTGTTCCTAAAGCATTTAACGCTCCTAAGCGATAGAAAACTACTAAAAGTAAAGCAGTAATAACAATACCGGCTAAGACAGCAGTTAAAGTGTGATTCCAGTTAATCTTAGAATAAGAAATAACTTCTTCAACTTTAGCGTCGACATACATCTCTGTTCCACTTTCTAAGCCTCTAATACATTTGACATCATAATCTAAGGCTGAGGTGTGTAATAAATTTAATAAGTAGTCAGCTTGGTTAAAAGCAGCGCTCACTTCGCTAGGATCGGCATAGCCGTTTCCGTTAGAATCACTAAATCCACAAACTTGGGATAAAGAATTCTTATTGCTATCGTAATAAAGTTCATCTTCATTATCTGGAGCGAAGGTAAACTTTAATAAAGTTTTTTCGGCCAGTTTATTTGTTTCGGTGAGAGTTTGATAGGTATCACCTTTTTGATAGTTTCTTAATAAATATAAAACTGCGTTTTCGGTGGTTTCAGCCTCTTCTCCTTCTCCAGTGGTTTCACTTTCAGGATGTTCTTTAGCACCTGTAATAAGAGCTTCCCACTCGGTGGAGTCGGTTTTGATTGGGATGATAACAGTTGGGTATTCGTTGACTTGGACATTTTTGAGGTAGGCACTTCCTCTTAAGAAGGTTGATCCTTCGACTAAATCATTATTTGAGTTAACAAGGGCAAAAGATCCAGAGGATGTCAAAACATTGGAGATTTGAGTGTATTGATCTGCATCAGCCTTATAGGTGATATCGACAATATCGCTTCCACTGGTGGTGATTTCATATGAAGTGACGCCGTATTTGATTAAGCGTGATTCCATAGTCTTCGCCATTTCTTTAGCGGAATTCTCTGTGATTTCTTTTGGTTTGTCGTCCTCATCGATTTCCTCTCTTTGAGTTAATTGATAAGTGAAACGACGACGTTGTTCGTAATTTCCATTAGTGCTGATTTGCTTGATTAAATTTGGAGTAAAAGCAAACACAGCGACTAAAGCTGTAAATATGATGATGATATGTGCCCAAAGTCTTCTCATCTTGTTACCTCCGAGGTTTAATAAACCTAAGCGCGTAAACGCTATTAAATAAAATACATTAATGCTGATTTCATTTCAACATAAATGTGTGTGCGCGTATATTAAAGAGAATTGAAAAATTACACTACAATAAAGTTTGTTGATAACAAATCTTTAAGTGTTTATATGCTTTCTCACGAGCCACTCTACCTCGAGGGGTTCGATCGATAAAACCAATTTGTAATAAGTAAGGCTCGTAAACATCTTCGAGGTTCATAATTTCCTCTCCGATGGCGTTAGCGAGTGTATCTAGACCTACTGGACCACCCTTAAACCTTTCAATTAACGTTCTTAAATAACGGATATCGACATCGTCTAGTCCGATAGAATCCACTTTTAATTGCTCCAAAGCCTGCTTTGCATCAGCATAGCTGATTGTATCTTTATGAACATAATTAGCGAAGTCTCTAACTCTTCTAAATAACCTATTTGCGATTCTTGGAGTTCCACGACTTCTTTTCGCGATTTCACTCGCCGCGTTTTCATCGATTTCAGTTTTGAGAACTCTTGAAGTTCTTTTAACGATACTTTTAATTTCGTCTTCTGTATAAAAGTTGATCTTCTCAACAATTCCAAATCTCGCTCTTAAAGGGCTAGATAAATCTCCTGCTCTAGTGGTCGCTCCAATTAAAGTAAATGGAGGGAGATTTATACTTAATGACTTACTTGTCGATTCGCGATTGATAATAATATCGAATCGGAAATCTTCCATCGCTGAATATAAAGATTCTTCCACTACTCGAGGGAGTCTATGTATTTCATCAATAAATAAAATATCGCCAGGTTCTAGTTCGCTTAATATTGCTGCTAGATCTCCAGTTTTTTCAATTGTGGTTCCAGTAACAACGCGGATATTGGTTCCCATTTCATGAGCGATGACATGAGCCAAGGTTGTTTTTCCTAGTCCTGGAGGGCCATATAATAAGACGTGATCAAGAGGTTCTTGACGGTGTAAAGCCGCACCAATAAAAACCTTAAGGTTTTCTTTAAGGTCTTTTTGACCGACATATTCGCTTAACGAAAGAGGTCTTAAAGAAGAATCAAAAGATTCATCGTTAATATTTGGTTTGGCGTCTAGTAGTCTACTCATAATTATTTCTTTAATTTGCTAAGTGCGATTCTTAAGATATCTTCAGTAGAAGCATTTGGTTCGTTAATAGTTGCTAAAACGCGGTCAATGGCAGCACCTTTAAATCCCAAGGATTTTAAAGCGTCGTAGACTTCTTCATATTGCTTTGGATTACCTTTGCTGCCGGTTAATTCTCCTTTTAAGTCGAGAATAATCTGTCCAGCTGCCTTAGCGCCTAATCCTGGAAGTTTCTTTAAGAATGCGACATTATTTGAGCTAATTGCATTAATAACATCTTGAGGGGTAGTCGCGCTTAAAGCGTTAATAACAGTTTTAGGTCCTAATCCTTTAACTTTGATCAAAGACATGAAAACATCTCTTTCTTCGGTTGATTTAAAACCGACTAGATAGTTTTCATCTTCTCTAACTACATTATATGTATACACTAAAACATCTTCGCCTAGATGATATTCATCAATGTGACTAACTAAGAATTGATAGCCGACATCTCTAACATCTAAAACGACTGAATCGTTAGTGATTTCACTTACTTTGCCTCTTAAAAAATAAATCATCTTTGTTTCCTCCTAATTTGTGAGAAGAAATAATAATAAAAATACCACACCAATAAATGCGCTTAATAGACAAGAGAAAATAATTATATTATTTTTGTTACTCATCTCTATTAAATTCCTCACATTCTGGAATTGGGACTCTTTTATGTTCGCTAATGCGGTGAAGATATTCAATTCTTTCTTTGCTAGCTTCATCAATTTCTTTACCTGATAAATATGCATCTAAAACATCATATTTCACACGCATTTCTGTTTCATCGGTTTGTCCTTCGAATAATCCTGCAGTTGGAACTCTTTCGGCAAGATGCTTTTTAACTCCCATAATCTTACTGGCTTCAACAACTTCGCTTTTTAATAGATGGGTGATTGGTTGAATATCAACTCCACCATCTCCGTATTTAGTGAAATAGCCAGTATATTTTTCATCAGCGTTATCTGTTCCGATGACGAGTCCACCAACTTTTTGTGCGTAGCCATATAAAGTGGTCATTCTTAATCTAACTTTGATATTTGCTTTTGTGCTTCGATCTAATTCAATGCCTTGAGATTCAAAAGCTTCAACAACTTCGTGATAAGCTTTGCTTAAATCGATAACTTCATAATTTAAATCAAAATCTTCTGCAAGTTCTTTAGCGTCAATTAGATCACTTGGATGTGAATTGATTGGAATCATGATACAAGTTAATTTATCTTTTCCAACCGCTTCTTTAGTCAAAGCAGCCACTAAAGATGAATCAACTCCACCAGAAAGACCTAAAACATATTGCTTTTGGTGACTTTTCTCTAGGTAGTCGGCAATAAATTCTTCAATGACTTTTAAATACTCTTTTAGTTTCATAATTACCTGTAATATTCAAATGTGAAATCATCTAAGATGACTTGATCGCCATCTTTAGCGCCCATTTGCTCTAATTTATCATCAACTTTTAATTCTCTTAACTTTGTTAAAAGTCTCATCATACCTTCGTCAGTAGAAATATTTGTCATCTTATAAAACTTAACAATTTTATCTCCGGTGATGACCCAGGTGTAATCGTTAGGATGTTTGATTTCAAAAGCTTTTTCTTCGTCTGGCAAGGAATAAACTTTGTTTGTCGCTTCAAGTTGTTCCTCATCGTAAAGTGGGAATAAAGGAGTGACTTTTAATAAGTCAGCGCATTTATAAATAAGTTCATCAATTCCTTCCTCTAATAAAGAAGAGATTGGAATACACTTCACTTTCGCTTTCTTTTCAAATGCTTTTAATCTTTCTTTAGCGCCTTCTTCATCCATCTTGCTAGCAACGACAATAACTGGACGTTTATCTAATCCAAAGCCATATTCTTTTAGCTCTTTGTTAATAATTTGATAATCTTCGTAAGGGTCTCTACCACTTTCACCCATGTCTACAACATGGACAATGATTCGACATCTTTCGATATGCCTTAAAAACTGTAAACCTAAACCTTTACCTTGATGGGCGCCTTCAATAATTCCTGGAAGATCCGCCATCACAAAGCTTGATTCACCTTTAACATTAACAACCCCTAAATTAGGAACGATTGTGGTAAATGGATAATCTGCAATTTCTGGTCGAGCACTGCTTACGACTGATAATAAAGTAGATTTACCAACACTAGGAAAACCAACGAGTCCAACATCAGCGAGTAATTTTAATTCTAAAATTAATCTTTTTGATTCTCCTGGTTCGCCATTTTCTGCAATCTTTGGAACTCGATTGGTGGAACTTTTAAAACAAGTGTTTCCTCTTCCACCTCTTCCACCTTTAGCGACTTTAAGTTCTAATCCATCTTTAGATAAATCACCTAAGAACTTATGTCCTTTTTCCTCATAGACCACTGTGCCCACTGGAACCTCTACATAAATGTCATCGCTATGATGTCCATATTGATTTTTAATTCCACCTTTTTCTCCATCTGGTCCGATGAAGCATTTGGAATGTCTAAAGTTAAATAAAGTGTTGATGTGACTATTAGCTTTTAAAATAACTGAAGCACCTCTTCCTCCGTTACCCCCAGCAGGGCCACCTTTAGGAACGTACTTCTCTCTTCTAAAAGCGATGGCGCCATCTCCACCTTTTCCACTTCTAACTTCAATAATTGCACGATCGATAAACATACACTTATATTATATACAAAATATAATAAAAGACCACAAATTAATGTGGTCTAGTTATCATTTTGTTTCGCTATATTATTTGTCAGCGATAACTCTCACTTGCTTGCGATCTTTTCCAATTCTTTCGTATTTGACAATACCGCTAGCTGTGGCGAAGACTGTATCGTCTTTACCAAGTTTGGTATTTTCTCCTGGATAGATTCTTGTACCTCTTTGACGATAGATAATGCTACCAGCGTGGCACCATTGTCCATCAGCCACTTTAGCACCTAACCTACGTCCAGCAGAGTCACGTCCGTTTTTAGTAGAACCGACACCTTTTTTAGAAGCGAAGAGTTGCAAATTTAATTTAAACATCATAATTGTGATTCATCCTTTCTATAGATTTTTGACTTGGACGAATTCAGGTTCACTTTCTTCAACGGTCTTTAGTTGAACTTCGATTGTCTTTAAGACAACTGAGTCATAGTCACTCGGGATATCTAGGGCTTTTACTAGAGCGTGTCCGCTTTCCAAGATGAATTGATATTCTTTGTCTTGTAAGGCGTTAAACCCTCCGGTCAATATAGCGCTTATTGCAGCGCACACAAGATCTTTTCCGTAGGTATCTTTATTAGAGTGTCCCTTAACCTCTATTGAAGTAATTATTCCTGTTGCTTCATCCCTTTTGATTTCTGCTTTGATCATTTTTGATTAAGCGTTAATGCTTTCAATTACTAAGCATGTGTAAGGTTGACGATGACCTAAAGTGCGTCTTTCGTTAGCCTTGTTCTTATAAGTGAAAACACGAATCTTTTTGGACTTACCATGTTTTTCGACTTTTGCAACAACGTTGGCTCCTTCAACATATGGGGTTCCAACTTTGGCTTTCTTATCGCAAACGAGTAATACTTTGTCAATTGTGACATTAGAACCGGCTTCAGCATCAAGCTTTTCAACAAAGATTCTGGAACCAACTTCTACTCTGATTTGTTTTCCACCAGTTTCAATAATGGCGTACATAATGTCCCTCCTTTTTTGAGATTTCACTAAGGACTCGCTATGAAGGTAACTTCGTTAAAGTTTTGAAAACCTCTTCTATGCGGTTGTAGCTAGTGAGGCGACAACGAAAGTAATATATCATAAGATATAATTAATCTTCAACTAGAAAATTTACTTTTCAAAGAAGAGTAATTTCTTTCGCCAATAATAAGGTGGTCAATAAGAGGAGTTTCTAGTCTTTTACTTTCTCGATAGATCTCTTTGGTGAAGATGATATCTTTTTGGCTTGGAGTAGCGTCTCCATCTGGATGATTATGGATTAGATAAAATCCTTTTCCATTATGAGAAAAGATTTCTCTCCAAATATCTTTATAAGAAAAGACGATGTTATTACTAGTGCCACTATATAAAAGTTTCTCGTGGATAATCTTATTTCTACTATTGGTGACAATGATAAATAGATTTTCTTGATGAGAACTAGCTACTTTTGATTTATATTTGTTATACAAATAAGTTTCGCTTGCGTCTACTTCTTCTTGTTCAATTTCCTTAGTAGAAAGCCGACGATGTAACTCGAAAATTGCAGCCAAAGTGAGGGCTTTGACACTTTTGATTCCTTTGGTTTTGACGTATTCATTAGTTGGAGTTTTGCTTAAATTAACTAGACCGCCTGCTTTAGAAAGTAATTCACTAGCGATGTCATAAGCGTTATTTCCTTGATAACCTTTAGAGATTAGTAAGGCGATAAGTTCGACATCGCTTAGTGATTCTAGACCATATCTTTTGGCTTTTTCTCTCGGTCTATCTAGAGGTGGTAAATCAATAATTTTACCCATCAATTCCAGCTGAATTTCCATCCACCAGGAACTTGTGTTGTGCCTTTTTTAGATAAGAATAACTTGTAAATCACAACAGCGATGACCGCGGTTGCTAAAATCGCCATGACGCCAGCGAGGGTAATTGCTGCACCGCTAACTTCATTAGCTAATTCTTGTTCATTCATTAATGTGTATTTCATAAAAATGTCCTCCGTTGAGAGACTATTTCTTTTCGCCTCGATCCTGACGAATTATCCGAAGTGCTCTCATTTATCAATAGGGCGATTTTTTGGAAAATTTAAAAAATTTCTTGAACTTTTTTTGAATAAGAAAAAAGACCTACTTAGTAGGTCTAATTCTCTATTAAATTTTTGATAATTTTTCTTTTAAGCTCGCTAAGTTGGCTTTGTGGAGAGCTAGTTTTTCTTTTTCAGACTCCACTTTTTCCTTTGGGGCTTTGGCTAAGAAGCCTGGATTTGAAAGCATTTTTTCGCCTCGAGAAATTTCACTTTCTTCGACTTCGATTTGCTTTTGTAGTTTAGAAATCATCTCTTCTTTATTCGCTCCCGAGGAGATGAGCAAGCTACCAAATGGATAAGAGAATATTTCTCCACTTCCGCTTAATGGCTCTTTTGCTGTTTTAACTTCGGTAAAGGTGAATCTATTCAAATAGAGATAGAAATCATCGCTGACTTCAATCTTTAATCCGATTGTTAAATCTAGATTCGCATTAGGAGATAAACCGTTAACGATCTTATAGTTTCTAACTTCTTTAATAAAATCGAATAATAAGTTCACTTCGTTATCACTTAATTTAGAGACAAATTTCTTCTCAACGACTGGATAAGTTTCAAGCATGATGCTTTCTAAGTGAGTTGGAAGATTTTGATATAATTCTTCAGCGATAAATGGAGTGTAAGGATAAATGAGTAAGATAATGTCTTTAAGACATTTCAATAAGATTGTTCTAGTTTGATTAATTTCAAATTCGTTGTCACTATTGAGTTTGACTTTACTCATTTCTAGATATTGAGAGCAGAAATCATCATAGACGAAGTTATATAAGTGGCTGCTAGCGGCATTGAAATCGTACTTCTCCATGTTGTTTGTGACATTTTTAATCGTCATCATTAGTCTATTTAAAATCCAGCGGTCAACACTAGTTAATTTCTTTGGATCTAACTCCACTTCTTTATAATCTTCTGGGATGACGCTTAAAACATATCTAGCAGAGTTCCAAATCTTGTTTAAATAATTTGCACTACTAGAGACTTTTTCATCGATATATCTCATGTCTTGTCCTGGAGTGGAATTAGTCGTTAAGAAATATCTAAGCGCATCAACACCGTATTGATCGATAACTTCAATTGGATCAATACCGTTACCTAGTGATTTAGACATCTTACGACCTTTTTCATCACGGACAAGTCCGTGAATGACTACATTCTCAAATGGTTTTTTCTCAGTAATATTAAGTGATTGGAAAATCATTCTACTAACCCAGAAGAAAATAATGTCGTAGGCAGTAACTAACACTGAGGTTGGGAAATATCTCTTATAATCTTCGGTTTCATTTGGCCAACCCAATGTGGAAAACGGCCATAATCCACTAGAAAACCAAGTATCTAAGACATCGCTATCTTGTTCCCAGTTTTCAATATCTTTAGGAGCTTCCATCGCCACTAAAACTTCACCAGTAACTTTGTTAGTCCAAGCTGGGACTCTATGACCCCACCACAATTGACGAGAAATGCACCAGTCTTCGATGTTTTCCATCCATTGGAGGAATGTATGCTCAAATCTTTTTGGAACGAAATTAACATAGTTTTCATTCTTTTGAGCGTCGATGGCCGCTTGCGCTAATGGTTTCATTTTGACAAACCATTGTTTTGAAAGCATTGGTTCAACAACACAGTTATTTCTTTCGGAGTGTCCAACCGCGTGAACGATCTTTTCTTTTTTGATAAAATCGCCTCGAGAATCAATATCTTTTAACAAGGCTTCTCGACAGACAAATCGATCCATTCCTTGATATTTGCCGCACTTCTCATTCATCGTTGCATCTTTATTAAAGATGATTGGCATTTCTAAACCATATTTTTTACCGATGATAAAGTCATTTGGGTCATGAGCAGGAGTACATTTCATCGCTCCTGTTCCAAAACCGATTTCAACATATTCATCACAAATAATTGGAATGATTTCTCCGTTTGCAGGATTGATCACTTTTTTACCGTGAATATGAGTATATTGAGGATCTTTTGGATTGACACAGACACAGACATCTCCAAACATTGTTTCTGGTCTAGTTGTCGCTACTTCGATATATTCATCGCTATCAACGAGATGATATTTGAAGTAATACATATAGCCTTCATCATCTTGGTGAATGACTTCGATATTGCTTAAAGCTGTTTGTTGGACTGGATCCCAAGAGATAATTCTTTCTCCTTGATAAATGAGCCCTTTTTGATATAAATCGACGAACACTCTTCTAACAGCGAGATTAAGTCCTTCGTCTAAAGTAAATCTTTCTCGACTAAAGTCGAGCATTAAGCCCATTTTCGCCCATTGCTGGTGAATATTTTCTGCGTATTCTGCTTTCCATTCCCAAGCGTATTTTAAGAATTCTTCTCTAGTAATTTTAGTGACATCCACTCCCATAGAAACTAGCTTTTGCATAACTTTTGCTTGGGTAGCAATGCCAGCGTGATCCATTCCTGGAAGCCATAAAACATCATAGCCCTTCATCTTTTTATATCGGGCAATGATATCTTGAATAGTTGTGTTCCAAGCGTGACCTAAATGTAATTTACCAGTGACGTTTGGTGGAGGAATAACCATAGAAAATGGCTGTTTACTTTTATCTCCAGCGGTAAAGTAACCTTTTGATTTCCAGGTTTCATATTTACCCGCTTCAACATCTTTTGGGGAATATCTTTTTTCTAACATAAGACCCTCCTAAATAAAATAAAAGTCCTTATTTCTAAGGACGCGATTAACGTGGTACCACCTTAGTTCTAGTGATATTTCACTAGCACTTCATTACTCTAAATTATTAGAATCAGTTCTCCTTAGCGACCTTCATCAAACCTTTCTACTAGGCTTCCACCGTCCCTAGCTCTCTATAAGAAGAAGTTTTGATTACTCCTCTAATTCATCGAACGCATTTATTATACTAAAAAAATAATAAATATCTACATTACATTTGTATAAGGGAGCGAAGCGAATCAAAAGTCCTAGGTTTTAAAATAGAAGTAAACAATACTTTACTTTCATCCACTCCAACTTCCTTTAAATGTTTTACTAAGTGATGTCTTTCGCTTTGATTAATCTTATCTAGCTTAGTCATCACTAAGGCATAGTTGATATCTTTATCAATTAAATAATTGATAATTTCTATATCGTTTTCCCCTAATTCTCTTCTTGAATCTAACAGGACTAAAACGAGTTTTACTCTTGTCGCATTGGTGAAATAATCATTCATCACATCTGAAAAGAGCTTATCTAAATCGATCCCACCTTTAGCGTAACCATATCCAGGAGCATCCACTAAATATAATTTATTATCAATATTATAATAATTAAGTAAACGTGTATGGCCTGGTTTAGAAGAGGTATACGCTAAAGATTTCTTATTGCACAAGGCATTAATTAGGGAACTTTTTCCAACATTAGATTTGCCAACTAAAAGAACTTCTGGATATTGCCCTTTTGGGGCTTCTTTAATCGAAGGAGTGCTTTTAACAAAACTAGCGTTAGAAAAATTGATGGTCATTTTATTCTCCGAAGAACACTTTATAAGCGTCATCGACGCACTTCATGTATTCAATCTTCAAAATCTCTTTAACTTCTTTTGGAAGCTCCTCAACGTCTTTTTTATTTTCGTAAGGAACGATGATTGTTTTTATTCCACTTCTAGCAGCGGCAAGAGATTTTTCTTTTAACCCACCAATTGGTAAGGCTAAACCTCTTAAAGTCACTTCGCCAGTTAAAGCGATATCTGGAGAAGCTGGCTTTTTAGATAAAGCGGAAATAACCGCTAAAGTGATCGCCACTCCAGCGCTAGGTCCATCTTTAGGAACTGCTCCTTCTGGAACGTGGATATGAATATCATTTTCCATAAAGAGTTTTGGATCAATTTGATATTTTTCAGCATTGGCCTTGACATAGTCAAGAGCGATGGTTGCTGATTCTTTCATGACATCTCCAAGTTTACCGGTAAGTACTAACCCGCCTTTACCTTTAAAATAGGTCACTTCAATAGGAAGTATGTCTCCTCCATATTCAGTATAGGCAAGTCCGGTAATAACTCCGACTTGTTTTTCTTTATCTTTTTTACCGTAATCAAAGATTTCAGGACCTAGATATTCTCTAACCTTCTTTTCATCAATTACGATATGTTCAGATTCAGGGTTTTTAACAACTTCAACTGCGACTTTTCTTAAACAAGACGCAATCTTTCTTTCTAAGTCACGAACACCTGCTTCACGTGTGTAGTAACGTAAAATATAGGTAATCGCTTCATCAGTGAAAGATACTTGTTCTTCTTTTAAACCGTTAAGAGCGATTTGCTTTTTGATTAAATGTTCGAAAGCGATATGTTTCTTTTCGATTTCGGTATAGCTAGATAATTGGATGAGCTCCAATCTATCTCTTAAAGGACCAGGGATATTTTCTAAATAGTTTGCGGTGCAAATAAATAAGACATCGCTTAAATCGTATGGCTCTTCGACATAGTTATCGTTAAACATGAAGTTTTGTTCTGGATCAAGGACTTCAAGTAAAGCACTTGCAGGGTCTCCTTTATAAGAAGAAGCAAGTTTATCGACTTCGTCGAGGAGGAAAACAGGGTTATTAGTGCCCGCTTTTCTCATCCCTTGAATGATTCTACCTGGTAAAGAGCCAACATATGTTCTTCTATGTCCTCTAATTTCGGCTTCATCAGAAATTCCACCTAAAGAGCATTTGAAGAATTTTCTTCCTAACGCTCTAGCGATAGATTTTCCTAAAGAAGTTTTACCTGTTCCTGGCGGGCCAAAGAAACATAAAATTGGGCTTTTTAAATTACCAGTTAACTTTTTAACTGCTAAATATTCAACAATTCTCTTTTTAGGATTTTCTAAGCCATAATGATCTTCATCAAGAATCGCTTCGACATTTTTTAAATCGTTGTTATCTTCGGTTTTCTCCCACCATGGAAGATTCATCACCACATCTAAATAAGAAAGAATCAAGGCACCTTCAAGGGAACCTTGAGGCATCATTTGGAACTTCTTAATTTCCGATTTGACTTTAGTTTTGATGTGCTCTGGATATGGATTAGACTCTAATCTTTGAAGAATCTTATCAGGATCGTTATTTCCTAAGTCATCTTCACCTAAAGAATCCTTTAATGCTTTGATTTTTTCTCTAGTGAAATAATCTTTTTGAGATTTCATCGCATTTTCTCTAACTTTTTCTTCGATAGAGTTATCGATTTCATCTTTATATTTGTCGCTAGAAATTAAAACTTCAGCGTTATCGCAAATGTAATCGACATCGTTGCTTTCTAAAATGGATTGCTTATATTGATTCGAGCCATCAAATTGACAGCAAATGCCGTAAGCAATTTCAAGAGCTTTGCCTTCCATTCCGATGAGATTAACTAAATGCTTAGATAATTTATCTAAAGCTTTAATGTTGTTATTGATTAATGTGCTAAATCTAAGCATCATTTGACGGTCTTTTTCCGCTGAAACGACGACTTCATCTAATAACGTTCCATCAGCGACATAACATTTATCTTCGTTATCGTAATGGATATTTGATAAAGCTGCTCTTTTAATCGCTTCCACTCTAATTTTGAGTCTTCCGCTTCCTGTGGAATTAGAAAACGCTACTCTAGCTAATAATCCAATTTGATAGATTTGAGTTTCGTTAGGATTATCAATTGAGTAATCGTTTTGAGAAGAAACAAATAATAAAGCGTCAGCCTTGTCTTTGGAGACATTGACTGCATTGATGCACATTTCTCTACCGACATCAATAGTTCTACTATTGAGTGGGTATAAAACTGGCGATCTAGTAATCAAAAGGGGAAGAGTAAGGGTATCTGGTTTTTCACTCATGGATACGCACCTCCTTTGGTTTTCTAAAATAATTATTTATTTAATTCGACTAATTTTTCTTCAACCTTAGTCATTCTTAAATTGTGCTTGAATTGATCGAATTGTTTTTCTAAAGCTTTTTTGACGTCTTCGAGCTTCATGTTGTACTCTTTAGCGAGTTTTTTCATTTCTTCTTCGACATCTTTATCGCTAACTTCGAAAGATTCTTTTCTAGCAACTTCTTCTAAGATGAAGTAGTTGGTGATGTCTTTTTTGGCATCTTCTTTTAATTTAGCAACGAATTGTTCTTTAGTTTGTCCAGTGAATTGAAGATAGCTTTCAAGATTTAAGCCACTTTGAGCCATTCTTTGCTCCATGTCTTTTTGCATGTTGTTAGCTTGTTCTTCCACCATTTCTTCTGGAATTTCAATTTTGCTGCCTTTAGCAATCTTTTCGTAAAGTTTTGCGATGTACTCTTTCTTGTTTTGAGCTTCTTTTTGAGACTTTAATTCTTCTTTTTTGTTTTCTTTTAAGGCTTCGAGAGTTTCAACACCTTTAATCGCTAAATCTTTAACGAATTCTTCACTTAATTCAGGTAATTTTCTTTCTTTCACTTCGTGAACATCACAAGCAAAGACCGCTTCTTTACTAGCGAGTTCTGGAACGTAATTTTCTGGGAATGTCACTTTGACATCACGGTGTTCGCCAGCTTTAACTCCAACGAGTTGTTCTTCAAAGCCAGGAACGAAACTATGGCTACCTAAGACTAATTCATAGTTTTGGGCGCTTCCACCTTCAAAGGCTTTGCCGTCCACTGTACCTGCAAAATCAAAGACAACAGTGTCTCCATTAGCAGCTTCTGCTTCTTTAACGACTAAGGAAGCATTTTGAATTCTTAAGTTTTCAATCGCTTCTTCGACTTCTTTAGCGGTAACTTTTACTTCTTTTTTACCGATTTCTAAGTCCTTATATTGGCCGAGTTCAACTTTTGGTGCGGTAACGATTACAAATCTAACTTCTAAATCGTGATCGCTGATTTTGGTAATATCAACCTTTGGTTGAGCATATGGTTCAATCTTCTCATTTTCAAGCACATCTTTATATGCTTCTGGTAAGACTGAGTTAATCGCGTTATCAAGCATCTTTTCATAATTGACGTGCTTTCTAGCGACTGCTTCTGGTGCTTTACCTTTTCTAAAACCATCGACAGTAACTTCAGCGCATAATTTCTTCATGCTTTTTTCTTGGGCCGCTTTCCAAACTTCGGTAGGAACAACGACGTCGACTTGAACGCGACAATTTTCTAATTGTGTTACTTTTCTTTCCATATAGTATCTCCTTATTTTCTACATGCGAGATAAATTATAAATTAATTCATAATTTAAGACAAACAAAAAGCACGATATTTTTTCGTGCCTAATCAAATTAAAGAAATTTTATTAGAAATCTTCGATGATATCTTTAATTTCCTTAATCGCACTAGATATCTTATAGATATCTAAACCATTAGTATCACAGTAATCTTCTAACTCGAATACTGGATCGTTAATATATTCTTTGGCGATGAGATAAAAGATGCCAGTTAATTCGTTTGCGGTGTATTTATAGTCTCGAGGATATAGATATAAGGAATATTCTGAAAATAATTGTGTGGCGGTTTGAGATAATGTTGGATCTTTAAACTCACGGTCAAAATTACGAATTACTTCATTAAATGTAATCGAGGTAAATGGAGCAGTTAATAATTTAGGATTTACTTCAATAATTTCTCCCTGATGAAGAATTTTGATATTTCGATCGACTTCTTTTTGCACTAAAAGCATCAAGGTGTAGTTTCTAATTGATTGCTTAGGAAAATTAAGCATCACTTTTTCTAAAAATGGGAGGAAAGATAAAACATCTCTTTTTCTAACAATATCTAATCCGAGAAGGACGTCTTCACTGATATTGCTTGAGAGCATTTGTTCAACTTGTTCATCATCGTAATATTTAACTTGAGAATTTTTCTTTTCTTCTAAAGCGATGACTTGAGGCATTTTTCTTAAGATTTCTTCCACGGCTTGAGACTGATAAGGTAGGTTATTGTAATAATCCAGGGTGCTATAAGCTTGTTCGAATCTTCCTAAGATGCAAAGTAAATTGATATGAGCGGAAATTAAGCTTACTAGATTTGTCTCTAATATTGATTGATTATCTTGAATGACATATAAAGCATCTTCATATTTACCTAAATAGATAAAAGCGCTTATTCGATAAAATAAGTCATTTGGAGATTTGCTACCTTCAGTTAAGGTAAGCACTAAATCATATTTCTTTTGATCGAGTAAACTTTTTAAACTATCCATTATTTCTTAATCTTTTCCCAATATTCTTTTAAAGCTTGTTCAAATTTGTTATTACCATAAAGGTAATAATGTCTATCTTTAACATCATCTGGCAAATATTGTTGTTTGACCCAGTGATTCTTATAGTCATGAGGATATAAATAATTTTGACCTTTCACTAAAGCATCTTCCCCGTCGAAGTGGGTGTTTTGAAGTTGTCTAGGCACTCCTACTCCTTTACCCATATTAATGTCTTCAACCGCTTTAGCATAGGCTAGATACGCGCTATTACTTTTTGGTGCAGTAGCAATTAAAATAACGGCATTACTTAAAGGAAGTTTAGCTTCTGGCATTCCAAGTTGAAGGGCGGTATCAACGCAAGACTTGACGATTGGAATTAATGAAGGGTAGGCTAAACCAACATCTTCATTTACTGAGCATAATATTCTTCTACAAACCGCTTGTAAATCGCCTGCTTCAAGCATCTTGGCCATATAGAAAATCGCTGCATCTGGATCGCTTCCTCTTAAGGATTTCATTAGTGCACTTAAATGATCATAATGTTTATCTTCGCTTTTATCGTAGACGATATGGGCTTTATCCACTATTTGGTCAACGTCCACTTTTCTAATTTGTTTACTTCCTAAAGCGTTATGAACAAATTCTAGATTGTTGACCGCTTTTCTCATATCTCCATTAGAAGATAGACTTAATAAGTCTAAAGCATCCTCATCAATCTTGATTTTCTCTAATTCAACAATTCTTTTTAATCCTTTTTTGATATCTTTTGTGGTAATCGCTTTAAATTCAAAAACATTACATCTAGATAATAAAGCGGGATAGATATAAAAATATGGGTTTTCAGTTGTTGAAGCAATTAAGGTAATTAGTCCTTTTTCAACGTACTCTAATAAAGATTGCTGCTGCTTTTTATTGAAGTATTGGATTTCATCTAAATAAAGTAAAACTCCCTTACCTGCGAAAACACTTTTTGATTCATCAATCACTTTTTTAACATCGTCTAAACTTGCGGTGGTTCCGTTAAGTTTACAAAGTAACATCTCAGTGTTTTTGGCGATTATATTAGCGACTGTAGTCTTGCCCACTCCAGGAGGACCATAAAAAATCATATTCGGAATAATGTTTTTAGAAATCATCTTTCTAAATAAACTATTCTTATTGAATAAGTGTTCTTGTCCCACCATTTCATCTAGTGATGAAGGTCTAATTAATTCCGCTAATGGAGTTCCCATATTCTTTATTATATTTTCTAAAAGAAAAAGGAGCAATAAATTTGCTCCTAATCTTAGATATAATTTACTTATTTAAAATATCTTTTTAACACCGCTTCTAGAGCCTTGCCGTGTCTAGCTTCGTCTCTTGCCATTTCGTGAACCGAATCATGAATTGCATCATAACCGAGTTCTTTAGCTTTTTTAGCGATATCTAATTTAGATTGGCAGGCGCCATTTTCACCCGCTAACATCTTTTCGATATTTTCTTTGGTTGATTCACTGACGACTTCACCGAGCATTTCAGCAAATCTAGCAGCGTGTTCCGCTTCTTCTTTAGCGATTTGCTCAAAGAGCAATGCGACTTCAGGATAGCCTTCTCTTAAAGCTTGTCTAGCCATTGCTAGATACATTCCGACTTCGCTACATTCACCTTTGAAGTGATCTTTACATCCTTGATAGACGAATTCATCTACGCCTTTAGCCACTCCGATATTGTGCTCGCAGGCCCAAGATAATTTTTCGTTTGATTTTTCTTCTTCGATTGGAACGAGTTTATCGTGACTTGCTCCACAGATTGGACATGGTTCGCCTTCGGCGACTTCAACGATTTGTCCACAGACTTTACATTTGTATTTCATTTTTGTTCTCCTTATATATTAGAAAAATGTGCCACGTGCAGCTTGTTTAATTTCGCTACTAGTTGTAAATGGAATTCTGGTGTGATAGCCATCTCTTGCGGCCACATATTTTTTCGCGCCCCAAGTTTCGATATCTCTATTCCACTGAGCAACTGTGTCGTTATAGACTTCTCTAGCTGCAGTAATCTCTTTTTGCAAATAAGAGTTTTGTTGCATCGCATCAGCGATTTCTCCATGACTTCTTAAATCAGGATAAGCTTCAAGTTGAACGTTAATCGCTTTATTAACAGAATCGATTCCCGCTGCCGCGTCATTAAGATTTCCACCGCTTCTAAGTTTAGCGATTTCTGTGAATGTTGATTTATCTAAATCAATTGCCTTATCAAGTAATTTAGCAACGTTTTGTAAAATCATCACTCGCTGTTCTAAATAGTTATCGATTTGAGAGGCGTCATGTTGAATCTTTTGTTGTAACTTGAGGAAGTGTTCTTTTGCCTTCGCTTTTTTAAATAACCAAATGATTGTTGGCAAGCCAAGTAAAAGCACTCCAGGGAAGATACAGACAACATTGAGGACCTTTAATCCAGTGGTCATCTCCACTTTTAATTGTTTTTCGATAACGTTAACATCTCGTCCTTCTTTATTAACAGGACCAGTTAATTCATCTAATTCATTAGCCATTATATTTCCTCCTATAATGTGTAAATGTATTGTTAATCTTTCTTAACGAAAGAATATAACCCTTTTCTATATAATACAGTATCTTGAATATTGTAGCGAGATAATAATTTATTATAATCTCCAGCGGTATATTTATCGGAGAAGTCGACATAATTATCTTCTTTTGCTCTACCTATAGCAAAGCAAGTATCTTGACTGATTGGATTATATTCCACCCAGTGAACAGGAACTTGATGATAATGTCCATCTCCTCCATAAACCGAAACATAAGTCACTCGATCAGTGCCTGAAAATGAATGAGCGGTAATGATACATTCATCCACTGTTTCGTTTACCTTTTCAAATCGACTCTTTAAGATAACACCTAAACTTCTAGTTGCCGGATGTTTAAATAAATTCCAACTATGTTTATTAGCCGCGCTTTCAGCTTCGGCTTGAGTAATATTATGACCAAATTGTCCGTTATAAATATATTCTCTAGTTTTATGTTGTTGATATAACGGAATGCAAATTAACGGGGCTAAAGCGAAATAGATTTCCTTGCAATATGTATCGCAGTAATTAATAAAATTAGAGCGAACGATATCATAGTCAAAATGGCGGATATTTTCAGGTCCATAATCAAGCGTTTTTGAAGCGTTTAAATGACTTGCGTTGATATAATTAAGCTCTTTTCTCTTTATAAAAGAGAAGTCATCACCATAACCGATATTATCAACATCTCTAATTAGATTAATCATATTCTTTTGAGCAAGAGGGGTGAAAAGAAGTCTAAACTCAGTTTCATTATCTCTATCTAGAGCGTTAAATAAAGCTTCAAATGTTTCGTTATATAATCTCGTAAAAGAGGCATTTCCATCTTTTAAATCTTTCGCGACTTTTTTATCTAATTCCTTATCGAATTTCTTAACGTATCTTTCTAAGGCTTTATCATCGTCATTTCCGTGCCCAGTAGGATGTCTAGAAAAAGATAATCTAGGAGCGGCTTCACTACCAAAAATTAATCTCGTGCTCGTCCAATAATTTGGTAAAGGTGCGGTCACATGAGCGGTTAATGTCTGTGTTCTCACTACAGTTGTATAGCCACCTTTTCCGTTGCTCACTCTTTCAGTCCATGAAATAGTTAAAGTGCCAGTGTAGACATGATTAACCATGTTTTGGTTATAGACTCTTTCGATGATGAAAGGGTTGCCTAAGATATGACCTGATTGAACAAAAAGAATGGATTCATCTTTTCTATTAGATGTTTCATAACCATATTTTTCGTGTAAATAGGAATATTTCTCCGGATCAAAATCTTGATCTAAATCCACGACTGGAGTGGTTTTAGACATGAGATGAACCGCCATATTAGACTCAAAGAGTCTATTTAATCCTGCGATTAATTGGCTTGCCTCATCTTTGCATTTGCTAGCAATTCCGTTATGTTTATCGATTTCTTCATTTAATCCTGAAATTAATTTGTTTTGTTTAACAATACCAACAATACATAAAGCGATTAATCCCGCCGCTCCTATAGGAACTGCGATAGAAACCGCTAAATGGAGTAATCCTGGATTAGTAAATGTCAAGGTAATGATAATAGTTATCGCTATCGCTAAAAAGACGAGAAAGACGATAAATAGAGCCTTTAAACCAACTTTTCCACTTTTATCTTTTTTCAAAGAATCAACTGACTTACATTCTTCGTAATATTTTTTACAAGCAAGTCGATTAGCTTCGACATCAATCTTTGATTTTTTTGTGAGTTTATCAAAATATTCTTCCGCGTTATCGTGAAAAGCGTCTTTTAGTTGAGACTTATAAAAATCTAATGGTTCTAATAAAGCCTCATCTTTAAAAGTTGTCTCGTCTTTAGAGAATGTTTCCATGCTTTTATTATTAGATAAAGAAGTTTTTTAGACAACATAATTTGCATCTATAAACATTACTGATTACAATTTTGATATGAAAGTTAGAAAAGACATCTCTGATTTTATTAAATCAATTCCTGAAAATGTGACGATTGTCGCGGCAACTAAATATCTAGCTAGCGATCAGATGCTAGATTTATATGAAGCAGGGATTAAAGACTTTGGAGAAAACAGGGTCGATTCTTTTCTTTTGAAATACGATAACTTATCTAACTATCAAGATATTACATGGCATTTTATTGGCCATTTACAAAGAAATAAAGCAAAGCAAGTTATCAATAAAATTGATTATCTTCACTCCCTTGATAGCCTAGAACTCGCTAAGTTAATTAATGAACATAGAACCACCCCATTAAATACTTTTATCGAGGTATCAATTAATCTAGAAGAAAGTAAAAACGGAGTTCCTTTCTACAACGTAGAAGAATTTGTTCAAGAGGTCCTAAAATACCCAAATATCAAACTCGTCGGACTAATGATGATGGCGGTTAAAGATAGTCTAAACACCGAAGAGCAATTTCAAAAACTAAAAGATTTAAGAGATGAATTAGAAAAGAAATTTAATATCTCTTTACCTTATTTATCGATGGGTATGAGCGATGATTATCTCTCAGCGATTAAAACAGGAGCGACGCATATTAGATTAGGGAGAATTTTACTAGAAGAATAATTGAAAATTCTTTGACATCTTCTTAGTAAAATTAATAATTAATATATGATTTATTTATATATCGTCTTAGGAATAATTGGAGGTCTATTACTTCTATTTTTACTTGGACTATTCGTGATTTATCACGGTTCTTTTTATACACCTCATAAAAATCAAAATGATGACTTCGCTTTAACTCCTGCCACTGAAATATTAGGTATTAATTACGACATCATTAAACTCATCCAAGCGATATTAGATGTTCCTTATGTCGATGCTTATATCAAATCATTTGATCATAAAAGACTTCACGCGAGAGTTTATAAAAATAAAAAATCTAAAAAAGTCGTGATTATGTGTCACGGGTATCGCGGAACTGGAATTAGAGATTTCTCTGGAGCGGGTAAATATATCATCGATAAAGGGTATAACGTTATCTTAATTGATGAGCGAGGACATGGAGAAAGTAAGGGCCACTCTATCACCTTTGGTGTTAGAGAACATAAAGATGTTCTTAGTTGGGTAAATTACGCCTATGAAGAATTTGGCCAAGACATCGAATTAATCTTAATGGGTATTTCTATGGGAGCAGCTTCTGTTTTATTCGCTGCAGAGCATTTACCTAAACCAGCGAAAATCATCGCTGATTGTCCTTATTCCACTCCTAAAGAAATAATTAATGAAACAATTCAAACAACTTTAAAACTCAATCCAAGAATTATGTTTCCAATCGCTAATTTGTCATTAATCATCTTTGGACATACATCTTTAAATCAACTAGATGCTTCTAAAAGTGTGAAAAACTCCAAATGTAAAGTGATGATTATTCACGGGGATAAAGACACTATTGTCCCTCATCAATTTAGTGAAAGAATCTATTACGAAAATGAAGATAAAGTAAGATACGAACTCTTCCCTAATACAGATCACGGAGTGAGCTTTGTTACCGACACGAAAAGATATAAAAGAATTCTTGATGAATTTTTAGAAGATAAGTAAAAGAAAAGACCCTTGAGGGTCTATTTCTTTAATTCCTCAAACATAATGTTTCTTGCGTAATCACTAATCTGTTTAGCAATCATGACATTATGTTCATTTGGATATAAAACTTTATGAATAACTAAGTTTACTTTTGTTGGTTTAAATGGGAAATTCTTATGAATGTTTTCCGTTCCACTTATTGTCACAATGACGATTGGACAATTCGCTTTTTTAGCGATTTGGAAGACTCCTTCATGGAATTGACCTAAAGAACCATCTAAAGATCTAGTTCCTTCTGGGAAGACTCCAACGGAGGTGTAATTATTTTTAATTAACTCCGCTGCATCATTCATAACCGTTAATGATTGGAGCTTATCAAATCTATCGATTGATAAATAGCAAGCCCCTCTCATAAATCTTCCTCCGATTGGGATTTTGAAGTTTGTTGGTTTAGAGATAAAGGATAAACCTTTATGGCCATAAACTTTTGTTAATAGCATCGGATCGAATTTAGATAAATGATTACAGACTAATAAATATCTCTCATTAGGAAGAGGTTCTTTATAAGTGATCTTCATCCTTGCTCCTGAATGGATGTCGATATAACTAATCGCTTCAGTAAGCCAGAAATTTGCCCATTTCATCGGCTTTACGTATTTCTTCTTTTTAGAGACCACTAAAGTGAAGGCGCTTAAAACGCACCACATAATAATCATTCCGACGATATAGCCGGCAATCAAAAGTAAAAATGGGGCGAAATAGTGATATCCACGACCTACTGGAATACAAAATAAGGTAATTAAAGTTGTAAAAAGTAAGTCGATAAGAATGACGCAAAGTTCAACAATCATATTAATTAATCGTTAGGAATAACAAGTTTTAAGGCTCCAGGAACAACTTCAACTTTGAATTCCTTGCCTTTGATGATTTCTCCATCAACACAGATGTCGATATCTTTTGGAGCGATAATCTCCACTTCTTTAGCTCTCTTATAGATAATTCTCTTCATTAATTTTTCATTATCGAGGTGTTCACCTTTGGTGTATCTACCGAAATATTGAATCATTAATCTCGCTAAAGACATACATTTAAGGATGACAACATCGATTAATCCATCAGTGTTATCACTTTTTGGAGAAGCGTGATATTGTCCACCAACCCATTGTCCTTGGCTTAAAGAAGCAAGAAGCATTCTCTTCTTGTTGAGTTGCTCTCCGTCCGCTTTAACGATGGTCTTATTAAATCTACCACCTAAAATCGCAGGAATAATCGCGGCAGGACCATATGGATTTTTCTTTCCTTTTAATTTATTTTCGTTACCTTTAGCTCCAACAATCGCATCAAAACCAAAGTTAATAACGTTATTGGAATACCATGGCTCTTCTAAAGAAGGTCCGCTGATTCTACTTAAGTCAACCTTTTCAACTTTACCGTTAATTAAGGATTTAAAGCTTTTAAATCTAGCTTCACCAGTTCTTTCTTTAACGATGTGATCCCAATCTTTTTCTTTGGAATAGATTTTGACAAAGTCATTACCAGTTCCAACGGCGATAATGGCGAGTTCAGCGTTTTCATAGCCATAGATTGCGTTAACTACTTCATGAATTGTGCCGTCTCCTCCGCAAGCGTAAATTCTCACTGTGTCTTTTTTGTGGTCAGTAAGATATTTTCTTAAAAATGGAATGACGAGTCTAGGACCTTCGGTCTTATAAATCTCATAGTCAAGTCCTTTGAAAGATGATTCGACTTCCGCTTTGAATTCTTCAAAGTTTTTAATCGCACCAGCTTTCTCATTTAAAATGATTAAGTGTTTCATAAATAACTCCTTATCTATATATACTTTAATAAGTATAACATTCTTTGAGGGTTTTTAAATCTTCATCAGATAACCCAATAACTGATTTCAAATAATTATCAACTCCATTATATTCCTTATCTAATTCATCGAATAGAGATTGAATATAGAGTTTTTTCGCACTTAAAGTGAGATCTAAGGCTCTAGCTTTTCTAGGAGAGACCACTAAAACCATTCCTAAAAAGACATAAAACTTAAAAAACCAAGTATATCTGTTAAATGCTCGATACATTTTAATAACGTTTTCTTTACTAACTCCTAACGCAGTTAAAATCAAAGCGTAAGTCACTCCGGTACGATCTTTTCCTTGAGTGCAGTGAATATCAATAGATTTTTCTCCCTTATTATCGATGAGAAATCTAAAGACTTTTCTAATCCCTTCGATCGCACAAGGTTTTCCAACAATCTTTTTATATAAAGTGACGATATGGGCTTTAGAGCCACCTTCGTTTTCCATGATATATTCTAAGATTTTCATCCTGTTTTCTTTAGTGACTGCAGGATTATCTTCATTTTCCACAAGTGGGAAATGATGATATTCCACTTTTGATAAATATTTATCTGGGCGATCTTCGATTTCTTCTTGAGTTCTTAAATCGATAATGACATCAACTTTTTCAGCGAATTTCTTTTGTGCTTTCTCTTTTAAGTTAGATAAATGACCACTACGAAATAATAGATTTGGTTTAATCTTTCTATTATCAATTGTTTCTATATCACCTAAATCGTCGAAGTAATTAACTCCTCTGATACTGTGCACACCCATATGTTAATAATAAAAAAAGGCGGAAATAATTTCCACCTTATTTTTTATAAATTAGTTTATTTAACTAAACTATAAGCATCTTTATCGACGTAGATGGTGACATCTGGATGATCGATAAGAACACTAGCAGGATTTTCTTCGCTCTTATCGCCAGTTAATAATTCTTTAATGGCTTTAGCTTTGTTTTTACCAGTAGCGATCAAGACAATCTTTTTCGCATTCATAATGCTTTTTAATCCCATGGTCACTGCTTTAGTAGGAACTTCTGAGATATCATTGAATAATCTAGAGTTATCAACAATAGTTGATTCCGCTAAATCGGCAACGTGAGTAAGACTATCAAATGAGGTGCCTGGTTCATTAAAAGCGATATGTCCATCACTACCAATACCAAGGATTTGTAAATCAATTCCGCCAAAGGAAGCGATTAAATCATCGTATTTATTAGCGTAATCCAAATAATCACCAACACCTTTTAAAACATGGGTCTTAGATTTATCGATATCGATGTGATTGAATAAATTTTCATTCATGAAATATCGATAAGATTGATTGTGTGTTCCTTCTAATCCGATATATTCATCTAGATTAAATGTCACAACATCTTTAAAGGAAACTCTTCCACTTTTATTAGCCTCGACCAGATTTGCGTAGACTTGTAATGGGGATGTTCCTGTGGCTAAACCTAAAACTGAATTTGGTTTCTTTTGAACTTGTTTGATAAATTCTTCAGCAATTTGCTTGCTGATCTCTTCATTTGTGCCGACAACTACTTTCATTTTTCTATACCTCCAATTATCGATTTAAATCTTTATCAACAACTTTGTTGTTTTCTTTGACGATGCTATTTTCTGGATAGCACCCTCTTAACATACTTAATGGATAGACATTGGTGTTTTTACCAATGATGGTTCCTGGATTAAGAACGCTTCCGCATCCAATATCAGCGTGTTCTCCAAGGAACGCTCCGATTTTTCTTAAACCAGTCTCATATTCTTTATCTCCGTGAATGGTAATGTTTTTACCTCCACTTTTTAAATTTGAGAGAATTGATCCCGCTCCCATATGAGCGTAATCTCCTAAGATTGAATCTCCAACATAGTTATAATGTGGAACTTGGACGTGATTCAATAATATTGAATTTTTTAATTCGCTTGAATTACCGATGACACAGCTTTCTCCAATGATGACATTTCCTCTAATAAACGCTCCTGGACGAAGTTCAGTGTCTTTTCCGATGATGCAAGGCGGTTCAATTGTGGCGAAAGGAGAGATTTTAACGTTTTCTCCTACTAACACTCCTTCTTTTAGAAGGTGATACCCTGGTAAACCACTTTCTAGGACTCTTTTACAAATCTCTTTGATTTGAGGGAGAATTTCCCAAGGATAAGTCGAATTATTGAAGACTTCTCTTAAATAGGTTTCTTCAGTGTGAAATAATTCAGAAGTTTTAATATTTAACTTATTCACAGATATATCCTCTTTTCTTGATGACGTTATAAATCTTTTCGACATATTCATCAACTTTGGCTTTATTATCTAATTCAATTGTTATTCTAACAACTGGTTCAGTTCCACTTTGTCTTAATAACGCTCTTCCATTATCTCCGATTTCATCATTCACTTCTTTAAATTTAGCTTGAACAAGTTCATCAGCGATAACTGCAGCCTTATTAGTCACTCTAACGTTTTTAGTGACTTGTGGGATGAGCTTAACTGGGGCAACTAAAGTTGAAAGCTTTGCTTTTCTTTCTAATACTTCTTCAGTGACCATAATCGCAGTTAAGATGCCATCTCCAGTAGTCGCATACTTTTTAATGATAATGTGACCGGATTGCTCTCCACCTAAGGCATAGCCTTCATTTTGCATTCTTTCGTAAACGAAACGGTCTCCAACCTTAGTTTGTGTGACAGAAATCCCAACTTGTTTTAAGGCTTTAAATAGACCTGAGTTAGACATAATTGTCGTTACTAATGTGTCTTTGTCTAATGAGCCTTCCGCTTTAAGTTTATTGGATAATAAGTACATAATCTTATCTCCATCAACTTCTCTACCAGATTCATCTACAGCGATACATCTATCAGCGTCTCCGTCAAAGGCAAAGCCGAGATCTAGTTTATTTTGTTTAACGTATTTACAGAAATTTTCAATATGTGTACTTCCAGCATCTAAATTAATATTTAAACCATCTGGATTGTTATTAATAACAAAGGTTTGGGCTCCTAAAGCGTCAAAAACACTTTTGGCAATCATCCAGCTCGCCCCGTTAGCGCAGTCTAAGCCGATTTTTAGGCTCTTCATGGAGTGTTTTGCTAATGAGATGAGATAACCAATGTATCGATTTCTTCCGGAGCTATAATCGATGATTTGACCGATTTCTCCTCTTTCCGCGAATGGGAGGTCATCTCCTTCAACACCTAATTTCTTTAAATCTCCGTCAATATAGGCTTCGATTAATACTGCAACTGCGTCTTCTAATTTCTCTCCGTTACAGTTAATAACTTTAATTCCGTTATCATAGAAAGGATTGTGGCTTGCGGTAATCATTACTCCGCAGTCAAAATAGTCTTGTCTTACTATGTAAGAAACGCTTGGTGTAGTCGTTACGTGAAGTAAACAGACATCCGCTCCACTAGCCGCTAATCCACTAGCGACCGCATACTCTAACATATATGAAGATCTTCTGGTATCTTTACCGATAACAACCTTTGGTCGATATCCTGGTTTTTGTCCGTTATATTTTGGATTTCCGTAAAACCATCCTAAGAATCGACCGATTTTATAGGCGTGGTCACAAGTTAATACTTTATTGACCTCTCCTCTAAAGCCATCAGTGCCAAAATATTTGGTTTTCACATCTTCTCCAATGCTTGGCACTAGTTGCTTTCCGCGATGGATAACAACATTATCGTTAATTAATTCATCAGCGGTTATTTTAAATAATTCACAAAGTTCGCTAACTTTATCTAATTGAGGAAGAGTGTCTCCGCTTTCCCACTTACTGACTGTTTGTCTAGTAACGTTAAGTTTAGTTGCGAGTTCTTCTTGAGAAATATTATTAACAACTCTTAAATGAACAATTTTTTCTGCAATAGTCATTATTATTTAGTCCTTAATTAATATGTACACGCTATATAAATAATAATTATTAAGTAGATATACTGCAAGAAAAAGAAAAAAATGAATGTTAATTTCTCTTTACATCCATTTCTTTTGTCTAATTATTTATTTTCGTTTTCTTTAGCTAATTTAGCCTCTTTTTTCGCTTTTAATCGTTCATTAAGGTCATAAATCCTTAATAGACGAGGAATGTTATATTTTAATGTTAACGCCGGGGCGAGAATCAAGACTGAGTTAACAAAGATAACTGGTAAACCTATTGACCACGTCGTCAAGTTATTTGGTTCGATTAATCCGAGTAAAAGAATCAAAAAGCCGAATGGAACGCTTAAATAATGGATCACTACCCCATAACTAGCTTCAACAATATAACGATGAATATATTCGTTATTATATGGATCATCTAATTTTCCTTTTTGGAATTTGGTAAACATTCCTAAATCAGGCATGAAACGCTTCCAACTCTCGACTTTAATAGCTTTTAAGAACTTAAGTTCTTTATCGCTGGCATGAATCATCCCTTTTCTTGGATTCATCCACTTCTCTGGGAGTCGACGAATAATAAAAGCGATAACTCCGTCTAAAATAACTTCTCCAATAACGTAGATGGCCACTGCGAGAAAATAATATAACCACGGATTAGGTAAGTTCCATGGATTGATAATCGCATGAGGGAGATAGATTATAAAACTACAAATTAAAATAATTGCTAAAAAGTACATTATTTGTCCTCATTACATAGATATGTAAGTTTTTCTCCATACACTCGTTCATAGACTTCTTTCCAAGCCTTATCGTTTTCCGACTTTAAATATAAAGCGTTTTCTCCAATAGAAAGGTTACTTTTTGGATAAATGGCAGGAAGAATATGTAAAGTATAAGCTTTAATTGGGAATCCTTCTCCGTCTAAAGCACCTGTATCTCTCATCGTAATAAAAGTAGGAATGACAGGAACATTATTTTTACTAGCCCACTTAAAGGCTCCTAATTTGGTTGGTTTTGGTTTTTTATAATTCCACCACATCGATTGTTCAGCGTAAACGAGTAAATAATCCCCACGAGATAAAACCGTGTCAATCGCATTTAAAGTATGTCTCATAACTTCTAAATTGCTCGCTAAAGGGATGGAGTTACAGTTTCTCATAAAGAAACCGTAAAGTCCTGGGAAGGAATAATTTCCTTCACGAATAATTTTAAAGAGTTTACGATTCTTTTTAACTTGCTTAAAGATCTTGTGTAAAGGAATGCTATCAAATGGGGAGAAGTGATTCGCAGTAATAACCGCTCCTGTGGTCACTTCTTTTAAGTTATGAACTCCTTCATAGCCATCAATAATGATTTGTCCTTTATCGATTAAATGATTGAAATATTTAAAGGAATACCAATTAGCGAATGCACTTTTAAATTTGTTATGTGGTTTCTTTCTTAAGAAATCAATTCCTTCTACAGTAATTGGTTTATATGGTGGATCATTTTCGACATCTTGATCGAATTTGCCAGCCTTTTCATATTCCACAATCTTATCTAAGATTGCTTGACGTTCCCCGTGATGTGGGTAATTCATATTCTTGAAAGACAATTCTTCAAATAAATTTTGTCTATTTCTTCTTTCAATAATATCTTTTTGCGAATATATAGGTGCGTAATATGTATCGACTTTTTCTACTTCCGCTAAACAGAGCTTTTTGACCATTTCAATTCCTAAGAAATCTTGTTCTTTTAATTCTTTAGGGATGAGCATCATTCTTCCATAAAGTTCATATTTGAGATTGAGCTTTTCAGCGACGTCCCAGAAATATTCTTCATACATGATATTTTCATGTTTCCAAGGCTTAAGGATTAAATTATAGTGAACTAGATATGGATCTTCGACTTTTTCTCCTAAAGGCATAACGTTCCATCTAGGGTCTATAAATTTAACTTTACCCTTGGTAATGAAGTTTAAAATATCTTGGTCTTGAGCTACTTTGAAGGAGACTTTAGAGAGCAATTTGAAACATTTTTGTTCAAATTTAAACGCTCTTAGGCCTTTAAAGTTCATTAATAAAACCCCAGCGTTAAAGTATTCTTTGTGGTCAACTGCGATAACAGTTTCAACATATTTGATAAATTCAGGATAAATTTGGACTGATCCATCAGGAACAACGCCTAATAATTTATCTTCTAAATCGATATTAAATAAATTAGCGATATCTTCTCTAACAACGATATCACTATCGATATAAATCGCTTTAGAGATTTGCGGGAATAAATCTGGCAAGAATAAACGATAATATGTTGAAGATGTGTAATAATCTCTAACATCTAATCTAATCGCTAGATTTTGAACTTTTAAGAAGACGTTAACAAAATGAAAAACAAAGTTTTTCTTATTGGTGACCGCTTTGACTCTTCTTTTACTTTCAACGGAAAGTCCGCTATGAATGACATAGATTTCGTATATGATGTTTTTCTTTGAGTGATCGACAATACTTTTTAAGGTGATTGTCATAAAAGGAATATAGTTATCATCAACAGTGAAGAACACTGGAACTTTTATTTTAGAATTTGCTACTTTTTGTTTTGGTTTAACAGCACTAGAGTTATTCAATGTATTTTCCTCCTATAGTCTATTTATTATATATAAATAATAATATTTGTAAAGTTTTGTAGAAAAATAAAAAAGCCCTCTAGTGAGGGCTTAGTTATTTGATTATTCTTAGAAGAATCTACCGATGATATCTTTACTAGCGGCACAAGTATCTTCCATATCACCGAAGGAGAGAATTTCTCCAGCGTAATAGGTGTTCTTATAACCTTGTAAAGCTTCGAGGCGGTCATACCATCCTTCAGCGTAATCCTTACAAGAAACGTGTGGGCAGTAATAAACTTCTTGAGCAAAGTGTTTTTCTTTGATTGGGAAGCCGACTCTGGCCATATCTTCGTCCATCATCTTTTGGACATCTTCATATTTCTTGTCTGGATCTCCAGTGTGGTTAGCTAAGGCGTAAACAGTAGCTGGGCAGTCTCTATCAAGATATTGCCATCTATTGTAATAAACCATCGCGTGGCCTAATCTTTCTGGGACCATGTTTTCCACTAAGTAACCAGAAATATTTGGTGATTTACCTTCTTCGAAGGTAGCGATATAGTCAATATATCTTTCGTGAACGATCTTGGAGAATAATTCTTTTTCTTCATCGCTAGCGTCCGCATAATCCTTGAAGTAATCAAGTGGGGTAGTAACGATTAATTTATCGAATTCTTCAACCTTGGTCTTTCCGTCTTTACCTTTGATGGTGACTTTAATCTTTCCATCAGGTCTTTCAACTTTAACGACTTCAGTTTCTAACACTGCTGGGTGTTTTAATTTTTCGTTAACGTGAACGTAGATTTGTTGAGTTCCTTCTGGCCATGTCCATAATCCCATGTGAACGAATTCAATCGCGGTAGTAACGTCAAGATATTTCATGACTAATGCGGCTGGGATTTCATCGAAATAACCATATCCGAAGCTGGTGAATGGAGCGATCCAAATTCTTTGGACTTCTTCAACACCGTTAATCTTACAGAATTCAGAGAATGGTAATGCTAAATCTTTAAGATTTGGGTTTGTTCCTTTGATGTAGTTAGGGAATGAATCTTCTTTGGTTGCTCCGCAATATCCATCGACACCTTTGGAGATACCATAATATTCACCTTTAGCAACACCTAAGTGACCATAGCAGTCATAACCTTTATATTTGGTTTGCATGATCTTGTTGAGTTTCTTCATTTGTTTCTTAAGTTTTAATAAACCAAAGAGTTTTTTGAAGCTAAAATCAACTTTTGGATTATTCCATTCATCGACTTTACCATCTAATGTACGGAATTCTCTTCTCATGTTAGGCTCTTTTTCAGCCCATTGTGGTCCACAGTGATAATAGCCACCAAATTCTTCCATCTCGCTAACTGCGTGATAGGTAATGGCGCCCATAATCGCACCGGTTTCGAAACTCTTTTCTTCTTCGACACCATTATGTTTGACCTTCATTTTTGGAGACCAACATTTTCCGCCAACTTTGTTTAATTTTTCATAAATAACATAGTTTTCGTATCCTTTTTTCTCAAGATACATCGCAGCAGAAAGACCAGCTGGTCCACCACCAATAATACAAATTCTTTCTTTCAAATTTGCCATATAGTTATTATGTCCTTCTTTCTTAGTTATAATTTTAGTCAACTTTCTTAATTATTTCATTAATTAAATTAAAAAAATGTGGAGTTATAAAATAAAAGGACAGATACCTGTCCCTTATTTTTCTTCACTTTTATTTCCTACTTCGCTATTTTCTTATATTTTTTGATCGATATTTTCTTCTGGCTTATTAGCCTCTTCTATCGCTTCTAGAATTTGAGGCACTGGTTTAAACCAGTGATAAACCGCCATAAAGAGTTCAATAACCGCTAAATACATCAAAATTCCAGCTATGGAATATTGAACAATGGCCTCTTCATATGTAAAGAATTTTGCAAAACACATTATATCAAAAAATAAGATGTATAATCCTGCTGGTAGCATTAAGAATTTATCTAAAAAGCATGTCTTTTGTCTTCTTTTTTTAGAGGCGATAGACCAAACAAAGTCCACGACAATCCACACAAATCCGATTAAAGAAATAATATTGTAGACTAAAAGTCTAGTTTGCTTAGTGGGCATCACACCAGTAAATTTTAAAATTGAAATCACAAGGATAATTAAAGCGATAACCACTAATTCGCCAGAATAGATGAGTTTGATTTTTGTTTCATTTGACATCTTCTTTTTCATTAGACTTTTAAATCTCCTTCTTTAATCCACCCTAATTTTCTAAATAATAAATCTAGTGCAAAAACTAACACCATTGGAAGGATGATTTGTAATCCAAATATTCCAACCCAGGTTTGCCATTTATCGACTCCCATAGAGGCAATTGTTCCGATTTGACCAACTAAGCCCGCTGTTCCCATTCCTGCTGCACTACCTAAGCATTCAAGTTTAAGCCACATTGTGCTAATAGGTCCTAAGATGGCGGAAGCAATAATTGTAGGTAACCAAACCAAAGGTTTCTTTAGGATATTTTTAAATTGAAGCATTGATGTTCCAATACCAATTGATAGACACATTCCAATGTTATTATCTTTTCTTGATTGAATAGCAAATCCGACCATTTGAGTTGAACAGCCAACAATCGCAGCTCCACTGGCGATAATTAATCCTTGATAGTTTGCTAAATCTGCTCCAACTGGAATAGTAAATACCATTGCAGCAATTGCTGCACTACTAATTGGGGCGGTTAGTGCCATTCCCATTAAAATAGCAACCACTATTCCCATCACAAATGGAACAGCACTTGTACCAGCGTTAACTAGCCACTGAATCGCATAAGTAATGAAAATGGAGACAAATCCTAAAGCAAAACTAGCGATTAAACCGACAAAAAGGCCGAATAGAGGAACGATTAAAATATCGACGGGTGTTTTCTTGACTAAGACGATTTTCATTAATAGAGCCACCGAAATACACACTAAATATATTGTTAAAGGATCTCCGATTTTTAAAGCAAACGAACCTAAGTAGGTTTCACTTGACATATTCTCCACAAATTTAGTGGTCAAAGAGAAATACGCCGCGGTCATTCCTACACCCGCTAAAACAATAGTTTTAAGTGGATCAAATTTTAAAGATAAAGCAATTCCTACTCCAATTCCTGCTCCGGTTAAGACTTGTAAAACAAAACTAATTCCACTTTTTCCGGTTCCAAAGACTTTAACCATGAAATCACAAAAGGCGTTACCACTTCCATAATTAAATAAAGTTCCAATCGTTTCAAAGATTGTTCCGATAATCAAAGTAGCGAATAAGCCATACGCCATCCCGTTAAGAGTCTTGATTAAGAAATCTAAAACAGGCTTTTGCTTTTTTTCTTCATTTTCCATGTGTTTTATTCTACACATAATTTATAAAAATTAAAGAACAGATATTAAAAAGTCCACTTAAATAAGTGAACTAATTAAATAATTTTGTGGATAAGTAGCGATCTCCTCCATCAGGGAAAATCACAACAATATTTTTACCTTCAGCCTCTTTTCTATTAGCGACTTTAACCGCTGCAGCTAAAGCTGCTCCGGAAGATATACCTACTGAGATATCATCAACTTCTCTAACCATTCTTCCATATTCGAAAGCTTCTTCATTTTCAATAGGTATTACTTCGTCATATGCTTTAGTGTTTAATACTTCAGGGATAAATCCTGCTCCGATACCTTGGATTTGATGAGGTCCTTTTTCTCCTTTAGATAAGACTGGTGAAGTAGCTGGTTCAACAGCGATAACGTGAACCTTCACTCCTTTTTCCTTAAGGAACTTACTAACTCCTGTTATGGTGCCTCCTGTTCCTACCCCTGCGATAAAATAATCGATTTTTCCATTTGTTTGGCTATAGATTTCTGGACCAGTAGTCTCATAATGGGCTTTCGGATTAGCAGGATTAACAAATTGACCAAGAATTACTGAATTAGGAATTTCTTCATTTAATTCTTTCGCTTTAGCGATTGCACCACTCATTCCTTTACTGCCTTCAGTTAAGACCAATTCCGCTCCATAGCTTTTAAGGAGATTTCTTCTTTCGATAGACATCGTTTCTGGCATTGTTAAAATTGCTCGATATCCTTTAAGTTTTGCAATATAGGCAATTCCAATCCCAGTATTTCCACTTGTTGGTTCAATAATGACTGAACCTTCTTTTAATAGGCCCTTATTTTCAGCGTCTTCGATCATATATAGAGCCACTCTATCTTTGACAGAGCCTGCAGGGTTATACGATTCCACTTTAGCGAATATTTTCGCTTTGAGACCTAATTTATTTTCTAATTTTTTAAGTTCCACTAAAGGAGTGTTTCCAACCTTTATTTTCATAGTTTTTTTTCACCTCTATTTATAAACCTATTAAATGCTTTTTTATTTTTATTTGCAAACGATATGCAGTAAAAAAAACTCGAACTAGTCGAGCTTTACTACATTAGTTTTTTAATCGATTCTGATAAAGAGTTTTGCAAATAATTTAAATCAGGGTCAGTTGGATCTCTTAAAACGAACTTAGGGAGCTGTCCCACTCCTTTATATAACTCCACCACTAAAGGTAAATTGAATTCTTTAATCGAACATTCTTTACCTTGAAAGAGAACTCTAACTTCTCCTTCTTCATTTTTGAATAAAACAATATCAAACATATTAATAATTCCTTATATAGATAATTATATATTTTTATAAATAAAAGGAGCGAGATTTTCGCTCCAAATATTATTATTTTTGAACTTTTCCTTGGTTAGCAACCGCGTTCATTTTCGCTTTGATTGCTTCTTGATCTCCGATAAATTCTTTAGAAATGACTTCATAATTTTTATCGAGTTCATAAATCACTGGTACTCCAGTAGGTAAGTTGAGGTTGACAACATCTTCCTTGGACATATGTTCAAGATACATGATAAGCGCTCTAAGGGAGTTACCGTGGGCGGCGACTAAGACGGTTTTACCAGCTTCTAATTCTGGTTTAATCTTTTCGTTGAAATAAGGGACGACTCTTTCAACTGTAATCTCAAGAGATTCAGTTAATGGTAAATCTTTCTTATCAACGTTTTTATAAACTTCTTGATTAGCTGGGCATCTAGGATCAGATTCATCTAAGGCTGGTGGAGGTACATCATAGCTTCTTCTCCAGACCTTAACTTGAGCTTCTCCATATTTTTCAGCGGTTTCAGCCTTATTTAAGCCTTGAAGAGCGCCATAATGTCTCTCATTAAGTTGCCAGGCTTTATAAACTGGTAAATAGGCTAAATCCATCTCATCAAGAATGATGTTTAAGGTGTGAATTGCTCTTTTTAAATATGAAGTGAAGCAGACATCGATTTTGACTCCTTTTTCTTTTAAGCCTTCTCCTGCTGCTTTAGCTTCTTTTCGACCAGTGTCACTAAGTTCGACATCAGTCCATCCGGTGAAGAGGTTGAGCTTATTCCATTCGCTTTCACCGTGTCTAACAAGTATTAACTTATACATAGGTTTCTTCCTTTTTATCAATAATATTATGCCTTCAAATTAAAATATTTGAAACAAAATTATAATGGTAAATCTTTTTTGACAAATCTTCTTCCGCCTAGATAGGCAAAAGCGGCTCCAATAACGATTAAAATCGCGAGTTCCCAAATCCAGTTATAACTTGGAACAGTATCTAATCCCATCGCTGCTTTAGCAAAGGCACTCATCGAGGTATTATCCACTAAAGTGAAGATTGATAAATAATTAAAGGCTCCCATAGCTTTAACACCAATTCCAACAGCGACAAAGACTTGGTTACCAAATAATCCTAAAATACAGCAAAGGAAGCTAACGATACACGCTCCTCCACCAACAGCGATACTATAAGTACTCTTATTAAAGAAAGCACTCGCGCCAAAGGCGATCCCTCCTAAAGCAAAGATACTTAAGAAAGATCCAAAGCAGAATAATGGAGTGAGATATGGATTCCACATGCCAACATTGTCTGGATTTTTCGCTTTTTGAATCGCATAAGAGATTAATTCAGAAGAATATGCTGAAATAAATATGACAACATACATCACAAAAATAGAAAGAAGTAAGAAGAGATATTGAGTTCTCACTACTGTTTTACGATTAGTAGGAGTCGATAAGATGTAGGCCATTGAACCATCATTAACTTGAGCGGCGATTAATTTATTCGCGCAAAGCATGACATAAATCATCGGTAATAAAACACCAGCGATCTTATAGATGAGTTCATTTAAGATGCTATTCAAGTCGATTTGAGACATGATTTGAATTCTCGATAAGGAGAATCCCATTCTCTCTAACAAACCTAAAATTTGAAGCCACTGTAAATCTTCCGCGTTAACATAAGCGGTAACCGCATCCATATTAATATTGGTAAAAATGCTTTTTGAACCAATCGCAATATTGATAACGATAAAGATAAACGCTGAACCAATAGTCATAGCAAGCCATAAGCCAAATAAAGCTTTAAAGGACTGCTTAAATAATGGCTTAGAAATAAATTTTCTATGCTTTTTTGGTTCTGCTACTTTATTTTCTAAAACTGCTTCCATCTTTATTCCTCCCCTTCTTTAATATCTTTCACAAAGAATTCTTCTAATGTATGTTTTCTTTCGCTAAATGAAGTAATTTCATGTTTTCTAATTTCAGCGATGAGATTATTGATGTGTTTTAAATCTGACCTTAAGACAATTCTTTTTTCATCGTCATCTTTCTCTAATACTTCAAATTTACTAACATTTAAGCTTTGATAATCTTCTATATTTTTAAATTTGATTTCATAATCTCGATAAGGAAGATTTCTTAAAGCATTCATATCAACGACATCTATAAGATGTCCATCTTTAATAAATCCGACATAATCACAAGTTTCTTCAAGTTCATCAAACATGTGATTAGACATAATGATGGTCGCTCCTCGAGCTTTTTCTTCTTTAATTAAATTAACAAAAGCGTCTCTCATTAATGGATCTAGTCCAGTAGTAGGTTCATCTAAAATGATGATTTCAGGAGAATGCATTAAAGCAGCGACAATCGCTGTTTTTTGTTTCATTCCTTTGGACATTCTTCTTAAATTCGCAGTTGGATCAAGTTGTAAAGCATTAATGATTCTTTCTGCTTTACTCATATCGGTGACACCTAGAGACTCCGCTTGAATCTTTAAAAATTCAGATCCGTTTTCTACAGATGGGAAAGCGATTTCTCCTGGTAAATAGCCAACATATTTTTTGATTTCGTCAGCATTTTTCCAAGCATCTAATCCTTTTACGGTAACTGAACCACTATTAGGTTTAATAAAGCCCATGATGTGACGTAAGGTTGTGGTTTTTCCACTACCATTAGTCCCACAATATCCAAAAACAGTTCCTTTATAAACATCAAAGGAAATATCAAAGATTCCTCTTTTATTGCCGTAATCTTTAGTGAGATTTTTAATAGAAATAACGACTTCTTTATTTTCCATTATTTAATCCCTCCTTTGTGTTTCCGGCCACTCCTTTTAGACCACCGAATTCTCTTTCTTCTTTATAGAAGGACATGAAATAATCTTGTAAGGTAAATGGTTTTTCTTGAAACTTAGTGACTTTGACATTATCTAAAGTTTCAAAGAATTCATTGTATTTATTCGGTGGGAAACTGACAAAACAAGTTAATGTCTCAATTGAAGAATTAACAATTTCAAATTTATTTTTTTCATTAATGAATTTATCAAAATGTTCCTTATTAGCGAATTGAAGCTCAAATGTTCTTTTTTGTTCTTTCTTTAGTTCTTTCGCGTTAAATGTAGAAACGTGTTTTCCGTCTTTAATAATGGAAATCGTGTCACAAGTCGCATCGACTTCAGAGAAGATGTGACTAGAGAGTAAAATCGTCTTTCCTCTTTTCTTTTCATCCAAGATGAATTTAACGAAAACCTTTTGCATGACAGGGTCTAGTCCACTAGTAGGTTCATCTAAAACCAAGACTTCAGGATCATTCATAAACGCTGCGATAACCGCGAGCTTTCTTTTTTCTCCTAGTGACATCGATTTAATAGAAACACCAGGATTAAATTTGAATAATTCGAGTAAATGATCGACCCATTTTTTATCCGCAGGCCCTCTCATTTCTTCCATCATATGTAAAAATCCCCAACCGTCTAATCCAGCAGGTATTGCAGGCTCTCCAGGAAGATACCCCACTTCTCCTAAAAGATTTTCGGTATTTCCAAAAGTGTTTTGGTTAAAGATTTTTACTTCCCCAATTTGAGGTTTAGCAAATCCCATGATGTGACGGATAGTGGTCGATTTACCTGCTCCATTAGGGCCTAAATAACCGTAGCATTCACCTTTATGGACTTTAATGGAGACATCAAAAACTCCACGTCCATAGCCGTAATCTTTAGTGAGGTGATTTACTTCAATAATTACTTCTTTTTCCATTTTTATTTTCTAAGTAAACCTAAGGCTAAAGTGTAATAGTCTCGATATACGCTTAAATCGATATCAAAACCATGTTTATTTAAGAAAGTCATTAATTCTGCGTGACGATCACCAAAGGTGAGATTGATCTCCTCAACTTCTTCGACAGTTGGGTGAGTGCCTGGTTCATGTTCTCCACTTGGGGAATCAACGATTTGGACTCCATCTGCTTCGGTATAAATAATATCAGCGCCATACCAATATAATTGATAAGCCACATCGGTGATAGAAACTGGAATATTTAAAGTGAGTGTGTCTTTTAAATAAGTTGTATAAACAATTTTTTCCACCATATCAGGGGTAAAGATTGGTAAGACATCTTCATCATCAAGGTCTTCAATAAATGTTGTATCAACACCTAATTTGACTTCGAAAGAGCCGTCTCTAAATTTCTTTTCTCCTTTATAGTAATATCCTGGAATTCTAATCGGCTTATCTTTATCTTGGCCGAGAATTTCAGCGAGCATTTCTAAGAAAGAGTTAATTGAGACTCCATCATCATCTCCAGTTTTAACTGAGAAAATCATTTCACAGCCTTTATATTTCTTGGTGACTTCTGGTTGATCTTTTAATGTGACATATTTATTGCTCATCTTCACTGAAATAGCGAAATGAGTGCCACTATCTTTACCCATTTGGAAACCATATGTTCCAGCCATGCCATTTGAGGAACATGAAGTTAATAATGAGGTAGTCGCAAGTAATAAGATTGGAGTTTTAGTTAACTTCTTCATCTTTTCTCCTCCTTAGATTAAAATCAATTTGTATTATATCAATAGATGAGTTAAATAACACCTAGAAGGTGTAAAAAAATTCGAATAAAAAAGTACCAAATGGTACTAATTTCATTTATTTAGAGTAGTTCAATCCCTTGTTTTTTAAGTTTTTCTCTAATTTCTTTAGGCCAATAGGAAGCTTGTACTTCTCCGATATGTTTCTTTTTTAAATAATACATACATAATCTAGATTGACCAATTCCTCCTCCGATAGTTAATGGGAGTTCATCATTTAGAATAGATTTACAATAAGGATTATCTAGTTTAGATAATTCTCCTTTATATTTAAGTTGTTTCACTAGTGAATCTTTATTCACTCTGATGCCCATTGAAGATAGTTCAATTGGAGAATCTATTTCTTCATCAAAAAGAATGATATCTCCGTTTAGTTTCCAATCGTCATAATCCGCGCTTCGTCCATCATGAGGAAGTTTATTTTTAAGCGGCCAACCAATTTGATAAATAAAGGCCGCTTTATGTTCTTTTAAATAAAGATATTCTCTTTCTTTAGGTGTTTTATCTGGAAATAGTCTTTCTAACTCTTTAGTGGACACTTTAGAAATATTCTTAGGTAGATGATATTGATATCCCCATTTCTTCTTGCTCAAACTAGCGACTTTTAAGATGACCGAATAGATTTGTCTAACAGTTTTAAATAAATATGAAGAAGTTCTTTGCTCATTAGAAATGATCTTTTCCCAGTCCCACTGATCGACATAAATAGAGTGAAGATTATCTAATTCTTCATCTTTTCTAATCGCATTCATATCAGTGTATAAGCCTTTACCTAATTCGAAGTTATATTCTTTTAAGGCGTAACGTTTCCATTTCGCTAAAGAATGAACGATTTCAATCTTTTTACCATTAATGGTAAAGTTAACACTTTCCTCCACTCCGTTAAGATTATCATTTAATCCAGTAGATTCTTCGACAAATAAAGGAGCGCTGACTCTAGTGAGATCAAGTTTTTTCGCTAATAAATCTTCAAATTTATCTTTAAGATATTTAATCGCAATCTCAGTTTCTAATAAGGATAATTTTTTCATACTCAGTAAGTATATTCTTTATTTATATGATTGAACAATATTATTTGAATCAAAAATAAAAAACGTCCACATTTGAAAGTGAACGTTTAATTAACTTAATAATTTTTTTATGCGTTATTGTCGACTATTTCAGCATCGAAATCAGTGCCTTCGCAAATTTCATCGCAATAATCGCTAGCAGAGACAAATGCTTGAATCGCAGAATTTAATCTAGTTCCACTTAATGTATCTATTGAGGCCATTTGAGCAGTCAAAGTTGCGATTCCATTATCTACAATCGCTCTATAAGCGATATAATCTTCATCTGTCTCATGTCCATCATTGCTACCGTAATTTAAATATTCGAGATTTCCGTTACTATAGCGGATATAATTTCCGGTTTTGAAATCTGCAGGTTGCATCAAACTACTAAATCCACCAAATTGTTTGGTAGTGAAATTATAATCACAAGTAAGAACCATGTATGAATATTGATATTCAGCAGGGACATTTTGTCTTCCATAAAAGTAAAACTTATTGTTTGCTTCATCAAAATGAACGCTTAAATCGAAGGTGATTTGTTGAATATATCCACCCATTCCATTGAATTTATATGTTCCAGCAAACGCAATAGCCTTATCGATTATATCAACGCCTTCTATTTCATTTAATAATCCAGCCCAATACATGTAGACTCCTGGGAATGCAATCGCTTGAGCCGGAGCGTTTTGATATGGTACAAATCCCCTCTTAGAAGATGGGGTTTGAGAAGAGTTTGAAAGTTGCATGATTTGACTGCCACAATCTTTTAATACTTGAGAATAGTTGTTTTCTTCTCCGCTGCCGCCGCCTTCTCCACCATTTCCACCGCTAGGTTTTTGATTGTTGGCGCTACAGCCCATTAATAAACCAAGTGTAAGAGCACCAATAGCAAAAGAATTTCTAAGTTTCATATAATAACTCCTATAAATATAGTTTTACTCTAACACATAATTTTCGAATATAGTTAGAAGAAAGTGAAACGGTAAAAAATTTTACACAATCAGATTTTTTTAATTTTTTGATCAGTTTTTTGGTTTTTCTGAAAACGGACTACAAACAATATTTCTCTTTGTATTAATACAAAAAACATGAAAAAAAAGAGACTAATATCACTATTAATCTCCAACCTCTCATAATGCCTCCGTTTACCCATTTTGATACACTGCATACCCTAGCCTAGTTTTTGCATACCCTAGGTGTTTTTTTGCATACCCCTATGGTTTAGGAGTGATTTATAAAATTATCATATCAAAAAAGCTAGAGCTGTTAAACTCTAACTTCTTCACCGCAATAGAACTTGAAGGTAATGCTTTTATCTCGATGGACAGTTGCATTCTCCACCATCATTATCCAAATTCTCTTATCCCATTTTAGGATAGAGTCTGGCTCGTTCTTCAAGGTTTGAATGATAGCGAGCATCTTTTCTTTCTTGCCTTTTTTGATTTCCTTTTCTCTTAAAAGAGAATTTACTTTTTCACTGAGCTTTTTGTACCTAGAATCTAGTGAGGCGTATTGCTTATTGAATTCTTCTTCAGTAAGTTCGTCAGTTTTGGCTCTTTTTTCCATAAGCATTTTGACCATTGTTTCCACCACATCTAGCTCGGTTTTGGTTTCATCTATTTTTTCTTCGATGCTAGAGTAATCTCCCAAAAGCTCAACTACTTCCTCAAGGTCTTTTATAATTGCACCCTTGTTGGTCATAACTTTGTTATAAGCCAGCAAGAACTTATCAATTATCTCTTCTTCTGACAAGTGAGGAGTTTCGCATTTGTGAGGGTTCTTCGGATTGAACTTATAGTTACATTGATAAATTACTCTTCGATAGGTATCGGTGCTATGCCACACTTTTCTTCCATAGAAATTACCGCAATCTTCGCAAATCAGCTTTGCTGAGAAAATATCAGTTGCTGAGTAGATGATTCCCAACTTTTGCCTTCTATCCATCTCAGCTTGAACCATCTCCCATTCATTCTTAGGAATAATGGCTTCGTGAGAGTCTTCAACATAGAACTTATCAATGACTCCGTTGTTCTTGACCACTTTGTGGTCTAGATAGTTTTCAACATAGCCCTTTTGAAGAATAGCATCTCCTTTATACTTTTCGTTAGTGAGAATGGATTTAATGCCATTTTTAGACCAAGGGTTATTCTTCTTGGTGCGGATACCTCTTCTATTCAACTCTTCAGCAATTGAATGGCAAGTCATACCTTCAGCTAGAAAGAGAGTATAGATTAGCTTAACAGTGACTGCTTCTTTTTCGTCTACTTCAATTTCGCCATTGGCTCCTCTTTTAAATCCGAGAAAGTTCCCAAAGGGAATAGAAAACTTTCCTCTTTTATAAGCCTTCCTTTTACCCCAACTTACATTTGTGGAAATATTTCTTGATTCTTCTTGAGCAATACTTGCCATGATGGTCAGAATTAACTCGCTCTTAGGATCAAAAGTCCAAATGTTCTCTTTTTCAAAGTAAACCTCCACATTGTGAGCTTTGAGTTCTCTTACTTTTGAGATGGTATCAAGGGTGTTTCTTGCAAATCTAGAAATAGACTTGGTAATAATGAGGTCAATCTTCCCTTGAAGAGCTTCCTCAATCATTTTATTAAAGCTATCTCTACCTTTGGTAGATGTACCACTAATGCCTTCATCAGCATAGGTGTCTACGTACTCCCATTCTATTCTTTCCTTGATGTAACTCGTATAGTACTCTTTTTGAGCTTCAAAAGATGTGTATTGTTCATCATTATCAGTGGAAACGCGTGCATAGGCAGCAACCTTTCTTTTTTTAGTTTCAAAGATTGAGGCTTTGGTAATTGGGTTTATTGTTGGCTCAATAACTGTGATTCTTGGCATAGCTTCCTCCTCTCGTTGGCTAGTTTAATTTTTTTGCTCATTTCAGCTTTCATTTCTGGTGTCCATGACTCTTTTCTGGATGGATAGTGCCATTCTTTTTCTACAACTCTTCCGCTTTTGAAATAGAAAATCATTTTGAAGTCGTTATAAACCTCAAGATGGTCAATCTTCTTTAAGAAGATTTCTTCATCAAATGTACCTATTTCAAGAGCTTCAGCGGTTACTTTTTCTAAAAGACTGAGTGGTATCTTTCGATTTGGACATCCTTCAATTCCATATCTATCGTACTTGCCACAAACATAATGGAATTTTCCTCTATCATATTTCCTTAGAAAATGCCGATGACAATAAGGGCACATTACTTTTAATCTAAAAGGATTGGCTTCGCTTCTAGTCGTTGGATTGCTTGTTCTTGCTTTTATTTCTTCTTGAACCAAAGCAAATGTTTCTTTGTCGATAATAGGTTCATGAGCCTCTTCTACCTTCCACATTCTTTTTTGGCCTTTGTTCTTAAGAGTCTTTTTTGTAATGAAGTTCTCCCTATAGGTTGTTTGAAGAATTAAATCTCCAGTGTAAGTAGGATTTCTTAAAATCCAATGCACTGTAGTGCTAGTCATCTCAACACCATATCTTGATTTGCACCCTTTTTGTCGCAATAGCTTAGCTATTAGATTTGGTCCATATCCTTTTAGATATAAAGAATAAATTTCTTTCACGGTTTCCGCTTCGCTTGGTTCCACCACCAACACACCATCTTTGATTCGATAGCCAAGTATTGTCATGGTGTAAACTTTGCCTTCGCTAAACTTTTTGAGAATTGCCCATTTAACATTTTCAGACATATCTCTCGCTTCTTCTTGAGCCATAGATGCTAAAAGAGTGAGAATTAGTTCTCCTTCTTCTGAAATTGAGTGTATGTTTTGTTCTTCAAAATAGACATCTACATGAAGGCTTTTGAGTTCTCTTATTGTTTTTAACAATGTGGCGGTATTTCTAGCAAATCTTGATATGGATTTGGTTAAGATGAGGTCAATCTCTCCTTTTCGACATTCTTCGAGAAGTTTGTTAAACTGCTCTCTATCTTCTTTGGTTCCACTAATGCCCAAGTCAGCATAAACACCCTTAAAAATATAATTCTTATTAGATTTAATATAGGAACGGTAATATTCGACTTGATTGTTAAAAGAATGAATCAGCGATTCCTTGTTTCTACTTACTCTTGCATAAGCTGCAACTCTAAGTAATTTGGGTAACTTTTTTGACTGTTCTATTATCGTTATTTTGCCCATTTTCTTCCTCCTTTTCCTCACCTATATTAATCACATTTTCTGGCTCAGTTATCAACTTATTAAGTCTATAAATAGACTTATCTTTAATACAATGTTTCTTGGCAAGATAGGCTTCAGCTTTTAAATAGTCATCTTTGTCGATGATTCCTTGATCCAACATCTCTTTGATGATTGCCATCTCGTTTGTATAGAGGATTATGCTATTTTCCATTTTCAATCCTCCATCTTCTACTTTCGTTTTCTTGGAAGCATTCTTTAGAGCAAAATCTAGCTCTTTTATATTTAGGAGCTTTGAACTTGCGACCACACTCTTCGCAAACAAATTCCATATAAAAACTAGGATCTTTCTTTTTTCTTTCCCTCCAAGCTTTCTTTCGGCATGAATCAGAGCAAAATCTTTTTGTGATTCTTCCTGGAAGAGGCATAAATTCTTTTCCACAACACTCGCAGTGAAGAATTGGTTCTTCCTTATGCCTTTGCAAGTATGCCGTCACTCTACTCACTGGAATATTTAATTCTGCTGCTATTTTTTTATAGCCTTTACCTTCTTTGCTTTTTCGATAGATTTGTAATTTTTCGATATCCGTCATAGGTCTATCTCCTTTCGCAAGGAATGGGACCAATAACCCTATGTTTTGACGGATTATTTTGATTTCTAAAGAAAAAATCTCCCCTTTCGGAGAGAATCTTGTATACTATTGACACGGACATAAGCAGCAAAGGTTAGCTTATAAGTTAAATATAAGTAGCACGAGAGTTACCAATAATAGTTTTATTAAAGGAGAAACACTTATGTCCGATTATGAACTTCCAGTTACTGTCTCTTCAGTGAGACATGAATTCGGAACCTTCTTTGATAGAGTTAGGTTGCTTTATAACTTAGCATTCTTCAAAGAAGAAAAAGACTACAGAGCGGAAGCTGTGAAAAAGTACGCTGATGAAATGTTTGAGGCTAACCGCATCAGTGAGTATGTCCACTCCATCATTGGAGAAGCGATTCAAAAATTCACACTACTCTCTCCAGTCAAATTAAAAGAGATGAACCCAACTAAACTCGAACAATTGAGTAAGTGGATTAACATCTCTATTGATGACATTAATGGTGAAATAAACGATTTAATGTCCAAGTAACTAGCTCCTTAATTGGAGCTTTTTTAATATCCTATATTTCTTCCAAAGTAAGTACTAATGTAATAAGTTGATGAATTGTAGGAGTTGTATGCATAAAAATAATTCCATCCACCTGGTTGAGAACTAGCTTCACAATAAATTTCAAGGCTCTTGGTGGAACTAGAAGAATAGAGTTCTAATCCATATTGTTCAATTTTTGTAACTTCGTTTGGAATATAAACAGAGGTCTTGCTATCGAAATAAAAGCAGTAAGCCTTAATTGTATCTACATTCTTTCCTTCTATCGTTCGTGGAATTTTCACAGTGCTCCTATTACCACAATAGGAAATCAAAGTAACTTTGTCATCATTAATAGAATAAGCATATTCATCATTGTATTTATAGTCGAACAATGTGGTTTCTTCCCATTTCTTTTCTACATAAGAGGTGCTGCTTGAACTATAACTATTAAAATACCAATTGGAATCCCATCCACTTGGGATCTCTTGTGCATATGAATGAATAACAAACTTTTTACTCGAGGCATTGACAAAAGCTTTGCTTTCAATTGTTGTTATTGAAGAAGGAATGTAAATCTCAGCACCTCCAGTTCTCTTGTAAAAATTGGTTTTAATAGTTTTTACAGAGATGCCGTCAATTTCTTCTGGAATTAAAACGTTAGATGAGGTTCCGAGATATGTTATTAGAGAAATTTGATTATTTTTGATGCTGTATGCGAAAAAGTTATTGATGTGAACTTCACCATCGATGCCGTATATGACATTAGCAAGAACATTAGTCCAATTGGAATCCCAATCTACCGGTTTGCTAGGTGCATTAACGTAGATTGACATAGTATTTTTGTTAGAATAAATGCCATTTGCGTTAATCATAAGCACAGATGCAGGGATATAAAGAAGCTGTATATCATAGCAAGAGACACCAAATGGTCTAATTCTAGCTATGCCGTTTTCTATTTCAATACTTTTCAAAATTGAATCGTATCCGATCGCACTTCTCAAAATTGTTAGTACTGGTTTATCGTTGTAGTTTGAAGGAATAACTAACTTTTCACCTTTAAACCCTTTATAAGAAAGTATTGAATAAGAGGTTCCTTCATTTACATAGTAAAAGTTATCATCGTCTTCAACTTTTGTGTAGTCAATTTCAAATCCAATTCTATAGCCTTCATTTTCAACTACTTCTCTAGTCAAATCATCATCGACAGTATGTGATGTTGCATCGATTACTAATGGCATATTAGAACCGGCCAAAGCAAGATAATTGGATAATACCCAGACACTTTCGCTATTTATTTTTATATCAACTATATCATCAACATCGACAAGAGCAGCTAAAAGTGTTTCAGAAACCCTCTCTAAAGATGTTGGAGCAAAAATTGTCATTCCAATGCCACATAAAGCAAAGTCATCGATTTCTTTAATACCTTCTGGCAAAACAACTTCTTCTAAAGAGATGTAACTATTTATTTCAGAATAATTACTTAATTCTATTGTTTTATAGGTTGGTGTTCCAAAACCATAGCCAACTTTTGTAACTGATTTGTCTTCAATTAAACCAGGTAAGGTGATTCGTTTGCTTGTGCCTAAATACTGATAAACAGTTACTTCTTCAGAATTGACTGAATACAAGTATTCTTCATTTGTCTTACAATTTACTGGCACTCTACCATTTCTTTCTTCTGTTGTTGTTATTTCAGTTGGCCAATCAGTAGGATAAGCTTCGTGTTCAAGATATACTCTCGTAGAATAAAATGCTCTTGTGCCGACATATTTCACTTCTTTCGATAAATAGACAAATGGTACTTGAAGCTTATCAAAGGCAAATGATCCAATATATTTGATGTTTGAAAAGTTAAAATCATTTAGTACTACATCATGGAAGGCATAATCTTGAATAACATTTACAGAACTTGGCAAAGTAATATTAGCAATTGAAGTTCCGACAAATGCTTCGCGTGGAATTTGAGTTATATTGCAGTTATTGAAATCAACTTCTTTTAAATTATCACATCCAGCAAAAGCTCTATTTCCTAAATAAATGGTATTTCTAGATAAAGTGACTTTTTCAAAATTCAATTTTGGTTCATTCCATAAACCAATTACAGGCACTGAACCTATGTAATTTGGAATTACTAAATGCCCAGTATCTATACCATCTTCTAGAACATCCATATAATCTTCAGCATCGTCATATGACATTCCGCTGGCAACGAGATCATACATTACGTATTGTTCAAAATAATCATCGTCCCAACCAGTTACAACATATCCAGATTTGCCACCTAAGGTCATTGTTGAATAAGTTAAACCACTAGAATAAAAGGTTAATGGTACGTTGTTTGCCTTTTCCCAATCCGCTAAAACTCCAGTGTCTGTATCGCCAATCCACCAATTCCCGTTGTCGCCAATATAAGGTGTCAAGCCATCAGCACCATTTGACACTACAAATTCAAATTTCGAACCATCAGAATAATTTATAACGTATGTGTCAATTAAGCCTTCGCTAGACTTTAATTCGATTGATGTAATTGTTAAATTTTCGCCATCTTTACCGTTGGTAACAGTGAAAGTTTTTGTGCTGCCATTTGTAAAAGTAATTGTATAAGTATCAACTAATTCGCTAGAACCAGTCAATTCTATACTCTCAATGACATTTGATTCGCCATTTGTAACGGTGAAAGTTGAAGTTGTACCATTAGAAAAAGTAATTGTATAAGTATCAACCAAACCATCAGTTCCGGTTTTTTCAACAGAAGTCACGGTAACAGATGTGCCATCTTCACCATCGGTTCCGTTTGTTCCGTCTTTTCCATCTTGGCCTGCAGGTCCAGTGGCAGGAACTCCAGTGTCTGTTTCACCAATCCACCAGTTTCCATTTTCACCTATGTAAGGTGTTTTGCCATCGCTAGCACAAGAAGCAAGGCCTAATGTCATGAATAATGCAACAAGACCAACAAACAACTTCTTTTTCATATAATTGCCTCCTTAAAAAGCGTCTTCGTAATCTGTACGAATGTTATGAATTAATATAAATGGGAATGAAATGCCACCTAATGCTGCTGATAAGACAATAGCAAACAGCAAAGCAAATACCCCAATTAAGAATCCGAGTATTGCAAATAGTATTTTCATGGCGATTAACCACGCAAAACCTTCTAAATCCCATGTAAATATGAGTCCTGGGAATTTAATAGATAGACCAGCACACCACACAAATACATCACCGATATAAGAACCAGATAGAATGCAATAAATCATCGCAAACATTCCATAAGCAATCAAAATGCTAAATAGAACACCTAAGGCAGGATGAACAGCATCTGTGTGGGTAAGAAATACCGCTAATGCAATTCCTAAAGCTGTAACACCTGCAGCAATTCCCCAACCAAAGCATTTCTTTTTGCTAGAAGATGCTTTAGCAATTTTGGCTCTATGTGCAGCTTCGGCTCTTTCTTTTTTAACTTCTTCTAAGCAAGATTTGTGGTAATAAGTTTGTCCAACACTTACACTTCTTGTTGTTCTACCATGTCTTTCTTTCTTAGTGATGTCTTCTGAAACCAATTCATCTTCAGGTATGTCTTTACCACATCTTGCACACACGTGTGCTTCATTTTGATGGACGATAATGGTTTCTTTAATAACAGGAACTTCCTTAACTTCCACTACTGGCTCTAGCTTTTCCTCTTTTGATTCAACTTCATCATCATTTAACAAGTAATCAAAAGAACAGCCGTAAAACTTTGCTAATTCTTTCAATGTTGCAATATCAGGTTCGTTAGTACCACTTTCCCATTTGCTCACTGTTTGAAAAGAAACATGTAATTGATCCGCGAGATCCTTTTGTGTTAATTCTTTTTCAACTCTTAATCTTTTGAGCTTTTGTCCTAACGTCATAGCGGATACCTCCTTCCCAAACATATTCACCGAAAAAGCGAATTTTTTAAATAACCAATAAAGCGAATAATTCACCGAAAAAGCGAATAACATTATTTATTAACTATGTTAATAATTAAAATGTAAAAAGCAGCGATAATTGTTCTCATGGACTACTTTTAGCTTCTGCTTTTAAATTTATTTTATTACACGCATGGGTGAGTGGCAAACAAAAAATCCTACCTCAATTGCAAGGAGAATAGCGAGGCAGGATTTAGTGAGGATATGTAGAAAGGAGGCAACTATCTATAAACTTCAACCGTTCCACTAGCGGCCGTCACAACAGCATGATAATAGGTGTATCTATTTTGGCTCCTTGCAAAATAAGGATTTGTCTCACCATCACCAGAAAGAGTTAATTTAATAGTTTCTTCCGTCCCTTCAGCTGATTGATTTGAAACATATTTGTAAGTGACAGTACAATTCACAAATTTGCAATAATCAGCTCCATTAAAATACGTGTAATAAATGACGTCGTTGTAGCTGTTGTTTAACAAGGCCGAAGATGAATTGGTAGCAACATATGTTGAAAAGTTTTCTGCTGACAATGTTACACTTTGTTTTGGACTATCAGACACTTTATTATCGGTTGTATTTGAACTGCAGCCTGTTAAAGCTAATAAAACAAGTGGCAATAAGAATAAAGTTTTTTTCATTTTAGAAACTCTCCTCAAATTCTTTCAATCTTTCAATATCTTCGGTAGCAACAGAAGATTTGATGCTACTTTCAATCCTGTGGACATCATCCATACCAATAGTTTGTTCTTCTCCTTTTTCAAGAGAATCATTAATCGCAGACATTTTAAGTTTTTCGCAAACTTCTTTAATATCAGCACCATTAAATCCATCGGTTATTCTTGCTAAATAGTCAAAATCTAAATCGTCAGCGATTGGTAGATTATTTAACTGTAATTCAAACAGTTTCTTTCTCGCTTCAAAATCAGGTAATGGGATATGAATCTTTTCATCAAACCTACCTGGACGCATAAAAGCAGAATCAATCGCCCAAGGTTTATTTGTAGCCGCAATTACAATAATAACTGCCTTATTTGAAGATGAGCCAACTCCCTGCATCTCCGCTAAAATTTGTGGAACAAGATCATTATTACCATTTTCGCTATCGGTTCTTTTCGCACCAATGGCCTCAAATTCGTCAAAGAAAATAATGGCTTTTTCCGCTTTTTTTGCTCTAGCAAAGATTTCTTTAACTTTCTTTTCTGATTCGCCATACCATTTTGATTTGACATCAGAACACTTAATAGGGATAAAAAGTGCATCAATTTCATTAGCAGCGGCTTCAGCAAACATAGTCTTGCCTGTTCCTGGTAATCCATATAACAAAATGCCACCGCCAGCTTTTTTACCAAATTTTTCATATATCTCAGGGTGTAAGAAAGGCATTATTACTTTTTCTTTAAAAGCTTTTTTAGCCTCTTCTAATCCAGCGATATCATCAAATCTAGTTTTCGAATACTTTTTAACTTTCGTGGCTTTTTTCTTTTCGCTTGTTGGCTCTGATTCTTCAGGTGCATCGCCTTTTTCAGCACTCTTATCCATTATTAAAATAACCAGTTTTTCTTTTGAATATAATGAATCAGCCTCATACCACTCGTTCTTTGAACAATAATCTTTTAAATCTTTCTTTGAGAAGTATAAAAGTGTCTCTCTATCATCTAATAAATCCTTTATGTAGTATCTCTTTTTATAGCCTTCAATTTCGAGGAACGGAGCACCTTTAGAATCGTAATGCTTTTTGACTTTGACCTTTGCCAATCCATCACTGCCACCGACACCCCAGTCGACAAAATATTTAATCAAATGAGCAATCAAAATTATAACTATTGCAGCGAGCAAACCACCAGCGATAATCAATGGTGTGACCCAGCTCCACACTCCTGAAGAAATAGAAGAAATGAGATAAGGAATAAATGGGATTGCAAGCATAGGAATGAACCAAAGGTGATCCTCTAAAAACTCAATCAAATCATCAAATTCTAAGTCATTGATAATCATTATGATTATATAGATAATCGCTAATAAAGGTGCTGCAATTATGACGGCTATGAACCACGGCATATAAGAATCCCAAAGATTAGCAAACTTTGCAGTCCATGTATTGATTTTGACATTGGTTACTTTTCCTGTTGCAGTAAAATTGCGTCTTCCAGAATCTGATTTTCCATGCTTAATAGAAATCGTATAAGTCACATAATCTGTCGTTCTAACAAAAGTATCATCTTCGTATAAGTCAAATTTAAAAGACTCTTCCTTCATATCGAATATGGAATCATTAACTAAATTTGAATACCATATAACTTTAGTCGTGTTTTCTTCACTGTTATAAGTACAACTAACAACCGCAAAATCATAACTTGTAGCTTGTTTTTCGGTTGAAGAGCATGCTGTCATTCCAAAAGCACATATGCCAAGTGTTATTCCAAATATAAATGTTCTTAAAAATCTCAATAATCTTTTCATCTATAGGTAAATAAAGTGTTTAAACAACTTTAAAATAATCATAGCACAAGAGAAAATGAATAACAAAAAAATCCCCACTACTCAGCTAGCACTAGCCTTTCATGGGGATTGTTTAGTTTTTCAACTTGTAAATAGATGCTTCGATTTGGTTACTGATCCAAGCTTGCAAGTCACCATAATTCTCACTTATGAAAGTTTTTAGCTCTTCCGTAAGTTCAGAAGTAATGATTTGTTTCGCTTTGTTAAAAGCTATCAATTGTTCATCTTTTCCAAAGGAACCACTATTTTTAAGCGATTCAACATAAGTTTGGAAAGTGACTCTCACTGCATTAGTGACTATCTCGGTTGCTTTAGTAAATAACGCTTTTGCCTTTTCATCTTTTATCTTAGTAGAGAGCCATTGGCTCCATTTAATACCTAAGAAAGATATCAGCGGCAACACAATGCATGTGACTAAAGCCGCTATGATGTTTAATAAAATTTGGTTCATATTTTGCTCCTCCTATTTATGAGCTTTTTTATTGATATGGTCTTCTATTTCGCTAATCGCGGAAGTAACTGGACCATCGCAGCCTTGTTCTTTTAGACCTTTAAGGCAAGCAAGAACACCTTTGGTGAGTATTGATTGCTCAGCCTTAATTTCTTTGATTTCAACATCGTTTCTTTCTCTTTTGAGCAACCATTTGAAGAATCCGAATAAGATTCCAAAGATTACTCCTAAAGCAGTGATAATTGATGCTGTGGTAATAATGATTTCTACAATGTGACTCATGGTGTTTCCTCCTCATAGGTCTTAATTAAGTAAGAAAAAATCTCCTTTAGTTTAGGGAGATGCTTTTCAATGTTTAGGTGAGTCTTAAAGTCTTTAGCAAGTTCGAAGTTCTCTTTAGAGAAGTAATATTCAAACTTGCCAGTTTCCTTGTAGTGTCGAATTAGAGACTCAACACGGTACAAGTGATAAAGACTTTTCTCATCCTTGTAGTTTTCCAATCTAATTCCAAAGTAGGCAATTAAACGATAAAGCCAATCTTTGAAATGTTTCTTGAAATCAATGAATAAAAACTCATCTAATTTGTCTTTAATTGAATCGTCAACATAAACAATATTTTCTTTAGCAAGTAAAGTGTTATCTAGCCAGCAAAGGAAGTAAGTAAGACAACCTTTATCGAAGTTTTTAAGTTTTTCAAAATAGCTTCTACCAAAGGTAAAAAAGTCACAATCATCAGTTTTGACAACATTGCAACTATCAAAGCCATCAATTATGACAGTGAAATCCTTATCACTTTCATCTTCACTTAAACCAAAAATGGAAGATCCACATCTATAGCAAAGTAATACTTTGTTTGGTGAGAATAGTCTATCTAATAACTCTTGCATATTTTGGTTGGTTCCCCCTTGAATCTTCTACATAAAGTTTGCTGCTTGTTAGTTGACAAGAAAGCGTACAGTCTTGTCCGTTATAGCGGTAATGAACAATGCCGCCACTCCCTCCTACTGAAGCACCGCAGAATATGACGTTAGTGCCTCCGACATAAAGGGAGATGATACCATCGTAAGCATTTGAAGTCGTAATTCCATCAAATACATAACAATGTCCGTAAGACAAAGTCGACCATCCATCATAAACAGGACCATATCTTGAGCTCGTATCGTTTTTAACTTCCACTGCCTTTTCATTGATTTTTGTTTGGTCGTTTTTAATGTAAGGCGGATCATAAGTAGAATCCAAAGTGATTGAAGATGAGGTTTTGGTATATCTGCAAAGAGGAAACTCATAAATGAGTCCACCATTCATTAAGTCATTTTGAGTAAGTGTTGGATAGGATGAGCTAGCTTCTTTTTTCTCTAATGAGATTGTGTTATTTCCGAGATCAATTTTGATGATGACATAACCATAGGCTGAGCCATCTAAAGAAACTGAAATTTTTGTACCACTTTCAACATAAACTCTTCTTCCATAAACTTGAACATATCCATTTTGGAAAGAAATGTAGTTGTTGCTGACTGATGCGACACATCTACCTAGAATGCCATAAAAAATGCCGTTTACGCCACTCGTTAAAAAGTGATTAATATCGGCATCCATTTTGCTAGATACTGAAGCTGCATCAAATGTGATTTTTTGAATTGCCATTAGATTGACCTCCTATCAAATAATTTGAGTTTATCTGTCAAAGACAGACGATATTCGCCAAGAGTAACCTTAGCGACATTGAAAGTACCCTTAAACTCCATTTTGCTCACAATGGTGTCATAGGTTTTCTTTTCTGTGATAAATCTCACAATTGCACCCACCTTTAGATTCTTTAGAGCTTCTATTTGGTTGGTGTGAAACGAGAAGTTAAATGTAATTGAATGCTCAAGTGAAGAGTCCACCAACGCTTTAGTGGCTTTAGTGAGCAATGAATCATAGTCCTTATCAGAATAGAATTCGTATTTTACCTTCACTTTAGGAATTCTTTTGAGGGCTGGAGCGGTTGTCACCACTTGCCCATCATTGGTTAGGTAATAAATGATTTGAGAAGTATGCTGAGTGTTTTCAGCTTTTGGAATGTAATAAACTTTGTTTAAGCTTATCTCATTAGTGTCATTGACGTTTAGGTCAGTGATTGTTCCTAGAGTGCTTTTCATCGTGATTCCTATCTTGGCCGCCACTACTTTTACTTTAATTCGATAGAACTTGCCGTTTTGGATAACAACTTCATATTCAAGTCGAATTCCATAGGTCTTAGAAAACTCCTCAACCAAATCGAGAATGTTTTCTTTAGTGTCCGCTTCATAAGTAAGAGAGCAGTTTTTCACAACTTCAATCGCGGTTTCAAGATAAGAAACGTTTTGAAAACTGTCTCCTGAGTACTTGAACGTGTTATTAATAAGATTCACGATGAACTGAGCAGAATTGCCACTGAAGCTTGTAGGAAGAGGAACTTCAACATCAAATAAAGAAAGAAAGTCTTTTGTTTTAACTTTAGTTCTATCTTTGTTGTCTTTTTCAATTGAAGTAATGATGCCTACATAGGGATAACCATTCTCTTTTACAAGCAAGAGGTCACCGATACCAGCTTTTAAACTTTGCTTATTTACAACAAAAGATGACTTCTGAGGCACCAAAGCATCGAGAACGATTTCATATTCATCAGTCGCGTATCCGTAGTCTAAAACGGTCAAATCTTGTTCGCTTAAAAAGATAAGTTGCATATTTTTCTCCTAGTGAGCTATGTACTCTTCTTTAAAACTGATTTCACATGTCGCTTCTTCTCTAACTCCTGGATCAAAAAAGATCTCACTTTCTCCTGGTGGTAAAAATAGGAAGTTATCATAGCTGAAATCTTGCTTATCGTAATAATCAATCTCCTCATTAGAGGATGTTATTTTTCTAATGAATTGATTGGTTGGTTGAGAGTTGATTACAATGACTGGTTCTTCTCTTTCATCTATGATGAGTCTTAAAGCTTGGACGTCTATTCCGTTTTGTCTAATTATCACTCTTGGATTCAAGCAGTTTCCAATTAGCTTAAGGCTTAGAGGAACATATCTTGGAGAATCGTTCACTACTGTAACCTTTCCATTAAATGAAACCGCATAAACATAAGGGTAATTATAGGAATAAATCTTGCCACCGCCTTCATCTCTAACATCGATGTGAGCAGACTTATTCACTAACCAAAGAGATAAGCAATCAATCTTCACTTGGCTTCTAAGGATGTTACTTTCAAGCTGGCTTTTGCTAGAAGAAACGATATTGATATAACAATACTTTTTGCCAGCACTTGTTTCATAGAAAAGTCTTATTTCCTTACTATTAGTAAGAAACTCTCTCCATCTAGTAAAACCAAGATATCCATCTAAGAAGATTAAGGTGAGATCAATTTGCTTTTGAGGAATTGTTCTTTTAGTTTCTACAAAGTCAGAATCGAAATCTTCATATTCAATCTCAAATTCAAAGCCTAAACCATCTAACTCTTCAATGATTGTTTTATGAGTGTAATCGAAGCAAAAGGTAGAGCCTACTTCATTAACAAGATATAGTTTTCTTCTCATTAGTAGGCTCCTCCTAAAGCTTCGTTAATCGAATCAATGTCCACATCTCCTGTTGTGTTGATTGTGACATTGTTTGTTGTTTTTGAGTTATCAGTGTTCATGTAGGAATTTGAAGTTGTTTTCACTGTATTTTCAGCATCAAAATCTCCAGTTCCAAACATCTTCCCAATTAACTTAACGAGCCACCCAACTGTGTGGTCTAAAATCCATTTCACCGCTGAGATAATCGCGTTAAGAATATCTAAAATTGGCTTTAAGATTTGGAATAAAAGTTGAAGCACTGGAACGATTACTGCTTTGATAACATTTCCAATTATCACCAATATTGGTGAAATGGCTTCAATGATTGTGAAAATAACATCAAGTATATCCATTATTGGAGTTAAGAAAACCTCAATCAATGGAAGAAGAATCTCAAAGAGTTCTGCAATCACTTCTATGATTCCGCTGATAAATTCAATGAGTGGTTCTAAGATAGCTAAAATAATCTCAAGGATTGGCTCAAGAATGTCGATAATAATATCTAATAGAGTAATCACAACTTTTATGACTGCTCCCAAGATTTCAACAATGACATTTATGATTTCAATCAAGATGTTTAGAACGCCATCGATAAGTTCAATAACAACCTCAATGATTTCCACTACTAGTCTTATGACCAATTGAAGAATCTTTGCTACCACTTGTAGGATCTTTGCGATCAATTGTGTGATAGGAACCAAGATTGCAGTAAGCATCTCTAAGATTTTTGTAATAGGTTCAATGAGGCTCTCAAGAAGCTTAACCACTTCATCAAGAACGAGCATTACTACATCTAGGATTTCATCGACAATCTCAACTAAAACATCAATAATTTGATTTATGACATTCATAAGAATATCGAGGATTGGTTTTAATTTTTCGATGATTTTGCCGACTAATTCGACAATTTTATCGATTAGTTGCTTCACAATATCAAGAAGTCTTTTGAGCAAAGCTCTAAAGTTCTCATTTTGAAGAAGCAAGATTGCAATAATGCCAATGATTAAAGCCCATGGACCAGCTTTAGCTATTGATCCAAGAAGTTTGGTTGCTCCACCCAAAGCGGAGACTGCTTCTTTAAGCTTTCCAACTAATCCTATGACTTTAGCAATAATTGTGATTATCGGTCCTATAGCAGTTAAAACGCCACCAATTACTCCAATAACCACTTTTAAACCTGAGGACATTTCTTTCCATTTTTGAATAAGCTCTTTGAGCTTTGGAATTACTGTATCCTTAAGGAAATTAACAATTTTAGTAATAATAGGTACAAGTGCGGTTGCGAGTTCAGTTTTCAAAGAAAGAAATGATTGCTTGAGTGCATAGATTTGATTTCCTAGTGCACCAGTAGCTTCAGCATCTTCTTCAGAAACAATACCAACTTTTTCAGCTTCATCCATCCAAGACTTAAGCTCGTCTTCAGAAGCACTTAATACTGGATTGAGCAAAGTTCCTAATTTATCACCAAAGAATTGATTTGCTAAGGCAGTTCTAGTAGCGGCATCCTCTACTCCAGCAATGGCATTTCTTATCTTGGCAAATGCTTGTTCAGCATCAAGACCAGCAAGGTCATCCATTGTGAGTCCTATCTTAGATAGTTCCTCACTTACATCCTCTCCATTTGCTATTTTGCCTAAGAGATTATTGACCTTTTGAAATGCCTTATCTAAGTATTCGGTTTCACTACCTAATTGCTTTGCGGCATATTCCCACTTTTGAAGAGCTTCAAGTCCGACTCCCAATTGCTTTGCAGTATCGCTCATTTCATTGACTGTATTAGTTGTTTGAATGGCTAATGCAGCAAGAGCACTAACTGCTGCTGTTACTGGAGCAGTAATATATTTGGTCATTGCCCCACCAATTTTGGAGAGTTTATCGACATTGATATTCCCTAAAGAGGAAATTTTGTTATCAGTTTCTTTAAGCTCGTTATTTAGCTTTGCTACTTCCGCTTCAGTGTATTGAACTGCACGTTGTAACTTATTGAACTCTTGCTCACTCATTGAGCCAATTTTTACGGCTTCTTTAGCAAGTTCGAGTTGCTTCTTTTGTTCTTCTAACTTTTTCTTAGTGGTTTCAAGAATGCTGTTAAGCTTATCTTGCTTTTGCTTCCAAAGATCCACATTAGAAGAATCATATTTTAGATTTTTGTTAATAGCAGCAAGGTCTCTTTGCTGTTCTTTCAAGTCAGAGTTGAGAGATTTGATAGAAGCCTCTAGTTCTGATGTATCAAGTCCGAGCTTAATATTTAGACCTTTAATTGCTTCCGCCATTTCTCTCACCTCCTAACCTAAAAAGGCGTCTATATCCGCCTGAGTTGCTTGTCTAGTTGTACCGCCTTCTTCATAGATACTCTTTTGAAGCTTGACTATGTCAAGATAGGTACGAATATCAAAGAATTCCGCATCACGAATCGGTATTCCGAGTTGAGCCAAGTTGAAAATAATGTTTGCCGTGATGTTTTCTCTTGGCTTTACTTTTTTGGGGCTAAGTCGGTCCCGTCACTATTCTTCTTAACTTCTCCGAGTAATTCTCCAATAGCATTGGCTAAATTGGTTAACTCATCCACATTAGAGAGAACACTGAAGTCAAAGTTTTGTAGGAACTTGTCATAGCTTTCACTATAAAATGGCTTGTGAAGCACATAAATTAAGCGGAAGAGAATGTCGATAAACTTACCGACTTCGTTTTTATTTTCTTCGATAGCTTTATCTAGTTTTTCAACATCATCAAATAGTTCAGTTCCGAACACGTTCCTATAGGAAATGATAGTAAAAAGGGAAGAAGCTAATCTTAGTTCCTTCCCATTTAATTTGACTGTTTTTTCCATTGCTTCTCTCCTTACTCAGGGATTTCTGGAATCACTGGTGCAGTTGTTAAGAAGTTTGTGTAGTTGCTATCACCTTTAGCAGATACGCAATTAGTGATGAGATCATCACCAACTTCGATTGGTCTAGCGGTAATATTCAAGGTTGTTGAATTGGCTTCAATTGAATCCGCTTTGGTTTTAGTAGCTTCAGCAATAGGTGTGACATTACATAAGAAATACCAAACTCTACGAGCTTTAGCATCACCTTGAAATTCAAAGCCTAAAGCAAAAGTCACAACTGGTGCATTAGCAATTTCTACTAAGTTACCATTTGCGAGAGCTTTATAACCAAGAACCGCAGTTTTGAAAGAATCAGGAATCTCAGTGAATTTAAGAGTAAGAGTACGGCCAGCGTTTTGAACTAATGATGCGTATAAAGTATCATCAGCATAAACGTTTGTACTTCCACCCACTACTTCACTAGAGAATTCTTGGGCACCTGGTAAAGCGACTGGAGTATCAAAGCTCCAGTTACCATTGTTATCTTGATTAGCAATGGCATAGTGTACGTTCCTTAATCCGAACGAAATTTTATTATTTGGCATATTTAAAATCCTCCAGCCTTATTTCATAGACTCTATTAATAGAGCCGTCCGAGTTTTTGAACTCGTTTAGTAAAGAAAAGATGTAGTCATTTTTAAGGAGAGCTTTCTCAAGTTTCTCTTCTAAGGCTTCATCTTTTTTCTTTGTTAACAATGTGATTTGAATCGTCCTTAAATAGTAAATTGGCTTATCGTCACCAAAGCTTGGTGGTCTTTTAGAAATCTCTTGATAAACGATAAAAGGTGGGTCTGCATTTTGCTCATTGTCATAATCGATATGAGCATAAATAACAGTGGGTAATACAGTCAGTAAGACTTGTCTTAATTTCTTAAGCATTACCACCACCTCTTTCAATTATCTTTTTAATTTCTTCAAGCATTTTGGGAGAGAATTCATCATATGCTGGTCTCATAAATGGACGAGCAGGAATCATCTTTCCGCTTCGATGTTTGAAGCCAAGTTCTATAAGATGAACGATATGTCCTTTAGATTTGGAATAAATGACAATAGTCTTATTTACTCCACTTCCATAGGATTCTTTTATAAAAGAGTCACCAAGATGTTCATGGTTAAACGAGCTTCTTGGAGCATTTTCTTTTATGTACTCAAGAATTTGATCCGCGGTTTTTTCTAAGGTAGCAACTATTGCTAGTTCTACATCTTCAGAATAACTTTTGACTGCGGTTTCAATTTCAGGGGTTAAAGCTTCTAGTTTTAAAGATTCCATCCTTCGATTTCCTCCTTTTTAAGTTGAGTTTCAGAACAATAAAGTTCCATCCACATACCATTCTGATAACTTCTTTCTACTTTGTAGATAGTGTCTTCATTAGGCACATAAACGTATTTACTTTTGTCATAAAGGAAAGCTTGAATCGAAACTTTGAAATCAAGCAAAACTTTTGTTTCTTTAGATTGATAGAATTCCTTAGAAGTGATAGAGGAAGTCACCCCTACCACCTCTTTGGAGCCAACCAAACGCAAGACTTGGTTTCCCAAATCATCAGCATCTGTTTTAACACGTAATAGGAATAAGGAGATGTTGGCGGAATTAGGATAGGCTATCACGAGGAAGAACCTCCATCAACCTCAGGTCTATGCAAGCATAGTTGCCTAAGTAAGACGTCAAAGCTCTTAGGAAGCTCTTTCACTTCTCCACTGCTTTTAAATCCGAAATTGGTCTTCACATATATGGTAATGAGAGCTTTTACTAAAGGATCGTCATTTGATTCAGCGATTTCACGAGGAATACCAGCCGTGACTAACAACTGGCGGCACGAGGCAATATGAATCAAAATCTCATCATCAGCATAGTTTTCTGTTGCAGGGATAAGCAAAGCTTTTTTCATCAATTCAAGCATGTTTTCACTCGACATTTTAGACACCTCCTCTTCTTTTAATTCCATCAAGAATTCTTCCTATCACTCTTAAACGGAAGGACTCGCCTTCATGTAAACAAAAAGGGATTTCTCCCATTCTAATTACATTGCGACTAGCGACTTATCAAGGTTAGCGAGCACTCCTCCGTGTTTTGACCTATGGTCTATTCTCCATCATCAGTTGTTTCTGGATCAGGAGTGTTGGTTTCTTGAGAGTTGCTGTTGCCAGCTTTTTTGACTCTTAAGAAGCCTTTGTAACCGATGACGTTACCACCAGTGAAGACGGAAGCCTTATAGCAGATAATGCCATCTTTGAATTTGTAATCGGTTGACTTGGACACTTCAACACCACTGAAGATTGGGACTTCGTAGTTTGCTAAAGGACCATAGGCAATACCATATTCACCAGGTTGTGTACTCGCTGCAGTGATTGGTTTGCAGTGAGAAGAAATGATGAATGGGATGCCATCGATTGTTTTTGCCTTGTAGTCAACAGTGTGAACTTTTCTACCTTCAGCGGTTCTTAAACCAGCGAATGCACGTAAGTCATTTTTGTTGAGAATAAGGACACAGCCACCTTCGACTTCTTCATCACCGCCATAGGCGTAGACGATTTCATCAAGGGTATTTTCATCGATTGTACTGATTTCTAAGTCAGTAGCATCGGCTAAAGCTTCACAAGCATTAGAGAAGATACCTTTGAAGGTGTTTGTGGTACCAGCACCACGTAAGATTTGTTCAGAAATCTTTTTACGGAGAGCAATGTTAACACCTTTAACAACTTCTCCTTGATAATCAGCAGCTGGGAGTTTTTCAAGCTCTTCAGTGATTTCAGCATAAGCGGTTACTTTCACTTTGGAGATTGTTAAATAACCAAAGGTTGGTTCTGCTTCAGTGTATGGATCACCTTCATCAGTTAAACCGCCAGTGCCGTGAGATTTAACGAAAGATTTCTTATAGGTTTCTCCACCTTTTAAGTTAACGGTGTGAACTTCATCTACTAAAGTAGAAACTTCACGGAATGGGTATGGAGAAATCTTGTCATCAACGTGTTCAGGGAGTAAAACTCCATCAGCAGTAATTGTGACAGTTCTGCCTTCTTTTAAGGCTTTACCACGTGCTTCTAATTCTTCATTAGTTTCAGTGGATTTAGTTTCGATCACTTTAGCAACATCGAATTTACCTCTCATAGCGAGTTTCTTTTCGATAGCTTTGCGTTCGTTAGTTAATGTATCGACTTCAGCATCTAAAGCTTCAAGCTTAGCGGCATCAGTTTCAGCATCAACAAGACCTCTAATTTCATCAAGGCGGGTCTTAATTTCCTTTAAACGTAATTCAAGATTCATTGTTGAATTTTCCTTTCTAAATTTTTGTTTTGAGTTTTATTCGCTTTGCGAGTACTTGTCTTCTTTCTAAGTTCTCAGCATCATCCAATGCCTTTAGTTCGGTCTCCACCAACTCTAAAGAACGAGCACTTGCTTGGATTGAAGTTTGGTCATATGCAGGCAAATCAACGACTGATACATCAAAGAGCCTATCAATTGCCGTAATAGTTCTTTTTGGTATCTTTCCACTTCTATCCCAGCTTTGACTTTTGACAGTAAAAGCAAACGACATCTTGTCTAATAAGCCAGCAACAATGGATTTATAAATATCCACGTTACTAGTGGTATCGATGAGTTCCGCTCTAATCTTGAGCCCTTTTTCATCGACTTCTAAAGAAAGAGAACCATTTCTGGTCCTCGCTAAGATTAATGTGACGTCATTGTGATTGTACTTAAACGGCACATCTTTCATATTGGTATCTTTTAAAGCATTTTTATCAATGACTTCGATAAAGCCACGTTCTTCATCTCCGATAAGAGTTTCTTCATCAAAGACTATCGCATAGCCTTCCACTATCATTTTGTTTTCATCTTCACCATCACGCTTTGCTATGGTTGAGAATCTAGTTTCCTTTGTCATCCTTATCGTCCTCCTTCTTCTTAGGTTGCAAGATGATTGGTTCTAATTGGTAATCGTTAGCTTTATCAGCATCAACATAGTTGAGTGACTGCAAACGTTTATTCCCACCCTCAATTGGTTCGAAGCCTAATAGAGCTCTCGATTCATTGAGAGAAAGAATGCCAAGTCCCATCAATTTCTCGATGGCTTGGACTTTAGTATTCCACGAAGCATACTGGAGCCTTTCAGAATAGAAGATGATTTGCTCTCCTTTTTCTAATTGGTTTCTTGTAAGTAATGCCTTGGAAAATGCTTCTGATAAAGCAATAGCTATTCCTTCAATCACTCCTTCATAGAAAGCGTTATATTCGTTTTCATTGAACTTGTTATCAAAGATAGCGTCACTCACACCAAAGTAAGTGATTATCTTCTTTTGAAGGAAAGTTAAGGTTGTTGAATCCACTAATTTAGGATCAACTGTTAGCGGAACATAATCCGCTTTTAGGTCAACTGGAATAATTGAGCTACCATCTCCAGTTGAATCTTTAAGTGCTCTTTCAAATTCAGCTTTTTGAGCATTCTTGTCTTTTTCGTTAAGCATGCCGTTTATTTTAAGCAAGCCTTTAATTTGAAATGAGGTTCGAATAGCATTATCCAAACCTTGAAGCACCGAATCATTAATTTTGATTGTCTTCAGTAAAGCTGAGTGATCACTAATTGCACCGCTTCCACCAAAGATATCGTTTGTTCCATAGAATCTTCTTAAGTGTATAAGTGACTCATATGGAAGAGTGAATGCCTTCTTATCAGTAAAATAAAAGCGGAGAAATAAAGCTCCACTTTCATCTTTTAATGCTTCCACCGAATTAGGTTTAAGTGGCCAAAGCTCAGTAAGTTCATAAGTCAGTGGATCATAAACTGGATAAATAAAGGCATTATTGTTTAAGTACAAAAGAGTAACCACTCTATAGATAAAGTCATAAGGACTCATGAGTGGGTTTGGTTGAAACTTTAATAGATAAGATAAGTCACCCTTTTTCTCTTGTACTGTTTTATCGTCTTGAGTCTTCACATATCTTGGTTTCAGCTTTGCTGAGTGAGTCGCGATTCTATCGATACAAATCTTAACGATGTCGCTTGCGTTAATGTTGTCACCAAAATCGGTAAAGAGGTTCAATGTCGATTTAAAAAGACGAGCATCATATTCAATAGGTGCCACTACTTTTTTCTTTCGTTTAAATATGTCAAATAAACCCATAGCGGCCTCCTAACTAATCATGTTCTCGTAATCGTTCTTATAGCGGTTTAAAACTGCATAGGCAATAATCAAAGCAACACATCCATCAATTCTTCTAAGCTTTGAATTTAACTTGCTTGGTTGAATGTTGCCATTGATGTCAATCTTGGCTTGAGTGTTTGAGAAGCACCACTTAAGAATAGGATTATTATCATAGATAACAAGCTTGTTTTTTAGGTCTCCTTCAAGCTGCTTCATTGGTTCTGAAAGGGTATAGATTCCTTGACGGATTTTTTCCATTGTGAATCCAGCATCTTCCATTTCCTTTACCCAGTACTGAGAATTCCACGGATCATAGCCGATCCATAGAGGTCTAATGCCGTAGTTTCTCACCATTGATAAGAACCATTGAGTAACTAAGGAAAAATCATTTTGATTTCCATTGGTTACTGAAACTAATCCCTTTTTGATCCAAAGGTCGTATGGAATCTTATCTTCCTTTACCCTTTGTTCAATTAAATCTCCTGGCATAAAGAAGTGAGGGATTACATACTTCTTGCCATTTTTAATAACTAGCAAAACCGCAGCAGTTAAGTCAGTTGTTGAGCTGAGGTCAACTCCACCAATAGCATAGCTATCTCTAAGTTCTTCTAGTTTAAATCGTGTTTCGTTATTCAAATCATTGAAAGTTAACCAAGAACCACTATCAAGTTGCTTGATATTAAAGTCCTTGCATAGCATGGTGACTCTAGTTGATAAGTCGTTTTGACTCTTCACCATCATGTCTTCAAGATAAGAACGAAGCTTAATATTGCCTAATGAAGGATTGCTTTTAGTCCAAGAAGTCGGATCAGAAAAGATCTCATCAACTCCATCTTGGGTATAAAGCCATGGGAGAATTCTTATGTCTTTGATTTCTCCTTTTATCATCTTTCGACAATATTCGAGCTTACTATCTAAAAAGCCATCCACTGTTGTGCCTTCAGTTGTAATGATAAAGATTAGAGGTTCTTTCTTAGTTGATTGAGATTGCTTGATTGCATCATAGACTTTTGAATCAGTCATCTCATGCACTTCATCAATACATCCAACTTCGATGTTATAACCATCTTTATTACGGCTTTGAGCGGATAGCTTTTTAATCTTGTTTTTGTTCCTTGGAGAATAGATATAAAAGATATTCTTCTTGGAACGTCTTTCATTTCTAAGAGCTTTGGATTGCTCTCTCATGTTGTTGATTTCCTCAAAGAGGATGCTGGCTTGGTCATTAGTGTTACTAGCACACACAATATCGGTTCCGCCTTTTGAAAGGAAGAATTCCGATAAATCAATGCCAGCAATAAACGTTGTCTTTCCATTTTTACGAGCGATTAGGAGAATAACTTCATTAAATCTTCTAAGGCCAGTGTCTGCCATCTTAAAGCCATAGGCACATTCTAATAAAGCCTTTTCCCATAGCTCTAAAATGAATGGTTGACCATTAAATGGAGATTTTGTGTGCTTGCAAAATTTTTCAATAAAGTCGATTCTTAGTTTCCCAGGAGCTTCATCGTAAATATAGGAAGGGTCATTTAAATCATTTTTAAGACCATTTAAGACACTTTTTAGTTCTTCCCCAGCAATTATTCGTCCAGCTTCGATTTCGTTTATATAATCGATTAAATAACTCATTCTTGGTTATTTTCACTTTCAACTGATGGAATAGGAATCTCACGATAATGGATTTCGCTATCCTTTTTGCTGAGGATGAGTTTCTTTCCTAATATTGAGCCATCGGTGACACTTTGGATTAAATATCCACTTCTAGCCACTAAGACTTTTTTGCCTTTTTCAATGATTGTTTCCATATCATCCTTCCTCCCTAACTAAATTGAATGTTCTATTTGTTCCAACGTTGTTAGCGGAATAAGTTTTAAGTTTAATCGAGGAAACTTCTCCACTACTCAATGCAATGATTCCAGTTTCATTGATTCTTTCACCGACTGGAGCAGGTCTATATCCGCCCCATGAACTTTCTACATAATCACCAGTCAAAGTAATTTTGAAAGTTGTATCAGTTAAATATTCATATTCAAAGTTGACCGCAGCATCTAAGGAGTCAGAAGAAATACAACCAATTCCTTGGCCGAAATCGATGTTGATTGAAGTTGAGCTATTTTCGTAATGGAAATGTTTGTCAGCAAGAGGATCAACTCCGCCAACAATACCAACAGTCCAATTTTTGTTATAAGCAATATCTAAATCTTCATCACTAAGTCTATCCACCACAACTTGGTGAAGAGAAATCACCTTTGCAGCTGATCCACTTAAATCCTTCAAAGCTCTAAACATTGCTACTACTGATTCTTTTGTTAAAGAGGTGCAGTTACCGAAGTTAGCATTAACATTAAAATTACTTTGGAGAGTAATCTTCGTGAGCAGTGGACAATCTTGGATTGCTTCCATTGGAATAGGAACATTAATCGTGTTAGGGAACCAAATTTCGTTTAAAAGAGGGCATCCCTTGACCACTGCTGTTCCACCAGTGAAAGATTGCAGTCTATCTGGCAAATATATCTTTTTTAATCTTGGAATATTCCAAAATGCATATGAACTCAATTGTCTTAAATTTGAGTTAGCACCAAAGGTGACTATCTCACTACCGCATCCACTTAAGTTGTATTGACCCCAACTCGATAAGGATGATGGGAAATTAATATCATCTAAATTCTCAATGCGATAAAGAGCATAATTCTCTAAGGTTGCTAATTGACTACTAGGTTCAAATTCGATATGAGTGCAACCACTTTGATAAAAAGCATGGGCTTTTATTGTGGTGACCGTGTAAGGAATATATACAGTAAATTCATTTGTGGCATCCGCTAGGAAGTTGGTGGTTATATAAGTCACTCCTTCTGGGATTTCAAAGTGATCGAATCTACCTTCAACAAGCTGAGATAACAAAGTGAATTCTTCTGAAGTATGGATGATTCCTAAGTTGCCTTTAGTGACGTCCGCCACTATTGGCTCAGAAGCATAGATGTAATTCGCGGTAATCGTTGAATCGCTATTAGCCACTTCATCGCAAGCTACAAAGCTAAGCTCCCATCTACCTTCATATGCTGTCACCGCTTTAGGAATTTCAAATTCGTTATTATGGATTCTATAAAGATAAGCTACTTTTGCATGGGTAAGTTTAAGGTAATGATAAGTGCTATCGATTTCCTCATCTACCTCAAATAAGAGTTTTACTCTTTTGCTTTCTCTATAGACAGAAATAGACAAAGGAAGCTCTTCAGTTTCTAGCTTCCCATTTTTGTTAACATGAATATTAATCTCGTAAGCCATTGAGCTATCTCCTATTTTATTTGCTTCATAAATTCGTCAAACTCATCATCTTCATCAATGGCATTTTTACCAATGATTGAATTAAGAGTTTTAATAACAGTTTGGTAAACTCCAAGAGAAGCTAGATAAGTCTTATAGCATGGTGTTTGGCGTGAGTTTCCTTTGGAAGAATATTCCACCGCTCCATGTTTAATGACTTCATCTTGGAGATCATCAAGTTGAACTTTTAAAAAAGCCGCTTTATGAAGCAGCTCATCTACTAGTTTTGTTTTTGTCTCATCGACATCTTTAAATAGAGCATGAAGTCGCTCATACTCTTTTTTAATCTTTTTTGTATCCACGACTTCTCCTCCTAGAAAAAAGTTCCCCAGTTTTTGGGAAACTCAGTTTTTCAAAATTTTTGCCCCACGTATTTCTGAGGTAGCCGCCGTCGGTACCTTGAGCATCACTCAAAGAGTGACCTGGGGAGGGGTGAAAAAATATTTTATAAGCTAGAAAGAAATGTTAATCTTTCTTTAGGGAATCGGCCGAGCTTGAAACTTGGCAACGAGCCCTAGCCTCTAAGCTCCGAGCTTGAAAGACGGTAAGATAGAGGTTTTTTATTTATAAGGTTTGAGATTCCCTTCTTCATCAAAGATTGGTTCTTTCTTTTCAAACCTATGATGCTCCTTATTATGGCAGTCTTTACATAGGTAGATGAGATTATCTTCTCCAAGAGTGATTCTCGGATCAGTTATGTTTTTAGGAGTCAAAGGAATCTTATGATGAACTTCCTCTCCTATAGCACCACACTTTTCGCATCTTCCATTACAAGAAGCTATCTTTTGCTGTCTAGCTAAGAGCCATTCTTTACTTCTATAGAAGCGGTTTATAGCTTTGCACTTATTGAGCATTAAAATAAGCCCCATTCAGCGAACTTCTCGAAGCCACCTAATTTTGTAATGAAGTCTTTAGCAATACAAACAATTTCACCATATGGTTTTCCATCAATGAATTCATCTCCGATTGCACATGAGAGTTCAACAACCTTTTTGGTTCTTTGAGCTTTAAGCCAAGCATAGATATTTACTGAAACATCAGCTTTGCTGAGATCTTTCCCATGAAGACCACCGCCAGTGATTGAATCTCCCATATCAGAGCCAAGCTTTCTATTCGTTGCACCAGTATCTACATTAGTGCCACCACTCCAATCACCAATTGGATTTACTTCAGCATTTTTGAAGATCCTCTTAAGTTCTGAAGAATCAGCATTGCTTTGGCAAATAATGAGTCTTTCTTTATCAAGTATATATTTCCCATCGTATGGATAGGCTTCAGTGATATCCCTAGCAATTTGTGAAAGTCTTTTTTGCTCTTCGGTTAGAGGAACACCCTTGAAAATCCCATTATCACCGCAGCGGAACTTTACAGCTTGGTTTTGCGATAAATGGAAATCTTGAGGAACTTCTACATAGTCCACCGCTAGTTTTCCAGCAATACGATAAACGGCATTTCTAACATCTTTCTTTTTAAGATGAACCGAGGTTTCGCAAATAATATGGCAACAACCATGTCCAATTAAAACCTCAACTGCAATTTTTGGAGCTCTCTCGGCCTTATAAGCTAGGTCAACTAAAGCACCAGCGATTCTATCCGCTAATTTGTCTGGATGGAATTTATTCACTTTTTCTATCATAGATAGTTTCTCCTTTTTCTTAAAAATGCTCATTTTGCCTTTACTGAATACTATGTATTGAGTAAAGAAGTAAAAAGCACCCCTTTTAGAGTGCTTATTGATAGACTCTATAGAATTTATTCTTAGAGACTATCTAATAACTTCGAACTTATCAACTTCTGGGATGAGAGCACATCCACCCCAAGTACCATGAATTTGTCCGATGTCATCTATGAAGAGAACTTCGCCTTCTTTTCCGTTATAGGAAGGTTCATCTTTCATTTCAATAATTAAGATATGGTCACCAACTTTAGCCATCTATTTCCACCAAGCCTTGTAGGCTCCCTTCTTTGTAAATTTCTTTGAGTTCATCAATCGTATAGATTAGAACTTGAGCTTCCGACATTGTTTTAGGGTTATCAGTCGCAAAGACTAAGAAATTGTTCCAAAAGCCTACCACCATTCTCGGTTTACTAAAGAGAAAGACAGTTCTTCCAATTTGGATACCCTTGTTATCAATGAGCTTTACCACTATTTCTAGCTTATTCATTACCAGCCTCTCTCTTTCTTTTCAAATTCAAAGCAAGAATCACTGTATTTCTTCCAAATTGGATTATTTTCGACATCCTTATCTTCAAAATAGTGAATGTCGGCTCTTACTTCGTTGAAATAATCTAATAGAGCAGTATCTCCTTTTTCTCTCCATATTTCCTTTCCATGATGGAAATAGACATATTCTTGAGTCTTTGGAGCATAAGCAAGTTGGTTTTCTTTTCTTTTGCCTTCAGTTACTAAGTACATTACTTGAGCCCCCTCCAAAGTGGTTTTAATTCTTTAGGAGTGTTCTCAAAGTCCACTTCGTCCATGGCTAAGCCTTCTTTAAGGCAGCCTTTGATAACGCTAATCCATCTATCTACTGGATAGGCTTCATCAGTAACTCCAGCTTCTTGATATCTTTTTAGCAAGGTTTCAAGTCCCTTCTTGGTTTCGATATAGTGCATATTCTGACCTCCTTTGGTCATACATATACTCTAATAATCTTTGATTATTATCAAGTTATATTGATACAATTTTTAAGGGATTTAAACACCTCAACTAAGACGTTAACAACGATAGAATTTCCAGCCATTTTGTAGTATTGAGTTTCACTACATCCAGCTTCAAAAGCTCTATCGATTCTTTCATCATTCCAACCCATCAATCTCCAACATTCTCTAGGAGTTAGCCTTCTAATATTGATGAGATCATTTTTGTCATTTACAACAACTCCAACATCAGTGACTGTACATTTAAGAGTTGGAATAATGCTCTTTTGCACTACCCCTCTTTTGGATTTGCATCTATTTGTATAAATGCCGTCTCCAACTTCGGCAGCAGCATATCCAGCCTTAGTAGCTTGAGGAACTAGAATCACTTCTTTTTCTTCTTCACTAATGTTTTTAGCTGGAATCATAACAAAGTTATCAGTAGCTCTTCCACCAGGACAAGTCGAGATGGTATAAGCTACTTTGCTTTTATTATCATGAGGTCTAAATTTGGTTCCGCGTATGAAACCATTTCTATTACTTAAATCGCATGCATATTTGATGAACCTATCACTAAGGAAATATTTCTCTTCCACTTCTTTTTCTAAGAGGTCTTGAAGAGTAACCTTTAGTTCAACTGGTTCTGGGAAAATAAAATCTCCATCATAATCAAGAATGGAGACCATTATTGTTCTTTCTCGGTTTTGCGGAACACCATAATCTTTGGCATTCAGAACTTTATAGAAAGATTTATATCCTAGCTCTTTGAGATAATCTACCCAAACTAGGAATTCGTTAATAAACCTTTTTGAGACTAGGTTTTTCACGTTTTCCATGAGCAATACTTTAGGAAGAGTTCCTTTTTCTTTAGAAACTTCTAATAATCTTTGCACTTCCCAAAGAAGAGATGATCCAGTTTCGGAGCCTTTTTCAAATCCTTTGAGTCTTCCGCTTAAAGAAATATCAGTGCAAGGGAAACTATAAGTCCAAAGGTCAACTTGAGGAAGCTCTTTTATAGTTTTGATATCTCCTAAATTAGTAGTCCAACCATGAAGGAATCGATAAGTCTTAATTGCGTACTTATCAATTTCGCTTGTTGCCACTACTTCATGAGGAATACCAGCAATTTTTAAGGCTTCTTTTTGAGCTCCAATCCCAGAAAATAATTCAACAACTTTTAACATATGCCACCTCCGCATGAGTGAGATTGACCGTCATCAACCTCACCCACTTGGTAAAGGAGGTAATCATGGAGAAATAAATGAATCCATAAGGTCAATTTAAAAGCAGGGTTAGTTCCTGCACGCGAATAAAAAGCTTAAGCTTTATCGCTTAGCTCTTCATCTTTTTGGAGTACTTGATAATCCTCAATATCACTAAGAGGAATCTTTTCTCCGTTTCTAATTAAAAAGCAGCCATCAAGACTGCCAATGTATCGAATGTAACGTTTAACAATTACATCTACATACTTTTCATCAATTTCGACCAAGAAGGCATTTCTACCATCTTGCTCAGCGGCAATGAGAGTTGTACCACTACCACCAAATAAGTCGAGAACGTTTTCTCCTCTTCTTGAACTATTCTTGATAGCTCTAGCCACTAGAGGAATTGGCTTCATAGTTGGATGAAGGTCATTGTGCTTTGGCTTATCATATTCCCAAATTGTGTCTTGGGTTCTGTCATCAATGAAGTAATGACCAGCACCTTCTTTCCATCCATATAAGATTGGTTCGTTTCTTGAATGATAATCTTTTCTTCCAAGAACCAACGAATTCTTTAACCAAATAATAATTTGGCTCATGTGGAATCCAGCATTTTTAACTGCTAAGAGGAAGTTGAGCTCTTCAACATCGCTATGGCAAACATAGAAAGCCGCTCCTGGTTTAAGAACTTCAAAGGCATTTTGAAATGCACTTGTTAAGAACTTAAAGAATGAGTCATTATCTTGTTTATCATTTTGAATCTTCATTCCAGTTGAACCTTCATAATCCACGTTATAAGGCGGATCAGTAAAAAGAAGGTCGACTTGAGTTTCTCCAACAAGAGTTTTAACATCCTCAAGTTTTGTGGAATCTCCACATATTAATCTATGATTACCAAGAAGAAATAAGTCACCTTTTTGAGAATAAGGAACTTCAGGAAGCTCTTCATCTTCAGCAAAGTCATCTTCTTCAGGTTCATCATCTAATTTATCAAGCAAATCTTCAAAACCGAATTGGAGTAAATCCATATCGATGTTTTTGATTTCTTCGCTTAACTTGCCCATGTCCCATCGAGCTAATTCAGCAGTTTTATTATCCGCGAGTCTCAATGCTCTAACTTCATCATCAGTTAAATCGTCAATAACAATACAAGGGACTTCTTCGATTCCTAACTTTTGGCTGGCTTTTAATCTAGTGTGGCCAGCAACAATAACGTTATTTGAATCAATTAGAATTGGGTTTCTAAATCCAAAGGCTTGAATACTAGCGGCAACAGCATCGACAGCTTCATCGTTGATTCTTGGGTTATTGCCATAGGCAACTAGTTCATTAATCTTCTTTATCACTATCTTCTTTGATAATTTTGCCATTACCCCATGTCTCCTTTCCTTCTTTAGCTCGTTTAATCATCAATTTGATTTGCTCAGAGTTAGGATCGTAATCGAGACCAAAGTTAATCTTGAGCAAATAAACCGCTGCTTTATAGTCAGGACCAATGTGTCTAACTTGGCGGTATGCCTTTTTATCAGCACCACCTCTACCAGCACTTGATTTTTCACTAGCTAACTTTGTTTCGGTAACTTCGTCATATCCTAACGCGAGTTGAAGCATCGCATTGATTAAGTCTTCTTTAAGGCCAACTTTGCCTTCTTCCATAGCTTCGACAATTTCTACGTGTTTTTTCTTCAGCCTTGAGAATGTGTTTTGATCCATCTGAAGGCGTCTGCAAATTTCTTTTTGGGAGAAATTGTTTCTCACTGCTTTTGTTAAGAAATCTCGGTACTTTGGCCACAAACCATCATTTACCCACATCTCAAAGGTATCTAATGGTTTTGCCATTTTCGTATCCTCCAAATGTGTAAAATAAAACCCCACTATTTCTAGCGAGGTTTCTATAATTTTTCTGATTATAGCATATCAAGGAATACCGACTCTTAGCAACTATGGAAAGCTATGCTTTTTTAGGATTTACTATGGTCTTTCAAACTTATCTTCCAAAGTCCATCTCGATGAAGCTCGTAGATATAGGAAATAGCATAGTTAAGCTTCTTGGCTATCTCTTTCCAAGAAAAGAAATTTAGATATCTATACGTGAGCACGATTTCTATAAGTGGATTATCAACGCTCGCGATAACGTTTTCAATCTCTCCTCTTAGCTTTACGAGTTCTTCAACCTTCTCATCAATTTGTTGTTGCTTAGCGAATATCTTGTCTATGTATTTAACAAACGGAGCTTTTAATGAAGGTGACTTTTGAACTCTTGGTTCATCAGTTATAACCCCTTGCGTACCATTGGCTAAAATTTCAAGATATCCAAGCTCCTCTTTTAGAGAATCAACTTTGAGGGATAGGTAGTAATAGCTTGATAAGTACTTTTTCACTTCATCAGTTGTCATGTGCTACCTCCTTGAATTTTGGCAATGCGGTGATTTCTATCGAGATTCCAGTTGGCTCTTTAGACCACAGCTTCTCAACATGCTCCACCGCTACTTGAGCATCATCTTCCCAAAACTTAAGTTCAGTCATGCAGTCTTTGAGAAGTTTTTCTAAGTTATCGGTATCAGGCTTAGTCATCCTATATTCCATATGCTTATGTTTAGTGCCTATATAGAATAGCCAGCTAACCGTAAGTTTCAGTGGTCCATTAAGTGGACTTTTTGGAACGAATGGTTTGAGATACTTTTTGAGTTCGGCTTTTGCCTTAGCTACATTTTCTGGTTCATAGATTCTAGGTTTGCCACGAATGATAGCGACTTTCTTTTCTTGAGCAGTTACTGTAGGTGGATCAAGTAGTAAGAAGAATTTCATGTTCCTTTTTCGGACTTTTTTCTCAGCCTCTCACTCGCGTTGGACATGGGACAATAAATAGGTACAAATATGGAACAAGTTTATTAAAAACTTGTCCAATTTGTCCGTTTATTTTTGTCCTCATCGCATGCGAGAAGCTAATTTTTTTATTAGCCCTCTTGACCCCCTTCCCCAGTTAAGATAACTCTAGTTTTGTCTTCGATTTTAAGACGGCCTTTAGATGCTGCGATTGCTCTTTTTATAGTTTTTTCGTCTACAGTTAAGTATTCAGCAATTTGAGAAACGCTTAATTCTAGAACTTGTTTGAATGAAGCAATTTCCTCATATCGTCTTACTATCTCTTCCGCTCTTTTTTCATCCGCGGACTTTTTATTGTCTTTTGCTTCTATTTCTCCAGCGGCATGCAATTTTCCAAGAGCTCCAGCTGAATCAAACTTATGAAGAGGATAGCTAAACCAAATATAGAAGTTTTCAGGATTGAGGAATTCTCTAGTTGTAATTTCGATGCGAAAACCCCTATCGGTCTTTTTGTCCGCATATTCATCAATTACTTTTTGAGATAGCTCAAGTTCAATAATGTCGATAATAGCATCAGCATCACGAGAGAAAACACCGCTTCCACTGCCCCTATCTAAAGATTTCTTATTTCCTTGAGCACCTTTAGAGTGATGATGACAGTAAATTACTGAAACTCCAGCTTCAGCGGCAATCCTATCTAATTGATTTGTGAATTTGCCCATGTCTGAAGCACTATTTTCATCTCCGAATAAGACTTTATAGATTGGATCTAAAATGACTACATCAAAACCATTAGCTTTGCATTTCCTAATGATTTTATCTGCGAGATTATCCAAAGTTGTTGCTTGGCCTTTTAATGACCAAATAGCAATGTTTTCTAAACAATCAGTGCCTAAGCCTAAGGCATCTATTATTTTATGGAGCCTATCCCATGAGCTAGCTTCGCTCAACTCAAAATCAATATAAAGTACTTTGCCTTGAAAGCATTGTAGTTTACCCATCCATTTGAGTTTGTTTGCTATGCAAACTGCTAGTTGCATTAGAGCAAAAGTCTTGGCTGTTTTGCTACCTCCAGTGACTATGGCTTTATGGCCTTTTCTCAAAACTCCTTCAATTAACTCAGGAGCGAGTTCTGGCCACCCATCTAAGTCTTTAAAGAACTTAATTTGAGGAAGAGGATTATCAATTGAAGCAATGTATTTTCTCCAATCATCCCAATCTTTACAGCCAATATTAGTTGCAATAAGTTTTTGCATAACGCCATTGCGGCTTACTCCTGGCATTCTTGAAAGCCTAGATGGATTCTTATTGTTTTCATCCACTCGTAAGCCTTTGCTTTTGAGATAAGAATAAAGGAAATTTACCCTCTCTTTATATTCCCTCTCACTAATTGCATCGACATGAACGATAGCATGTAAAGAACGAAGTCCACTAAACACTAAAGCAGCAATTGGAAGCCTTAAATCATCATAGATGAATCTTTGAAGTTCAAGAGTTTCTCCATCCGCTTCAACTAATGCATATTTATAAGAAGTTACATTCTTATCCTTATAGCCACTACCATCTAAAGCATTGAATTTGATCCAAGCTCCAGCTTCTAATTTAGGATCTCCGATTGCGGCACCTAAATCATCGCCATAATGATAAATATCCTCGATAATATCGCGGCAAGTTTTATGATAAACGCAATTCCCAGGAAGCCACTTCCCTTTAGCGGTATCAAAGAATGCATTTGATGTAACGAAACCAACATAGTCAGAATCATTGAATAAAGCTTTTAAGTATTTAATGAGTTGCTCTCCACCACTTGGCTCAGCTGGCTTAGAGAGGATTTCTTGAGTTCCATCAAATTCGATTGTGTCATTAAAATCCATGCAACCATCGCCTTCATATCTTTTAGGAATGAAGCCTTCTTGCTTAGCAAGTTCCATGATTGTTGCACCAGTAACACCACTTTCATTGAAGGAATTCCATTTTCTTTCAAAGTCGGTAAGTTTGGCTTTTACTGGATCTTTATAAGACCATTTAATGAAGTCATCGATTGAATAGCCTTCTGTTTTTAAAGCCATACCAACACGGAGCCAATCTAAGTAAGAAAGATTGCTTGGATTTATATAATTCAAAGCATTTGATAATAATTCACTCTTCATAGATTAGCTCTCCTTTGGTATGTATGTTTCTGGGTGAAACCAATGAGGAATCTTCCAGTTATAGTTAGCAATTCTTGTAATCATGTTGCTGGCTTCTTCAAAAGTCCAAGTGCCAACATGCATAAAGCCGTATTTTTCAAGGCATTTGATTTGTTTTGGTGTGGCTAAGCCTAGGTCTTGTCTAGATGATAATCGAGAAATAAGAAGTGAAGCCATACCAGCATTTGGAACTTCATCAGGACAAATTCCCCACTTCTCTAGCAAAGCTAGTTGCTTTTCGGTTGCAGGTCCTTGTTCCCAAACGAATGTTGGCTCATAGTTAACTAAGTCTTCCGCAGAAATAGAAACAGCATATTGAATTGGATCAACTAATCTCTTCTGACGTTTCTTCATTTCTTCAAGTTGTTTTGCGAGAGCTTCTTCTCTTTCACGAACAACATCGTTTTCCGCTTCTTCCTCACTATCAAGAAGGTCAACACCATCAGCATTTTCAGCAACTTTTCGATTGATTCTTTCCGCTACTTCTTCAGTTTTAGCAATTAAGGATGAAGGATGACATAAGTCATGTCTTTCGGTCATCCAAAGAAAGTCGAGAAGTAATAATTCCGTTTTCCCTTCAGCAAGTCGCATTCCTCTCCCAACCATTTGTTGATATAAAGAACGAACTTTAGTAGGTCTAAGAACAACAATGCAATCTACATCAGGACAATCCCAGCCTTCAGTAAGGAGCATGGCATTACACAAAACTTGGTATTCTCCGTTTTCAAAAGCTTTTAGCTTTTCTTCTCTATCAGAACTTTCACCATTTACTTCGCAAGCTTTAAGTCCGTAAGAATTTAATAGCTCACAAAATCTTTGAGCAGTTTTGATTAAAGGAAGGAAAACAACTGTCTTGCGATCATGACAATAAGTAAGCATTTCCTTAGCAATTTGATTGAGATAAGGCTCCAAAGCTGAACCGATTTCTCCAACTGCATAGTCACCATTGCTGATTCCAACATTTGTGATATCAAGATTAAGAGGAATCATTTGAGCTTTGATTGGTGCCAAATATCCCTCTTTGACTGCTTTTCTCATTGGATATTCGTAAGCTAAAGAATCGAAATATTGACCTAAGCTTTTTCTATCCGCTCTATCTGGTGTTGCAGTAACCCCAAGAACTAAAGCTTTATTGAAGTACTCTAATATTCTTTGATAGGTATCACTCATCGCATGATGTGCTTCATCAACAATAATGATGTCGAAATAGTCTTTTGGAAATTGAGTTAGCCTATTCTCTCTATAGAGAGTTTGAACAGAACCAATAGTTACTGGAAGGTAAGATCCAATGGATTTAGATTCCGCTTTTTCTAGGACTGTATCGATTCCACATGCAGCTTTTAATTTATCGCTAGCTTGTTCAAGGAGCTCATTTCGGTGAGCTAAGATAAGAACTCTTTTGCCTTCCCCTACTTTGAGCTCCACAACTTTTGCAAATACTACTGTTTTGCCAGTGCCAGTAGGGAGCACCAACAACGTGTGTTGATGCCCCTCACTCCACTCTTTACAAATGGCTTCGACTGCTTCTTTTTGATATGGACGTAAATCGTACATAAGCAGTCACCTCACTTAGAATGGCAATTTGTCATCTTCGGTGAAGTTTTTTTCATCGTAATCAATGAATCTATCGAGATCGTTGACTTCTTTTTCTTCACCATAGGTGTTGGTGTATTTTCTTGGCTTGAAGTGGGCTCTTCCATGAGAACCTAGAACTTTGTTCCAGTCCATGACAAGCTTTTCACCACTCTTCTTTAATCCGATGCAACGGAAGAAAGCGGAGAGTTTCCATTCAACACTTCTATGAAGGAGAAGGTCGAACTTTACATTAGCAGCACCATCAGCAGTCATGACTTGAGCGGTAATGCTAGCTTTATTACAAGGTGGAATCTTTTGTCCACCAGGGAAAGAGCCTCTTTCAAAGTTGGTGATGATAAAGTTGTAGTCACCTTCAGGAAGAAGAATATATTCTTCTCCATCTTGTTCGATGGTATCGTCCCATCCTAAGTTTTGATTAACGTTATTTTCCATGGCTATTTAGCCTCCTTATTTGAGTTGATTGTTTCTTGGATCTTTTTCCAGTTGGCGATGATCCAGCGAGTAATGAAGTCATCGCTATAATCTTTGATAGCAACTTCTTCTTTATAGTGACCTTTGGCCGCTACTAGTTTTCTAAGGTCAGCTTCATCAATATTGGCTGCCTTGAGTAAATCGAATACTTTTGCTACTGTTGGTCTTACTTGTTCTTCTTTTGGTGCTTCTTCCACCGCTGGAGCGGTAGGAACATCTTCACCAGCAAAGAGATGAGAGATTTCTTTGAAATCTAAGTCGAGCTCATCCTTGAGTCCAAATCTATTCTTGGCATCATAAGTTGGTGAGTGAGTTGTATAAATAACTCTTTTTCCACCTTGAGCCTTTTTAGAATTTGTTTCGGTTGTAACCACGAAGATTTTGTAATTGCAGAACAAGAGAGCATCAGACCATTCTTTGAGCAATGGAGCCACTTGTTTTGAGAGCTTCATTTCATAGCGGTCATATGAACCCATTTCTTCTGGGAGTTCGAACTTTCTTGGTTTGGCATGTGCTATGAAGACGATGTTGATTCCCTTATCTTTAAGAGCATTCAATTGCTTTAAGAGATTTGAGAACTCATCAGCTACATATGAATAGCCTTTGCCAAATGGGATGTTTTCGATTGAAGCAACGCGATTCTTTTGACAGACATATTGGATTGCTTTAATCTCAGCCCAGTCAGCAGTATCGATTGCCAAGGTCTTACAAATAGTAGGATTATCATTAACGTATTTGACTGCGTTGAGAAGGTCTTCCCAAGTTACAATCTTTATCCTACGAGTATTAATTCTTATCGTTCCGTTTTCAGTGTCTAAGAATAAGACTCCTGGAGCGTTAGAGATGAGTGTTGATTTTCCGATGCCTTCCACTCCATAGAGCAAGAGGCTAAGCGGTTTATTTTGAATACCAGTTTCAATTTGCATGATTATTTTCCTCCTGTGGTTTATTGATAACTGCCTCATTACGAGGATCACTTTCTGGGACAAGGATTAAAGATGATTCAACTAGCTCTACGTAAGGAGAAATTAGTTCTTTAAATTTCTCTTTTCCGAGCTTCTTTGTAATTTCAGTAATTCCCAGTAATTTCCCAGGATTTAATGGAGAAATTCCGTTATTCTCCAATATTTCTTTAACTTTTTCTTCATTGGTTATTTTTCTAGTAACCTTTGATGGGACAAGCTTATAGCCCTTCCACTTATGACCTTCTTGAGCTTTTTTAGTTGCATACTCTTTTAGGTCTTCAGCGTATTTAATGAAGGCATCGAGTTTTGGAATAATTGCTTCGATCTCTTCATCGGTGAATTGGTCTATTGGCTTAGAGATTTCTTCACCAATTTTTTGATTAGTTTCGTGATATGTGCGACATACATGACGGCCAACACAATATTCACAATGAGCACCAGCTTTGGCTTCTAAATTACTAACCTTCGTTTTGAGAACTGCTGGTATAAGAATTTCTTCTTTAAATTTGAGTAGTTCTTCTAAACTCATTGAGTATTCATTGTTGTTGCCGATAAGCGGTTGATGGATGATAAGTCTTACGTTTTTAACTGGATATAGATCCTTAATAACTGATTCATAGAAATAGAGAGCATAAATACCTAATTGGCTATTTGGTCCCCCTCTTTCTAGGTCTTTTGCAGATACTGGTTTTCTTCCAGTTTTTAGGTCTTCCACTACGATTGTTCCGCCATCGGCATCGCTATAGAGTCCTAAGTCAAGAGTTCCACCACTTGATTCATCGAAGTCAGTATCAATGTGCTGTTCAATGAAGATTAGTGGCTTCTCAAATGAGATGGATTTGTAGAATTCAAATAGCTTCACTACTGAATCTGCATAGCTATTCGCGATACTTTCCATATCATCGTCATAATGGTCTAAGCCTTTTTTCACTTCTTCGATGTCTTTAACTTCTTCATCGTAATTAGTGATTCCTAAGGCTTTTTCAATGAGCTTTTGACCTAACTCATGACACTGCGTTCCGAATATCGCGGCATCCCCATAAGATTCATCGCCTTGATTGAGTAATGTGCTTAAAGCACATCTAGTCCAAATTGACGATTTAGATGGACTATATTTTTTGCTATGTGTTACTGGCGGCATTTCTTACCTCCAAATAACGGATTGGCTAGGAATTTCTTGAATGCTTGAGCTACTTCAGAAAATGCTTTTTCGATTTCTTCATCGCTAGGAATTTCAATATTTTCATCCCAACCAGTTTCTTTTCTTGGATTTGTGGAGAAGGATTCTTTACCTTCTTTTGGCAAAGACTTGATAAGTTTTTGCGTTTGCTCAACAGCATCATCCGCCAACATTTCGATTAGCATGAATGTTCCAAGTAAGTTGTTGAGTTCTTTTTGAACATTAACTTTTTTCATGATTACTTCCTTTCCGAGACTGTTCTTATCTCTTGGTAGGAAAGGGACCAGTAAGTGTTGAAATTGACGGAATTTCTTAAAAGTTTTCAAATAAATCGGATTCTTTAGCTTTTAGCTTTGCTACCCATTTCTTAACTTTGTCATTTAGGGTTGTTCTTTTGATCCCTACTATCTTTGAAATTTCTTCCATTGATAGCTTGTCGACAAATTTGAGAGTCAAAACCTCATAAGCTAAAGGATCAATCTCGTTAAAGATTTGATGTATGCGTGCATCACGTTCCTCTTTATTGATAATTTCTCTAGGATCTTCATTTCTTTGCATCTCACCGAATTCTCCTTCCGTTGGCTCATCGCCATATTCTTCAAATGCGGTAAGAGAAATGGTTTTTCCCATCCTAAGAAGAGGACATTCACTACATTTAGCTCTACAAACAACCAATCCATATTTTTTAGATGGAATCTTGCATCTTTCTTGTCTCTCTTGGGCTTGATGCACTCTTCTTTCCATGTTTATTAACTTTCTTCCCATTTCAGGAGTTAGATAAATTGGATGGCTCTTGAAACTACCTAATGCATATTTAAAAGTTCTTTCTTTTGACGGTTTTGAATAATCTACGTATTCACTCATTTTCCTTACCTCCGATTGCGGAGTGAGGATCATGAATGCAGCCTGAAAGAAACTATCCGCTTTTCATAATTAGCTACTCCGCTAATTTTGTTTTGCAGACAGCCTTTGTAGATTAGGCTGGTTTGCTATAGTTTTGATTGACGTCTACAACGCATGCTCATCAATCGTTTTTGCTGTTTTCAGCACTTCTTTCTATAGAAATCTCTCTTTTTGTAGCTATAACGTGTGCTACAATAAGGGAAGACTGATTTTATAATAGGTTTGTTGACGGCTTGATTCAGTAAAGATGGACAAGCTTCCAACTGTTCGGAAAAAATTCCGAGTAGTTTGTTGAAAAAAGAGGTGATTTGTTATCCTATTACGTGAATTCTTAGAAACTTTTTATTCTAAAAATGGCATCGATTGTCAGCCAGGTCCTTTCGTTATGGAAATTTTTGATGCTGTCGGATGCCCTTATTTTTCTACACCTTCAAGACAAGGCGATGCTTCTAAGTTCATGGTCAACAAAACGCTAACCGCCTCTATGGTTTTTCCTTTAAGGAAAGAAAATCCTATTGAATCAACTACTGAATATTTTGTTGGAAAATTAAGTGACGGAAGACTTTCAAGAATAGCCAATGAATTTGGCTATACTGCTGGTTCCGTTTTAAAGCTTCCTCTTGCATATGCTCTAGCAAAGAAACTAATAAGCATAATAAAAACAGTCGATCATGATGTGACCGACTCTAATGATTTTAAGGCTTGGTATGAAAGAGCTCTTTCAGTTCCTTATTGTTATATGAATGACGAAAGAAATATTGAGTTTATAAATCTTCTTTGCAATGAAGTTGATGGCCTTTGTCCTATGACAGGGAAAAAGTTAAATCCAAACGATTCAACAACTTACAAAGTCATTCATATTTATGAAAAAAGTATTAGCCAAGAGCTTAAAGATGAACTTTTTAGTTCATTCAATATAAAAGAACCTGAAAACGAAGACGATTATGAAAACTGCTTATTAGTATCGAGTTCTTTTAATAAAGTTGCTATCTCTTTGATTCCAAATGCTGAACGAGATGAAATCGTAGACCTCTACAACATCAAAAGAGGGATTATCCTTAAAGCTGAAATTAAAGCTGAATTAAACAATTATGAAATTTCAGAAAAACTTAAGGAATGCGTTAAGAAATTATCAAATTCTTCAATAGCTCACATTAAAGTTGATAAAGAGATTTTTTATGATCCGATTGCAATAGAAACCAAACTTGGTACTGAGTATTATGATGAAATTTATTCCATCATCTCTAGCCAATACTACACAAAGATTAAAACTTATTTCAATTCTTACACAGACTTATCAACAAGCGAGTTAAATAACGTTCTTTCTTCAGTGAGAGATGCTTACGAAGCTATTTCCACCACAACAACTGATAAAAGGCTTATTATTGACGAAATTAAGAAATGGATTTCAAGAGAAATATTGAATCCAAGTGAATATGCCACTTTTGATATGCAGTGTTTAATTTTGGTTTGTTATTTCATCCAAGATTGTGAGGTGTTTGGTCATGAAGTTTCCTAGTAAATTTAATAGGTATAGTGATTCATCACTAAAATACATTGTTAAGGTTCTAAAAAAGCTCCAGGAAGGAGACTTGACGATTAGACAATTTAGAGCCGATAAAGAAATGAACAAAATACCAATCGATGAGTTTATTGACATATTAGACTGCTTGTATGCATTGAAGAAAATAGAAATTTTGAAAGGGGGAATCTTACACTATGTTAGTTAAACTGAGTTGTGACAAATTTAGAAAAGATGCTAATGGTAATCCAGAATCCTTTACTTTCAAAGATGGCTTAAATGTTGTTTTAGGAACCGCTGATAGTAAAAACTCCATTGGTAAGTCGACACTTCTTCTCCTTATTGATTTCATGCTTGGAGGAGATGATTATAAGTTCCATAACAATATCGCGGTAAACAAAATAGGACACCACCTTATTCATGCATATTTTGAATTTGATGGAAAAGAATACCACTATGCTAGGGGAACGCATAATCCTGAAGAAGTTTATTTTTATAATGATGGCGGAGAAATTGAGGCCACTTTATCAAACAATGAATATTTAAAGCAGCTTCATGACTTATATAAAGTCAGTGATGATTTGACCTTTAGAGAAGCGGTAGCTCCTTATTTAAGAATTTATCAAAGAGAAACTACAAACGAAAAGTATCCTATCAATGCTGCATTTAGACAGCCAAAAGATAAAGCTATTGAAATCTTTTTGAAACTTTTCGGTAGTCATAAGCAACTAGATTCCTTGAAAGAAGAAATTGAAACCTTAGAGGATCAAATTTCTACTTTTAAAAAATCTTCGGATTATAAATATGTCGAAAAAATTGATAAAAAGAAATACGAAAAGAACCTAAAAACAATTGACGAATATAACGAAAAATTGGGAGAACTTAGAAAACAATACTTGGATGGCACTTATAGTAAGGACTATCAAGAAAACAAAGAAGCCGTTACTCTTCTTACTGCTATCGAGTCATTAAAAGCTACTAAATCTCAATATGAAAACCAAATAAAAAATCTTGAAAAAATCAAGAATAAAAGCAGCAAAGACTTTGAAAGTGATTTAGAAGAATTGAAACTTATATTCCCTGGATTTGAATTCAAGCATCTTTCCGACATTGAAGATTTCCACCAAAAACTTACTTCCATTTTTAATGAGCAATCAGAAAATGAAAGAAAGAAAGCCTTAAAGAGCATAGCTAAACTAGATGAACAAATCACAGAGCTTGAAGACAAATATAAAAATATTGTTCATATTGAAAAGACAGTCCCTGAAGCTGTTTTCCAAGAAATGTTAAGACTTGAAACTGATGTTAGAAGACTTACAAAGCAAAATGAACTCTATGTCGAAAACTCAAACAACAAGGAAACACTAGGAAAGAAACAGGAAAAGCTTGCCACTGAAGGCAAAGCATCTTTAATTGAGGTTCAAAATATTGTTAATGGAAAAATTTCTGAGATAAATAGGAATTTCTATTCTGGACGAAGACAAGCTCCTAATATTAGACTCAGCGATTTAAATAAGTATTATTTTACTATCCCTAATGACGAAGGAACTGGTTCGAGTCAAAGAGCTCTTATCATGTTTGATATCGCTGTACTTATGACATCCCAGCTTCCGCTCCTTGCTCACGATAGCGTTATATCAAAGCAAATTGAAGACTACTCAATGCAAGAAATTATAAAACTCTATGCTGGAATAAAAGGCAAACAAATCTTTATGGTCTATGACGGCAATAAGAATCTTGATTCTTCTGCCCAAGCAATTATTGATTTTGCCACTAGAGTACAACTTGGTCCTGATGACCGCTCACTATTTGGTGTAGACTTCAGCAAATAATAAAAAAGAGGGGATTTGCGATTTCTCACAATTCCACCTCTTTTAATTTTTCGTTTCGAATTTATCTAGAAAATCTTCAAGCTCGTCAATTGAATTAAAGTCAAATCCTCGTTGAGCCATTCCATAAGATAGATAAATGAGTCCATTTTCGTTAATTCCCCATATTCTATGGAAGCTGGTGGCATTTTCAAATGCCCCATTGTCCGAGATTCGGAAATCCTCACAAACGTGTCTTAAACGGTCTATTTCGCCATCCTCTATTTTAAGGATATAGAGTTTATTGAATCTTGAATCCGCCATACTAATTTGGTAAATCCCTTATATCTTTAAGTGGAACCATGCAGCGGATTTTTTCACGAATCATTCTTTTTGCGGTTTCATCGCTATTGTATTCTTTGACTGGAAGCACTGAAATCCATACACCTTCAAGGTCATGCATATTCTCAGCCACTTCTTCTACTTTACCTATAAAGGTGTGTTTGCCATATTTATCAAAAGTGACCACAACTAAATCACCAATGCAGTATTTGCAAATCTTAGTTCTATCTTGAGAGATTTTGATTCGTTGTTTTTTATCGAGCATTATTTTTCTTCAACAATAAAATAAGAAGCCATCGCTTTATTTATAATATCGGACATTTTTGCCCCAGTTGTGGAAACAAACAAATGTTCCAAAACATCATCTGGAGCTCTTTCAATTTTGGTAACTTTCAAGAAGCTGCCATAAAACGCAACGTCTCCTCTATAGTATTCAGGGACTCTTGATTTTTGAGGACAACCATCTGATATTTCAGTAACAGTGGCCCAATATTTTTCTTTAGTTCCGCCTCTTACTAAAAGAACTTTTCCAACTCCATCACAAATAATATTTTTAACTACTTTTTGTGAAATTCTTGGTCCTCTTTTCCCCCACCAAACATATCCATATTCTTGGATCATTTTTTCATGTTCAGCTAATGTGCCATCCTTAGGAGCAAAGCTGTCAGAAAATCTCAATACAATTGTCTTCATAAAAACGACTCCTTTAAATTGTACCGCTAACGTAATATTTCATTATCATTGTTTTAACAACAGGAAAATCTAAATGATTTACAGCGGAAAAGTTTTTATCTCCATATCCAGTAACTAAAACATCAATAAATCTGTCAAAATCATAGAAACCTCTAGACATGCTGTAATCCTGCTCAATAGTATCTGCTTTCGCAACGAGCAAAAGAGCTTGATAGTTAGTATCAACACGAGAAGTATTGCCTCCAGGATGAGCTCTTGATAAATGCTGCCCAGGAGTGATACAAATCAAATTCTCTACTACATATGCTAAAGTAGGGAATGAAGCTTCAGGAAAGATATGATGAACATGAGTACCTGGTAACCCACCTGATTCAGGAGTATATTCAGGTCTTCCAGCATTAAAGTCATTGTTATACTGTCTAACATATTTCTTGGCTCTATTAATTAAATAAGTAGTAAGAGCGGAACCAGATGGAGTAACCATCGCTCCACTTGAAGCATGTTCTTTTCTTGTGACGTCTTTTGGCTTAGCTGAATAAATATCTCTAAAATTTTTACGATTATACATAAGCATGTCAAAGGTAATAATGTCTTTAGACATGTGACCTCTTTCGGCTCCATATGCAGTTCGAACATATGCAAGAGGATTAATAACTTTAGTAAAAATTCTGTGCACTTCTACTGCACCATTAATTGGAGTGTTATTGATGATGAAATTCGTATAAGAATCTTTCAAAGAGTCAAATTGAGTCGCAATTTGTCTATCGAAGAACATTTTAAAAGCAATAAAAATACCAGAATCTTCAAGGACTTTTTCTATATAGGCCACTAAAAATTTAATAGCGTTTCTTTCTCTAATTGCAATGTATTCAAGAACGTCTTTATTAACGATTGAATAAACATTTTGATTACCTTTCTTAACACGATTCAAAACTCCAGAATAAGCCAAAAGTTCCATTGGTTGCATAAAAAATTTGTTGTATTCCGCAATAGCCTTTTTGGAATTTACATCAGGCTTTTGGAAAACAGCAAAAACGTTATCACGAGCATAATCAGAATGCCATATATCTTGAGAAGTAAATGAACTACCAGGATTATGGAAGTAATAGTCCATAATACAGTCACTTATCATTGACAAAACATCTGGAGTGCATTTTTGATCTATCCATCTAGCATTGTGCGATGCTCTAATATCATAAGATGGGTGACTTGAAATAAAGTTTAAAACATCACTATCAGATAACATGATTACTTCCTCCTAATTCCAAAAAAGTAAACAGACGTAGAATCAATATTTAAGGTTCTAGTTTGGTAATTTCTTGCAATTTGCATGAAATTCCTATATTCGTCTGAACTGAAGAAAATGAGATCTTCTTTATTTAAGTTTATCCTTCTTTTTGGAAGAAGTATAGCAACAGAGCCATTTACCAAATATCCATTTGGTTTTTTCATTACTCTTACCTTATAAGTCATGTTTGGGGTAAGATAAACGTTTTCCATGTTAAGATAAGAATAAACAGCCTTGCTTTCAGCTTCAGCTTTTGAGATGTATTCATCATAGCCAGGCAAGTCAATTATCGATTGACCATCATCTGATATATTTCTTGACTTCAATACCCTAATTTCTCCTTTGGAGAAAGAGGTGTTTTTTGAAGTAAGTTGTCTATCTCTAAAACAAGTAAAAACATCAAACTCTAGTTTTGAAGAAAAATCATCAAAAAATTCATTTCTAAAAATAACCCAATAAGGGAGTTTTGGATCAGTTATATAATCTCTTTTTTGTACTAATTCTAAATCCTTAGTCAAAGAATAAACTTTCGTTTTATTTCCTGAGGTCATTGTTGATGTTTTGATAAAAATTGTCTCAACCAAAACACCTTTGAAACCATTTTCACCAAAATCTATTATTGATTGAATATCTTTCTTTCTTAAAAAATCTCTAGTTTTTCCGAATTCAGGAGTATTAAGAATATTCTTTGGAAGAACCATACAAACATAATCGGATAGATTGACACATTTTTCATAAAAATAAGAAGCCAAATTAGTAGAGTCTAAGTTATAGTAATATTTCGTTTCTTTGTTGGTAAAATAATCTTTTTTTATTTTACTAAATGGAGGGTTGCCAATAGCTAAATCATATCTATTTTTAGTGCTCCAGCAACAGAAATCTTCATTGAAGAAAGAAATCTTAATATTGGATGGCAAGTCCAAAAAGCTTAAAAGAGTCTTTAATATTTCCAAAGAATCATTATCTAAATCAACAACATCAATACGCATTTTTTTGCCTTGATATTTTTTGAAAAGTAATGGTAAAAAATTCCCCACTCCAACCGATGGTTCTAAAATCCTGATATCTTCTTTTTGAAACTCAGGAAGCTCTTTCTCGATTACTTCTAATAATTCTTCATCCGTATAGTAAGCCGAGTTTTCCATTCTCAGCTGGTTAGCATTTTCGGCAATTTTGGACAAATCAAAAAAAGAGTACTTATTTTCGTTGGTAATTAAAAAAGAAATGATTTTTTCCGTTGTTGACAAACCATATTCTTTAATAATTCTTGATACTTTTGCGAGGTTTAGTTTTGACTTTTTATCCATTTTTTTATTTTATTAGCAATTTGCTTAAAAATTATAGTAGGCACTGCTTCCCCTATCGATTGCCTAATTTTTATTTCTTCCTTTTTCATATAAGCTCTTTTTTCTTCGACACTCATTTTATTAAGTTCTTCAAGAGAATATTCAGACCACATAAACGTTTCTGGTATGGTCATTAGAATCATCAATTCTCTTATGCTGAAAACTCTATCATCCTTAGGATGTATTGTGTTTTGACTAGCTAATTGGTCGTTTCTAGTATGAACGCAAGGGCCAACAACGTCCCATCTTAAACGAGTATATTTGTCTGAATTTTTTCTAACATTTTCAACTAGTTTTCCATTTTTGATTTGGTTTGGTCTATCTTCAATTCTTTTATTGTCAAAAGCCGAGCATCCCTCTGGCGTTGCAGCAATCCATCTACGCATTCTTTCTGGATAGCCTCTAAAAAAATGATAGGCATCATTTGGATCAAATTGATAAGGTTCTGTCAAAGGCATTAAATGCCCAATAGTTTCTCTAAGTGTTTTTTCCTCAGTATAGTCTGGAAATAATTCTTTAGGATTGCAATTTATGTCTTTTCTCACGCCTATTACAAGCGTTCTTTTTCTACTTGAATTGGAGCCATAGTTCTTAAAATTAATTACCTCTCCAATATAATTGTAATCATCTCCTAAATTTAAACTTATAGCTTCTGAAATAGGTTTATTTGTTTTGTCAATATCGGTGCATATCGTTTTCAAAAATAAAGGAACGTTTTCAAAAACAAAGAATCTAGGTTTAATTTCTTTGATGAGTTTTATAGATTCAATGACTAGTGAATTTCTTATAATCTCATCATCAGCTTTTTTGTGATTAGCAACAGACATGCCTTGGCAAGGAGGAGTTGCAATTATTACATCAATGTCTTTTATTCCAAAAGATTCTTGCCAAAGTGCTATTTCATTAAATAAAAGTTTTTTAGTTTCACTTTTGGTAATGTCTCCACATATATAGCCACTATCAAATTTACACTTTTTATTGAATCTTTGAACATCGAGTCTTCTCTTTATGAGTTCATTGGTGGCTACACATTCAAAACCAGCTTCTTTGAATCCAAAGCAACCAACACCTGCACTACTAAATAAAGAAATATAAGTTAACATCTTTTTCATTAGGGTTAGTCTATCATAAAATACCCCTCTAGTGAAGGGTATAAATGATTTTTTTCTTTATTTTTTGTTCTGTATTAAAAAGGGTGTTCTGTCTTACCCATAGGTATTTCCGTATTTCCAAGGGGTGCTTCCGTATTTCTAAAGGGTACCTAGCTGAAGCAAGGATTCTGTCAAAAGAGCTGACTAATTATTCATTATTTATTAGAAATATAAGAAAAAATGCCCATTTCTGAGCATTTTTGCGGTTTTTCGCATATTCCACTTTGTATCAAAGTATGTATACGATTATGGTACCCTCGAGGCGACTCGAACGCCTGACCTACGGCTTAGAAGGCAGTTGCTCTATCCAACTGAGCTACGAGGGCATTTTTTCTATTTAGCGTATCTATTATCACTAAAAGACAATCTTTTTGCAAGTTAAATATTAACTTAATGATGGAGTTTTTCAAATAATTCTTTAGCGACTTCACTAGGGAGGATTTGAAATAAATCTTCTAATGAAGCATTTTTTAATTCGTTGATATCTGGATAAAGTCTTTGGATGAGTTCTTTTCTTTTATTTCCTAGTCCTTTGACATCATCTAATAAAGAGACAGTCATCGCTTTATTTCTTTTTTCTTTGTGGAAAGAGATCGCAAAACGATGGACTTCATCTTGCATCCTGGTCAATAGGAAAAATAACTTCTTATCAGTAATTGGATATGTATTACCGTTTATATCAATTAATCCTTCTGTTTGATGCTTATCATTTTTATATAAACCAAAGATAGGAATATCCACTTCGATATCTTTTAACGCTGAGGTGGCACTTTTAACTTGCGGAAGTCCTCCATCCACTAAGATTAGATCAGGGTATTTCTTCTCTTCTTTTTTTAATCTTGAATAATGTCGAGTAATGACTTCTTGCATGCTCTTAAAGTCGTCTCGAGCTTCTTCGTGTTCGATTTTAAATTTACGATAGAGATTTTTATTTGGTTCTCCGTTAATATAGGCGACCATTGCTCCTACTGGAGAAGAACCTTGCAAATGTGAATTATCAAATAATTCGATATGATATGGAGTTTGTATTTTTAATAACTCCCCTAATTCATCTAATAAAGCGATTTTATCAGTGTCTAATTTACTAGAAAGGAAATATTCATCTAAGGCGTTATTCGCATTACTTTTAGCGGAGACCACTAGTTCATAGATCTTCCCTTTAGTGACATTATTAAAATTAACATCTAAGTAAGACGATAAATTCTCGATGATATTTTCATTATTAATAATGATTTCAGTTGGTAAAGGACATCTTTCGTATAACTGGAAGATTAAATCAGCGACTTGTTCTTCTTCATCTCCAAAAGCCTCAACAACATGGGTCTCCTTTCCTAGTAACATGCCGTTACGATAGATGAGAAAAGCTAAAGCGAGATAACCGTTTCTAGAAGAATAGGCGAAGATATCGCGGTCAACTTTATCATTAGTCTCCACACTACTAGTGGTGTTTATGTGCTCAATTGATTTAATTAAATCACTATACTCTTTGGCGAGTTCATAATTAAGTTCTTCACTGGCCTTATCTCTTTTGGCTTTTAATTCCATTAATTCTACGTGGTTATTACCTCTTAGGAATTCTTTGATTTTAGAGCGATATTCACTATAGGTTTCTTCTGGGATTTTATTTACACAAGGTCCTAAACATTGACCTAAATGGTAATATAGGCAAACACTACTTGGAATATTGCGGCATTTTCTAATCGGATAAATCTTATGGATGAGATCGACCATTTTATAGGCCGCTCCACTATTTGGGAACGGTCCAAAATAATCATAATTCTTATCCTTATTATTTCTTTTAATTGTTAAGGTGATGTCACCTTTCTTTTTAATCGCGATATATGGATAATGACTCCCATCTTTAAGAAGGATGTTATATCTTGGGTAATATTGATGAATTAAATTCATTTCAAGAATCAAAGCTTCTTTTTCATTATTAACGATGATCGTTTCAAAATATTCAACGTTTTGGACCATCTTAAAAACTTTTCCAGTTTGAGGCCTTAAAAAATATTGAGAGACTCTTTTTTGCAAGTCTTTAGCTTTGCCAACATAAATGACAGTATCATTTTTATCGTGCATCAAATACACTCCTGGGGAGTGCTTTAAATTAGAGATTAAGACTTTGATTCTTTCATTCATTTGAAGTTCACCACAGTGGCCCCTCCGCCGCCTTCATTAATATCTCCTAAGCGATACGATAAATCTTTTTGAGTGTCTAGATAATCATGGACCATCTTTCTTAAGATTCCACTACCAAAGCCGTGGATTATTCGACAGGTCTTGATATTTTTTAGTCTCACATTATCAAGATATTTCACGAGTTCTGCCTTCGCTTCGTCTCTTCTTAAACCGATGATGTTGAGTTCTAGACCAACTTTCGTGTTGATCTTATATTCGTAATTAGCCTTACTTGTTTTCGTTTTATTGACTTTAGGAGCGTCGATTTTGTGAAGTTTTTCTTTATCAACTTCAAAATCAAGTCCATCACTAGAAGAGATAAGACATTTCTTTCCATTAATTCTTTTAACTTTTCCTTCTAATCCTAAAGATGGAATGGAGACATAATCATTTAATCTGATCTCCTCATCATAGATGATTTCTACTTCTTTATCTTCTAAGTTATCTAATCTTTTTTTAGCTTCGATGACTTCATGAAGTTTGATATCTCCTTTAGATAAACTCGACATGATTTCATCAATTTCTTCTCTGGTATCTAGTAAAATCTGTTCTTTTTCTTTTTTGACTTCCTCTAAGAGATGTTCTTTTTGATTCTTTAAGGCTTTTTGAGCGCTTTCAAGGGCTTTTTTCTCATTTTCGAGTATTTTATTCTCTTTTTCTAATTCGCCTTTTAAACGTTCGTTTTCAGCGACTTGGCGATTGAGTTTGTCGATAATAATTTCAAAAGAATCATCTTCTTTATTAAGTAGCTCTTGGGCGTCGTTAATAACTTCTTGTTTGATTCCGTATCGTGTAGCGACTTCAACACCATAGCTTTTCCCAGGAGCGGAATGCTTATAAATATATGTTGGAAGCAACTTTTCTTCGTCAAAAAGCATCGAACTATTTTCAATGTTATTTGAAATATAAGCGTATTCTTTGAGTTTTGAATAATGAGAACTAATTAGACACACAGGATGCTTCTTTTCTAAATACTTCACTATTCCAATAGAAAGGATTTCTCCTTCTTTTGGATCAGTTCCAGTTCCTAATTCATCAATCAAGACTAAATCATTGCCTTTGACAACATCTAAGATTTCTCCGATATTTTTCATGTGAGCGGAGAAAGTTGATAAATTATCACTTAATGATTGGTTATCTCCGATATCAATATAAATGTTGTTGAAGATTCCTAGTTTAGCTTTTTTAGCAGGCACAGCTAGTCCAGATTGATTCATTAAAACAAGTAAACCCACAGTTTTAATTGAGACTGTTTTTCCTCCAGCGTTAGGTCCAGAAATAATCACGATATGTTTATCTTTAGAAAGGACATAATCATTTCTCACAACTTTAGATTTATCAATTAATGGATGTCTAGCCTCAATTAAAGAGACTTCTTGATCATTAGAAAGTTCAGCGATCACTAAATCTTCATTCAATGAATATCTCGCTTTAGCGGTTAAAAAATCTAAATACGCAATGATTTCGTTATTATTGATGATTTCATCTTCTTGTAATAACACTAAAGAAGTTAATCCTTTTAGGATTTTTCTTATTTCTTCATTTTCTAAAGCTCTTTTAGAAGCGATGTCGTTATTTAGTTGAACAATTTCTAAAGGTTCAATGAATGTGGTATTACCACTATCGGAGACATCGTAGACTAAACCAAGGATTTTATTTTTATAGGCTGTTTTTACAGGTAAAACAAAATGTCCATCTCTAATCGTGAGATTGCCATCATTAAGATATTCAGAATATTTATAGACAATACTTCCTAATTTAGAATGTAAATTTGCTTCTAAATTTTTAATATCTCTTCTTATTTCTTTTAGTTCTGGAGTAGCGTTATCACTTATAGTGAGACTTGGAGTAATCACTCTTTTGATCTCTTTTTCTAGACTAGATAAATCTTTGAAGAGATCCACTCTTGCTTTTAATAATGGGAAATTAGACTCATATTTTCTAAATGTTTCTAAGATTTTATTTGATGTAATAACATCATTAAGGATGAAATAGAAATCATTTGGAGTGAGAATTGCGGTTTTCTTACCCATCTCAATAATCTTTAATAAGTGTTTACTGGCTTCGATAGGAAGATTTGAATATCGATAGATGAAAGTGATCATCTCGTTAAGTTCATCTAAATCAAATTTAATCTTTTTTCTATCAGCGGAAAAAGATAAAGAAAGAACAAGCTCTTTTCCTTTTTCGGTTTTCGTTAAAAAGGCAATTTCCTCTAAGATTTTATTAAATTCAAAGGTCTGATAGATATCTTGCATATGAAATCATTATAATTGTTTTAATTCAATTTTTTTAGATAAATTGATACGATAAATTATATGAGCGTCACGATTAAAGTCAGCGAAGAAAAACTATTAGCGATCAAAGATTACTATAAAGATTATTTAATCGATGAATCTGGAGAATATTTAGTTTTCTCCGCTTTTAAAGATGAAACATCGATTAAGGGATATACATCTAAAAAGACTTATCGTAAGGTTTTATTTTCTGGAAAGCATGAATTAGAAGAAGCTCAAATCTTTGATTTAAGCGCTATTCAAGGAAATAAAAATCCAGAAAAAGAAGATATTAAAGACCTCCACTACGTCGATTTTGGAGAACAAATTGGAAGCGATGAAGTCGGTGTCGGAGATTTTTATTTACCGATGATCGTTGTCGCTGCGTATATCTCTAAAGACCAATATCAACGATTAAAAGAATTAGGAATTACTGATTCTAAAAAACTTACTGATAAAAAGATTAGAGAAATTGGAGAAATTGCGATTAAAGAATTTAAGTTCTCCAAATTAACTCTTCCTAATGAAAAATATAACGAGATGATTGCTAAAGGAGAAAACCTTAATAGCCTTAAGGCTAAAATGCATAATCGCGCCTTGAGTAATCTACATAAAGAATATGAAGATGTCTATGCGATTTATGTCGATCAATTCGTTAATGAGAATACTTACTATAAATATTTATCTAAAGATGATGAACCAATTGTTAGAGGAATCTCATTTAAAACTAAAGGTGAATTAAGATTCCCTTCAGTCGCTTTAGCGAGCGTTATCGCTAGATATTCACTTCTTTTATACAAAGATAAATTAGAAGAAAAGTTAGGTTTATCTATTCCTTTTGGAGCGGGTAAAGCCGCAGATGAATTTAAAAAAATCCTCTTAGATAAAGTCGGAGAGGAGGAATTTGATAAATTAGTGAAGAAAAACTTCAAGAACTATTCCAAGTGATTAATTATTTCTTTGAAATAATCAGGCAATTCAATTTTAAAAGACATCTTCTTATTAGTAGAAGGATGCACTAATGTTAATTCAGTGGCCACGAGTAGCTGGCCATTTTTATATAGCTTATCGTAGCCTTTGCCGTAATATAATGGATCGCCTTCAACAGGATAACCAATATAAGATAAATGAACTCTAATTTGATGAGTTCTACCAGTTTTTAATTTACATTCCACTAATGTGTGTTCAGAAAATCTTTTTAAAACTTTGAAATATGTAATCGCACTTTTAGAGTTTTCGCGAGTCACCGCCATTTTTTGTCTATTATGAGGATCTCGACCAATTGGAAGATTGATTTCTCCAGTATCTTCTTTAATTACTCCTTTAACTAAAGCAATATAAGTTCGACTCATTGAATGGTCTTTTAATTGCTCCGCTAATGATAAATGCGCCTTATCGTTTTTAGCGATACAGATTAACCCACTAGTGTCTTTATCAATGCGGTGAACAATTCCAGGACGAGCTACTCCGTTAATTCCGCTAAGATCATCGCTATAAGCAAGTACTGCATTAACTAAAGTGTGTTCATTATGTCCATTAGATGGGTGAACCACCATTCCTTGAGGCTTATTAATAATTAAGATATCGCTATCTTCATAAATAACGTCTAAAGGAATATCTTCTTTTTTAATCTCTAATTCTTTAACTTCTGGAAAAGAAATATCAATCTTATCTCCTAGTTTAATTTTTAATGATCCTTTAGCGATTTTATCGTTAACTAAAACATTTCCTTCTTCGATAAGTTTAGCAATATGTGTACGAGAAAAATCGCTAAGTTCGTTAGTGAGATATTTATCTAGTCTTTCACTAGTTTGTAAATTTTCAATTACAAAAGATTTATTCATCTTTATCTTTAGACTTTAAATATTGAGCTTTTTCTTGCTCTGTCTTTGACAGAACCTTGCTATCATCTTCCACTTTTGGAGTAGATTCTTTCTTTTTGCGATAGTCAATTATCTCTCCAACAATGAGATAAATAATAAGCATAAAGGCCGCGACTACAATTGAGGCATCGGCGATATTAAAGTTATATGGCCACCAGCTAAACGGATAAAAGTCAATCCAGTCAACGACTCCTTGAACCAACTCTCCATCTCTTAAATAGCCAAGATATTCCGCGCTATAAAAGATGCGGTCAGTTAAATTACCAAGAGCTCCAGCAGCGATCATAAATAAAGTAGCTTTATAAAAGGAATTAAGTCTTTTCCAATATTTAACTAAAATGAATCCTAGAACCCCTAAGGCGATAAAGGCAATGACGATATAAACAATTCTATTAGCTAGGGCACTTCCAAAAGAAATACCCATCATAAATGTATCGTTAATAACATAGTTAATTCCTAAAACTCCAGGGATGATATCAATTCCACCGTTTAACCCACCATAGATGTTAGCTCTATTAGCGACAACGATGTTTTTACTAACGATATCAATAACGTATAGAAGAATTCCTAACCAAATAAATGATTTAAAAAACCACTTCAAAAGCGAAACAATTTTCTCTTTCATTATTTATGAATCACTTTCTGACATCTTGGACATAAATAAGTCCCATCTTCTTGAACATAAGCAAGTTTAGAATAATTCCAACATCTTGAGCAGAATTTACCATCATGATGTTTAACTAAAACTTTTGAGACTTCATATTCTTTTAATTCATCACTATTTTCATAAGTTACTTCACTAACGACAAAGACATTAGCGAGTTCTTCTAAAGTATATTGCATAGTGAGCTTTTTAATCTTTTCATCTTTAATATCTAAATAGATATGAGCTTCTTGAGAAGAACCGATAACTTTATTAGTTCTAGCTTCTTCTAAAGCTTTTAAGACATCACTTCTTAACGCGATTAATAATTCATATTCTTCTAAAATAGAAGAATCATCTTCGTTATTTGCTTTTGGATAATCTAATAGCTGCGCATTAGAGACTCTTTTACCAGGTAAAGATCTATTAAATTCATCCATGGTGAATGGAAGAATTGGATTAAGAATTCTAAGTAAGGCTTCTCCAACTTTATATAAAACAGTTTGAGTTTGATTTCTTCTTACGCTATTACGATCGTCGCAATAAAGAATATCTTTAGAAATATCTAAATAGAACGCACTTAAATCACTACTACAGAAATTAAAGATTTCACTAGTTGCGCTAGAAAAATCATATTTATCAAAGCTTTCTGTAACGACTTTAATAAGTCGATTTAGCTTAGCTAAAATATATTGATCGACTATAGAAAATTCTTTTGCTTGGTTATTTGGATCGTAGTCCGCTAAATTCCAAGAGATAAATTTAAGGGTGTTTCTAATCTTACGATATTGTTCAGCAACTTGTTTAATGAGGTTATCTCCAATTCTCACATCTTGTTGATAATCAATTGAGGCTGTCCAAAGTCTTAAAATATCCGCTCCATATATGTTAGCGATCTTATTTGGATCAACTCCATTACCTTTAGATTTGTGCATTTGTTCACCGTGCTCATCTAAAACCCAGCCGTGAGATGTAACTGTTTTATATGGAGCAACGTGATTACAAGCTACAGAAACGATTAAAGAGGAATTAAACCAACCACGATATTGGTCGCTGCCCTCTAAATATAAATCACTTGGGTATTTAATATTGCGGTTTACTAACACTCCATTCCAACTAGATCCACTATCAAACCAGACATCCATAATGTCTTTTTCTTTGGTAAATTCTCCTTTAGGAGAATGAGGGTTAGTGTATCCTTCTGGAAGAAGTTCTTTAGCCTCTTTTTCATACCAGATGTTACTACCATATTCTCTAAAGAGTTTTTCGATATGTTTAAAGACTTTTTCTTCGATAATTGGAGTTCCATCTTCACAGTAGAAGATTGGAATTGGTACACCCCATGCTCTTTGTCTAGATATACACCAGTCTCCACGATCTTTAATCATATTGACCATTCTATTTTCTCCCCAAGATGGATACCATTTGGTTTCGTGGATAACTTTAATAAGTTCTTCTCTAATTGGTTCAATGGAGCAGAACCACTGCGCGGTTGCTCTAAAGATTAATGGTTTATGTGTTCTCCAATCATGAGGATAGCTATGGGTAATGACTTCGCTTTTAAGCAAACTACCATTATTTTTAATAATTTCTAAGACTGCATCGTTAGCCTTTTCATAGAAAAGTCCTTCAATACCTTCTCCAGTTCCAGGCATCATATAGCCTTTTTCATCAACTGGGCAATATGGTTCTAATCCCTTTCCTGGATAATTTAAGCAGACTTGATAGTCTTCTACACCGTGTCCTGGAGCGGTATGAACTAGTCCAGTACCTGCATCGTTAGTGACGTGGGTGCCAACAATGACTAAGGAATCTCGATCATAGAAAGGATGTTTACAGACGACAAATTCTAAATCTTGACCTTTGATCTCTTTTAAGAGTTTAACTTCTCCTAAATCGAGTTCTTTAGTTAAGTTCTCTTCGAATTCTTTTAAGAAAACGAGTTTACCTTTATTAGTTAAATATTCTCCATAAATGAAATCTGGATGAGCAGAAATCGCTAAGTTAGCAGGTAAAGTCCAAGGGGTTGTAGTCCAAATAACGAGTCTTGCGTCATTATCAACAACACCTTTGCCGTCCTTAACATTAAAAGCGACATAAATTGAATGAGACTCGACATCTTGATATTCAATTTCCGCTTCTGCTAAAGCAGATTCACTACTAGGAGACCAGTAAACTGGTTTTAAACCTTTATAAATTAAGCCTTTTAACGCCATTTTGGAGAAAGCGTTAATTTGCATAGCTTCATAATCTTTTTTTAATGTGAGATATGGATTATCAAAATCGCCGACTAATCCAAGTCTTCTAATTTGTTCTTTTTGTCGATTGACTTGAACTAGAGCGTATTCTTCACATTTTTTTCTAAACTCGACAATTGGAGTTGTTTTACGATTAACTCCGTTTTTAGTGACTTGGTTTTCAATAGGTAAGCCGTGAGTATCCCAACCAAAAACAAATGGAGTCTTATATCCTTGCATGTTTTTATATCGAACAACAAAATCTTTTAAGATTCTGTTTAACATATGACCGCAGTGGATGTCCCCATTAGCGTAAGGTGGGCCATCATGAAGAATAAATTCCTTAGCCTCTTTACGGTTGAGGTTCATTTCTTCATATAATTTTTCTTCTTGCCATTTTTTTACTAAGACTGGTTCTTTGATGTTGAGATTACCTCTCATTTCAAAGTCGGTCTTATTCATTAATAATGTATCTTTATAGTCCATAATAAAGTTCTCTTTCGTGATGCGAATAATTTAAACAATAAATTGTTTAATTCTTAATATAATTAGCTCTTTAAGAAGTTAGGAATAATGCTATCTTCTTCAAAATATCTTTCTTTTTCTCTTTCAGCGTCTTCGCTTAGTTCTTTAACTTCTTCATCTTCTGTAACTGGTTTCACTAGTGGTGAGAAGCTCTGAACGGTGAAGTCGACATCGTTTTCAAAATCCGCTGCGATAATGCTTAATAAGATTTCATCGGTTAATTGGTCATTGATAGTAATACCAAATTTAATGTCGATATTTCCTCCAGCAGCGTCAATTAATAAATTAACGCATTCTTGAGCTTCAAATAAACTGACTTGTGTGCCACATGTAATAGCGACAATCGCTTTTCTTGCTCCAGCAATGCTCGCTTCATTTAGTGGAGAGGCTAAAGCGTTACTTGCGGCTTCCTTGGCTCTATTTGGTCCACTACCCATACCAAATCCGATTAAGCCGATACCACTATCTTTTAAGGTGTTACGAACATCAGCGAAATCTAGATTTATAATTGCTGGTAATAAAATGAGGTTAACAACAGTCTTCACAGATTGAGCTAAGACGCGATCAGCGGCGTCAAAAGCTTCACTAATAGAGGTATTTCCATTAGTGATTAATAATTTGTCGTTACTAACGACAATAAGGCTATCGACTGCACTTTTTAATTTATTTAATCCATCGATGGAGTGAACAATTCTTTTCTTACCTTCAAAGGTAAATGGACGAGTAACAATAGCAACGACTAAAGCACCAGCTTCTTTTGCAATACGAGCGACCACAGGAGCAGCACCTGTACCTGTACCTCCGCCCATACCTGCGGCAATAAAGACCATATTAGCGTCTTTAACGATATCTCTAATATCATCTGCACTAGCTTCAGCGGCTTGTTCTCCCATTTCAGGTTCTCCTCCAGCGCCTAATCCACCAGTAAGAGATTCACCTAAAATAATTCTATTAGGGGATTTACTTGTCGCAAGAGCTTGTTTATCGGTATTAGCAACGTAGAAATCAACATTAGAAATTTCTTCATCAATCATACGATTGACAGCGTTATTTCCTGCTCCTCCTACTCCGATAACTACAATCTTTGCAGCGGGTTCAAAATTGTCTAAATCATAATTGTTCATGAGTCTACCTCCATTTAATCTTCTCGAGAGACTGAAACGATTTGATGATATGCTTCGTCTCCAAGATTTGGATATCTGTGATTGATATATATGGCTCCGAGAACGGAGAACATAGATGGGTCTCTAGCCCCAATGGTTTTTGGGGAAACTAAATTGATATTTGGATTACCGGTTTTATCTTTAAGATAATTAGTGAATCCTCTTAGTTTACTTCCTCCACCGATTAAAAGTATTGGAAGTTTTGAATATTCTTGAACGTTATACGCTAAAGCAAGTTGTTCGATAACGATATTAAGTGATTTATAGAAATCTTCTAATGAAGATTCAATAACTCCATTTAACTCTTTGATATCGTGTGTAATGACACCGTCTTCACTAGATTTACTGACGACTGGATAATCAAATTTCATTTCGCGCTTATCTAAGCCATAGAGAGTTTTAATTTTTTCGGCTTCATTAACATTAATATTAAATGTTTGAACGATCGCATCAGTGATGTTATCTCCTCCAAAGGAGAAGCTTCTAGTAGCAATAAGTTGTTTGCTTCCCACTAAAGAGACGGTGGTACTTTCTCCTCCAACATCGATTAAGAAATAATGATCAGGAGTCTCTTCATAAGTTGATAATAATTCCACCGCAGCAAAGCTAGAGACAGTTTTGCGGTAGATATCAATCCCACTGCTAGTTAAAGCGTCAGAGAACGCAACATTAATCTTATTTGGAAGAGAATGGACTTTAACATATCCAGTAATTGAGCTACTTACTGTGCCAATTGGAGGTAAAGCGTATTTCTTTCCAGATTCGATTTGGAAATATTCTGGAATAATTTCAATTAAGTCATTATTCACAGGTAATTTCTTATTTCTAATAATAGAGTATAAATTTCTCACATCGGTTTCTTCGATAATCTTTTCTGGAGAAATTACTGAAGTAAATTGACTGGTGCGATAAGCTTCTAATCCATATGGAGGTAAAACTAAAATCGCATCGTTAACCGAAGCGGAGAAATGGAGTTGTTGATCGTTAATCGATCTAATCTTATTTAATTCTTTCACAAGCATTTCTTTGTCGATGATCATTCCGTTTTCTAGATAATGATCAATAGGAATTTTCTTACAGTAGTTAATATAGACTTGCTTACCGTTAGAAAATCCATTAACGACTTTGATAAATTTATGTGAAATTTCAATAGCAAAAACGTTTTCTTTCATGCTTATATCATACACTCTAGTTATTTTATTAACAATATATTTGTTAATCTAATAAAATTCCATATATGTCGCAAAATTTAGATATTTTTAGCTAGGAACAAAAACAATGTTATTAAAAATATATTTGTGGGTTAATTTTACGCAAAAAGAAAACCCGACAGTCTATATACCGTAGGGCTTCCAAGGGGGTAATATATTACAGTTAATTATATGAAGCTACTTCACTACTTGAGTTAGCGTTTTCGCTTTCAGCTTTAACTGTGATATTCTCATTATTTTGGGTGCTCAAATACGCTGGTAAGATGATCGCAAGAGCGAATGCAGATAAGACCAAAGTAAATAAAGACGCACTGCGAAGTAAATAATGTGCTTTTGATTTGTGATGCTTGTAAAGCTTGTTTTTCATAACCATAGTTTTTTTCTCCTTTACTTTTTCTCAATTATTCTTAATGTACTGCTTATTGAGCGATGGTTTTCATTACATTCTTTTTCACTAGGTCTAATTCCTTTTCTTGTGATGAGAATGAATTCTTTATCTTCTTCCTTATTCGGTAAGTCATATCGATTACCAATTACTGTTGTTAAGTCTTTGAAGAGATTTTTAACGATTCGATCTTCTCCAGAATGGAAGGTGATAACTGCGAGTCTTCCACCTTTATTTAATCTGATAACCGCTTTTGTTAATGTTCTTTTAAGAACATTGATTTCATCGTTTACTTCGATTCTTAAGGCTTGGAAGATTTGTTTTGCAGGATGGCCAACTTTCTTCAATTCTTTAGAAGGTTTACTTCTTTTGATGATCTCCACTAATTGGCCGGTAGTTTCGATTTCGTGATCCACTCTTTCCTTGCAGATATTTCTAGCGATTGAATAGGAATATTTTTCTTCTCCATATTCTTTAAAGATTCTCACTAGTTCACTTTCTGGATAGGTGTTCACAATTGTTTTAGCGGTTAGCTCTTGATCTTGATCCATCCTCATATCTAATAAGGTGTCATATCGATAAGAGAAACCTCTATTTGGATCATCAAATTGAGGGGAACTCACTCCGAGATCCATTAATATTCCATCAACTTTTTCTATACCTAATTCATCTAAGACTTTATCCATATTTTGGAAGTTAGATTTAATTAGTTTGAAGTTATTTGAAATCTTGCTTAATCTTTCTTGGCTATATCTAATTGCGTCAATGTCTTGGTCGACTCCGATTAATAATCCTTTATCGGATAATCGCTTAAGAATTTCACTGCTGTGTCCTGCTCTTCCGAGGGTTAAATCTAGATAAGTTCCATCAGGTTTGATATTTAACCCTTCAAGGGTCTCATTTAAGAGAACTGGAATATGTTCGTTAGGCATCGCTTTTCTCTAATTCTTCAGCGATTTTCTCGAAATTCTCATTCGCCACTTTCTCATATTCGAGATAAGCTTTCTTATCCCAGATTTCGAAATGGTCTCCAACTCCAAGAACTACAACTGATTTGCCAATCTTATATTTTGTGATCGTCATGTTTGGAATTTGAATTCTTCCAACTTTATCAATGCTGAGATTTACAACACTTCCAAGAAGAGTTCTGACGTATTGACGAGAGATAAGTTTGTTGAAGTCTTGTTTATTAACTTTTTCCACTAACAAATTGAAAGCGTCGATATCGTAAACGGATAAGCAGCCATCAAAGCCTTTAAGAACATATAGTTCTTCGCCTTTGACATTTTGCTTAATTCCTTTAGGAATCATGAGCCTTCCTTTGTCATCAAGATTATGTTCGAAATAGCCGTAAAACATACTACTTACCACTTTCTCCCACTTCTTACCACATCTATATTAAACCATTATTAAAATAATAACGCAATAAATATTTAATATTTTTTTCATAAAATGAAAAAAAGAGGTTGCCCTCTTCTTATAATTTGATGTCGTTTAGCTTATCCCACCGATGATCAACTTTATTCTTTTGCTCATTTTCGTAATCATCTTCGGATAAAACTCGATATCCTTCTCCACTACTTGGTATTTTGGCTCCAGGCTTAACTATCTTAAGCGGTACTTCAGAAATGATTAATCCTAAGATATATGGATCTAAATCAAAGATTGGTTTAGGTTCATAAATAATATCTTCCTCTTCATCATCTTCAACATCAGTGAAGTTAAGCACTTCTTTGAAGTGAAGCTTAATTGGTACATCTTCTAAAGTATAAGAGCAAACTCCAATAACATCTACTTTGATATCTAGTTCAAGAACTAATAAATCATCATATTCATGCCCAGATACTTTAACTAGACAATTATCAATCTTTCGAATATGTAATGGATCTAATTTAGCGTTAGAAAAATCAATCGATTCCTCGAAATTAACTGGTTTATCTTGGTTAAATAAGAAACGATTGATTTTCATATTTTTATAATCTTAATTCTGCTTTTAAGGACTTGGATAATTCGTATTTAATTTTATCCATGGCTTCGTTAATATCTTTTTCAGTTAAGGTTTCGTCTTTACCTAAGGTGATATTAACTGCAACAGATTTTTTACTTTCAAGTAGCGGAATACCTGTATAAACATCAAAGATGTTTGCTTCTTTAACGATGCCTTTGCCGCTCACTTTGATGACTTTGATAATTTCACTAGCAGCGACTGATTTATCAACCACTAAAGCAAGGTCACGGGAAACGGTTGGGAATTTAGAAATAGGTGACATTTTAGAAATACTAACTTTCGCATTTAATAAACTTTCTAAGTTCATTTCTAAAACAACCGCGTTAGTTTTTCCTAGGCCTAATTTCGAATATTGACTTGGATGAAGTTCTCCAAAGACACCGATAACTTGGTTTTGGAAAATAATTTTCGCACTTCTACCAGGATGTAATTCTTCTTTTTCATCTAAATAACGATCAAATCTATATCTAGATTGTTCAACACCTAATAGTTCAAAGATTCCTTCAACGATTCCTTTCATCGAGTAGAAATCATATGGGGTTTTATTCATATAAGCTTGGTTAAGCTTATTGCCCACTAAGACGATCGCTAAGTGTTCACTTCTACTAGCTTTAGAAACCATGTTGCTGGTTTCAAATAAAGATAAATCTTTATTTTGCCTACTAGTGTTATATGAAGCACTTTCAAGTAAGCTATATAGAATATGAGTTCTAAAGACTTCTCTTTCGTCGGTTAATGGGTTGAGAATTTGATAATGTTCTTCATTATTAAGCAAATTGAATTTTTCCGCATTAGCTTTGCTAAGAAGAGAATATGTTAAACATTCATCTAATCCGTTAAGTAAGAGATATTCTCTAATTTCTCTAAGTCTAGATTGTCTTAAGGTGTAGCCTCCAACTTTACTATCGAGTTGAGGCAATTCACTTTTGACATTATCAAAACCTAAAATACGAATTACTTCTTCAGAAATATCAGCTTCACAAGTGACATCTAATCTGAATTCAGGAATCTTGACGATGAATTCATCATTATTTATTTCTTTAACTCCAAAGGAGAGTCTTGCTAAAACATTATGGATATCTTCTTTAGTGAATGAAGTTCCTAAACGATTATTAATACGTTTAACTGAACATTTGAGTTCATTTAACTTCTCTTCTTCTTTTTGATATTTAACAATATTGGAGAATTCCTTTCCCTCACAATATTCTTTGATCAAATATGATGCAAAGTTAATAACTTGTTCACTTTGATTATGGTTGGTGCCTTTAACAAATCTTTGAGAAGATTCACTCACTAAACCTAAACGGTTAGAGGTATGACGAATACTCGCTCCATCAAAGCTTGCGGCTTCGATATAAATACGTGTGGTATTACTATCAACTGCGCAGGCTAAACTACCCATCACTCCACCTAAACACATCGGTTTATTATTGGTGGTAATGACTATGTCATTAGGAATGACTTTATAGCTCTTTTCATCTAACGCGACAAAGTCACCTTGATAATCATCTTTAGCGATTAATTCGGCTTTTTCTAGTTTATCCGCATCATACATGTGAAGTGGTTGACCGGTTAGTAACATGACATAGTTACCGATATCAACGATATTGCTGATGCTTCTAACTCCCATCGCGGTTAAAGCTTCTTTCATGAATTTAGGAGATTCTTTAATCTTGATACCTTTAATCTCTCTTCCAGAGAATTGAGAACATCTACTAGTAGATGAACCCACTACTAAATCAGTTTTAAATGTTTCTTTAACTTCATGAGTTGGAATATTGGCTTTTAAATCTAAAATCGCTGCGATTTCTCTAGCGACATTATAAATCGAAAGTAAATCTGGTCTATTAGCCAAAATCTTTAGATTTAAGACTTCATCATCTAAACCTAAATAGCCTAAAACGTCTTCATTACCAGTAACTGCATCGCTTGGTAATTCTTCAATGCCTTTAGTTTGTTTTTCGCTTAAAGATTTAGCATCGACACCGAGTTCAAGAAGTGAACAGCACATTCCATTAGATTCCACTCCTCTAATGACTCCCTTTTTGATTTCTCCTCCAGGAAGTTTTGCTCCCACTCTAGCAACGATCACTTTTAAATCTTTTCTCGCGTTTGGTGCGCCACAAACGATTTGTTCTACTCCATATTTAGGGCCTAAATCCACTTTTAAAATGTGAAGATGATCGCTATCTGGGTGTTTTTCACATTCTAAAATGTGACCAACCACTAAATTCGTTCCACTTGCCAAAGAGGAAACTTCTTCAACTTCAATGCCAGCAAATGTTAATTTATCAGCAATCTCATTAGCGGTATATCCATCGATATTTACGTAGTTTTTAATTTCTTTTAAACTCACTAACATGATTCTTTCCTCCTTATTAAGCTTTCTTTTTATATTGTCTTAAGAAGCGGATATCGTTTTGATAGAATTTACGGATATCATCGATCCCATATCTTAAGATAGCAACTCTTTCAATTCCGATTCCAAAAGCAAATCCACTATATTGATCTGGATCATAACCGTTCATTTTTAAAACGTTAGGGTGAACCATTCCTCCACCGAGGATTTCAATATAGCCAGTTCCTTTACACATCGAGCAACCTTTCCCGTCGCAATTCGCGCAGGTGATATCAACTTCAACGCTTGGTTCAGTAAATGGGAAATAAGATGGTCTTAATCTAATTTCTCTTTTCTCGCCAAACATCTTTTTAGCAAAGAGTTCTAAAGTTGCTTTTAAATGTCCAATATTAATATCTTTGTCTATGACAAGACCTTCGATTTGAGCGAATTGATGTGAATGTGTCGCATCATCATCATCTCTTCTATAAGTCTTTCCTGGACAAATAATTCTAATTGGTTGACCTTTTGCGAGTTCCATTGTTCTAGCTTGAACTGGGGAAGTATGCGTTCTAAGTAAGGTATTTTCATCGATATAGAAAGTATCTTGCATATCTCTAGCTGGATGATCTTTTGGAATATTTAAAAGTTCAAAGTTATATAAATCAGTCTCCACTTCTGGTCCATCAGCGACTTCAAAACCCATTGAAAGGAAGATGTCAGTAATCTCATCTTTGACAACGTGGAATGGATTTTTTCCTCCAACGTTATAGTTTCTTCCAGGTAAAGAGATATCGATTGTCTCTTTTTGAAGCTTCTTCGCTAATTCTTTCGCGGATAATTCTTTTTCTTTGGCATCAATTGCAGCAGTAATTAAATTCTTAATTTCATTAAGTTTTTGTCCGACAGTCTTTCTTTCTTCAGGAGGTAATTGTCCTAAAGTAGAAAGCATGGTCATGATGATACTTTTCTTTGCTAAAAATTTAACTCTGAGTTCTTGAAGTTTTTCATTTGATTCACTAGAAGCGATTTCACTTTGGGCTTCTTGATAAATCTTCTCCATATTTTCATTTGCCATATGTGGTAACCTCAAACTTTCTTGAAAAGTATAGCACAATTTAATTAATTTGAAATTATATTTCACTATTCAAAATAAAAAAGGGCTTTATTCATAATTAATTTTGAATAAAACTCTAGTGAAATTTTGTTAGTGTTTAAAATCAGAGATTTTATTAATGGAATTTATACATCAAAATTCCACCCGCAATCGCTGCGTTAAGGGAGTCGATATTATCAATTTTGATTTTGACATCAAGATCTGCTAGATTTCTTGTTTCTTTACTAACTCCATGCGATTCATTTCCAATAACTAAAACAAACTTTTCAGGTACTTCAACTTCCTCTAAATATTTGGCTTTATTGGATAAAGTTGAAACGATGATTTTATGACTTCCTTTGTAGTCTTTTAATTCACCTTTTTTAATTGGTAAAGCAAAGATTGCCCCTTTAGAGGCCGCCACTGCTTTTTCATTATATGGAGAGACGCATTTATCACTAGTGACCACTAAATCATAAGAAAAAGCTAAAGCGGTTCTAATTAATGTCCCCATATTTCCTGGATCATTAATCTCATCTAGATATAGGATTTTCTTTGGGTTTTCTAAAGAAACTTCTTCTATTTTACAAATGAAAACAATCCCTTCTGGATTAACTGTGCTCGAGAGCTTTTTAATGACGTCTTCACTGACTAAATTTTGAGGAATTTCTTCATCAATATCTAAGTAAGAAGTAGTAAAGACTTCCACTACTTTATGATGTTCAATCGCCATTTTTAAAGATTTAAATGATTCAGCTAAAAACATCTTATATTCAAGACGATTTTTCTTATCTTTCAAAGAATAGGCAAATTTTATTCGAGGATTTTCTTTACTTGTGATGACTTTAAGCATGGAATTCTCCTTTATTTAGTTTAGCACGATAAATCTTATAATTTGGACAATATTTATACACTACATCATAAAATGATTTGGAATGGTTAAATACTTTGCAGTGCGCTAGTTCATGAACGATGACTGAATCAATTATCTCAATCGAATAATGAATTAAACTAAAAGCATAGCTGATTCGCTTGGTTTTTCTAGAATTACTGCCGTATCTACTTTTCATATTTCTCACAGTGACTTTGTAAGTTGGACAATCCATTAACTTTGAGTAATATTTTGTTCTTTCTTCAAGGATTTGCTGGAAAACTTTTTTGCATTGTTTAAGCATGTCTTCCTTATTTTTATAAGTAAATTCTCCATATTCCTTAAAAGATAATTGACCTTTGTCGTAGATATTTACTTTTTCACCGAATAGAAAAATATAATCTCCTCCTATCGCATTTGGTTTAGTGCTTCTTTTAATTAAACTTTCACCGAATTTATCTAACCCACTTGTGATTTGAGATTTCAAAATAAATCGATTGCAACTAACAAAAAATTTCCCATCCTTAAATCGATAATGGATGTTTTTGATTCTTTTATGAACGACAACGACCTCGTAATCTATGTCATTTACTTTGTAAAAGAAATTGTTCATCTGCTTAATTATACTTGATGTAACTCTTATTGCCATATAAAATAATTCCGAATTATGGAAAAGATTTTAATCAGTGCCTGTTTAGTTGGAGATAAAACTCGTTACGATGGGAAAAGTTCTTATTCTCCTATTATTAATAAAATATTAGAAAAATATGAATTAGTTCCTTTTTGCTGCGAAGTCGAAGGTGGCTTACCAATTCCTCGAGATCCTAGCGAAATTCAAAAAGATGGTAAGTTAATCAACTCCAAAGGAAAAGATGTCACTAAGTATTATTTAAAGGGTGTCGATTTAGCGGTTAATATTTGTAATTACAATCAAATCAAAATCGCAATTTTAAAAGAGGGTTCTCCTTCTTGTGGAGTTCATGAAATTCATGATGGCTCTTTTAAAAATAAAAAGATTCCAGGTCAAGGCGTTCTCACAGCTGCCTTAAAACAAAGAGGAATCCAAGTCTATACGATTGAAGAGTTTGAAGCTCTACTCTAAATAAAGTTCTCTTAATCTTTTAAGATTAACATGTAAAACATTCTCAATATAGTTCTCTAAAGAGCTATATTTTTTATTTATTTCTTCTAACGCGCCTTGAAGATATTCAATTCGTGCAGAAAAAACATCTTGTAAAGATCTTTTATATGTCTCACTCCAATAAGGTTTATCACTATATTCTTCTTCAAATTTTTCAATTTTTAATCTCATTGCCTCATTGCTATATAAATAGTCCGCTAAAGCGTCGATATCGCTAACTCCTAGAGCTTTTAAAAAGAAATAAGAAGCAATGCCTGCACGATCTTTACCTTGAGAGCAATGGAAATCAAAAACAACATCATCCTGAGATATTAATTCAAAGAATTTACTAAAGGCTTTTATACCTATTTCACTAGTGACTAAAACCTTATAAATATTACACATATGACCAAATCCGTCAGATTCATCTTTTAAAAACCATAATAGATTTGAATCCGCACTTTTCATCTTTCTAAGTTCTGGGTCATCTTCCATAGAAGGGATATTATGATATCTAATTCCATCGATATGTGCATCAGGGTGATTAATGAATTCAATTTCGGATCTAAAATCGATAACATCAGTGATTTTTAATTCTTTAATTTTCTCGATATCGCTAGGAGTAACTTTGTTCATAACTCCACTTCTAAAAATCTTACCGTATTTAACCTTCTTTCCGTTAAATCCAGTATAGCCACCTAAATCTCTTAAATTGTGCTGATATGTTAAGTCAATTACTCTCATCTAGTTCTATTATAGAAGAAGTGGCCTCACAAAATAAATCTAATTATTTCAATAAAATTGAACTTGTGAGATAATGAATTGAACGTTTAGGAGAATTTTATGGCAAAAGTTTTAACGATAAATTCTGGTAGTTCATCTCTTAAGTTTAAACTTTATGAGATGCCAGAAGAAAAAGAAATCTGCTCTGGTAACTGTGAAAAGATTGGTTTACCTAGTGGATTATTCACAATTAAATATGACGGCAAAAAAGAAGTCAGCGAACCAGTCTTCCCAGACCACAAAGTCGCTGCTCAAAAAGTTGTCGATATCCTTTTAGAGAAAGGAATTATTAAAAGCTATGATGAAATCATGGCGGCAGGACATCGTATCGTTCAAGGAGGAAAATACTTCTCTGAAAGTGCAATGTTTGATAAAGATACAGAAAATAAGATTGAATCTCTTATTCCACTTGCCCCACTTCATAACGCTGCTCACTTAACTTGCTTTAGAGCCTTTAAACAAGTTTTACCAAATTGTCCAATGATTGCTGTATTTGATACAGCCTATCATCAAACCATGGCCCCTGAAGATTATACCTTTGGTATTCCTTATGAATTAAGTGAGAAATATGATATTAGACGTTATGGTGCGCATGGTACTTCTCATAACTATCTCGCTTTAGAAGGTGAGAAATATTTAAAAGACACTAAAGGAAAAAGAATTATTTCTTGTCACATCGGTTCAGGTGCGAGTATCACCGCGATTAATAACGGTAAATGTGTCGCCACTTCTATGGGATTAACACCTTTAGGTGGAATCTTAATGGGAACAAGAACTGGAGATATGGATCCATCTGTATTCAACTACGTTTGTAAAGTAACAGGAAAATCCGCTGAAGAAGTTTATCAAATGTTTAATAAAGAAAGTGGTTTCAAAGGAATGTCCACTGTCGGTCCAGATAGTAGAGATGTCTTAGCAGCGGTTGAAGCTGGTAATAAGCACGCTATCTTAGCCAACAATCTCTTCAATAGAAGAATTGCCGATTTTATCGGACAATATTTCGTTAGATTAGGTGGAGCAGACCTCATCATCTTCTCTGCTGGTATTGGAGAAAACGAACCAAGAACCAGAAGAGACGTCTGTAAATTACTTAAAGACGCTTTAGGTGTTGAAATTGATGAAGAACTCAATAGCACCATTCACGGAAAAGAATGCTTAATCTCTACCCCTAATAGCAAAATCAAAGTTGCAGTCATCCCAACTAATGAAGAAGTCATGATTGCCAGAGACGCTTATAGAATGTGCAAGGATTTATAATATGAAACTTGCAAAAGAGATTAAAGAACTCGGAAAGAAATTCAAAACCGAGATTAAAGAATTTGAAAAAGCCCTTAAGGAATACGATAGGATCGTCATCTTTAGACATATCATGCCTGATTATGACGCTTTAGGAACCCAGATGGGTTTATATACTTTCCTAAAGGAAAATTTCCCAAATAAAACCATCAAAGTCGTTGGAGATAATCACGTTGCTTTCACTCCTAGATTATTCCCAGAAATGGATAAGTTATCTGATTCGTTCTTTGATGAACCATTTTTAGCGATTATTTGCGATGTCTCCAATAAATCAAGAATCGCTGATCCTAGATTTGAAAAAGCTGCGAAGATTTTAAAGGTTGATCACCATCCAAAAGTTGAAGAATTCGCTAACGTCGACATAGTCGATACTTCTATGGCTGCCGCTGCTGAACTGATGGTCTCAATCATCTTAAATTTCAAAGGCAAATATGTCTTAAGTGAAAAAGCTGCCCACTATTTCTATATCGGAATCGTTGGAGATAGCGGACGCTTCCAATATTCCAGTACCAGCGCTCATACATTCGCTGTTGCTAGCGTCTTAATCAAATGCGGAATTAACTTAAATGAAATTTATGGGAAGATGTATCTCAAACAAATCGATGATTTAGCGGTTACCGCATATATTCTTAATAATTTCAAAGTTTCCCCTAAAGGTGTGGCCTATTACGTTTTAGATGATAAAACTCAAAAAGATCTTAAGATCACCACCGAAAGAGGAAAAGAAAACGTTAACCTTTTCTCTAATATCGAAGGAATTAATATCTGGTGCTCAATCACTGAAGATACCGATCCAAAAGAACCATGTTGGAGAATTTCTATCCGTTCTAGAGAATATGTCATTAACGGAGTTGCTGCTGAATTTGGTGGCGGAGGTCATAAACAAGCTAGTGGCGCGAAGATTACCACTTTAGCGGAACTTCCAAAATTCATCGAAGCTTTAGACGCATTAGTGAAATAAACTACAATCTAAAAAAATAACAGAATCGCTTATCTGCGGTTCTTTTTTTATAAACTTGAGATTTAGCTAACTTACTTGTAAATTCATAAAATAAATGCGTTTATTTACGTGAAAATCGCCTATATATGCGATAAAATGAAACTATGTTTGCACCATTAAGAATTATTTCTGGATATTCCTTCTTGCAAAGTGGATTAACTATTGAAAGAATTGTTGACTCAATTAAGAAACTTGGTTATTCCTCTGCTGGAATTAGTGATCATCACGTTTTATATGGCGTTCCTTCTTTTATCAAGGAGATGAAAAAAGCCAAAAAGAATCCACTTATTGGAATGGAAATAAATCTTTTAGATTGTAATTTAGTCTCCTATGTCCTTAACGAAGAAGGATATTTAAATTTGCTTTATTTATCTAGTTTAGCTAGTGAAGATAAATTAACTATTGGAGAATATAAAATTCACAGCAAAGGCTTAGCGACAATATTAGAAACTAATTATGGTAAATTTAAAGAACTATTTATTGAAGATAGAATTAATGAATTCACCAAACCTTTAGCGGAGATTTCCTCTTATAGCGATAAGTTTTATCTCGGATTAGAAGTTAATTCCAGGGAGGAATTTAACTACGCTCAAAAGGTAAGAGAGTTCGCTAAAGAACATCTATATGAGACTATCGCTTTCCCTCAAATCAGATATCAAAAGAAGGAAGATGCAATTATCTTATCTATTGCAAATGCAATTGATAAAGATGAAAAGTTAGATGTAAAAGAGCAAAATGGACCACATTATTTCAACACTATAGAATATTATCAAAAGCTCTACACCAAAAAAGAAATCGATTTAACTGAAGAATTAGTGAATTCCTCCACTTTTGTTTTTGAAAAGAAAAGAGGAGAAATCGTTAAATTTTCTCCTAATCCAAATGAAGAACTTAAAAACAAAGTCTTTGAAGGACTAAAAAGATTAAATCTATCTGATGACGCTCATGTAAATAGAGCGAATTATGAACTAGATGTCATCTCCTCAATGGGTTATAGCGATTATTTTTTAATCGTCAGTGATTTTGTTAACTATGCGAAAAGTCACGACATCATCGTTGGAGCAGGTAGAGGTTCTGCGGCTGGTTCTTTAGTGTCTCACGCTTTAAACATCACTGAAGTTGACCCACTAAAATACGATTTACTCTTTGAAAGATTTTTGAACAAATCTCGTAAAAGCATGCCTGATATCGATATCGACTTTATGGACACTAAAAGAGATGAAGTCATCGATTATGTCATTAAAAAATATGGTGAAGATCGAGTTGGTAACATTGTTACATTCCAAACCATCCAAGCTAAACAAGCTCTTAGAGATATTGGAAGAATCTATGACATTCCTACTAGACACATCGATTTATTATCTAAATCAATTACTGAAAAGATTTCTTTAAGAAGTGCTTATAAATCTATCCCTTCATTTAAATCGTTAGTCGATAGCGATAAATATTTCTTAGAGATTGTCTCTTTAGCGAGCAAAATTGAAGGACTTCCTCGTCAATCAGGTTTACACGCGGCAGGTGTTATTTTAAATAACGCTCCTCTTAGAGAAGTTATTCCAACCACTGTTGATCTTGATGGTAGGCTTGTTTCTCAATATGAGAAAGATTATCTAGAAGAGCAGGGTTTCTTAAAAATCGACTTCCTCGCTTTAAGAAATTTAACCACTGTCGATTTCTGTTTGAAATTGCTTAAGCAAAATCGCAATATTAATCTTAAAGTCGATGAGATTCCTTATGAAGATGAAAATATCTTCAAACTATTATGCACTACTCAAACTATCGGAATTTTCCAATTAGAAAGTTCTGGTATGAGAAACGCGATTAAAACATTAAAACCAAAAGTTTTTGAAGATGTTGTTGCTCTTCTCGCCTTATTTAGACCAGGCCCACAAGATAACATCAAAGACTACGCCAATAGAAAAGAAGGAAAAATAAAAGTTAGCTATGTTAATGGAGATTTAAAAAAGATTCTTTCTTCAACCTATGGAGTTTTAATCTATCAAGAACAAGTTATGCAAATCGCCACCGTTATGGGCGGATTCACTCCTGAAAAAGCTGATTTATTTAGAAGCGCTGTCTCTAAAAAACACGTCGAACAAATCGAATCCAATAGAGTGGATTTCATTAAAGGAGCTATATCTAAAGGATATTCTAAAGAATATAGTGAGAAGATGTTTAATGACATCCTCAAATTTGGTAATTATGGATTTAATAAATCCCATGCGGTAGTTTACGCTATTTTAGCGTGCCGTATGGCGTATCTCAAATATTATTATCCTCTTGAATTCTACACTTCGATATTAAGTATTACTTCTGGAGAAAACGACACTAAATTCTCAGAATATGTCTCTGAAATTAAATCTCGTAATTTAAAGGTCTATCCACCAGATATCAATAAATCGAAAGATACATTCATCGCTTGCGATGATGGATTAATTTTCCCACTTACTAATATCAAAGGTTTAAATAGAGACGCCAGTGATAAAATTCTAGCGGATAGAGAAATTAACGGAGAATATAAAGACTATTTTGAATTCGTTAGCAGAATGTATGCTTTAAAAATTAGTGATAAAGTCATTGAAAAACTAATTAATTCTGGAGCGTTAGATCGATTTAACTCATCTAGAGCAACATTAAGAAACACCATAAGATACGCCTACCAATTAGCGGAGTTATCTTATGATAAAAACGGACAATTAATCTTAGATATTACTTTAGATAGTCAAAAGCAATTCTTCACAGATATTGATAATCCAATTGATAATCTAAATTTAGAATATGATGCTCTTGGAATTATGCTTAGTGATAATCCGCTTAAATACAAAAGAGAAGAACTCGCTAAGCAAGGTATCTCTTCTATTGAAGAAGCAATTAAATCTAATAGAAAAACAAAGATTGCTGGAATTATCGCTAGTGTGAAAACCATCAAAGTGAGAAAAAACGGCTCCACTATGGCCTTTATCAAAGTCTTTGATGAAACTGGTGAAGTTGAAGTCACAGTCTTCTCAAGAGTTTATCAAGAGTCGTTCCAAATCTTAAATAAAAATCAAATCGTCATTATAAGCGGTAGATATGAATCAAGTAATGATAGAGAAGGCTATACCGCAGATAACATCACCTTAATGGAGGAAGTAACTAATGAGTAAAAAAATTACAATTATCGACGGCAATTCCTTACTCTTTAGAGCGTATTTTGCTACCGCCTATCCAGGAATGGAAATCATGCGTAGTCAAGAGGGAATTCCAACTAATGCGATTTTTGCTTTTAGCAACATGATTAATAAAATCGTTTCTACTATTAAAGAAGGTGAAGGAATCTTTGTGGCTTTTGATGCTGCAAAACATAATTTTAGACATGACGCTTTAGAAACTTATAAAGCTAACCGTAAACCTGCGCCAAAAGAATTAGTCGAGCAGTTCCCTATCGCTCGAGATTTCTTAAGATCTTTTGGTATCTTCCAATTTGAAGAAGAAGGATTTGAAGGAGATGATATCGCTGGTAGCATTGCTAAACTTGCAGAAAAAAATGGCTATGAAGTTCATATCTACACTAGTGATCGAGATTTCTTGCAGTTAGTAGATGATAAAACCACGGTCCATATCATCAGAAAAGGTCTTAGCGATGTCGTAGAAATGACTCCTAGTGTTGTAAAGGAAACGTACGGCTTTGAACCTTTACAAATCATCGATTATAAAGGGTTAAGAGGAGATAGTTCTGATAATCTTCCAGGTATCCCTGGAGTTGGTGAAAAAACCGCAGTTCAACTCATCCAAACCTATGGCTCTTTTGATAATATCATCGCTAATGTTGATAACATCAAAGGAAAGTTAGGAGAAAACATTAAAGAGCATCATGATATCGGAAGAATTTCTCGCGATTTAGCGGTTATTAAAACCGATATCAATTTACCTTTCACTGTTGAAGATACTGTCTATCAAGGATATTCCTTTAAATCGATTAATGAATTCTGTCAAAAATATGGATTAAAGCAATTCTTAAATAAAGTCTCTCCGAAATGGAAAAGAAATGAAGGCAATATCGAAGATTTCTCCTTTATCGAAGTCACTTCATCTAAAGAGATGGATTTAGATAAAGATTTTGGTTTTGCCTTAGACTACGACAACGAGGACGATTATTTTAGAAGTGAAATTTTAGGAGTAAGTTTTTCTAGTAAAGGAAAGACCTACTATATGGATTTTGAATCCTTTAAAAAGGATGAAGTCCTACTAGAAATCCTTAAAAATCCTGAATATAAAAAATATTGCTATGACTATAAAGCTATTAAAGTTTGCTTAAGCAAATATAATATTTCTATCGAAGGATTAGAGCTCGATTTGTTAATCGCTAGTTACTTAATTGATTCTTCAATGAAAAATAATGTCGAAACAGTTTTCTCTTTATTCGGAATCGATATCGCTAGTAAAAAAGAAGATGAAATCTCATTATTTAGTTCCGCGAATCCTGAAAAGACTTCTAAAATCGCATTTTACTGCCACTACTTATTAGGTAGAGTGAATGCAGAACTAGTTAAGATAAGCGCTCTAGATTTATATAAAAATCTAGAACTCCCACTTATCTCCACTTTGGCGAATATGGAGATTGAAGGTTTCCCAATTCATGAAGAAGTCTTAGATGAATTTGGAGATAATTTCAAAAAAGAACTTAAAAAATTAGAAGAAGAAATCTATGAACTAGCGGGAGAAAAATTTAATATTGCTTCTAGTAAACAACTCGCTGAGATTTTATATACAAAACTCGGTTTACCTTCTAATAAAAAAGGCTCCACTAGTTTTGATAATTTAAAAGAATTAACCGATTTACATCCAATCGTTAACAAAATCTTAGAGTATCGTAAATATTTCAAGCTTATTTCAACTTATGTTGAAGGATTAAAACCACATATCTATAAAGATAAAAAGATTCATGCTAATTTTAATCAAGCGCAAACTCAAACTGGACGATTAAGCTCTTCTAATCCAAACTTACAAAATATATCTGTTAGAGATGAAGAAGGTAAACTAATTAGAAAAGCTTTCTATTATGATGATCCTAATGTTGAAATCTTATCTTTAGATTATTCTCAAATCGAGCTTCGTTTACTCGCCCATATGTCTAACTGCGCTAATCTTAAAAGTGTTTTTGAATCAGGCGAAGATATTCACGCTGCTACTGCTAAAAAGATTTTTAAATTAAATGATGAACCTACTTCCTTACAAAGAAGAAAAGCTAAAGCGGTTAATTTCGGAATTATCTACGGTATCTCTGATTGGGGTCTTGCAGATCAAATTGAAATCCCAGTAAAAGAAGCAAAAGAAATTATTAATAATTTCTATGAAGCGTTCCCAGAGGTTAGCGAATACTTTAGAAATCTCGTCAGTCAAGCTCAAAAAGATGGTTATGTTTCTACAATGCTAGGTAGAAGAAGATATTTAAGAGAATTCCACGATTCTAATTATCAAGTTAGAGAATTTGCTAAAAGAGCAGCGATGAACGCTCCTATTCAAGGAAGTGCGGCTGATTTAATCAAATTAGCGATGATCTCAGTAGAAAAAGCTATTAAAGATGCCAAATTAAAAACCAAGATGGTTCTTCAAATTCACGATGAACTAATCTTTAAAGTTCCAAAAGAAGAAAAGGAAATCGCCTACAAGATTATCCAAGAAAAAATGGTGAACGCCATGAACTTATCCGTTCCACTAGAAGTCAGTGGAGGATTTGGAAAATCTTGGTACGATTGTAAATAATATGCCAGAGTTACCAGAAGTTGAAACAGTTAAAAATGTCTTAAAACAAATCGTTATCAATCACACGATTAAAAGTGTTGATGTCTACCGAGATAAAACGATCGAAGGAGATGTTAATGAATTTAAATCTAGCCTTGTTAACGAGACATTTTTAAGCTTGTCTAGAATCGGAAAATATTTGATTTTCCACATAAGTAATGACAAAGTCATTATTTCTCATTTGAGAATGGAAGGAAAATATTACGAATTTTTAGAAAGCGAACCTGATAGTAAGTATGCGAAAGTCGTCTTTCATTTAGATAATAATCATAAACTATGCTTTGATGATATGAGATGCTTTGGAATCTTAAAATTAACAAGCGAAAAAGAATATAAAAATCTTCCTGAAATCGCTAAATTAGGTCCAGAGCCATTTGATATAAATGATGTAACTGAAATATATAGGAAAGCCAAAAGAATTAATAAACCAATTAAAACCGCTTTATTAGATCAAACATTAACTACTGGATTAGGCAATATCTATGTTGATGAAGTTCTTTATGCGAGTAAAATTCATCCTTTAACTCCTGCCTCATTATTGACAAAAGAAGATTGGAATAGAATTATTAATAATTCTAAAGAAATACTTAATATCGCTATCAAAATGGGAGGAAGCACAATAAAAAGCTATCATCCAGGAAAAGATATCGATGGTAATTTCCAAACTAGAATAAAAATATACGGCAAATCTGGAGAAACTTGTCCAATTTGCAAAGCAACATATCGCTTTATAAAAGTTGGAGGAAGAGGAACGACATTCTGTCCAGTTTGTCAAAAAAGAATCGCTAAGTCGTTATCTATTGGAGTAACTGGCAAAATTGCTTCAGGAAAATCAGAAATTCTAAAAGAATTTAAATCTTTAGGCTACTCAGTAATTTCTAGCGACGAGATTGTTAAGGAACTTTACGAAAAAGAAGAAGTAGCTAGTAAGATTGAAAAATTATTAAAGATTAAATTCCATTCTTCTAAGGTTGATCATGACGTTTTAAGAAATCATCTTTTAATTAATCCGGGCGAAAAAAGAAAACTTGAAAAGCTCATTCACCCACTAGTAAGAAAGGAAGTCGAATCATTTATAAAGAAGGATAAATCTCCTTTAAAAATTGTCGAAGTTCCACTATTATTTGAAGCTCATTTTGATGATCTATTTGATGTCATTATCGTAAGTGATATTGATAGTAAAACTCAAATTGCTAGATTAAAATCTAGAAACCCTGATAATTACGAGCATCTATTAGAAATTAATAAGTCAAATAAGATTGATTTAAATAAGAAAAAAGCCACCTATATTATTTCAAATAATGGCGACTTAACTAACTTAAGAAAACAGGTTAAGGAAATCGTTAAAGATTTGAAGGGTTATTTATCTTAATTTCCTTAGAGCATGCCATCTTGAGCATGCTTTTAATTTGATTCACTTTTGGAAGACTTGCTTTTGTAGTCTGATACATAGTAGCGATATCTTCTATTGAATAATTAGAAGTAAAGATCGTAAACTTCTTTTCTTTTGCTCTACTAGAAATAAGTGGATAAAGAATATTATCTCTAACAAAATCAGATTTAAATTCATTACCAAAATCATCAAGGACTAATAAATCGCAGCTTTTAAGTTTTTCTAAATCTTCATCAAATTGAGGATTTTTAGTGAAGGCATAGTCCGCTAAAAGTTTGAATCTAGCAGGTGTATTTGCAAAGCAAATAGAAGAGAAGACATTATTTCTTGCTCCAACTACCGCCATAGTGGCTGCTAAAAAGCTTTTTCCACTAGCGATTTCACCAAATAAATATAACCATTTTCCATTATGTGGAGAATCGATTTGTCCTTTAAAAATCGCTAATGCTTCTTTTTGTCCTTTAGCTTCTTTATTTTGAACATCCCGATTAATCTGATTATCAAGCCATGCTTCCTCAAAATCGAGCATTTTAAATTTAGATTTAAAATTAACAAATTCTAGATATTTTTTACAAGGAACGATTTCTCGATCAACAACACCATTTTTAAAAGTTACAGCGCTCACTAAATACTTAGGATCTTTGTTACAGTATTTTAATCCTTTACACCCTTTACAGTTGGTCATATCCACTGATAAGTCATAAACCTTAGAGATATTATCTTCGATTAATTTATCGTCTAATCCTAAACTATAAAGATATTTAAGGCATTTTGGGTTTTCAAAAACAGTCTTCACCATTTCTTTGATAGTGACTTCATCTATTATTATATTTTTACTAATTTTGAGTCTTTCCATATTACCAATCCTTGAAGAAATTTAAGACATCATCATCTTTATTATTAGATTCTTTTTCTTTTATTTCTTCAACTTTCTCTTCGATTTTTTCATCTTTGATGAATTCTTTTTTCTTTGTTCCATTTTTCTTATAGAACTTAGTCTTTAAATATTCCATCGCATCTACGGCAGTAACAATATTAGATCCAGCAAAGCTAGCTGCTATTTGTTCTGCTTTATAACTACTTAAAATATTATCATTAGTACTTAAAACATAATCCACGATTACATTAATAACAGCGTTAGGAAGATTATAGTTAGTACTTAAAGAATAAATAACATTTAAATCTGCTTTTGCAGGTTTTGTATTATTTCTTAAATAAGAGAGGACTTCTGCAGGAGATTTCATCTCAAATAATTTGATTTTAGCCGCAAGACCATTATCTCCTAAAACAAAGTTTTTCTTATTGCTTCTCGCTCTTGAGTAGTTCTTATAAGAAAGGGTGTTCTTAAAATCTTCATTTAAGGCAACTAAATCCACTCTTTTGCCTTTATTTCCTTCAGGTAGATAGACTTTAGCGACACTACTAGCGGCAATTTCTTCATTTAATCCATATAAAGAAGTTAATCTTTCAATTTCCTTTAATTCTTTTTTAGTTAAAGAATTCTCGTTAATTTGACTAATTTCAGATAAATATGAGAAGAATTTTTCAAAGCTAAATTCAGTATCAATCTTACCTTTGACTCTTCCTAAAGTGTTATTTGTTTTATTACTAGCCTGCATAAATGCAGCATCTTCAAAATCAGGATGAAAAATATCATTAAAGGAAGTTGTGACATCTTCACCTAATTCGCTAGCTTTATCCAATTCATACACTCTTTTGATTTTCGATGCATTTGTCTCACCAAGATTCTGGAGAAATAAACCATATAAAAGAGTGTCATTGAAAAATCCAGCAGGAGTTTTTGGAGCGTGTAGTTCGTAATGATATATCGCGATGCCGTGTGCTTTTTCTAATCTAGTCTTTACTAATCCCACTGCTTCTAATACTTTTCTAGCTTCGATGAATTCACCAGTAGCGATTTTCATTCTTAAAAGTAACTCTTCATGAGTTCCTAACGAATTGACTTTTTGGTTATTAGCCTCGCTCCACAAAGTAAAATAAACCGCCAAAGATTGATATCCAATAATTGGCTGATAAAGGTTTGTTAATGTTTCGCGATCATAGTCTGCAAGAAGGGTCGCTAGACGTACTTCGAACATGTCACTATTTGATAAAATTACCACTGCTTCTCTCCCGCTTTTGCAACTAATTATGATTAAAGGAAAACAAGTTTTCAATACCAAAAAGTAGTGTAATGAGTGGTAGGATAAGTTATCCACATTCTACCACTTAAAGATTTATATTTTATATAAATCATTTATATTGATTTAGTAATAATAAATAATTATCCACATTGAAAATTGTGGAAAGTTTCATAAATAAACTATTAACCAAAAAATTGTATAGTGCTATTATTATAGCAAAGGTAAAAAAATATGATTAAAAGAATTGCAGTCTTAACAAGTGGGGGAGACGCCCCTGGAATGAACGCTGCTGTTAGAGCAGTTATCAGAGCTGGCTTATACGCTGGCAAAGAAATGTTTGTTATCTATGATGGATACCGCGGAATCCTCGAAGGAAAGATCAAACAAGTCAATAAAGAATTCACTCAAGATATCATCACTCGCGGTGGCACTATCTTAGGAAGTAGTAGACTTCCAGAATTCAAAGATGTTGAAGTTCAAAAGAAATGTGTTCAAATCCTTAGAGATTTAGATATCGATGGACTTATCGGTATCGGAGGAGATGGTACATATCGTGGATTAAAAGACTTATCTAAACTTGGCTTCCCAGTCGTTGGTATCCCTGGAAGTATTGATAACGACGTAAGTTCAACCGATTACACGATCGGATTTATGACTGCTTTAAATACAATCTGTGATTGTGTCGATAAAATTAAAGACACTTCTTCTTCTCATCAAAGATGTAGTGTTATTGAAGTTATGGGTCGTCACTGTGGAGATCTCGCCATCTTCTCTTCAATTGCAGAAGCTGCCGAATTAACCATTAGTTTTGACCATCCATATGATGAAGAACATATCTTTAAGAAATTAAGAAAGATGAAAGTTCAAAATAAATCTCACGCGATCGTTATCGTCAGTGAAAATCTTCTCGATGTTCATGAACTTGGTAAGAAGATTGAAGAAAATACTGGCTTTAAGACCAACGTTGAGATTCTTGGTCACCTTCAAAGAGGCGGCGCACCATGTGCATTTGACCGTATCTTAGCTTCTAGAATGGGAGCATGCGCAGTCGATAGTATAAGCGAAGAAGGCGGAAAAGTCGTCGGAATCATCGATGAAGATGTCGTCGCTATGGATATTGACGAAGCTCTTGAAAGACCAAGAAATAAACACGAAAACTTACTCAAGTTAATTAACATGCTTCAATAAGCATTTAATTATAAAATAATTAGCCCACTATTGTATTGTGGAGGAACAAAAGGAGAAAATTATGAGAATTCAACAACATGATGGATCAATCGTTGAGATTGAAAAATCCTCAAAAGAAGCATTCGAAGTGCTTAACCATTCAACTAGTCACTTATTAGCGGAAGCCATTAAAGAATTATATCCAGATGCCTTATTTGGATTTGGCCCTGCTATTGAAGAAGGTTTCTATTACGATATTGACTTTAAAGAGCCAATTACCGACGCTGATTTGCCTGCCATCGAGAAAAAGATGCACGAATTAGCGAGTAAAGATGAAAGAATTATTCGAGAAGAACTTCCTAAAGAACAAGCTTTAGAAAGATTTAAAGATAATCCATATAAAGTCGAATTAATTAAAGATATCGATGAAGATATCACTATTTTCACTCAAGGCAATTTTACTGATTTATGCCGTGGACCGCACTTATTATCTACTGGCCAAATCAAACACTTTAAGTTATTAAACTTAGCGGGTGCTTATTGGAGAGGCGATAGCAAAAACAAGATGCTTGTTAGAATATACGGCACAAGCTGGTTTAGCGCTGAAGATTTAAAGAATCACTTAAACGATTTAGAAGAAAGAAAGAAAAGAGATCATCGTGTCTTAGGAAGACAATTAGGTTTATTCATGCTTTCTGAATATGGCCCAGGATTCCCATTCTGGCTTCCAAACGGAATGCTCTTACTTAGAGAATTAAAGAATTATTGGTTAGATGTCCACTACCGTTATGGATATCAAGTGATCGATACTCCAATTATGCTTTCTAGAGAATTATGGGAGACTTCAGGTCACTGGGACCACTATCAAGATAATATGTACACTACCAAAGTCGATGATAAAGACTTTGCGATTAAACCAATGAATTGTCCAGGTTCCATTCTTGTCTACAAGAATTCTTTACATAGTTATAAAGATTTACCTTTAAGATATGCTGAATTAGGACATGTTCATAGACACGAAGCTAGCGGTGCTCTTAACGGATTATTCCGCGTTAGAAGCTTCACCCAAGATGACGCTCACACCTTTGTTAGAGCGGATCAAATCGAAGATGAAATTTCTTCAATTATCAAATTATATGATGAAATCTATAACGTCTTCGGATTAGATTATAAAATCGAATTATCCACTCGTCCTGAAGAAGGATATATCGGAGATATAAATATCTGGAATAAATCTGAAGCAATCCTTAAAGAAGTCTGTTTAAAAACTGGAAAAGAATTCAAAATCAATCCAGGAGATGGAGCCTTCTACGGTCCTAAACTCGACTTTAAATTAAGAGATTCAATGGGAAGAATTTGGCAGTGTGGTACAGTTCAACTTGATATGAATTTACCAGCGAGATTTGATTGTTTCTACATCAATAAAGATGGAGAAAAAGAAATGCCAATTATGATTCACCGCGCATGCTTTGGAAGTATCGAAAGATTTGTTGGAATGATCACTGAAAATTACGCAGGAGCCTTCCCAACCTGGTTAAGTCCAATTCAAGTCATCTTACTTCCAGTTAATAATGAGTATCACTTAGATTACACTAATGAATTATTTAACTCTTTAAGGGACGAAGGATTCAGAGTGGAAAAAGATGATACCAATGAAAAACTTGGTTATCGCTTACGTAATTCTCAAATGAAAAAGATTCCTTATACTCTTGTCATTGGAGATAACGAAGTCAAAGATCACTCAGTCACCTACCGTAAATTTGGTAGTAAGGACCAAGTGACCGTCCCATATGAAGAGTTCGTAGAACTCTTAAAACGAGACATTAAGTCAAAAGGCAAAAATTAATTATTTTATAAAATAAATGTTTACATAAAGTAAGCATTAATGTAAGATAATTAACGCAAATAAAAGGTAGAAAGCAGAGGCACCCGCTTCTCGCCAGACCGACAACGTTGGTTGGCTAACGCTACAAATCATCGGGCTATGATTGTTAACGGGTGCAATACGCTTGCATCCGTTTTTATTTCAAAAGGAGATGATTATTATCCAAGAGCAAAACTATGGCAATAACAAAAAGCCAAACCAACCAAAAGAATTACTTAACGAACTCATCAGATTCCCACAAGTTAGACTTATCGGACCTGAAGGAGAACAATTAGGCGTCATGAGCAGCAGAGAAGCTCAATTAAAAGCTAATAATTATAATTTAGATTTATATTGTGTCGCCCCTACTGCTAATCCACCAGTGTGTAAAATTCTCAATTACGGTAAATACCGTTATGAGCAACAAAAGAAAGCTAAGGAAAATCGTAAAAACCAAACCAAAATCGAAGTTAAAGAAATTCAATTAACTCCGCAAATTGGAATGCACGATTTAGAAACCAAGGCTCGCGCTGCAACCAAGTTCCTTTCCGAAGGAAACAAGATTAAAGTTGGAGTCCGCTATCGCGGAAGACAAATGACTCACCTCGAGGTTGGAGAAGAAACTCTTAATAAATTCATCGAATTATTAGGCGAGTTAGCCGTTATTGAAAAGCCTGCCGCAATGGAAGGTAGATGGCTACTTGCTGTATTAGCACCAAAGAAAAAGTAAAGTAGGAGGAAACATTCATGCCAAAAATGAAAAGCAAAAGTGCTTTGATGAAAAGAATTAAAGTCACTGGAAGCGGAAAAGTCACAAGACATCACGCTTACACATCACATTTAGCCCCACACAAAACCACAAAACAAAAGAGACACTTAATGAAAGGCGCGTCTGTTCATAAGACCGACTATAAGAGAATAAAGTATCTCATCGTAAAGTAAGGAGGAAGTAATCATGAGAGTTAAAGGTGGAACAGTTACACACGCTCGTCGTAAAAAAATGCTCAAAAGAGCAAAAGGTTACTTCGGTAGCAAACACTTACTTTATAAGACTGCTAAAGAGCAAGTAATGCATAGCTTACGCTACGCTTACGCCTCAAGAAGAACCGTTAAAAGAGACTATCGTAAACTCTGGATTAGACGTATCAATGCCGCATGCAGAATGAACGACATCTCCTATAGCAAATTCATGTATGGATTAAAAGTTGCCAACATTCAAGTTAACAGAAAAATGTTATCTGAACTCGCAATTAATGATCCAGCCGCATTCAGCGACTTAGTGAAAACTGCTAAAAAGAACGTTAAATAACTAGCGTCTTAAAATAAAATTACCCATCTTATAGATGGGTATTTTTTTATTCAATAAATTTAGAATCAATATTATTAAGCGCTTCGTTAATTAAAGATTCCCATTCAAATTTAGCTTCAAATTCCTTAACATCCTTTAATTTAGGAGAAGTCTTTGGAGCTTTTGGAGTAAAGATTGTGCAGCAATCTTCATAAGGTCTAATACTTATTTCGTAAGTATCAATCTTTTTAGCGATATCGATGATATCTAATTTATCTAATGTAGCACATGGTCTAATTATTGGAGTGTTAGTTACTTCGTTAATTGTGGCGATGCTTTGTAAAGTCTGACTTGCAACTTGTCCAACACTTTCTCCATTAGAGATTACTGGGCAATTTCTTCTTTTAGCCAGTTTATCAGCAAGTCGATACATCATCCTTCTCATTAAAGTTATACAATAACTTTCAGGAACATTATCGTAGATCGCTTCTTGAATTTTGGTAAATGGCACAATATTTAATCTAATCTTTGGTTGATATCGATTTAATTTTCTTAATAAATCTTCAAGTTTATAAATAACTGCTTCTTGAGTGTATGGAGGAGAGGCAAAATGAATGCATTCAATAGTGATTCCGCGTTTCATAAGTAAATACGCTGCAACAGGAGAATCGATTCCACCACTTAACATATGCATGGCTTTCCCACCAACTCCTAAAGGATATCCTCCCGCTCCTTTAATCGTTTCATCAAAAATGTATGTTCCTTCGTCTCTAACTTCGATATTAAGCAATATATCAGGATTATGAACATCAACTTTTAAATTAGTGTTTTTTAAAATTACAGGAGCGACTACTCTAGTAATCTCTTCAGAATTCATATAAAAACGTTTATTACCGCGTTTTACTTTAACTTTGAAGGTTTTACCTTCAACTTGTTTAATAAACTCTAAAGCACCCTTTTTAATTTCTTCGATATCGTTAGGAACTTTATAAACTAAAGAAAGAGCTTGAATACCGCTGACATCTTTTAATCGTTCCACTACTTTATTTACATCTTCATCATTGAGTTTGACATAGATATGGTCATATCTAGTTTCAATTTGTAACGAAGTAAATTCTTTCAAAGAATGTTTGATATTTAAATATAAAGCTGAGATGAAATCTTTCTTATTCTTTCCTTTCGTGGAAAGCTCACCGAATCTCACCATGATATAATCGTATTTAATCATCTGATTTCTCCTATTATCTTTTCTAAAGTAGAGATAAAGATTTCAATTTCTTCCATAGTATTTAAATAATCTAAACTCACTCTAATCGTATTATTAGCGATTTTATATTCTTTTCCTAAAGCTTTTACTACGTAACTTCCTTTTTCTTTTGAGGAGTGGCACGCACTAACTGAACTAACTAAGATATTGTTGTTACTTAAAGCTTCCACTACTACAGAGCTCTTTTTGGTAATAGTTGAGAAATTAATAATATAAGGATTAATCTCTTTAGGAAGATTTAATTCATATAAATCAGGTCTAGATTTTAAATAATTAATTAATCTATCCGCTAATTTAGAGACATATTCATATCTTTCTTTAGAATGTTTCATTGCTATTTCGATTGCTTTTTTAGTCGCTAAAGCATTAGGAAGATCTTCAGTTCCACTTCTATAGTTATATTCTTGTCCGCCACCACTAGCTAAAGGTAAAAGTTCTAAATTCTTCTTTTTAAGAAGAATACCACTACCAACTAGGCCGTGAATCTTATGTGAAGAGATGGTGACTAAATCAACGCTAGAGAAATCTAAATTTTCATTCAATTTCCCAATAGCCTGAGAGGCATCCGTGTGAAAAATTACTTTAGGGTATTTAGCTAATTCCAATCCAATTTCTTTGATTGGATTAATCGCTCCAATTTCATTATTTACATACATAATAGAAACAAGAATTGTTTTATCTGTAATCGCATTAACAACCATTTCTTTAGTGATAACCCCATCACTATTTGGATTTAAATAAGTAACTTGATAGCCGAATTCTTTTTCTAGTTGTCTAAAAGCTTCTAACACTGAAGGATGTTCATAAGACGATGTGATTAAATGATTGCCTCTATTTTTATATCTAAAACAAACTCCTTTAATCGCTAAGTTATTAGCTTCAGTAGCCCCACTTAAATAGATAACTTGATGATTATAAAGATTAAAAATCTTTAAGATATCTTCTCTAGAACGATCCAATAGATATTTAGCTTGCTGTCCAGCTTTATGAATACTTGATGGATTAGCGAAAAAATCCTTATGAGTTTGTTCATAAACTTTAAGGACATTTTCATCCACTTTTGTGGTGGAGGCATTATCTAAATAAATCAAATTATCGATCGGCATCTAAATGTTTATTCTTATAAATAGCGTTAGCTTGAGAGAATACAGTAGCGAAATCTCCTTTATCAAAACTAACTTCCAATGTTGATAAAGCTTGCTCAACATCGTTTTCCTTTCTATCTTTATTCAAACTAACGATGGAAGTTTCCGCTAAAGACATATTTCTCATTTGCTCATCGATCTCTTCAAACATTGGGTCGGTGAGATTTTTGATAAACTGAGTCTTATTAGTGACATCTTCAACATCAATTGGTTTAGTTTGAACAGCATCGTAAAGTTCATTAAGTGCATTATATGCACTTTCAAATTTCTCAGTGTATTTATCGCTGACTTCTTTTAAATTGATTTCCGCAATCGCTTTTTCAGCTTCTTTAATGCGGTAATAATATACAGAAATAAGTTCAAATGCTTCTTCAGCAGTGTTCTTTAATCCATCAATATAGTTCTTAAAGTTACTAACTCCTTCAAAAACGATATTGTAGTTAGTTTCTAATTCATCAAGTTTTTCTCTTAATAATGAGAATGGTTGACGAGTTCCACTATGGACAAATCCATCAAGATATCTTTTAGAGTTACTTAAATTATCGATTGAGTATTTAAGTTCATTGATTTTATCTAACTCACCTTGACCGATAGAGTAGATTTGTTTGATTTCAGGAAGCATCGCACAAATGCGTAAGAACATCTTTTCTACTTCATTGACATTACGGTAAATCGTGTCGAATTTTTCATTGAAATAATCGCGGTCTCTAACTTCATTATCGAGTTGTTCGCCCATCTTTTCGATCTCTTTAATAATCGCATCACATTGAGTGTTAACACCACCACATTGAAGGTTAATTATTCTCTTGTTCAATTCCTTGAGCTGACTTTGCCATTCATCGACTTGTTTTTTAAAGGCTAGATGGAATAAAGGAACTCCTTGCTTTTCAGTTTCTTTGTATTTAGCTTGAAGTTCAGTAATTTTTTGAGGAATAGTTTTTGAAACTAATTTACATAGTTTTGGTAATTCAATTAAGACGTGTCCAACAACAGTTAAAACATTATTAAGGGATTCAACTGAGCTATTGATCTCATCATATTCTGCCCCTTCAAGCAGATCATCAAACTTCGCAAAGGATGTATCGATTTTATCGAACATCTTTGTAAATGTTGGAGCAACCATCTCTAAATCATTTGATTCAGAGTAATACGTTTGTTTGACGTGACGATAAACTTCTCTTAAATGATCGATAGATTTTCTACAATCTTCTTCAAGTTTAATAACTTGGTATAAATCTCTATCTAAAGCATTAACACTTTCTTGAAGTGTATCAACTGCTTTTTTAGCTTCTTGGATTACAGACTTAATGCCTTTATATTGTTTAGCGGCAATCAAAGATTTTAATTGCTTAAGGATAGAGTCGACATATTTATCTTCACTATCAAAGATAGATTTGAATCGACGATAGAATCCTTCATATTTATCAAGGTAAAGTAAGTTGGTTCTTGAGATGATTTCTAATCTATGAATATATTGAGTATCTTGACCAACGAGTAAAGCGTCGCAATATGAATATTGCTTTTCAATATTTTTGACTTGTTTCTTATAGTTGAGTGGCGAGATCACAAAGAAATAAAGAAGTAGCCCTCCGCCAACTAAAACAATTACTGAAGCTACCACTATTAGAGCAATGATGCTATTTGATACGGCTAGAATCATCTTAATACTCCTCCTTTAATCATAGATTACTTACATATATTGTATCGAAATTCATCTACAAAAGGAAACAATTTGATATTTTTATAAAAATAATCAATTTCAAAATGAAAATGTCAATAAAATTTTATTAAGAAAATTGTCAATTAGTAGGTTATTTTATCGCTCATTTTTTTCTACTATTTTTTGTTATTAATTCCTGGCCAAAAATAAACGCTAGAAAAAAATTAAATTTTTTGTTGAGATAAAATAGATTTTCCTATATATTTATTACTGCATGTAATGCAGCAGCACTTGAATATAACTCGTCTGATGTTTGGTACGGCTGTGACAAAGTAACCAAAGCTATGCGGTGAAATGTTAAACTAAACATCCGGGGCAAAGAATTCAAGCCTTAGTCATTCTGCAAAGAAACTAAAAGGAAAGGAAGTATTATCATGAGATATACTGGATCAGATTGGAAAAGAAGCCGTAGATTAGGTTTTTCAACTCTTGAAACCAACAAAGAACTTCAAAAACGTCCTTATGGCCCTGGTCAACATGGCGCCAACCGTAAAAAGAAGCCTTCCGAATATGGTAAGCAATTAGTCGAAAAACAAAAATTAAGACAAATGTACGGTGTCAATGAAAGACAATTCAGAAGATTATTCATGCTTGCTCTTAGGAGCAAGGAAGTCACTGGCTTTGCTTTCATGAAATTACTTGAATCCCGTTTAGATAACTTAGTCTATCGTATGGGATTTGCTCGCACTCGTAAAGGTGCAAGACAATTAGTCAATCACGGTCACGTCGAAGTCAACGGTAAGAAAGTTGATATTCCATCCTACTTATGTAGCTTAAATGACGTCATCGCCATTAGAGAAAACTCTAAAGACATGAAAGTCGTCAAGGAATCCCTTGAAAGTATCGCTACTAAAGTCGGTTGGGTTGAAGTTGATGCTGAAAAACTCTGTGGTAAATATATTAGAGAACCAGAGAGAAATGAATTAACTCAACAAATCACCGAATCACAAATCGTTGAATACTACAACCGTAAACTCTAATCAGCCGAAAAAGTATAAGGCTCGCACATCTGTGTGGGCCTTTTTACTTTTAAGCCGATTTAACTTATGTTATAGTTGTTTAAGAAAAGAAAGACAGGATTAGATATATGGGCATCTATGAAGAATTACAAGCTCGTGGCTTAGTCGCTCAAGTTACTGATGAAAAAGAAATAAAAGAATTAGTCAACGCTGGAAAAGCAAAGTTTTATATTGGCTTTGATCCTACCGCTGATTCTTTACATGTCGGTCACTTTATGGCCTTATGCCTAATGAAGCGCTTACAAGATGCTGGTAACACCCCTGTTGTTCTTATCGGAGGTGGAACTGGTCACGTTGGAGATCCTTCAGGAAGAAGTGATTTAAGACAAATGATGTCTAAAGAAGTCATCGATCACAATGTCGATTGCTTTAAAAAGCAAATGTCTAGATTCATCGACTTTGATCGCGCTTTAGTGGTCAATAACGCTGATTGGTTATTAAATCTTAATTACATCGAATTCTTAAGAGATGTTGGACCTCATTTCTCTGTCAATAACATGTTAAGAGCGGAATGCTACAAACAAAGAATGGAAAAAGGTCTCTCCTTCTTAGAATTTAACTATATGATCATGCAAGCTTATGACTTTTATTATCTCAATCAAAAATATGGCTGTAATATGCAATTTGGTGGAGATGACCAATGGTCCAATATGCTTGCAGGTACTGAATTAATCAGAAAGAAAACTGGTAAAGATGCCTATGCGATGACTATTACACTATTATTAAATAGTGAAGGCAAGAAAATGGGCAAGACCGCTAGCGGAGCGGTTTGGCTTGATGCTAATAAAACTACACCATATGAATTCTTCCAATACTGGAGAAACGTTGATGACGCTGATGTCATGAAATGTATCAAACTTCTTACATTCATTTCGTTAGATAAGATTAAGGAAATGGAATCTTGGCCAGATAATCGCATCAACGAGAAAAAAGAAATTCTCGCTTATGAATTAACTAAATTAGTGCATGGTGAAGAAGAAGCCAAAAAATCATTAGAGGCCGCTAAAAGCTTATTCTCAGGAAATGCGAATAACGAAAACATTCCTTCAGTTAAATTAAATAACTACACTCCTGCTACTATCGTTGATCTATTAGTTGCCACCAACTTATGTTCCTCAAAAAGTGAAGCTAGAAGACTTATTGAACAAGGCGGAGTATCTGTGGACAATAATAAAATCACCGACCCAAATCAATTAATTGAAATTGAAGAATCGGTGATGATTAAAAAAGGTAAAAAGACATTCTTAAGAGTTACTAGATAGTAACTCTTTTTTATTAGTGTAACTCGACAGTGAAATCCATGATGGTGAATGAATTGTCGGTATGTGACAATTCAATTACTTGACCGTATTCATTTATAAGCATCGAGAACGCTGCATCACTAACAAATTGCCCAGTTAAAGATGTTTCTTTAAAGATGACACCAACTGAACGATTATCATCTCTAACATTTAATCTAAAGTCAGTGAGATTTGGATATTTAGCAATAAATTGTCCAAAATTTTCATTAAAACAAGTATCAAGTTGATAAAAAGGAGTCAGTCCACTAGTGTCATCTGTTGTTACCCATTCATCATCTTGATAGTTATAGGTAATATTTACATCTCCTTCGTCTTTATAAAAAGTTTGAATGGCAGTTGAATAAGTGTTTTCTTGATAAAAATGACTCAAAGTATCTCTCATATATAAATCAACGCTATTCATAATTTCATTGCTAAAGCAATATTCGCTTTGAGGTGGAGTTAAACTCACTTCACCGTAACTAGATACTTCATACATTCCTTCTGGAACGATTCCGTTTTTTAAATAATTGTTAAAGGCAATTAATTTTCCATCTAGAAATTTAAGTAAATAAACAAATGTTGTATTGCCTCCATAGTTATGCTCAGCGACATACGTATGGGTTACTTCATTATATCTAGCGTCTTCAAAACTGATATCTTTATATTTGATGATTTTTGTATCTAATTCAGTATTTTCTGTTTTATTCCATCTAACACCGAAAAGTTCATAATAATCACCAGTAATAGAGCTAGCATTACGAGATTTTATTTCGTGGAAATAACTTAAAGTAGAATCTTTATAATAATCTTCTTTAAATCCAAGATTAACGCCGAGATAACGATTCTCGCTGCGCTTAACATAATTATGGTCATATTCCACAGCCATTTCATTGATGGTGAATTCTTCACCTTCATCATAACGAGTAACGTATGTAATTTTAAAATTGGCTTCTTCTGCAACTTGGAAATCTCCATGCGCGTAATATTCAAAAGTTTGTTTATCTACTGTATAGGTAGGAACATAAGGCGGATCAACTGGCTCTGGAGTTGGTTCTGGATTTGACGGAGCAAAAACACCAGCACAACCCGCTAAAGATAAAATGGCGATAAATGGTAATAACTTCACTAGTTTTTTCATATTATCTCCTATATTAATAAATTGGATAAGGGACTTTCTTTAATCTAGTGGAAGGATAGTTCGCTCTTCCTTCTTTTGCTTGAGGTTTACCGTCAAGCATCACTAAATCCCCAGTAAACCCACACGTCATATTATTGACAAAATAAGTTCCAACTCCATATAAATCCACCGGAACTTTTAACTTATTCCATTCTTTAATTTTTTCTGGGTTAAAAGAGGAACTAACAATGATTTTAACATAGTTAAATCCTTCTTTATCTAATGCTTCTCTTAAAGCGAAAACGAGTTCTTTACAGACTCCATGAGGATCAAATCCTGAAGTATCTTTATCATCAAAATAATGATCGATTAAGGATTTAGAAGTATCAATTCTCACTCCGTTAAGGTCGTGCTTTAAGACCCTAGCAAGTTTTAAAGAATCAGTAACAACGTCATTATTGTAATCGATTAAGGCAGTAACTTTTTCATTAGGGAAAGTTTTATGATAGATTTCCGCTGCTTTAATAACGTCTCCATTACAAACTTGAATTAAAGCATGAGGCATCGTGCCCATGCCTTTACCACCCCACCATTTTCCTTGGGCGTCTGTAGAAACTTTACTAATACCTGCTACATAAGTAGCATAGCCGTCTCCAACTTGGGTATGATAATCATCTTGACGGTCCGCCATAGAAAATACAGGGACATCTCCAGCAACCTTTAAAACTTCTCTAACATTAGTGGCGACACTACTTCTTCTAGCTAAAACTCCATCGATAACACTTTCTAAAAATCCAAAGTTTTCATATTTGCCTGTAACTTTTAAAACAGGTTCCATGTTATTGATGATATCTCCATCATTTAAGGCTTCTATTTCTAGTTCTTCAGGATGAATCGCATAAGTATGTAATAAAGCAATTGCTTCATCTACACCGCAAAGCATAGAATCATCTCTTCTTTGAAACCACTGCATTGTGACGATATGGTTAGGAGCGTGCTCTTTAACAATCTTATTGCTCTTTAAGAAATAATTAGCCGCGTAAAAGCCAGTTCCTAATTCTTTTTCAAACTCAAATGTCTTGTTAGTAAGACGAGAGATTTTACCTTGCTTTTTTAATTCTACTTCATTCATTTTATTTAACCTCCATTTGGAAGAAATCTACCCCTTCATTTATGCTTTCATCAATAGTAACTAATTCGTCACTATTTTCGTTTTTAATATATAAATCAAAATAGGTCACAAATTTACCTTTAGAGACACTTTGATCTCTTAAAAATGTTCCCTTTAAGGCGAATACTCCTAGATTATTGCCATTTCTTTTTGTGATATATCCAGAACTAGTTTTATATTCTAATGTTTCTAATTGATGGTTTTTTAATACGGAATTAATAACGTCCACTAATGTGTTTGACGGCAAAAAGATAATTCCAGAATATTTAATCTTTGCGTATCTAATAAAATTAGAGATCTTATATCCGATTATCTCCATATCGTGATATAAAACTTCTATTTCATCTTTTTTCTTACTATTAGTGACTTCTTCATCAGAAAAAAGGATTAACAAAGTGTTATCTAATTCGTGGTTATTATAAATTCCGTAATCTTTTCTCATTTACTTAGCACCACTCTATTTATCGGAGTTCCTTCTTTTCTGAAACATTCTTCATAGTCAGTTAATTCATCGAATTCATCTAACTGCCTATAATCTCTAGTGACGGAAATAACTTTAAATCCTGCATCAGAAAAAGTTTCTAAAGAATAATCAAATAAATCAACATTATCGGTTTTAAAGATAAGTTTACCGTCTTTAGTTAAGATTCTTTTATATTCTTCTAAAAAGCGATTGCTTGTTAATCTTCTTTTATGATGTCTCACTTTTGGCCAAGGATCTGAGAAATTTAAAAAGATAATTTTCACTGATTCATCTTTGATGAAAGCTGAAATTCTTTCAAAATCCGCCCAAATTAATTTAGCGTTAGTAATTTCACTTTCCACAAGTCTTTTAGTGGATATTCCAGCGCAAGTGACATTTTTCTCTACGCCAATAAAAGTAAGATTAGGAAATCTAGTGGCCATCTTAGCTAAAAATTCGCCTTTTCCACTACCGATATCTAAATAAAACTGATCAAGTTTAGGTAGATCAGACTCAATATCTAAACTAGCTTCAGGATGTTCTTTAATATATGGTTCAGCCCAAGGCTTAAATTTGACTCTCATCTTTTAATTCTTTTCCAAGTAAAACAATCGCTCTAGCGTAAACACTCATCGCTTTAAATAAGTCTTCTTTTTTGACTTGTTCTCCAGGAGAGTGCATATTACTTTCCCAGCCAGGGAACTGCATACCAAAAGCGACAACATTATCTGCTTCTTTAGCGTAAGTTCCTCCTCCAATTGCAAGAGGTTCACTATCATAATCTCCAGTTTCATCTCTATAAGCCTTTAATAAGGTAGAAATAAGTAATGTATCTTTAGGATAAAATAACAGAGGTGATTCACCTAAAAAAGTTAAATCAAAGGCTTTATTACTCACTTTAATATTGCCGATTAATTTGGATTTTTCACATGTATCAACGTAGCGGAAATTAACAGTTAAAGAAAGGTGATTATCAAAGATAGAGAATAAACCTACATTTGAGGAATTATGTCCCATATCAGGAGAATCTCCTTCACATCTAAATCCGCTTCCATCAGTGGCAGAATATAGTCTTTCTAGAATTTGTAAATGCGGGTGTTTTGTATATCCCGCTAAAGCTTTAATTGCGAGTAAACCAGCGTTAACTCCTTTTTCAGGAGTGGAGCCGTGCGCTGCTTTTCCAACAAATGTCACCGTAGTCACATCATCTTTAGTTTGGATAACTGCTTCATCTCGCTTAAAGTTTTCCATGATATAAGTGAGGAATTTTGGTTCTAATTCATGTTTTAAAACACATTTTTCAATAACGGAATTACTGGCCACTCCACCTTCAACGGAAATAAGTCCAGGGATTTCAATATCATCTTCAATTTTAAAATTGATAATTCCTTTTTCAGCGTAGATAAGTGGGAAATCACTATCAGGAGAAAATCCTAATGTCGGCATAGGCTTTTTAAGAGTTTTGAAATAGTGTTCCATACATAACGAACCACTTTCTTCATTTCCTCCGACTAAAAATCTAATTTGATATCCGCCTAGTAGGCCGTTATCTCTAAGAGCTTTTAAAGCGTAATAAGAGGCAAGTAATGGTCCTTTATCATCTGCTACTCCTCTACCGGTAAGGACACCGCCTTTTCTTTCGACTAGTTCAAAAGGATTTTGATCCCAGCCCGTTCCTTCAGGAACAACATCCGCGTGAGCCATAATGGTGAGATTAGATTTTCCTCTTCCATAAATTATTTCTACGACTTTATTGTCGTAATTAGTCACTTCAAAGCCGTCTTTTCTGGCTAAATCTTCAATGAACTTTAATGCGTCAGAGACTCCAAATCCAAACGGATTTAATTCGCTCGCACTAGATTCATCATATTGAGAATCAATCGCAATAAATTCTGCAAGAGACTTCATTAATTCTTTTTGATATTTTGATGTAATTTTATCGTAATACGTTTTCATATTAATTCCTTTCACTTAAGGATTTCATACCTTTAAACATTAAATATTTATCTAAGATAAATAAGTGATTATCGATCGCTTCGTATATCTTAGGGGCGTTACCGCCTGTAAAAACCACTTTTAAGTTATAGCCAAGATCTCTTTGATATCGGTTAATCATTCCGTTTACAACATCTAGATGTGAATAAAAGATTGAACTTTTTAAAACATCAACAGTGTTATGACAACTAATGATTGGTTTAATATCGTCAATATCGACATCCGGTAGTAAAGCGGTGTCACTATGAAGGATTTTTCCCATTAGTTCCACTCCTGGAACAATCGCACAAGTTGAAAAAACTCCTTTATCGTCTAATAAAAGAAATTTACTCGCTGTTCCTAAATCAACCACCAAAGTTGAAGGACCATATTCAATATAAGCGCCCTCAAGATCGCAAAATAAATCCACTCCTAATTCTTTCTTATCATCGATTTCAATCTTATAAGAAGTCTTATAGGAAGTATTGATTTCACGAGGTTTGATTTTGAATTCTTTAATTAATAAATTAGTTAAAAGTTCAGAAACATTAGGAACTACACTTGAAAAATAGATTTCATCTATTTCGTGTATTTTAAAAACTGAAAAGTCAAAGCTTTCATCAAAGTCTTTAGTTTTAATATTGCGATAATCGAGGATATGCTCATCTTCAAGCACAGCAAACCTCATCATCGTGTTACCGATATCAACAAATAATTTCATATTAAATCGCGACAATATTGACAATCTTGTTTTTAACAACAATGATTTTCTTTATTTCCTTTCCTTCGATTTGTCTAATGACTGATTCGAGTTTTAAGGCTTCTTGTTTTAAAACTTCTTCAGACTCATCTAAAGAAACATCTAAAGTACCACGGAGTTTACCGTTAACACTGACAGCAACTTTAATCGTCGACAAGATAGTTTTAGATTCGTCATAAGTTGGCCAAGGTTCATAATCGATTAAATTATTATGACCTAACATATTCCAAAGCTCTTCACCTAAGTGAGGGGCGATACACGCTAAAGCTTTGGTGAATCCTTCCAAGTATGGAAGATAAATACTTTCAGCTTTATAGATTTCATTGATGAAAATCATCATTTGAGAAATCGCAGTGTTGAATCTTAATGATTCAAAGTCTTCGCTTATCTTTTTGATAGAATAGTTATAGATGTAATCTAATTTCCCGTCATTAGAGGAAGAATACTTCTTTTTAAATTCTTCGCCTTCATAGACGCGGTACACTCTATCTAAAAATCTTTTTGCCCCATCTAGTCCAGTATCACTCCAAGGTAAAGAAGCTTCTAATGGGCCCATAAACATTTCGTATAATCTTAAAGCATCCGCTCCATAATCTTTGATGACATCATCAGGGTTGATGACATTACCTCTAGATTTAGACATCTTTTCTCCATTACTTCCTAAAATCATTCCTTGGTGGAATAATTTCTTGAATGGTTCTTTACAAGACACCACTCCTTGATCGTAAAGGAACTTATGCCAGAATCTAGCGTATAGAAGGTGTAAAACAGCGTGTTCTGCTCCACCGATATATAAATCAACTGGTAACCAGTGATCTAATAATTTCTTATCCGCTAAAACGTTATCATTATGTGGATCGATATAGCGGATATAATACCAACAGCTTCCTGCCCATTGCGGCATTGTGTTAGTTTCTCTAGTAGCGATTTCTCCATCAGTCAAAGTGACCTTAAGCCACTTTTTAGCATTAGCTAAAGGAGATTCTCCGGTTCCACTAGGTTTATATTCTTCCATCTCAGGAAGCACTAAAGGAAGTTCATCATATTTTAATGGGATTAAATCACCATTATCTTTAATTAAGATCGGAATTGGTTCTCCCCAATATCTTTGACGTGAGAATAGCCAATCTCTTAACTTATAGTTAATTTGTTTAGAACCATTACCTTCTTTAATAAGTTTATCTAAAATAACTTTCTTTGCTTCAGCGATATTTAAACCATTAGCAATCTCACTATTAATATGAGGTGCATCATCAGTAAAGGCATTAGAGGAGATATCTCCTTCTAAGACTTGCTTAATTGGTAAATTATATTTCTTTGCGAAAGCGTAATCTCTTTCATCGTGAGCTGGCACCGCCATAACTGCGCCTGTACCATAACTACCTAAAACATAGTCACCGATATAAATTGGGACTTCTTCTCCATTAATTGGATTAATCGCATAGCGACCAATAAAGACACCGGTCTTATCTTTGTTAAGTTCGGTTCTTTCCATATCACTTTTTGATTCGACTTCTTTTAAATAAGCATTAACTGCCTCTAATTGTTCTTTTGTGGTTAATTTCTTCACTAAAGGATGTTCAGGAGCTAAAACGCAATAAGAGCAGCCATAAAGAGTGTCCACTCTAGTGGTGAAGACATCAAAAGATTCCTTAGAATCTTTGATTTTGAATGTAATCTTCGCTCCTTCACTTCTTCCAATCCAGTTTTTTTGCATTTCTAAAGTTGAGGTTGGCCAATCCAAAGAATCTAAATCTTCTAATAATTTATCCGCATAGTTAGTGATTTTAAGTAACCACTGTCTCATCGGTTTACGAATGACATCATAACCTCCGACTTCACTTTTGCCGTTAATGACTTCTTCATTTGCTAAAACTGTTCCTAGAGTAGGACAGAAATTAACTGGGCGATAATCAATATACGCTAAATCATTTTCAAATAATTTAAGGAAGATCCACTGGGTCCATTTGTAATATTTAGGATCGCTTGTGGCGAATTCTCTTTCCCAGTCATAAGAAAATCCTAGGGATTTAATTTGCCTACGGAAATTATTAATATTTGCTTCAGTGATAATCGAAGGATGTTGATTGGTCTTCATCGCATATTGTTCAGCAGGTAATCCAAAAGAATCCCATCCAATTGGATGAAGGACGTTATACCCTTGCATTCTTTTCATTCTCGCTAAAATATCACTAGCAGTGTATCCTTCTGGGTGACCGACATGTAAGCCTTGTCCGCTTGGGTAAGGAAACATATCGAGAATGTAATATTTTGGTTTAGAGAAATCATGGGTGTCACATTTAAAAGTCTTGTTCTCTTCCCAGACTTTTTGCCACTTTTTTTCAATTTTCAAATAATCGTAACCCATCTTCTCTCCTTTCTATCTCTTTATAAAAGAGATTTGTATAAAGCGTAATATTGTTTAACACTCTTAAGCCAACTATTGTCGGTAGTTAAAGCGTTTTTCACTAATTTACGGTAGACATCTTGATGATTTTCATAAACATCTAACGCATATAAACATGTTTGAACCATATCGAAAACGGAATAATTATCAAATCCAAAGCCGTTAGAGGTATCAGCATTATTTCCGTCATAGTTAATAACAGAGTCTCTTAATCCACCTGTTCTTCTAACGATTGGTAAACTTCCATATCTTTGAGCGATCATTTGTCCTAAGCCGCATGGTTCAAATAAGCTAGGCATTAAGAAGAAATCACTAGAAGCGTAAATCTTATGGGCTAATTCATTAGAGTAGCCGATATAAATTCCGATGTTATCAGGGAATTCTCTTCTAATTCTTTCCATCTCTTGTTCGCAGTCATATTCTCCACTTCCAAGCAAGACGACATTCGCCCCTCTTCTAGCAAGCTCTCTAACTGCAGGGAAGACGAGTTCCATTCCTTTTTGCCAAGTAATTCTACTGACTAAAGAGAATAATGGAGCTTTTTTATTTTTAAGATTAAATCTTTCACATAGTTCCGCTTTGTTTTTCTTTTTGTTGCTAACAAAGTTATTAACACCATACGGGAAAGAGACATATTTATCTTCGCTAGGATTAAATTCGACATAGTCGATACCGTTAAGATAACCAGTGAAATCATATTCACGATATTGAAGTACTGAATCTAAACCCATACTTCCTTCGGGAGTTAATAATTCACTTCTATGAGTTGGAGAAACAGTAATAATCTTATCCGCATACATAATCGCTGCTTTTAAGGTTGATACTTGTCCTTTAAATTCAAGAGTTCCGTTATCGTAAAGATATTCAGGCATGTTATATAAATCCCAAAGGCTAATCTTTTGAATAAAACCTTGGAAGGCTGGATTATGGATCGATAAAACAAATTTAGATTTATCAAAATAAGAAATCTTATTTTCTCTAATGCAGCAGAACAACATTCCTGGTTGCCAGTCATGAGTGTGAATGATATCTGGTTTAAATTTAACAAGCATCATCGCTTTGATGACTGCTTGAGTGAAGAACGCAAATCTTTCTCCATCATCGTAATAACCATAGATATGGTCACGTTCAAAATAATGTTGATTCTCGATGAAGTAATATTTGATACCTTCATGTTCGAGATATAAAACATTACCGATTTCTTTTCTCCAAGATAATTCAACATCAACACTTCCTAAGAATTTTAAAGGAAGGTTTTTAGCTTTAATAATGGAGTAAAAAGGGACGAAGATAGCGACATCTTCTCCCATTTTCACTAATTCTTTACTCAATGAGTAAGTGACATCCGCTAGTCCACCGGTTTTAACAAATGGGTTAGCTTCAGAACAGACCATGGCGATTTTCATTAGACTCTTGCTCCTTGGTCGATGAGAATAATCTCATCTTCTTTTCCAATTAGTTTTTCAACATTACTAACTTTGGCGTCTTTATCGCAGACGACATATTCCATCTTCACTCCTTTACCGATTTGAGAATGAGTAAAGATGATGCAGTTTCTTAAATCAGCGTCTTTTTCAATAACGACATCTCTAGAGATAATGCAGTTTCTAACGCGTCCTTTAATAATCGCTCCATTAGCGATAAAACTATTTTCAACATCCGCACTTCTTCCATATAAGGCTGGTGGGGTGTTATGCGTTGTTGTATAAATTGGCCACTCAGGTAACATAAGTTTATTTCTAATGTGGTAATTTAATAAATCAAGGGAGTGTTCAACATATTTATTTAAAGATAAGATTGGGACGACATATCCTTCAAAGCGGTAGCCTTTAACAATTAGGCTTTCGTCTTCGATATAGTAGTTAATCATATCTTTAATAGAGTAAAGTTCACTGACTTTAGAGCTATCTGAAATTAATTTCTTAAAAGCTTTTTTAGAAATGATATAGGTATCTAAGGAGATATCTGCATTTGCGGATCTTCCAAGATTCTTACTAACTTTAGCAATACTTCCATCATCACTAACTTTTAATTTGTCACATCTAATGAAATCGCTATCAGCGTTATCAACATGTGAATAAATCACTGTGACATCAGCTTCACTAGCTTCATGAGCGTTAATAATTGGTCTAAAATCCATACTCGCAAGCATATAGCTAGGAGCAACAATCGCGTAATCAAAGTCGATATCATTAATATTTAAGTTTTCTTTGATATTGCTGATATCAGTGTTAAATGTTGGATTAGCCAAGCCTTTTTCGTTTAAATATAAGCCGACAAATCCACGTTTTGTGTTGTTGGTCCAAATCGCGCCATTACCGAGATGCTTTCTAAGTCTAGATGCACCGTTTTTGGCTAAGATATAGACTCTATCGATATTTGAATTAGAGAAATTAGATAAGGTAAAGTCGATTAAACCATATCTTCCTAAGAAGGAGACAGAACCTAAAGGACGTTTCGCCGTTAATTCACCTAATTCTGGATCGTTATGTAAATCACAAATTCCAATAATCTTTTTCATGATCAAATTCTCCTTATTTACTAACTAGGACAACTTCATCAGAGCCTAGATTAATTTGTCGACCTTCTTCAATGTCGACATAAGGGGCAACAATCGCATTATGAATTTTTGCTCCGCTTCTAATTCGTGCGCCTTCCATAACGACACATCTAGTGAGCTTAGCGCCACTTTCGATTAATGCACCGCTAGAAATAACAGAAGATTCAACATCACCTAAGATAATTGCGCCTTGATTAGCAATTGAGCTTCTAATCGAGCCTTTTTTACCGACGTATTGAGGAACGCTATAAACATCTTCTGTATAGATTTTGTTTGAATCATCCTCATCATATAGGTCTAAACCGGCTTTATCTAAAGCAATATCCATATTAGCTTCATGCAAGCTTGCTAAAGTTCCAACATCTCTCCAATAGCCTTCAAATCGATAAGCTTGAAGTTTTTTCTTGTCCTTAAGCATTTGAGGAATGATGTTTTTACCAAAGTCATGTTCGCTTTCAGGATCTTTATCATCTCTAATGAGATATTCTCTTAAAGCTTTCCAAGAGAAAACATAAACACCCATAGAGGCTAAATTACTCTTTGGAACTTTTGGTTTTTCTTGGAATTCAGTAATACGGTCTTTTTTGTCAACCGCCATAATGCCAAATCTACTAGCTTCTTTTGGATCAACTTCGATAACTGAAATCGTCACATCAGCTTTGCTAGATTCGTGAAGTTGAATCATTTGGGTGTAACTTGTCTTATAAATATGATCTCCAGAAAGGATTAAAACGTATTCTGGATTAGCCTTATCCAAGAAATCAATGTTTTGAGTGATCGCGTCTGCGGTACCTTTATACCAGTTTGCGCCTTTTTCGGTTTGCTTTGGAGCAAGAGTTGACATTAAACAGTGAATACCGTTTAATCCCCACTTTTCTCCATTACCAATATAGGCATCAAGTTCTGCTGATTCATATTGGAGTAATACTCCAACAACATTAATTCCTGAATTAGCGCAGTTTGATATTGGGAAATCGATAATGCGATATTTAGCAGCAAAGCTTACTGCTGGTTTCGCTGTCTTTTTTGTAAGAGATTCAAGTCTGGTTCCCTTTCCACCAGCAAGAATCATTGCGACAACTTTGTTTTTAGTTTGCATAAATATGTCTTACCTCTGCTCTTATTTTCTCACGTGCGCGTTAATTTATAAAGAAATAAATATAAAATTTATTTGATTTAAAATTTAGCGTATATATGAAAATTTATTTCAAAAAGATATATAAGTAGGTTATATTTAACGAATTTTTCCCTATCTCTATTTTTTTAGGGTATAATTTTACTCATGAAATATAAAACTGAACCTTGGAGATTAACTTGGAGATTCCTTGTCGCTTTTGCGATTGTGGTGTTAATCATCTCTTTATTATCTTATTCATTATTCTTCTATTTTGATTTTTCTACTGGAAGACTATATATCATCAAATGGGACTATCGACAAATTTTATTTGTCTCAATTATTCTTGGCATCTCCGTTGTCTTTTATATTTTGACCATGAGATCGTTTTATTATGAGATTGAAGATAAATATTTCACTGTCAGAAGATATAGCAAAGTAATTCAATATAGTTATGATAATATTATCTTCATTAATGAAGATAGAAGTGAAAAAGAAAAGAAAATTATCTTCTACACCGAGAAGACCCAAATGGTCTCTTTGCTCGCTGATAAAGAAAATAAAGTCTACAAAACTTTACTTAAAAAATGTCCAAATCGACTCTCTATTGAAGAATTTAGAAGACGTCATCCAGAAGAAAAACTTTAATGTTTTTAATATTTTATTGCATTTATTCATTATCTTATGATAAAGTCTTTTAGGCACTTAAGGAGGTAAGGCTATGTCAAGAGTATGTCCAGTTACAGGTAAAGGACCAGTCAGTGGTAATAACCGTTCCCATTCTTTAAGAGCGACTCGTAGAAAATGGAACACCAACTTACAAGTTCGCACAGTTATGGTCGATGGTAAGGAAACTCGTGTACGTATGTCTACTCGTGCTTATAGAACCTTAAACAAAGCGGAAAAATAAGTTATTAACTGATATAAAAAATAAGACCGATTCGATTGGTCTTATTTTTTTATTCTTAAATAACTGCAATTAAAATTAACGGGATAATCGATAAATAGAATAATAGATATAACGCTCTTTCAACTAACGCTAAAGGAATGTACTTAGCTCTAATGATATTTCCTTCGCTATCTCTTTCGTTTTTAAAGGAGAATAAACCTGGTCTAAAAACAAAATATAAGGAAATTAAAGTGAGAATCGCCGATAAAATTAAAGGAATTAAATATATAAGGTTATATTCATATCTCAGATATCTACTACTTTCAAAGCAGTTAAAAACATTCATCGCAAATAAAGACATCATCGCCCCTAAATCTAAATAGAAATGTTCTTTTAGGTGATTAAAACTCACTAAAGGAATGAAAACTAAACAGAAAATATAGATTACCGCTAGGATAGTAAAGATCACATTAGTAACACTTAGTCGATAAACTAGATTATAGATAAGTAATCCTAATACTAATGTATAGGAAAAATATTGAATGTAATTAACATACCCAATTGGGCCATTATGATGAGGACAAGTCTCAAATAAGAATTGGTTTTTAATACTAATTTTATTTTTAAATAGGGCTTTGTAGGAATAATTGACTAAAAAAACATAAGTCAAAAAAGAAAAGAAGGCAATTCCAATAGCGACCACTAAAGCAATTTTAACCATCTTGTTTCTTTAATCTTTCTAATCGATTAGCTAAATCTTCGTGACCGAATAAATAGCTTCCCGCTACTAAAACATCAACGCCCATAGAAGCGGCTAATGGGCCTGTTTGATCATTTATTCCACCATCGATTTCAATTAAACACTTAATGTTTTCTTCATCGATCTTATTTCTTAATCTAATAACTTTGCTTAAAGAATCCGTAATAAAGGATTGTCCGCCAAATCCAGGTTCAACTGACATAATTAAAACTAAATCTAATGAATATAAAAATGGAAATACTTTATCTACTGGCGTTCCAGGTTTAATGCTTAATCCAGCTTTACAGCCGTAATCATGAATCAAATCAATGACTTGGAAGACTTCTTTATCGCTATGACAAGCTTCATAATGGAAGGTTAAAATATCAGCGCCTGCTTTTATGAACTCTGGAGCGTATTTAAACGGATCAGAAATCATGATGTGAACATCGTTAACTAGACTATGTGATTTAGAGATTGATTTTAATACTGGTTGGCCAAAGGAAATGTTCGGAACGAAATGTCCATCCATCACATCAAAATGTAACCAATCAGCTCCTGCAGCTTCCACTTTTTTAATATCATCTAAAAGATGATTGAAGTCTGCGCTTAGAATTGAAGGGGCGACTAAAATTTTACTCATAAGCTATTTTTCTTCCTCTAATAATTTTAAATAAGACTGATACGCAATTAAAGGAATTTTTCCTTCCTCAATTAATTTTTTAATTGCGCAGTCTGGTTCAGAGATATGCAAACAGTTAGAATATCGACAGTTTACGTGTTCAACATTAAATACTGGAAATGACTGAGCGATTTGTAATTTAGATAATTTTAATTCTAAAGACGAGAATCCAGGAGTGTCAGCGATATAGCCATTATTATATGGAAGTAAGATTGTTTCTTTAGTTTGATGTTTTCCTCTTCCTAAAGCGACGCTATATTCTCCAATATCTCGAGAATAATTAGAGTCAATCGCATTTAGCAAGGAGGATTTTCCCACTCCAGATTGACCCATTAAAACAGTGATTTTATCTTTAAAAATATCTTTAATTTCATCAATACCTTCTAATTTTTTACAAGAGGTAACATAAACATCGATATTCAATAAATTGAATATCTTTTTAATTTCTTCTATTTCTTTATTCTCGCTTTTATCGCTTTTAGATAAAACGATCGAGGCTTTTACATTATTAAAGTTCGCGTAAGTCAGATATTTAAAAGCGAGGTAATATGAGAAGTCTGGTTCTTTTAAAGAAAACACTAATAAGATTTGATCGACATTAACAATTGAAGGACGGATTAATTTGCTCACTCTTTCTTTAACATTTTCAATCACTAAATTAGTCTCGTCAAATTCGACATAATCTCCAACTTCAATCTTTCCAAATTTATGTTTTAAACTTCCTTTAACTGAGCAAGAATAAATTTTTCCATCGCAGTTAACTGAGTTGACTCCATATTTAATTAAAGAAACAACTCCACTTCTCATTTAAAAATCCTCTTGAAGATAGATGTTTCTTTTAATGGCTCTCTTCTTTTTAGCTTTGTTAGATCCGCAATAAATTCTTTATCACTCTTATATCGATTCAAAACCGATTTATCAATTGCTTTTAAAATGATGTAATCGACATCGTGATAGTTTTTAGATAAAACATATTTACTAATAGAATTAACTTGATCATTAACTTTCGATTTATAAATCGATTCTAAATCATTTCCTCTATATGGAAGAGTTCCGGTTAATAATTCATAAAAAATAATTCCTAAGGAATAGATGTCGCTTTGAACACTATATTTTTTATTAATCATTACTTCTGGGGCCAGATAATTTAAAGAACCTAATAGATTCTTCTTTTCTTTTGAATTGTTATGAGTGGAAATTCCAAAATCAATAATCTTTAAATAACCATCATTTTGAACAAAGATATTATCTAATTTTAAATCGTTATGTAACACTCCTCTTTCATGGATATAGCTAGTCGCATTTAAGATTTGAAGCATATAATCAATGCATTCATCTAAAGATAATTTCCCGCGGTTATCTAAAACATCTTTTAAAGTCTTCCCTTTTAATAGTTCTAAAGACATAAAAGGAACATTTTCAAATTCCCCAATGTTATAAATCTTCATGATGTTTTGATGATTAAACATCGCTAAAAATCTAGCTTCGCTTTTAAATTGTTCAACTTCTAAATCGTTATCTAAAGATTTCTCTTTTAAAAATTTTAAAGTTACTTCTTTAGAAGTAACAATATCCTTAGCTTCATAGATATCCGCCATCCCACCACTAGCGAGATGCCTTAAAACAAAATAACGGTTTTCAATGATTTTGTTGAGTTCAATTGGCATTAATTGCTCTCCCAAACGACCACTGCCATGTTATCGCTACCACCATTAGCGTTACCAAATAAGATAAGTTGTTGGCATTTTCTCTCGCTAGATTCTGTCCCTTTCATAATCGATTCAATATCAATTAAAGGAACATTGTTATAGACTCCATCAGTGCAAAGTAAAATCGATTCGTTATGATAATCATAGACATTGATATCGATAGAGACATTCTTTTTTAAACCTAAAGCATTAGTGAGTTTATGTCGATCAGGATGAGTAGCGATTTGCTGTAACGATAATTTCTTTTGGTTAAGAAGATATTGAACATAAGTTTGATCAACACTGACTTGAACAAGTTTTTTATCTTTGACCATATAAATTCTACTATCACCGATTTGAGCAGTATACATCTTATCTTTGATAAGAAGAACTAAAGATAAGGTTGTTCCCATCTTCTCATAACGCTTATCAGAAATAGATTTTTTATACACTTCATCGTTAGCGATATTAATAACTTCATTAAGCCACTTAATAACTTGTCTTTCGCTTTTAAATTCTTCTTCTAAACTCATAAAGGCGTTTTCAATCGTTGTAACGCATTTTTTAGAGGCATATTCACCTTTATTCGCTCCACCCATCCCATCCGCAACAACGAGCAAAAGATTGCCGTATGGGTTTATTCTACTAGCAGCATAATCTTCATTATTATTTCTAACTTTTCCTTTGTTAGATAAATTGGCGTAATGCCCAGAGAGGTAATTACTCATCGTTTCTCTCCTTTTCTTTAGCGCGAAGTTGTCCACAAGCAGCATCAATATCGCTACCAAACTCTTTTCTAATAGTGGCTTTTACTCCACCTTTCATCAACATATCTAAAAATGCGTGAACGCGATTACCGCTACTACGTTTATAGTCGTTTTTATTTGTTTCATTATATGGGATTAAATTGACATATCCATTAGTGCCTTTAATTAATTCGATTAATTCTTGGGCACATTCTTTGGTGTCATTAATACCTTCTAAAAGAAGGTACTCATATGTCACTCTTCTACCAGCAACACTTTCATAATCTTTAACTGCTTCCATTAAAACTTCTAATGGATAAACTTTATTAATCTTCATTAAAGCGTTACGAAGTTTATTATTAGGAGCGTGTAGAGAAATCGCTAAATTAGTTTGTAGTCCCTCACTAGCGTATTTTCTTATTTTATCTGGAATGCCACATGTAGAAACAGTGATGTGTCTAGCCCCAATAGCGAGCCCTTTTTGAGCGTTAACAATTCTAATAAAATCAATGACGTTATCGTAATTATCAAAAGGTTCTCCAGTTCCCATAACAACGATATGAGAGACTCTTTGACCTCTATTTTCTTCTCTAAGAAGATTATTGATCACTAAGACTTGTCCAACCATTTCTTCTGGTCTTAGATTTCTTTGTTTTCCTAATACTCCACTACTACAAAAACTGCACCCCATGTTGCAACCAACTTGGCTAGAAACACAGACCGCATTACCGTAGTTATATCTCATTAAAACGGTTTCTACCTTGTAGCCATCTTCAAGTTCTAAAAGTAATTTAATCGTCCCATCACTACTAACTTGTTTAATAGCGATCTTTGGAATGTCTAAAATGAAATCTGCGTTTAAAACATCTCTGAATGATTTAGAGATGTCGGTCATTTCATCAAATGATGTGGCTTTCTTTTCATATAGCCAAGTATATAACTGAATCGCTCGATATGGCTTTTGACCATAACTCACCATTAAGTCTTTAAGCTTTTCTAATTGTACTCCGTATAAATTAATCATTTTCTAATTTCACTTTTCTAAGTCTTGCGTAATATAAGCAAGAATCAAAAACTTCATAAGGGAAGAACTGTTTCTCTTCGATTAATTCATAATCTTTATGATTGATTAAAAAATTAGCGATTAAAGTGCTTGTTTCTTTTCTAGATAATGTTGGAACCATATAAATGAGTTCCCCATCTAATTCCACTTGTTTAGAGCATTCCTCTAAAGCTTTAGATTCATTTTCAATAAGATTAGAGAGTTCATCTTGTTTCACTCTTAAAAAGTAATCAGGAGTACTTCTAAATAAATCAAAAGTTGAATTTTTAGGCATGCAGAAGAAAATATTAGCTTTACTTGATAAACAAGTAACAACACTAGAATATCCAGCTTCATATAGATATAAATGAGGTATAGATAAATCCTCTAAAACCTTTTTAGTTTCAAAATACGCTTTTGTATGATTACAAATATAATCGCATTTGAGTTCTTTGCCGAATCTAGTATACAAATCTAGATAGATGTTATTTGGAACATCGCTATAAACCGCATATTTTTTAATTGGATCAAGGTCTAATTGATCAAGAAGATATTTAGTCGCCATTTTCATATAGAAAATACGATAGTCTTTAAACTCTTCTAGATAACTTGGTGTCCCTCGTCCATGGAAAACCAAGATATTATCCACTGTGGAGGTCGAGAAATCTGGATGTTTTCTTAAAAAAGCTTCTTTATCGACTTTAGTTTCATCAATTCTCACTGTGGAAACACTAGGACGATAATTAACTTTTAAAGTCTTAAAGGCAATTGATTTACCAAATTGCTTTTGCCACATCCTCACCACCCATGTAGGAGTGTTATATCTCATCGATAAATATTCAGGGGAGAATTTATCAAGTTCAGAAGGAATGATTTCTAATGTCGATAAAGCGAATTCACGAATGTAATCAACTTTTTCTTCATCAATATCTTCCTTAGAAAGTTCATAAAGTTCTTCTTCATTAAATCGTTTTAGGAATAATGAATTTGCTAAAGCAAATCGTAGATAAATAGTCTTCTCAAATTCAACTTCGCCGACATATCTTTCCACTAAATTATCAAAGATAAGATGATGTCTAAGCTCACAGCCAATAAGGGCAGAGATATTAGATTTGATTTGAGGTTCAACATCGCTTTCCTTAAATGAAACGCGTAAAGCAATCGTAAAAGGAATGTCCTTAAGGACGATTTTCGTTAAGATAGTTTTAGCGAGTTCGAATTGGTTCATATTTCAATTATACTCTAACTAAGTTAGATGAAAAGAAAAAATAGACTAGGTGTCTACTTTCTCTTTTATTAAACAAGTGAATAAAAAACTTGAGCAAAAATTAGTTAATATCCATATCATCAAAGATATTTCCGGTGTAGATTTGGTCTTCCTCTTCTCCTTCTTCCATATCTTCGGTGTATTCGGTTTCTAAATTAACGAGATTATCTTCTCTCATGAAAAGTGGGTAATCTGGATTGATTCTTTTTACGTAATGATCAACGGAGAAATATTTAAATAAATATTCGATGTGAATCGCTACTGAAGAGAAATAATGTTGTAGTAATTCCACAACTTGATTTTGAAGGACTTCAACTTTTTTAGGAGCGTTAACTTCAATAATTGTTCTCCAAGAAGTTTGATCCATTCCATCGTGAAAGATCATATTATTTGTGGAGGTGAAGAAAATATCATCTTCTTCAACTTCGTATAGCTTTGCTAATTTTGGGGTAATTTCCTTAGATAAATCGCCAACAACGAATTGATCTAAACCATAAACATTTACATTAATCATTTCAAAAAACCTCGCTATAATATTACAACATTTCAATTATAAATTGTAAGGGTCAATATTAATACTGATAGAGACATTAGATTTCCCGCTATTGGAATCTAGAATCTTCTTTAATGAATCATGAACTAAATCATAGTTTTTATATTTGATGAGAATTAGTCTCACATATGAATTATTTTGATATGGAACATAAGGGGTTGTTGGACCTAAAATAACTGCATTATCTTTGAGCATAAAATTAAGTTTATCAATTAATTGATAAGTTAAATCGATAACTGCCTCTTCACTCTTACTAGAAACAGTCACACTAGCAAGATACATATAAGGTGGATATCCTTGAACTTTTCTTGCCTGCATTTCTCTAGCGTAGAAAACATCATAATCTTGTCTTGCCGCCATAGTGATTGCGTAGTGACTTGGAGAATAAGTTTGAATAATCGCTTCACCTTTTTTCTCTCCTCTACCACATCTACCGACTGCTTGAGTGACTAATTCAAACACTCTTTCAGCGCTTCGATAACTTGGTAAAGATAATCCGATATCCGCTAAAACAACGCCGACTAAAGTGACATCAGGGAAATCATGTCCTTTAGCGATCATTTGAGTGCCGATTAAAATATCGGCTTCTTTATTTCTGAATGCTTCAATTGTTTTTGAAATCTTTGTTCTAATTTTCGCAGAATCACTATCGAGTCTTAATGTTCTTGCTTCTGGGAATAATCGATGGACTTCTTCTTCAATTCTTTCAGTGCCAAATCCACTTCTCATCAAATATTTTGAGCCGCACATCGGACAATTATCAACAGCCTCTTCAACATAATTACAGTGATGGCACTTAAGCATTCTATCTTTTTTATGGTAGGTTAGAGGTATAGAGCAAGTTGGACATTTAAAAATATATCCACAGCTCCTACAAGAAACCGAACTAGAAAAACCTCTACGATTAATTAATAAAATCGTTTGATTACCTTTTTCTAGATTTATTTTTATCGCGTCTCTTAATTTATGAGAGAAGATATAACTTTCTTTATCGATATTATGATAATCAGATAGATTCACGATTGTGGTTTTTGGAAGAGGTTGTTCATTAATTCTTTTATCTAATCTTAAAAGATGATAGACACCTTTTTGACCTCTGGCTCGACTTTCTAAAGATGGGGTCGCACTACCTAATAAAACCTTAGCGTGATGGGCCTTCGCTCTTAAAATTGCAACGTCTTTAGCGTGATAAAATGGAGAAACATCTTGTTTATATGATTCAACATGTTCTTCATCTAATATGATTAATCCAATATTAGGTAAAGGTGCGAAGATTGCACTACGTGCACCAACCACTATTTTTGCGTCACCTCTGGCGATCTTACGATATTCATCATATTTTTCTGCTGGAGTTAACTCACTATGTAAAATCGCGACATTATCATGAAAACGAGAAATAAAGTTTCTCACCATCATTGGAGTTAAACTAATTTCAGGCACTAACATCAAAACTGATTTGCCGTCTTTTAAATATTTTTCAGACAAAGATAAATAGACTTCGCTTTTCCCACTTCCAGTAACTCCTTGTAATAAATAAACTTCATCATCACTAGATAAGAATTCATCCACGACTTTTTGTTGATCACTAGTAAGACTAGGGATAGGAGTAACGTCGTAATTAGGTAATTCTAATCGACTCTTTTCTTCTTTGGTGATTTTCACTAAACCTTTTTCGATTAATTTATTTAAGATAGAGACTTGTTTAATCTCGCTTTTTTTGACTTTCTTTTCTTCCTTAATAAGCCTTAACAATTCAATTTGTTTATAGGTTAAATCACTTTCATCATATTTACTAATTTCAACATATTGAGTGTAAGCAATTTTTGGAGCCTTTAAAGAACTTCTTCTAGGAGATAAACTAGGAGGAAGCATCGTTTGTAAAACAGAGATTTTACTAGCGAGATAATAATCAGCGATTTGATCCGCTAAATCTAATAAATCTTTACTTAATAAAGCGCTTTGATCGATAACATCATCAATTTCACTAATAGAAAAACCAAGTCGATTTTCGATTTCTTGTTTAGTTTCACTAGTTTCAATGACTTTAGTGACATAGCCCACTAAAGATTGATGATTAAAAGTGACTAATACTCGAAATCCTTCTCCAACTTTCTTATTACCGCTATAAAGGTAAGAAAAAGGACGATTTAAGGAATAATTATTTCTTTCGATTAACAGTTCAATTATTTTCATATCGTCCAGCTATTTTCTTTTGATTCTTGCTTTAATTATATCAACAATCTCTTGGCTTGCTCTACTTACATCGTCATTTAAGACAACATATTCGTAACGGTCAGACATTTTCATCTCTTTTTTACCTTTTTCAAGTCGAGATCTGATAACTTCTTCACTTTCAGTTTTTCTTCTTCTGATGCGATTTTCTAAGGCTTGTAAATTTGGAGGCATTAAGAAGATTGAAACAACGCGGTCATCATTAACCTTATTCATCACTTCGGTTGCCCCGTTAACTTCGATTTCTAATAAGACATTTTTACCCTTATTACGAAGTTCTTCTACTTTATCTTTTGGGGTTCCATATCGATTACCAACAAACTCTTCCCATTCAAGGAAATTACCTTCGTCGATATTTCTTTGGAATTCTTCTTGAGAAACGAAATAATAATCCACTCCATCGACTTCCTTTTCTCTAATTGGTCTAGTGGTCATAGAAATAGAATAGGAGAACTCTAAATTGAAGTTATCCATGATATATCTTCTGACTGTGCCTTTGCCAACACCAGAAGGACCTGAAAGAATAATTAATAAGCCTTTTCTCATACTTGTAAGAAATTATAATGATAAATTGACATCTTTCAAAGAAAAAGTTATAGATAAAGAGGAAAGATTATGAAATTAGACCTCTCGATATTAAGAAAAATTAACGAAGACATCAATAAAAAGATAGCAAACAATTTCATCACCAATGTTGTGGTCATTAATTCTAGCGATGTCCTACTTTCCTTTTCTTTTTATTCCAAAGAGAAACTATTAATAAGTCTAAATCACAACTCCCCATTTATTGGATTTATCGATTCAAATTATTCTAGCCATACAGAATTAGGTCAATATAACGATAATTTAAGAAAATATCTAAAAGGATCGTACATTATTAAAAGCGAAATTCTTAATGAAGATCGCGTTATAAAAATTACCTTACATAAAAGCGATGAGTTTTATGTCAAACAAACCTATTACCTAATCATTGAACTCATCCCAACAATCAATAATCTCATCCTTCTAGATAATGAAGAAAAAGTTATCTTTGCGAAACATTATTCAGATTTAACTAATAATCATGTCGTCATTAGAGGATTTATTTATCAACCAATAAAGAAAAACCAAACCTTAAAAGTAAATGAATCAGATTATGAAAAATATAAAGAAGAAGTTAATCGATATGTTTTAGAGATGGATAACAAAAAAGCTAAGGAAAACGCTCTTCCTTTATATGAACAATTAAAAAGAAAAGTTAAATCTTTAAATAAAAAGTTAACCGTTTTAAATAAAGAAATTGAAGAGGCAAAAGCGAAGATTGAATATGTCAATATCGGTCAAACTTTATTAACATTACAAAATGATAAAGAGGAATTAAATAACTATATTAAATCTTTAGATTTAAAAGATTACGACTATGATTTAGACGTCTTAAGTAATGCGAATAATTATTTTACTAAATATAAAAAGAGTAAAAGAACAATCGAAAATGATAATAGAGAAATTAATATCGCTACTAACGAAATAGAAGAAATTAGTCATATCTTAGAAATCTTTGATTATTTAGATGAAGAAGAAATCTATGAATTATATGAAAAATATCTTCCAGGGAAATATAAAACTAAAAGAAAGATCAAAATCGACTATAAAGAACCTTACTATATCGAATTAGGCAAAACTAAAATTGCCTTTGGTAAAAATAAAGATCAAAACGATTATTTAACTTTTAAAAAGGCTAATAAAGATTTTGTCTTTATCCATATCGCTAATTATCATGGATCTCACGTTGTTATCTATAGCAATAATCCAAGTAAAGAAGAGTTACTGGTGGCTAGTGAAATTGCCTTAATACTTTCAAATAAAGAATTAGGGGAAGTCCAAGTCAGCAAAATAAAAGACCTTCGTAAAGGTCAAGCTAAGGGAGAAGTTAATTTATTAAACTATGAAACTTATACCTTACATAGCGTTAGAGAGTCCACTAAACTCTTAATGAAAAACCAACGTAGATTTAATGGTTAACTTCATCAAATAAAAAGTTTTCTCCTTTAATTTGTTCACTAGTCGAAAGATTAGTGAATTTTTGTTGTCTTAATACTTCATAAACCACTATTGCTACTGAGTTAGATAAATTTAAGCTTCTCGCTTCTGGCACCATTGGAATTCTAAGTAGTCTATCAGGATGACTTCTTAAAATATCATGAGGGATGCCGGTTGATTCTCTTCCAAACATCAAAAAGATATTTCTATTAGAATCAGTAAAATCAAAAGAGGAATAAACCTTATTTGAATATCTAGTTACATAGTAAGTATCCGCATTAGGGTATTCTTTTAAATATTCTTCGTAGGTAGGAAAGATATTATATTTCAATGAATCGATATAATCTAATCCCGCTCTAAGAAGATCTTTATGATCTAAAGAAAAAGAAAGAGGTCCAATAATATCTAAAACGGCGCCGATAGCGACGCACGTTCTCATAATATTACCAGTGTTTTGTGGTTTTTCAGGACGATACAAAACGATATGAATCATTAACAGTGAGCTTTTCTTTCTGCTAAATGCTTTGGTTCAATAATTGTTTTATAAGCGCTGATACATTCAGCGATAATCTCTTTAGCGACATTTACATCTTTGACTTCGTCAATCGCTGTAGATTTTCCTTCTAAAGTCTTATAGACCGCAAAGAAGTGTTTGATCTCATCCATGATGTGAGATGGGATATCAGTAATATTATCGTAAGGAGAATAAAATGGATCATTTAAAGGAACAGCAATAATCTTTTCATCAAACAAACCATTATCTTTCATAATGAGAACTCCAATTGGTTTACATTCCACAAAAGACATTGGAATAATTGATTCACTACATAAAACTAAAACATCTAAAGGGTCATAATCTCTAGCGTAGGTTCTTGGAATAAAACCATAGTTTTGTGGATAGTGAGTAGAAGTAAATAAGACGCGGTCAAGAATAAGATGACCTGTTTCTTTATCTAGTTCGTACTTATTTTTACTAGCCTTAGAAATTTCGATTAACGCGAGAAACTTATCTGGAGTAACTCGACTTGCTTTGACATCATGCCATGGGTGCATAAAACATCCTCCTATATAAATTATAATTTATTTTCGTAAACAGAAATACGATTAAGCGCTCTAGCTAAAGATGCTTTGGCGCGTTTAACATCGATTTCATCGCTATGTTTAAGTAACTCTTCCGCTCTATCTTTAGCGGCCTTTGCTCTTAAAATATCGATTTCATCTTGTCTTTCAATAGAATTCAAAAGTAAAACAACATCAGTGTTTTTCTTAATATCAATCACTCCACCACTTATCGCATATGTATAAGTCTTTCCAGCGATTTTAATGGTCAACTTACAAACTTCCAAAGTGGAAATTAATGGAGCGTGATTAGGTAAAACACCAATAACTGAAACAGTTGTTTTCACACTTAAATATTCCGCCCTAGTGACGAGATATTTTCCGAGTGGAGTGTAAATTGTTACTTGAAAATCCTTTTCCATTATTTTAAGTTTTCAGCTTTCTTTCTAGCTTCTTCAATTGTACCAACATATAAGAAGGCAACTTCAGGTAAATCATCAGCTTCACCGTTTAAAATGGCTTTAAAACTTCTAACGGTGTCCTCAACTTTTACATAGATTCCTGGAATGCCGTTAAACTGCGAAGCAACGTGGAATGGTTGAGAGAGGAAGTTACGAATTCTTCTAGCTCTTTCAACGATCTTTTTATCTTCATCAGATAATTCATCCATACCAAGAATAGCGATTATATCGCTAAGTTCTTTATATCTCTCGAGGATTTCAATAACTCCACGAGCGACTTTATAGTGCTCTTCTCCAACAATTAATGGATCTAAAGCATTGCTAGATGAGTTAAGTGGATCCACTGCTGGATAAATACCAAGGGCTGCTGTTCCTCTATCTAAAACGGTCTTAGCATCAAGATGAGAGAACGCTGTTGCAGGAGCAGGGTCAGTAAGGTCATCAGCAGGAACATAAATCGCTTGAACAGAAGTAATTGAACCATCTTTTGTGGAAGTAATTCTTTCTTGAAGTTGGCCCATTTCAGTAGCCAAAGTAGGTTGATAACCAACCGCGGAAGGCATTCTTCCTAATAAGGCAGAAACTTCACTACCGGCTTGGGTAAACCTAAAGATATTGTCGATGAATAATAAGACATCACTATGTTCATAATCTCTAAAATATTCCGCCATTGTAAGTCCAGAAAGTCCAACTCTCATTCTTGCTCCTGGAGGTTCATTCATCTGTCCAAAGATTAAAGCAGTTTTTGATAAAACTCCACTTTGTTTCATTTCGTAATATAAGTCATTACCTTCTCTACTTCTTTCTCCAACTCCAGCGAAAACTGAAATACCACCTTTTTCATTAGCGATGTTATTCATTAATTCTTGAATTAAAACAGTTTTACCAACTCCCGCTCCACCGAAAAGACCGATTTTGCCACCTCTAACATATGGGCATAATAAATCGATAACTTTAATACCGGTTTCAAAGATTTCAGTTTTAACGGATTGGTCTTTAAATTTAGGAGGATTGCGGTGAATGGACATCTTTTTAGCACTTGCGACGTCACCTAATTCTTGTCCATCGATTGGTTCACCCAAAACATTAAACATTCTTCCTAAAGTTGCTCTACCTACAGGAACTTCGATTGGTTTACCAGTTGAAATAACTTCCATTCCTCTAACTAAACCTTCGGTTGGTCCCATAGCGACCGCTCTAACACAGTCATCTCCAATATGTTGAGCAACTTCAACAGTTAAGACATAGTCTTCGTTAACTTTAATTTTTAATGCAGTTAAAAGTTCTGGAAGATGTTGATCTTTGAATTCGACATCAACAATCGGTCCAACTGCTTGGATAATTTTTCCTTTGGTGAGAATCTTTTCTTTCATATTTTCTCCTCCTTAAATTGCTTTACTAGCCGCGACAATCTCGGTAATTTCTTGAGTGATGGCGGCTTGTCTAGCTTTATTAAATTCAATTTGTAAGTCTTCGAGTAATTCTTTAGCGTTATTTGTGGCGTTTTCCATCGCATTACTTCTAGCCCCTTGCTCACAGACTTCACTTTCTAATAATTTGCTATAAATTTCAGCGTCTAGATAGAATCTAGTCAAACTAGAAAGTAATTCATTCGCGTTAGGTTCAATAATTGGTGGATAGCCGTTAAGATCAATAGTAGATAAATCTAAAGGTAATAGTTTGAAATCTTTAGCAAGGAACACTAAGGAATTTTTATATTCAGAATAGATGAGGTGAATTTCTTTATAAGTTCCTTTTTCGTATTCGTTAACGATATAGTTAGCAAGTTCATTAACTAATCCTTTTTCAACTTTATTTCGATAATCGAATCCTTCAATCTTTTTGAACTCTTCTTTTTCGTAATAACTTATTCCTTTTTCTCCAATAATGATTGCTTCATCGTCTTTAGAGATTTTAGCGTCAGCTTCTTTAAAGATATTAGTGTTATAACTACCACAAAGTCCTAAAGTTGAAGAGATAATCACATAAAGTGATTTCTTGGCGTTTTCATTATTTTGTAGTAATGGTGAATCACTCTTATTAGCGTTAGATAAAATAATCCCCATCACTTCATGAAGTTCATGGATATATTCCTTATTGGCGAGCATTTTATTTCTCCACTGCTTAAGTTTAACAGTGGAAACTAGTTTCATCGCACTAGTGACTTTATATGCCCCAGTAATGGATTTGATTCGAGTTTTAATTTTACTAACACCAGTAGACATAAATTATTTCTATTCTTCTTTAGAGATTTCAACGAATTTATTAATACATTCGGTTAAAGCTTTTTCAGTTTTATCTGAAATCTCTTTTTCATTATTAATCGCCTTTAAGGCTTCTTTAGCGTTATTAGTAGCGTATTCATACGCTTTAGCGACATACTCACTAACTTTATCTTTTTTAAGCGAATCTAGATATTTATTTTTCGCCATGAAAAGATAGAAGATCTCTTTATCTAGTGAATATGGGTGATATTGAGTTTGTTTTAAAACCTCATTTAAAGCATCGCCGTGATTTAAAATTGCTAACGTTGAAGCATCTAAATCACTACCAAACTGGGCAAATGATTTCATCTCGTTATAACTAGCAATATCAATCTTGATACTTCTAGCAACTTGTTTCATCGCCTTAGTTTGAGCGGCTCCTCCAACTCTAGAAACTGATAATCCAGCGTCGATTGCAGGTCTTTGACCAGCGTTAAATAAATCGGTCACTAAGAAGATTTGTCCATCAGTAATACTAATTACATTAGTAGGAATATAAGCACTGATATCTCCAGATTGAGTTTCAACAATTGGTAAAGCGGTAATTGAACCTCCACCATATTTATCATCTAACTTACACGCTCTTTCGAGTAATCTACTATGTAGATAGAAGACATCTCCAGGATAAGCTTCTCTTCCTGGGGAACGTTTTAAAAGCAAAGATAAAGTACGATAGCTAACCGCATGTTTACTTAAATCGTCATAGACGATTAAGACATCTTTACCTTGGCTCATCCACTCTTCCGCCATAGCAACTCCAGCATAAGGAGCAACATAAAGCATTGGAGCAGGTTCACTAGCTGTTGCGCTTACTACAAGAGTGTAACTAAGTGCATCATGAGATTTTAATTTATCGACGATTTGGGCAACAGTTGAATTTTTTTGACCGATAGCGACATAAATACAGAGGACGTTTTGATCTTTTTGATTAATAATAGTGTCAATAGCAATTGCGGTTTTTCCGGTTTGGCGGTCTCCGATAATAAGTTCTCTTTGACCTCTTCCAATTGGGGTAATCGCATCAATAGCGGTAATTCCTGTTTGAAGTGGGGTATCAACACTTTTACGAGTGATAACTCCAGGAGCGATAACTTCAATTGGTCTAAGCTTTTTAGTTTCAATAGGTCCAAGTCCATCAATAGGTTGACCTAAAGCGTTAACTACTCTACCAAGTAAAGCATCTCCAACAGGAACTTCCATAACGCGTTTTGTGCGCTTGACTTCATCTCCTTCTTTAATTAAAGAATCGTCGCCAAGTAAAACTGCACCGACGTGATCTGCTTCTAGATTCATCACTAAGCCATAGATGTCATTTGGGAACAATAAAAGTTCACCAAGCATAGCTTGACTTAAGCCGTAAACTAAAGCAATTCCATCTCCTACAGTGACAACTGTTCCAACGTCACTGCTATCGATTTCGTGGTTGTAGTTTTTGATTTGTTCTTTAATTAAAGCACTAATCTCATTAGCGTTAATTTTCATAACTAATCCTCCTTATGTAGTAAGGCTTTCTTCATCTCGTCGATATGATGTTTAATACTTCCGTCATAAATGTGATCGTTGATGACCACTTTGACTCCACCGATTAAAGATGGGTCGATAATATTTTTTAGATCGGTAGGACGGGATTCTACTTCACTAATAGCTTTATTGAGTTTAGTTAGCTCGTCTTCTTTTAAAGGCATTGAGCTATAAACTAATCCTTCAATGATTCCGCGATATTCGTTTACTAAAGAATTAAATTCTTCAAAGATTTCAACAATGAGATTCGCGCGATGATTTTTAACCGCAATCTTGAGGAGATTTTTAATATCTTCATCAACATTCACTAGTGTTATATCAATAATCTCGCTTTTCTTTTTGAAATCATAATATGAGGAAGATAAGATCATAATGAAATCAGGATTATCTTTGATAATCTTCTTCAATTCTTTAACTTCGTTTTGAGTTTCGACTAACTTATTAGAATCTAACTTTAACGAATATAAAGCTGTAGCGTAACGATTCGCGAGTTCATTCATACTTATTTCTTCATATCCTCAATAAATTCTTCGAGTAAACGTTTGTTATCTTTGGAATCAACTTCTCTTCCAAGTAATTCTTTAGAAGCATCTAAAGCGACATCCACCATTTCTTTTCTAATGGATTCTTGAGCTTCTAATTCCATTCTTGCAATATCTTCTTGAGCGGTTAGCTTCATCTTTTCGACATCTTTAGAAGTTTGTTCAAGAATTGCGGCTTTTTCTTCATTAGCTTGTTTTTTGGCTTCGCTAATAATGCGATCAGCTTCTTTATTACTTGCGATAATGGTTTCCTTGGATTTGAGTTCGTTCTCTTGCCAAACCGCTTTACTCTTCTCGCTTTCTTTGATGTTATTTTCGATGTACTCTTGTCGTTTATTAATAATCTTTTTCACTGGTTTATAAGCAAAAATGATAACGACTAAAATAAGGACAATTAAAGCACCTAATTGAGCAACAAAACTTGGCCAATTAGGGATGAGTTTGCTTGTAAAATCTTCACTGGTGATATTAATATCACAGCTTGTTAAGAAAATCACAAGCGGAGACAAGATTAAAATCTTTGTCTTTTTCATTATTTGCCCTCCTTTATGCAACGAAAATAATCAAAATAGCGACTAATAAAGAATAAATCGCAGTAGTTTCGACAAGCGCACATGCAAGAATCATGTTAGTTCTAAGCTTGCTATACATATCTGGATTTCTACTCATTCCTTCTGCAGTTTTAGCACACACCCACGCTTCGCCTAACGCGGAAGGCATAACAGCTAAAATAGCAATAGCGGCTGCTAAGGCATTACCCATATTAATTTCCTCCTTTCATTGCAATTTCTTCAATATCATCTTCCGGTCCTTCATTTGAAATAAAGATCATTGATAGGAACAAGAAGACAGTAGTCTGGATAAATCCAGAGAATAAATCAAAATAAGCGTGCAAGATCGGTGTCACAAATGGAACGATAAATCCTCCAACGTGCATAACTTGCCCAGCGTATTCAATAACCGCATCTCCAATTCCACCGATCGCAGAATATAGTAAAGTCATTAAAGTCCATCCTGCTAAAGCGTTACCAAATAAACGCATAGTAAGAGAGAGCAACGGGGCCCACATGGATATTAAGTTAATCGGTAAAAATACCGGAATAGGATCAATATAACGTTTAAAATATCTAAACTTTTGAAATCTAATCGCATTAGCGTGAATCAAAGTAAATGTGATTAATCCTAAAGATAAAGGAGTGGCTAGATTAGTAATCGGAGCAGGTAAACCTGTTAAACCGAAAATGAAGGCGAGGAATAAATACACTCCAATAGCCATCATCAGTCCACCAAAGCCGTTATATCTTTTGCCCATAAGAGATTCCACTAACCCATCAAAGAAACTTACTCCTGCTTCAGCAAGGAATAAAATTCCTTTAGGTTTTTTTAGTGGGTCAGCAAATCTCGCTCTAATCGCAATATAAATAGAGAGTAAAACCAAAACGCCCACTACGATAAGTGAGCTAATGGTTTCCCCTGATAACCCTTTAGAGGTATCAAGGAATTGTCCAGCAATGTCAAGGTTGACTACGCTATACATTTTTCTCCTTTTTAGATTCGATTAAATTGAAAATGATGTAAGTTGCAATTCCAACTGTATAAACTCCAACAAAAACATAGAGGTTATAAAATGGAATGTTATTAAATTTATCTATTAACGCCATCGCAATCATCGCTCCAATAAGAATGAAGTTTCTAATGGCGATAGAAGCGATAGAAAATCCTGATGATGATTTCTTTTCATCGATGATGAGGAATAATCCACTTAACGCGTAAACTAGTCCAATAATTCCTCCAGCGATTAAGAATCCAAAAGGAATCAAGGATAAGTCTGAGTTAATCAACCAGCAAGAAGCACAAAACCCGACTATCGCTACGAAAGTAACAATAATCGAGGTGCGAAACGGAATAGATATTTTTTTAATCCTTTGCATTATTTAACGCGAACTTTCTTCCAATTAGCCATAGTGACGATGCCGTCTTTAGTCTTGAGTTCAACTTCTCCAACGATAAGTGGAGCGACATAGTCTCTAAATTCTTGGCTCATTCTAGTGTGATCCACCATCATAGATGGTCTAATAACACTTTCAGCGTTAGCAACTAAAGATAAGTCTGCAAGTTCTAAATCAATCTTATATGGAGATTGAGAAACTCTTTTGAAGATAACCATCTTACCAGTAACACCATCTAAGGCTGCTTTAACAGCGGTTTCACCAGTTCTAATAGCTTCTTCTCTATCAACTTTAGAAATAGCAAGTGGGCAGGCTCTTTGAGTTAAAGAGAGTTCCACCGCTCTAGTTGGTAAATCTAATCGATCTTCAATGATTTCGCATAATCCAGCAGCGGCTCCGCCTAATTGAGCGTGACCAAAGCCATCCACTCGAGCGTTTTTGTTACTTCTTGGGAATTCAATTCCTTCGGAAATACAAACCATCGCATAGCCTTTTTCATCGTAGACTTTTTTAACTTCCACTAAGAATTCTTCTAAATCGAATTTATTCTCAGGGATATAGATTAAATGAGGTCTAGTTTGTTCTGGGAGTAAATCAGCAGAAGCAGTTAACCAGCCAGCGTTTCTTCCCATGACTTCAACGACGTGAACTTTACCAACTTTGAAACAATTAGCGTCCATTGATAAAGCGTTGACTGTGTTGATGACAAACTTCGCAGCGCTAG